>JACOVG010000020.1 GCA_016177405.1 Candidatus Omnitrophota bacterium | reverse complement strand
GGAGAGCTTCGCGCAATCGGCGACGGAGTTGATCCGGCGCTCGCACAAGATTCGGCTGGCAAATGTCATCGTCAACCTGGCCGAGAAGGAGGGGGCCGGCGGGATCGTGGACGAGATTCCGCTGGCGACGAAGGCGACGAGCTTCAAGGTCGAGCAGATCAAGCAGCAGCTTGAGGAGCTTGGGGCTGACATCCCGCAAGGCGTCGCGGACGAGTTGCTGACGGTGTTCCAGCACACCGCCAACTACACCGGCAAGGACAACGTGGTGGCCGTCTGGCGGCAAGGGAAGCTCAAGCTCTACGAGATTCATCCGGAGGTCTACCGCTCCCTCCAGGCGGTCGAGCCGATGCAGGTAGCCGGAGCAATGAAGGTGGTCTCGGCGTTTACTCGGATGCTGCGCTTGGGGGCCACCGGCGTCAACCCATCGTTTGGACTGATCCGGAACCCCGTCCGAGACGCGCTGACCTATGCCACCTTCTCAAAAAGTAAGCTGGCAACACCGATTGACCCCATGAAAGGGATCATCCTCGACCTGCGCGATTCTGACAAACCAGGGACAGCGGCCTATCGGTTCAAGGCCGCCGGCGGCGACATCTCGACGCAGATGGGCTACGACCGCGCTCAAACGATGGCCGTCATTGACGACGCGTTGCTCAAGGACATCAGCAAGAGCGGCAAGACGCTCCGGATCGTGAAGCACCCGATTGACGTGCTGCGCCGGCTCGTGAATATTCCGGAGCTTGGCCCCAGGATCATCGAGCTGGAGAAGTCCATGTTGCGGTACAAGAAGGAGCATCCGGATTGGTCTCCGAACGATCAATTCATCCAGGCGTTCAACGACGCCCAGGACGTAACGGTCAACTTCAGCAAGAGCGGGAATTGGGGCAAGTGGATCAACCAGGGGGTTTTTGCGTTCAACGCCAGCACCCAGGGCATCAACAAGTTCTACCGGCAGATGCGAACCGATCCGGTCGGGACGGCGCTACGCGGCATGATCTGGATTTCCTTGGCGTCGGTGGCCTTCTGGTATCGCAACCGAGACGAGGAATGGTATCAGAACCTCCCTCCGGAGGCGAAATACAAAAACATCTACATCGAGTTCGACGATCAGATCGTCCGGCTCCCGATCCCATATGACTTGGGCGTGATCTTCTCGGCGATGCCTCTGGCTGTGCTGGACGCGGAGTACCTCAAGAGTCCGGAGCAGTATGACGGCCTGATCGAGTTGGCTCTCTCCCAAGTCCCAAACCCCTGGCCGCCGGACATCATTGGGCCGCTGTGGGATGTGGCTCGCAATAAGAACTACCTGAACGAGCCAATTGAGTCGAAGGGAACGCAACATCTTCCTTCAGAGTACCGCGTTCGCCCCTATACCGCAGAGTGGGCCAAGCAGCTCTCGAAGGGGCTGAACCAACTCTTTGAGACGACGGGGCGGGAGGGGCGCATCTCTCCGGTGCAATTGGAGTACCTTGTCCAGAACTACACCGGCGGCATTTTCCGGAATCTGCCAAGCGGGAAGGCGGTCAAGGAGCCGGCAGACCTTCCTGTCGTTGGGACAATGTTCCAGCGGATGCCGGAGGAGCCGCAATCCTGGGTCAATAAGTTTTACGACAGGTACACGCCGCTCCAGGAGAAGAAGTCGGGAGGGACGCTCACCACGCAGGAGCGCGTTGAGCTGAACCGGCTCCAGGTTCTATACAACAGCGCCGTCAAGCCGTCCATGCAACGCGTCCGGAAGCTCCAAGCGAAGGACGACCGCGATGGTCTGCGGCGGGAGTACCTCTGGCTCGGCAAGCAACTCCGCAACAGTCGGTGGCTGAAATAAGCTACCGCCCGTACTTCTCCTCGTAATCTGCGGCGTTTGCGTCTGGATTATTTGAATTCGCTGGACAGAACTCTCTATAGAGAATTGCCAAAATCCACAGGAGCATCACCGAAAAAACGAAGATCATCCCTCGCAACTCGCGCCATGTGAGCGGCTTCTCTTCCCAGGGCAATTCGAGCTTCTTAGCCGGCCAATAGATCATTGGAATATTTTATACCTTGAGCTTCTCCACCGCCTCAAAAACGTGGACTGGCGGTCTCGTCCTCATGTAAATCGCTGTCGTTTCAACCTGACTATGGCCGAGGAGTGCCTGGATGATGCGAATATCTACCCCCTTTTGGGCCAGCAGGTCAACGTAGGTATGGCGCAAGTCGTGGACGCGAATGTCCCTCCAGTTCTGGACTTTAGCTCTCCTGGCGTACCATTTGAGGCGCTTCCTGATCCGATGAGGCCCCCAAGTTTTTCCGTCTGGACGCTGGAACGGGTGCCGGAGAATAGGATGAGCGTTTAGATGCCTTCGCAAGATCGGAGCCATCCAAGTCGGTAGCGGAATTGCGCGATCTTCTTGGTCTTTGACGACCATCCCAGGGCGAGAGGTCAACCGAAACATCAGCTTCGGATAAAATTGGATGTCCTCACGCTCTAAATATTCCAGTTCATTTCGACGCAGACCGCTCGTGATATACGAATAATAGTAAGTCTTGAACGGCTCCTCTGCCGTCTTTAGGATCCCCGTCAGATCCTCCATATTCAGCACCCTCGGTTTCCTGGCGTCTGTTAGCTTGAGCTTCTTGATTCCGATGGTCGGATTCCGAGTCAGGTACTCGTCCACCGCCGTATTGAGTGCGGTTCGTACCACCGCCAGCTCGTGATTGACGGTTTCGCGCTTTGGCTTCCGGCCTCCCCTTCCAGCTCCTCCTTCCAGAAGCCACGTCATAAATGCTTCCACGTCCTTTTTCGTAATTTGCGAGAGGCGCTTAATCTCGCGTTGATCGCAAAATGTGAGGAAGTGCCGGATGTGCGTTCGGTAAGCGATCCATGCAGACCGGCTTATGCGCGTTCTCTTGGCTTCGACAAATTGATTAAAGAACTCGGAGACAAGCGCATCTTTCTTCGTCAAGTGGCCTAAATGCCGCTGGACTCTGGCGTTCATTCGACGGTCGGTGATCTCCCGCCAAACCCGCCATGCCAGCTCCTTCGTTGGGTAGCATGGCCTTTCTCTCTCTCCGTCGAGCCGGTAGTCCAAATGCCACCCCTTACGGCCTGGCATTTGGAACGGCTCCTTGATTGTCTTGAGGTAGATTTTCGGTCTCAAGTCAGGCCACGAAACGGTCGCAGTTCAACAACTCTCCCTCGGTGAAACCCAATGCGTCAATACACCCCATGCAAGCGCGCTACCAAACTACGCCACGCCCCGTATTGCCTCACTACTCTTTGGCAGGGTGCCCCAGAACAACCTCGTGAAGACGATGACCGACAAATCCTCCTGCCAAACCTATTAATGCCGCAAGTCCGTCCAAGGCTTTCGTATCTGAAGCTTCATGACCCACGAGATTTGACACAACAAAAGACGCCAGCGAAACTACCACTAGGACGAATCCATAGTAGAAAAAGTAGTGAACCCACCAGGGAGAAGGAGGCTTGGTTCGCCGGGTATTAATCAGTCCGGCTCCAATGCCAATGCTAGTCCAAGCAATGCACCATGGGTTGACTTTCAGTGGGCTGAGGAACGCTAGGTTCAGCATCCATGATTCATGTCTAAGAAAGAGGACCAAAATTCCAACTGCAAGATAAACAACTCCTGCTATTGTCTTACCTCTCTCGGTTTTACTCATCTCGACGTCTCATGCGCCTTGTATCCATAATACGGACAGAAATTCACTTGGCTGGCGTATTCTTCGTTGGTCACCCAGAGCTTACCCTCCACGTCCTCATAGCAATAGGAGACGGCCTTTCCATAGGCCGCTTCCGGCAGCGCCCCTTCGCAACGATGGCCTCGTTTCCTGGCTGTCGGTATGTCTGGCTTGTAACCGCCCCACGGGGGCACGTTCTTTGACATAGGCGGCTACCCTTGAGCAATTCCTGGTAGATGACGCCGCACCGCCTCCCGAACCTTCCGAGCCGTCTCGACCGCTGCCTCCGCATCCTCCCGCGTGATGGGTTCCCAATCTCCGGGATAGCGAAGAACCGTCGCGTAATCGGTTAGCCGCTCCTGCTCTTCAGCCGACAGAGCAGGCCGGATCGAAGCAGGTACCAAATTGAGCACCTCTGGAATATTATGCGTCTTTGGAAAATCGATGCCTTGGAAAACCAAGAGCGCCTTCAAATATTTCTCCACGCACTGTTCGGCGTGAAAGCAAACCGTTCCAAACGGGCAATCTTCTTTCAGGATCAAAATATACTCTGCAGTCCGAAGATCTTCCTCCGCCCGATCAATCCACTGATGAGTTACTTTGGTCATCTCATCAGGCAGCATATAACACCTTACCTTCCAGAAAAGCAGGCCGGACGATCGTGCCGGGAATATCCCGCTGTCGTTCGACTTGTTCAGGGGTCACCACAATGACGTCTTTTGGCAAGCGAATATCATGGAGAGCAAGCCGCACTTGAAGTTGCATATTTCGCTTGGACCCCCGTATCGGCATGACGACCAAGAGGTCTACGTCGCTGTCCGGCCCACCCTGCCCCCGGGCGTAAGATCCAAAAAGGACGATCTGGTCCGGATGGAACCGCTCAACGATCCGCCGAACCATTTCCTCGATCTTTTTCTGAACCACAGAGTCGGGCACTTGTACCGCTGTCTCCTTTTATTCCGGTTTGGGGTCGCGGAGCATCAGCTCCCGGACCGTGTCCCTGGGGGACTTCCCCTCGTACAGGACCTGGTACACCGCGGCCGCGATCGGCATCTCGACTCCGTGCCGCCGGCTCAAGTCATAGGCCGATTTCGCCGTCGTGACCCCTTCGGCCACCTGCTCCATTCCTTGGGTCGCCTCCTTCAGGGAGGTCCCCCGGGCCAGCTTCTCTCCCAAGGTTCTGTTCCGGCTGTGGGGCGAGAAGCAGGTGGTGATCAGATCCCCCAAACCGCTTAGGCCGGAGAAGGTCTGGGCCTTGGCCCCCATCGCCACACCCAGTCTCGCCATCTCGGCCAGCCCCCGGGTCACGAGCGCCGCCTTGGTGTTGGTTCCGAATCCCAAGCCATCGGCCGCCCCGCAGGCGATCGCCACCACGTTCTTCAGCGACCCTCCAAGCTCCACACCCAGGACATCGCCCGCGGTGTAGACCCGGAAGCTCTCGGTCGAGAAAAGGGTCTGGACCTCCTTGGCCAACGCCTCCTCGCCGGAGGCGGCGACCACCGTGGTGGGGACCCCTCGGGCCACTTCATAAGAGATGGAGGGACCCGACAAAACCGCCAATCTCTCAACCGGAAGCAGGCTCTGAATGAGCCGCGACATGGTGAGAAGGCTGTCCGGCTCGACCCCCTTGACCACGCTGACGACCAGCGATTTCCCCGGCGTCCAGGCGGGCCTGACCCGCTCAAGAACCTTCCTCAAATACTTGGAAGGGACCGCCAGGACAACAACGTCCGGCCCGGCCAGCGCTTCCTTCAAATCGGCGGTCAACCGGACGGCCGCGGGAACCGGCACCCCGGGGAGGAATTTCACGTTCTCCCGGCTCTTCGCCATTTGGGCGACGTAGTCAGGAAAAGCCCCCCACAAGGTAACTTGGATCCCCTTGCCGGACAAGAGGATGGCAAGACACGTCCCCCATCCCCCGTCACCCAAAACGGTAACCCGACGAGGGGCCATAAACTGGTTAGTTTACCACGCCTCAAATCGAAGGAGAAGCGAAAGGAGAACCCTTCAGAACGCCGCGGGGGGCTGGCCGTCCAGGGCGATGTCGAGGGCCCCTCCGGCGGTCGAGGCCAGAATCCACAAAAAGGCAATGAGCATAAAACCGATCAGAAAACCGACGGAAAGGGTGACAACACTGCGAAGAAGGATGGCAAAACGGTTGATCTGCTCCCGCAAACCCTCCTGGGTCTGACAAAGCAGGTAGCCGAACATCTCCGTCAGGTGTCCCCCTGCCTCGCCGGCCGCGAGAATTGCCCGTTCGTTGGCAGAGATCAGTCCATGCCTCTCGAGCGCCTCGGCCAGCGGTATCCCCTCCTGAATCTCGCCCGCCACACCCAAGAGCCCCTTCCGGCGCCAGTGGCTTCGGGAGAAGGCGGCCAGATTCTGAAAGGTCCGAACAACCGGGATGCCGGCTTCCATCTGCAGCCTGATCCCGGAGAAAAGGTCTACCCGCCGGGCCTGGGATACCAGACCCCCCGCCAGCGGGAACAAGGAGGAGAGCCGACCGTCCAGGAACTCCGTCTCCGCGGCGGCCCCCACATACCTTCTTAAGAGGAAGAAGATGAGGCACGCCGCCGGCAAGACCCAGGGAGCCATCAGGCGAATCACCTCCCCCAAGATCACGACGGAGGAAAAATCGGATACGTCCAGGGCGAGACTTCCAAGAAAGGTCTCGAGGGTGGGAAGCACCCGATGGGCCACCACCAAAAACCAAATCCCGACCAACCCCAAGAGGACCGTTGGCATCACAAGGGTCGAGGCAAGGTCGCTCTTCAGACGGGCGTCCTCCATGGCATGCTGGCGCAGAAGCTTAAGCGAAGGGACAAGGTCTCCCTGAACTTCGCCAACCGCCAGGATGGAATCCCAGGAGGGCGGCAGAAGAGACGCTTCCCGGAACGCCTCTGTCACCCTCCCCCCTCCTTCTATGGCTCTCATGATCCCCTCGAGCTCTCGGGCAAAAGAAGGATTCCGGACCCTCAAGGAAAGTCTCAAAAGGGCCGAGGGCAGGGTAAAGCCGGCTTCCAGAAAGAAGACCAGGGAGTCGAGAAGAAAGATTCGCTCTTCCTGACTGGGGTCAAACCTACTGGAGGGATGGGGCGGCCTCCGCGTAGTCCTGGCAAGAATGCGGGTGGGATAGACGCCGGCTTCCTGCAGGCAGGTGGCGGCCTCTTCCGTTCCAGAGGCGTCAATCTCTCCGTGAAGCTGGCGGCCGTCCAGGGCCAAAGCCGTATATCGGTACCTCATCGTGTCCGGATTTCCACGGGTTGCCGTTGTGCCAAATTGCCCCAATACCAATATTACACTATTAATTTTTAAAAGTCTAAATAAAGTATATAGACTAAATTAGCTACTACTATTAACGAACAATCTTGTGCTCTTCCCCCTGGAGGAGGCGCACGATGTTAGGCCGGTGGCGCAGGATGATGGCAAAGCTCACCCCTGCCCCGCCGGCCACCCAAAGCAGGGGCAAGCCCAGGAGGGTCATCCAGAAAGGAGCCGAAAAGGCCGCGGCGATGGAGGCCACGGAGACGTAGCGGGTCGCGGCCGCGACCGCAATCCAGACGGCCAGGGAAAGCCCGGCCACCCGGGGGTCCAAAGCAAACAGGAGCCCCAGGCTGGTGGCCACCCCCCTGCCCCCCTTGAAGCCGAGGAAGGGATTCCAGATGTGGCCGCAGACCGCCAAGATTCCGAAGAAAAGAGGGAGATTCCCCGCGTCAGCGGCAAGGCCCCACCCCAGGGCCCACCGGGTGAAAAGGACGACCGGCAGCCAGCCCTTGAGAACATCCACCATCAGGACAAGCGCCCCGGGCAGCTTGCCCGCCACCCGGAAAACATTGGTTGCCCCCACGTTGCCGCTGCCGTGCTGGCGCACGTCCACCTTTTTAAAGAGCCTGCCCGCGAGAAGACCTGTGGGGATGGCCCCGGTGAGGTAGGCCAAGGCCAGAAGCCCCAGGATCATCTTTTTCTCCTTAAGGTTCGAATCCTGATGGGCGTCCCCTCCCACTTCAGCAGGCCGCGCACCACCCGCTCAAGATAGGCCCGGTCGGAATCCGAAAGGGGCCTGGCCATTCTTCCCACAAAGTGAAAAACCGGCGGGGCCGATCCCACCTGGGCCGCCCACACCAGACCCATGTTCCTGACCCCAACCGGCGCCTTGCGGTCGTTCTGAAGGACCTCGATGAGCCTTTCCTTCTCGGCCGCGGTGAGCTTCCGGTTGGCCTGGGAAGCCGCCCACGCCGCCCGGTCCAAAAGTTGAGGAACCTGATAACCGGTCTTGGCGGAGACCGCCACCACCGGCGCGAAACGGAGGAAGGGCGCCCTTCGATGGAATGTTTCAGCGGTCTCCTCCTCGGTCAAACCCTTTTTCGCCAGATCCCATTTGTTGACCGCCAGAACAAGCGCCCGGCCAAGGGTGACCACCTCATCCAGAAGCTTCAGATCGTCGTTCACGATGCCCTGGGTGGCGTCCAAAACCCCCACGCAAACGTCCGAGCGTTCAATGGTTTGAGAAGTCTTGAGTCTTGCCACCTTGTCGATTTTTGTTTGCAGCTTTCGCCGGGCCCGGATGCCGGCGGTATCCACCAGACAAAAGCGGCGGCCCTGAAAGGTGAGGTAAGTGTCCACCGGGTCCCGGGTGGTGCCGGGCGTCTCGTCCACCAGAACCCTCTCCTCATTCAAAAGGCGGTTCACGAGGGAAGATTTCCCCACGTTGGGCCGCCCCACCAGGGCCACCCGGATGAGAGCCGCCTCCCCTTGGGTGTCATCCTCGCGAAAGCGAGGATCTGATTCCCGCTTCCGCGGGAATGACGAAGCGCTAAGCCGCTCCACCACCTGGTCCAGAAGATCCCCCACCCCCAGGCCATGGAGGCTGGCGATCCCAACCGGCTCACCCAGGCCAAGGGCGGAGAATTCGTGGATCGCCGGGGCTTGGGTTTCGGTGTCCACCTTGTTCACGACGAGGAGGATCTTCTTCCCGAAGGGGCGGATCCAATCGGCCACCTTCCGGTCCAGGGGCATGATCCCTTCCCGGGCGTCGCAAAGAAAGAGGCAAAGATCGGCCTCCTGAACCGCCTTCTCCACCTGGAGCATCATCTTCCGGGCCAGCGGCTCGCGGGCCCCGATCTCCAAACCCCCGGTGTCCACCACCTGAAAAGGGACGCCCCGCCACTGGATCTCGCCGTAAAGGCGGTCGCGGGTCAGGCCAGGCGCGGCGTCCACCAGGACCTGCCGTCTCGCCACCAGGCGGTTGAACAGGGTGGACTTTCCTACGTTGGGTCTTCCGATGATGGCAACGATGGGAAGGCTGGAAAAACTAGCTCCGGCTGACGGTGGAGAAGTTGAGGATTCGGTTTCCGCGGCGCAGATACCCCACCCCTGAAAGAACCGTGAAACCCATGGCCGTCCAAAGGATGTACCGGGACAGCGGCCAGACCAGAAGGACGCTCACGATGGTCAGCATCTGCAGGAAGGTGGTCACCTTGCCCAGCCGCGAGGGCTGCGCCTGCAGATCGCCGGTCACCAAAACAATCAACAGCCACCCGCAGACGATGATGAGGTCCCGGCTTAAAACCACAATCGGAACCCAGGGCGGCAGGCGCATCGAGTCCGGAAGGGTGGAGATGAGGCTCAACGAGAGAAAGGCGGTCACCAGGAGCAGTTTGTCGGCGGCCGGGTCCAGGATCGCCCCCAGCTTGGTGGCCTGGTGCTCGGCCCGGGCGATGTAGCCGTCCACCGCGTCGGTGACCACCCCCACCACGAAAAGGGCCAGCGCGAGGTAACGAAGGTACTCCCTCTGCGCCGGCCGGTAATAAATGAGACACAAGACAAAAAGCGGAACCAGCAGGATCCTGAAGAGCGAAAGCTTGTTGGCTAAGGACACAAGCTTATTAGAACCGGTTGCGCAAATCCGCGTGAGCCGCGTTGCGAGCGCCAGGCGGCCAGATCCGAGGAACGACGACGATGGCGTACTGGATGACAGTACGTCGAGGAGGAGTGACGAAGGAGATGGCCGCCTGCCGCCGCAACCCAAAAGGGCTGGGCTGAAATGCGTCGCATCGCTTCGTTGCTCGTCGTCATCGTATCCTGACCCTCATGATACGCTTCCTCCTCGCGCCTTGCGCTTCTCGCATTTAAGCCCAGCGCGGCCACGGGGATTTGCGCAACCGGTTCTAGGTTTTCTTCAGCTTCAGGGTCGCCCCGTCTTTTCCGCAGAACTCGGCGCTCTCGGGGTAGCTGTCGCCGCAGGTCGGGCAAAACTTGGGCAGCACAGTCTGGGCCTTCTGCTCCTCGGCCGTTTGGGCCGGGGCTCCCTTCAGGCTCAAGGCCACCGGCGGATTGTGCAGGGTGCAGTAGGTGTCGCCGGAAAGGTAATTCCGCCCGCAGACCGAGCAGAACTTGCTGGCCATCGCGTCCCCGAGCAGGGCCCCGGCCAAACCGCCGGCCGCCGCCCCGATCAGGGCTCCCTTACCCGTCTCACCGGACTGGTGCCCGATGATGGCCCCCAACCCCGCTCCGACGGCCGAGCCGACCACCGCCCCTTTTTGGGTCGGGGTCGCTCTGGCGCACCCGGAAACGGCCACCGCGACTGCCAAAAGAGTCAAAAGCGCAAACGTTTCTTTGTTTCGCATCAGGTTAAACCTCCTTTAATGTCCACCCTAAAGATACACCATCCCCAGGGGGGTTTCAACTCCACGGGAGCTATTTTCTTACGAGACAGCAGGCGGGCTTACACGAAAAAGGCGATGACCCGGTTACCCTCATCGTCGTCGAAGGTCACCTGAAAAACTTTTAGGCTTGTGATGGGAAAGGCGATCTTCCTCAATAAGAGTTGACCATTCAAAGCAACCGCCGCAACGGCCGGCGGTGAAATCTTTTTGATGGCTGCCTTCGCGTCCCCAAGCTCTCTTGGAAGATGTGAGACGTGCACGTGAGCAGGGATTCTCCGCTCAAGTTTCCATTCGCTGTTCGCGTCCCATCCCTGCTGAAAAACAATGGCTGGATCGTTGAGAACATCCAGGGTAGGCAGTGACTGTATGTGAAACTTGACCCCCGACACCTTACCTTCGATTTGTTCAGCCAGGGCACGATCGATCTCAACGTCGCCACGGACATAAACAAGGACATCCCATACGGTTTCTGGGCTGCCCTTTAGGCATAAGATGTCTTGAATCTCACCGGGATCCCCAAGACCTTGCCTTCTTAGCTCACCCAAGACGTCACCGACCTGATTTGGAAATGCCCGAGTGAAGCCGAACCAGTCTTTTGGCTCGACCAACCCGGTCCCGGGCCGCTGCGCCGAGGGACCGACGGCAGGCAAAGGAGCAGGGGGCAGAACATCCGGCCACACCTGGCCAACACCAACAGACGCCGGAGAACCGCTTACCTGAATACCGGGGCCCTTTATCTCCACCCGAAGGTCGGCATCGGCGGTCGACGCTAACCGAAACTTCAAGCTGTGGTGCCTGATATTGTAGGATGAGGGTCCTAATCGCCTCCACGTTGAGCTTCTGCCGCTTGTAACCCCTACCGCCCTGAACTCGTATCCTTGCAAGTGAGCTGACAAGGCTTGAGAAATCTTCCTAAGATTTGGCTTGCGGATTGCGGTGGAATCCCCAGCTGCGCCGCGCAGGAAGTCCAAGACGATCAACACCTCAACTTCGGCCCGAGGATCCGCGCGGCTGGCAAGAACCGACATCTTGGCTCGCAGGGATTGTCCTTTCCTCTCGGATTCTGCCCGATCCGCCCGGCGCCAATAAGATCTCCGCGTGCCGATCTTAAGCTGAATCTGACTTCCCGATTCAAACAATCCGCGCAAAAGCTCATCGATCTCCCTGATGACCTCTTCCGCCGAAACCTCCTCCAGCCCGGCCCCCTCAACAGCCCAGTCAGGGGGCGAACCTCCTACCAGTGCCAGCGAAAGCTGCTTCTCTTCTCCCTGGGGCGTTCGCGCCTTCACCGGAATAGATCCAAGGGCCTTGTTGGCCTGTTCGATTTCCTCGGGAGGGACGATGTTCAAATTCAGGACAAGCGTCAATCTTGATTGAGGGGAGCTGTGCCGGATTCCAACCACCACGGGCTTTCTTGGGTCTATTCCTGGCGCCAGCTCAACTTCCGCTTTAACCTTATCCCACTTGATATCCAGAACCCGGAGCATCCGGTCGCCATCGTACGATTCTTGAATTTGAACCTTCTTGTCCTTGTCCCCGACAAGGCCCAACACGAAGTCCGCGCCGTTGGATTGAACGACAAGCAGGCCATCTAAACTCACGTACTCCCGAATAACTCCCCGGGGCATCTGAAAAAACCATTGTTTCTCTCGAAAGGTCCCTGGTTGGGCGTCCAACAGTTCCCAAACAAAGGTATCCTCCGGCTCAAGGCCAGTGTGGACCTCCCGAATATCCAATCCCACCGGCTTATACTGATATTTTCGCTGCCAATAGATTAGGGTGCTCTCCGCTGCGTCGCGCCACAGGCGAAGCTGTTCTTGAACAGTCTTCCTGGCATCCGTTGCCTCCACCAAAACCTCCAGGGCCCGCATCCCCAGATAAACGAGGTTGATCGACTCCGGCAGAAAACCCTTCTCTGCCAAAGCCATGTACGAGTCCGGAAACTCTTGGGAGGTGACCGACGTTCGAACAAACCCCATCGCATTCTCAAGCTGATCCACATCCGCCAGAAGCGCCGGCACAGGGGTTATCATTTTCTCACCCCAGCTTCCTTCCACCATTTCCCTAGCCAGATTGAATCCCCACATCTCTGCGTCAAAAATGGGCGAGCGTAAAATGACCTTCGCCAACAGAGCAAGCTCGTGATCTGTCCACTGATTGGAACCGGCAGAGGCCGCCGCCGCAAAAGCAGCCACCGCCCCGAAGATTCTCTGCTTCACCAGTGTTTCTAGGGCGGACTCCGGGTTGTTCTCACCCAACACCTTTCTTGCTTGCTCCAAGAACTCGTGAACCACCCCCTCCTCCAGGCCGGCCCTCACGGACCCCGGGGCAACGGCTGCCAGCGCTGCAACAAGCGAAGACAGGGGCGCCTCATCCACCGGGCGTCCAAAGATCTTACGATAAGCCTTTGCCAGCGCAGGACGGCTGTTTCGAGGAGATTCGTGGATAAGCTTCTCGCGCGCCACGTCGGCCATCGAATCAATGAAGCCATCGCTCAAGAAGTTCTGGGGGCCAATCTCGATATTGGTGTAGCCAAGTTCCCGGGCCAGGAGCCAAATCCCAAACAACCCGGTTAAAAAGTTTCCCTCCTCTACCCAGTCCCTTGACCCGCTGATATCCTTCAGACGAATCTGCCTTAACCAATTGGCGATGACCGGTGTCGGGTCTTCGCTTAGAGCGGCCCTCGTCATTTCTCCGGAAAGTTCGAAAAATCCGTAGCCGATGGTCTCTCCAATGTTTTCCCCCAGCTCCGGCGGTGCTCCATCGGCCATCCCGCGCAAGGGATTTCCCTCGGGCACCATGAATCTCGCGAAATCCTTCAAATGCGCCGGTGGGACTACCGGACAACACCTCTCCCCTCTGGCCTTGTAGAATCGGTGTCGGTCCCAAACGTGCCGAACCTCTTCGTAAACAGCCGATCGAATCAGAAACGGCTCGTAGGCCTCGGGCGAATGATATCGGTTTCGCAGGACTTCATAGACAGCGGCACGGGCCTCATAAACGGAGGGGCGCAGATTCCCAAGAAGCAATTCCGCGTGAGTATTTCGGCGTTCCCTCAAAACATTCCATGGCGTCTTTGCCAATTCTCCAAATCGATCCAGGCGCACGACCACGGCGTTTCCCATCATGAAAGCCGGATTCGTCATCCCCTTGTCGCCCTGGGGGAAGCGAACGTGGTAAACCGGCACGCTCCAACGGTCTTCCCCGTCCGGTAAAACCAACCGCGCTTGCCTCTCAATCTCCGCCACACAGAGCCTGCCTAGGAAATCAAGCAGCGATTCCCCTTGACTCCCCATGGGCAAAATCAGGATGCCCCGTTTCGAAAACCACTCGTCGTTGAGCCATTCGAGAACCTCCATCGCATCCCCAACCTGAAGCCGGCTTGGATCATCCGGGAACCGCCCGGGCAGCCACTGCGCCATCCGATCCATCAGATCACTCCAGCCGGGGCGCAGATCTTCCGGCAGGACTTCTCCGGCCTGGCGCAGGCCGGCGAGCTTCTCCCCTTTACTCCGTATCAAATCGAACAAGGGCCTCCGTAAACCGGTGGTCGCCCATTCGTAAAATTTCTTTTGCCCCGGCGCAGAAAGCCCCTGGCTGGGGGCCTCCGATGGCTTAACCTGCTTCCCCTTCGCGATCTCCCGCAGAGAGGGGCCCAGTTCCTCTTCTACCCTGGTTCTCATTCTCTTCGATAACCGGCCGCCGCCCTGTCTTCCTTCCAAGAAAGAAATAATCCCTTTATTGCTTGGATCGGCCGCCAGCTCCTTGGCCTCACCATCGGACATCCTCCCAAGATGGGAAAGGTTCTTCGTTGCCCAGTCCTTGATGGCCTGCATCTCCACACCGGCCTCATCCTCCTCCAGCCCGGAGCTTTCGGAGTTCGTGAGGGCTTCATCCAGCTCTTCGAGGCCGGAGGTTTCCGGCTGGGCCTGCTGGCGGAGAGAGAAGGCGGGACTGGGCAGGGCGAGGCACAGGGATAGCCAAAGGGCCAACAATCGGGTGATTAAAAACGGGCGTTTCATCTAATTTGCGCCTTCATAGAAGAAGTATACCTGGAGGGGGCCAGATAATCAAGATTATTAGCTAAAACTTAGTTACTATTTACTTCTTTTAATTCAGGAACTTTGCCATGAGCCTGGCGAACCGCTCCAAATCAGGCAGGCGCTCACGAAGGATGGCGTAAACCTTCCTGGGGTCCACGCGGAGGTAATCGTGGACGAGGATGTTGCGAAAACCGCCCATCGGAGCAATCCTCTTGGCAAACGGCTTGGGCAGGATCTTGGCTTCGCCCAGGATGAGAAATATCTCCTGGTACTCCTCGGCTTTGCGCAGGCCCCGATCCGCTATGAGGTGATTGCCCATATCCAAACAGCATTCAATGGCCAGGTGAAGGTAGCGTTCCAAACTGGCCCGAAGAAAAGGGTCGTTGGCAAGCTTCTGGTAAGAAAGGCGGCGAAGGCGTTTTAGGTAACCGATGTATTCTCGAAGCCGGGAGAGCCGGCTCACGATGATTTCAGGATTGACCACGGCGAGGTTCTTTCAGGAGCTGGCGTTTAAGGTACAGGCGGCTGACGCGATAAAACGGTTTGAGGTCCAAATATTCGCACATCGCCCCTGCCTCAAAAGCCACCCGGACTCGACGACGCCGCTCGTAGAGCAGCCGTCCTCCAGAAACGACTTCGTAGGCCAGGAGGGGGTTCGCTTCATTCAGCAAAATCAGCTCCACATCGGGGCGGCGGCAAATCGCCATCGTTTCCCGTAAGAGGTTCAGCCGGAAATCAAAGCGGCGCTTGGGGCTCAATTGGGCGTCGTCCGCAAGCACGGCAAAGTCAAGATCGCTCAAAGGCCCCGCCCTCCGACTCGCTTCAGAGCCAAACAGGTAAAGGGCTTCGATCTCTGGGTGGACCCGCCCCAGGGCGCGCAAAGAAACCAGGATTTTCTCTTTCGATGAAAGCGGCATCGCGAGTTCAGTATACCATCGATGACCCGCCAAGGTTCACGGCGGGTTTACTTGAGGCCGCGGACGCGGCGGGGGGGCCAGTAGACGCAGAAGGCGCGTCCGATCACCTTGGCCTTGGGGCAGAAGCCCCAGTAGCGGGAGTCGCGGGAAGAGGCGGAGTTGTCCCCCAGGAAGAAGAAATGGTCCGCGGGGACCTTCACCGGCTTGCTCTCGGTGCCGTAGGGCCCCCGGTTGTAGTAGGCAATCCCCTGAAAGATGGGCGGGTCGGTCAGGGGCCTGCCGTTTATCCAGAGGCGAAGATCCCGGATCTCCACCTCATCCCCTCCCACGGCGGCCAGGCGCTTGATGAAATCCTTTTTGTTGTCGTCGGGCGAGCGGAAGACCACCAGGTCCCCCCGCTGGGGCTGGCGGATCGCCGGAAGCCGCAAGCGGGTGAAGGGGATCCGGACGCCGAAGGTCACCTTGTCCACCAGGATCCGGTCCCCCTCGATCAGGGTGGGGATCATCGAGCCGGTGGGAATCTTGTACGGTTGGACCAGGAAGGTCCTGACCGCCAGGGCCAGGAGGACCGCCGTGACGATGGACTCGGCGTATTCCCGGAATACGGATTTAGAAGGGACGCTCATTCTCCCATTCTCTCACGACTGTATTTTCAGAATTGCCATGAAGGCCTCCTGGGGAAGCTGGACCTTGCCGAAGGTCTTGAGGCGCTTCTTGCCTTCCTTCTGCTTCTCCCAGAGCTTGCGCTTGCGGGTGATGTCGCCGCCGTAGCATTTGCCGGTGACGTGCTTGCCCACCGGGCGGACCGTTTCCCGGGCGATCACGCGAGCGCCGATCGCCGCCTGAATCGCCACCTCAAAGAGCTGTCTCGGGATCACCTCCTTGAGCTTGGCCACCAGATCCTTCCCCTTGGGGTAGGCCTTCTCCTTGGGGACGATCACGGCCAGGGGATCGCAGGGGACGGCGTTCAACCAAACCTCCAGCTTCACGAGCTCCGAGGGGCGGTAGCCGATGAACTCATAATCCATCGAGCCGTAGCCGCGGGTGGCCGACTTGAGCCGGTCGTGAAAGTCCACCAGCACCTCGGAGAGGGGGAACTCGTACGTCAGCATGGCCCGCTCGGTGCCCAGGTATTCGGTGGACTTGTAAACGCCGCGCTTGCCCAGGGCCAGCTGCATCACCGCCCCCAGGGCGCTGCTGGGCGTGATCAGAAAGGCCCGGATGAAGGGTTCTTCGATCTTCTGGATGCGCCCGGCCTCGGGCAGTGTCGTGGGGTTCTCGATCTCCATCGTCTCGCCCCCGTTCAAGGTGACCCGGTAAACCACGCTGGGGGTCGTGGCGATGAGGGAAAGATTGAACTCCCGCTCCAGGCGCTCCTGGATGATCTCCATGTGCAGAAGCCCCAAAAAGCCGCAGCGGTAGCCCATTCCGAAGGAGCCGGAGTTCTCCGGCTCAAAGGTGAAGGAGGCGTCGGAGAGCCGCATCTTTCCCATGGCGTCCCGGAGCTGGTCGTAGTCGGCCGGGTTGACCGGGTAGATCCCGCAGAAGACCAGGGCCCTCACCTTCCGGTAGCCGGGCAGGGCCGAGGCCGCGGGCTCCCGAACCAGGGTGATCGTCTCGCCGGCATGAATCTGCGAGGGGTCTTTGATGTTGCAGGTCAAGTACCCCACCTCGCCGGCCGACAGGCTTTCCACCGCTTTTGATTTGGGCATGAAGACGCCCGCCTCCTGAACCTCGTGGGTCTGCTTGGCCCCCATGAGGTAGATGGTGTCGCCCGATTTCACCCGGCCGTTCATGAGACGCACGTAGATCACCACCCCCTTGTAGACGTCGAAGGCGGAATCGAAGACCAGGGCCTGCAGGGGCGCCTCGGCGGTTCCGGCGGGCGGCGGGATCTCCCGGACGATCCGCTCCATGAGCTCCTCCACGCCGGTGCCCTCCTTGGCGCTGACCAGGGTCGGTTCCTCCTCCACCCCGAGGGTTTCCTTCAGCTCCCTGCGGACCCGGTCCGGGTCGGACTGCCCCAGATCAATCTTGTTGATGACCGGGATGATGGCCAGGCCCTGCTCGCGCGCCTGAAAGAGGTTGGCCACCGTCTGGGCCTCCACCCCCTGCGAGGCGTCCACCACCAAAACAGCCCCCTCGCAGGCCCGGAGGGACTTGGCCACCTCGTAGGAGAAATCCACGTGGCCGGGGGTATCGATGAGGTTGAGCAGATGTTTTTTGTCCCCGTGGGCGTACTCCATCCGGACGGCCGAGGCCTTGATGGTGATGCCCCGCTCGCGCTCCAGGTCCATGTCGTCTAAAAGCTGTTCCCTGAATTCACGGGTGGTGATGGCGCCGGTGGCCAGGAGCAGACGGTCGGCCAGCGTGGACTTGCCGTGATCGATGTGGGCGATGATGCAGAAATTCCGGATCCGCGAGGTCTCCATCAAGACGCGGCAAGCTTTTTTCCAATTTGCTGGCCAAAGGCAAGGAGGGCTTTCAGGACGGCTTCTGACTTGGCCTCGCCGTAGATCCGAAGCAGGGGCTCCGTGCCGGAGGGGCGCATCAAAAGCCAGCTTCGATCCGCGAGGAAAAGCTTCACCCCGTCGGTGGTGTCGATCTCGGCGAGGTTCAGCCTGCCGGCGAACTTGGATTTCACCCGGAGGGTCTTGGCCCATTCCAAGAGGCGCGTCCGCTCCACCGGCCTGGAAAGGGTCAGATCGGCCCGCCGGTAGATCCAGCGCCCGAACCTCCTCCTCAAATCCCGGAGGATCTCGTTAAGCCCCTGGCGGCGCATCGCCATCATCTCGAGGATCAACAGGCCCGCCAGGATGCCGTCCCGCTCGGGGACGCAGCCCTTGAAGCCGAAGCCGCCCGACTCTTCCCCGCCGAAAAGGACATCCTCCGTCAGGATGAGATGGGCGATGTGCTTGAAGCCCACCGGCGTGCGGCGGAAGGGGGCGCGGTAATGCCCGGCGATCACGTCCATGACGTTGGTGCCGGCGACGGTCGTCACCACCATCCCTTTTAAGCCGCGGTCGGCCAGAAGGTGCCAAGTCAGAAGCGCCATCGTCTCCTGCGAGGAGATGAACCGTCCGTCCGGGCCCACCACCCCGGCCCGGTCCGCGTCTCCATCGGTGGCCAACCCGATGTGGCAGCGCTCGCTTCGGACCAGCCGCGAGAGCTCCGCGAGATGCTCGCCCACCGGCTCGGGCCTGTGGCGGCTGGGGACGGGCGAGGGGCCCTTCTTCCTGGGAAGGATGGTCAGGCGGCTTCCTTGGACCGCCCGCTGCAGGAGGTCCTGGCCGGCTCCCTCCATCGAATCGTAGGCAACCCGGAAGCTGGCCTGCCGGAGAATGGGCCACAAGATGTACCGGCGCAAGAACGAAAGGTACAACGGGCTAAGATCGATCAGGCGGATGGAACCCCCGCGGATCGCCTCCGAAAGCTCCACCCGGCGAACCGGGCCCGAGAGGTTTCTCTCGAGCCATTGGGTCATCTTCGGCTCGGCAGGGCCGGCGTAGTAAGGCTTGAACTTGATGCCGTTGTAGGTGAAAGGATTGTGGCTGGCCGTCACCACCACACCCCCCATCGTCTTGAGATGGCGGATGGCAAAGCTCACCGCCGGGGTGGGCGCGGGCCCGCGGGTCAGCAGGACCTTGAGGCCGTTTCCGGCCAGGACCTCGGCCACGGCCTCGGCAAAGCGGTCACCCAGGGGCCGGGTGTCAAAGCCAACGAGGACCGTGGGCCCGCGGCCGGGGACCGGGTGCCTCTTCAGGTACAGGGCGATCGCCTGGGCGACGATCCGGACGTTGGGGAAGGTGAACTCCTCGGCCACCAGCGCCCGCCAGCCGTCCGTCCCGAATCGAATGGGCGATGTCTCGTTCATGGCTCGCCTCTCAACGAGGCGATCGCCTGCCGGACATCGGCGGCCCGGAAGAGGTAGGTACCCGCCACCATCACGTCGGCTCCGGCCGATCTCGTCTGGGCCGCCGTCTTGTCGTTGATGCCGCCGTCCACCTGAATGTGGCGGTCAAACACCTCGCGCAGGGCTTCGATCTTGGGAAGGACCTCCGGCATGAAGGCCTGGCCCCCGAAGCCGGGGTTCACCGTCATCAGGAGCGCCAGGTCGATGGCCTCCAGACAGCCGGAGAGAACCTTCCAGTCGGTCCGCGGGCGCAAGGCCACCCCCACCTGGGCGCCGGCCGACCGAACCTTCTTGACCGTCCGCGCCAGATCGGCGCAGGCCTCGGCGTGCACGGTGATCCGGTCGGCGCCCGCCTCCACAAAAACCTCGAGGTACCGCTCGGGGTTCTCGATCATGAGGTGCACATCCAGCGGCAGGCGGGTCACGGGCCGAAGGGCCTTCACCACGCCAGGGCCCACGGTGAGATTCGGAACGAAGTGGCCGTCCATGACATCCAGATGAATCCAGTCGGCCCCGGCCAGCTCAACCCTCCGGGTCTCCTCGGCCAGCTTCCCGAAGTCCGCCGACAGCATGGAAGGAGCCACCAGGGTCTTCACCGCCGCGCCTCCAGGAGCCGCTTCAGGCGGTCCGCCGCCGGTGGCTTGACCGGTCCGACCACCGCGAGGCTCAAACGGTCAGGCCGCAGGACCTTCCGGGCCGCCTCTTGAAGGTCGCCGATCGTCACGAGGGCGGCCTGGCGCAGGATGCGCTCCGCCGGCTCCACGCGGCCTAAAAGCATCTCGCACTCCCCGACCCAGCACATGTGGTCCACGGTATCCTCCAGGGAAAAAAGGACCTGGCCCACGAAGAACTCCCGGGCCCGCTCGAATTCCTGGGGGGTGACCTTCTTGCGGCGGATCGCGGCCAATTCCTCCAGGATCAGATCCAGGCACCGGACGAGGTGCTTGTGCTCCACGCCCGCCGAGATCGAGAAAAGCCCCGTGTCCCTGAAGCGCCTCACCTGGGAGCCGATCTCGTAGGCCAAACCCCGGCGCTCTCTCACCCTTTCAAAGAGCCGGCTCGACATGTTGCCGCCCAAGACCACGTTGAGGAGGTTGAGCGCCTGAACCTGCGGGTGGTTTCTGGGGAAGGCGCGGAATCCCAAACATAGGTGGGTTTGCTCCGTCTCCTTGGATTCGATTTGGAAGCGGGCCTTGCGCTGAACCTCCCGCACCTTGGCGTAACCCTGCGGGCGGCCGGGCGGGACCCGCCCGAACAGCCGGGCGGCCGTCTCCACAAGCTGGCGGTGGTTCAGCCGGCCGCAGGCGGCCACCACGATGTTGCGCGGGCAGTAAAACCGGCGCTGGTAGCCGGCCAGATCCGCCCGGCGCAGCTTCAAAACCGTCCGCTCGGTGCCGGTCAGATTGAAGCCCAGGGGGTGCCTGGGCCAGAGCAGGCTGTTCAAGAGGTCGTGGACCGACTGCATGGGAAGATCCTTGTACATCCGGATCTCCTCCACGATGACCGACGCCTCCTTCCGGATCTCCTTGGGGGAGAGCCGGGGATGAAGGACCATGTCCGAGAGGACCTCCACCGCCGGTGTAAGCTCCTTGGGCTGAACCTTGGCCCACAGGCAGGTGAATTCCTCATCGGTGAAGGCGTTCAGCGTCCCGCCCCGCCCCTCGATGGCGGTCTTGATGGTCCGGGAGGAGTAGCGCCTGCTTCCCTTGAAGAGGAGGTGCTCCAGGAAATGGGAGATCCCGTTGATCCGGCGGTTCTCATAGCGGCCGCCGGCGGCGATCCACAGGCCGATGGCCGCCGACTCCGCCTCCGGGCGGGGGGCCGAGATGATCCGCAGGCCGTTGGCCAGCACGGTGCGGTGGTAGGCCTGCCGGCGGACGCGGAGAATGGGCCTCAAAGGAATTTCCTTAGCGGGCGGTTGGCGGCAAGCCTGGCGACGATCTTCCGCACCGCTTGGGCCTGCGCCTTGTGGCAGACCAGTGTCGCGTCATCGGAGGAAACGACGATGAGGTCCTTGACGCCGATGGTCGCGATGAGGTGACCCTCGCGGGCCACCAGGATGGAGCCCGCCGTTTCCTCTCCCACGTGGGAGCCCAGCACGATGTTCCCTTGCGAATCGGCCGAGTGCAGGAAGGCCAGCGAGTTCCAGGAGCCGACATCGTCCCAGGCGAATCCGGTGGGAACCATCCAGACATGCCGGGATCGCTCCAGCACCCCCACATCGATGGAGATGGTAGGCAGGCGGCGGTAAAGCCGGCTCAAGCGCCGCTTTCCCTCCGGCGTCCCCCACACCCGCTGGATCGCCTCCAGGCCCTGGTAGAGCCCGGGCAGCCACTGGCGGATGGCAGCCAGGATCACCTGGCCCCGCCAGCAGAAGATGCCGGCGTTCCAGACGATCCCCGGCTCCTTGATGAGCTGTTGGGCCTGCGGAAGCTGCGGCTTTTCAATGAAGCGCTTGACCCGGAAGCCGCCCGGCAAGATCAGGCCGCCCATCGGCTCGATGTAGCCGAAACCGGTGGCCGGATAGGTGGGCTGGACCCCCAGGCAGACCAAACCGTCCCGGTCCACCGCCAGCCGCGCCGCCTTTCTCACCGTCCGGTGGAACTCCGCGGTGGGCCTGATCACATGATCGGCCGGCAGAACCAGGATCACCGCCTCGGGGTCCTCCTTCAAGACCGCCACCGTCCCCAGGCCCACCGCCGCGGCGGTGTTTCGAGAGGCCGGCTCCACCAGAAAGCGGCGGCCCGCCACGCCTGGAATCTGCCGGCGCACCAGCTGGGCCTGATTCCGGGTGGTCACCACGACGGTCCGGGAAACCGGCACCAGCCCTTTCAAGCGGTCGGCCGCCAACTGAAGCAAGGAGCGCTTGTACCCCAGGCGCAGGGTCTGCTTGGGATGCCGCCGGCGCGAGAGGGGCCAGAGTCTTTCGCCGCTTCCCCCGGCCATGATGATCGCCCACAGGTTCGGCTTCACCCGCAGGCCCTCCGAAGGGACCGGATGAATCGGGACGCCGCCGCCACCGGCCTGCCCGACCGTCCGACGGCGGCCAGCAGGGCCGAGCCGACAATCACCCCATCGGCCACCCGGGTCACCGCCCGGACCTGATCAGGCCGAGAGATTCCAAAACCGACGCACACCGGCAGGGTTGTCATCCGTTTGATGAGACGAACGTGATCGGTCAGGGAGACCGGCAGCCGGGCCCGGGCCCCGGTCACCCCGGTCAGGCTCACATAATAGAGGAAGCCGCGGCTGGCCCGGACGATCCCCCGGATTCTCTCCCGGGGGCTCGTGGGGGCGGCCAGAAAGATCGTGTCGAGATTCTCCCGGCGGGCGGGGCGGATCAGCTCCGCGGCCTCCTCGGGGGGAAGGTCCGGGACGATCACCCCGTCGGCCCCGGCGGAAACCGCGTCGCGGCAGAAGCGCGCCGGCCCGTACCGAAGGACCGGATTGAAGTAGGTCATGAGGGCAATCGGCAGGGTGATTCCCCGCCCCCGCAGACGCTCGACCGATTTCAGCACCCCGCCCGGGGTCACCCCGTTCAAGAGGGCCTTCTGACTGGCGGCCTGAATGGTGGGGCCGTCGGCCAGCGGATCCGAGAAAGGGATCCCCAGCTCCAGGAGGTCCACCCCGCCCTCCTGCAGGCAGGCCGCCAGCGGTTCCAACAGCCTCATCGAGGGGAAGCCGACGGTCAGATACGCGATGAGGGCTTTCCTTCTCTCCCCGCGCAATCTTCCAAAGGCCGCTTCGATCCGGTTCATAGGGCCCCCGCCACCACCTCGACGTCCTTGTCGCCGCGGCCCGAGAGATTCACCACCACGACCGACCCGCGCCTTACGGCGGGAACCAGCTTCACCAGGTAGCCCAGCGCGTGAGAGGGCTCCAGCGCCGGCAGGATCCCCTCGGTTTGGGCCAGAAGCTTGAAACCGGCCAGGGCCTGGCGGTCGGTCACCGCGGCGTACCGGGCCCGCTTGGTTTTCTTGTAGTAGGAATGTTCGGGGCCCACCCCGGGGTAATCGAGGCCCGCCGCGATCGAATGGGCGCCGGAGATCTGCCCATGCGAATCCTGAAGCAGCAGGGACTTCGCGCCGTGCAGGACCCCCTCGGTTCCCTCGACCAGGGTGGCGGCGTGGGCCCCGCTTGAAAGCCCGCGCCCGGCCGCCTCCACCCCGATCAGCCGGACCTTCCGGTCCCGGAAGAAGGGGTGAAAGATCCCCATCGCGTTGGAGCCGCCTCCCACGCAGGCCACGACGTAATCCGGCAGCCGCCCGGTCTCCCGCAGAATCTGCCGCCGGGCCTCCCGGCCGATCACCGATTGAAAGTCGCGCACGATCGCCGGGAAAGGGTGCGGCCCCACCACCGAGCCCAGGATGTAATGGGTCGTCCGGACGTTGGTCACCCAATCCCGCAGGGCCTCGTTGCAGGCGTCCTTCAGGGTCCGGGTTCCGCTGTCCACCGGGACCACCCTCGCCCCCAACAACTCCATCCGGAACACATTGAGCCGCTGCCGGACGATGTCGGTGGACCCCATGTAGATCTCGCACTTGAGCCCCAAGAGGGCCGCCACCGTGGCCGTGGCCACCCCGTGCTGGCCCGCGCCGGTTTCGGCGATCACGCGGGGCTTTCCCATCCGGCGGGTGAGCAGCCCCTGGCCCAGGGTGTTGTTGATCTTGTGCGCCCCGGTGTGAAGGAGGTCTTCCCTCTTTAAATAGACCCGCAGACCTCGGCCCAGTTTCTGGCTCAAGCGCTTGGCGAAATACAAGGGGGTGGGCCGCCCGGCGTAATGGGCCAAATACCCGGACAGCTCTTTCTTGAACGCGGCGTCCCGCCGGGCCTTCCGGTAGGCCAGCTCAAGCTCTTTTAAGGCCGACATCAGGGTTTCGGGGACAAATTGGCCCCCGTAGGGGCCAAACCGGCCCTGGGCATCTGGAAGCGGCGTTTTCGGCATGAAGATTATCAGTTTAACACAGACGGCAAACCCGCGTCAAAAAGCGGTTTTGCGCGAGCGGCGGACGAGGAAGGCTCCCGCGGCGGCGAGGCAGGCCGATAAGATGAAGATCCAGCGAAGCTCCAAGCCCCTAGCCAGCAGGAGCGTCCCCACCATGGGAGCGGTCACCCCGCGGATCCCCAGCATGGTTTGGTGAACCGCCATCGTGGTGGAAGGGTCGCGGCCCGGAGGGGACATCTCGATCATGGAGCTGAAAACCGCGAGCTCGAGCCCCGCGAAGGCGCAGCCGGAGATGGCCGCCGCCAGCACCAGAGGCCCCGGTGAAACGGCCAAGGCATAGCAGATCGGCACCAGGGCGATCAAAAGGGTTGCCTCCACCGCCGCCTGATGCGCCCCCCGCCGGTCTATCCGGTTCCCCCAGAAATAAAGGGTGAACAACCGGGTGAGCGCCGTCACAAAGGCGAGCTTGCCCACAAAGAAGTTGCTCACGCCCAAACGGTCCACCAGAAGCACCGGGATGAGCGGCGTGATCATGAGGTTGCCAAAACCAAACAGGAGAAAGCCCGTTTCAAACCGGCGCAGGTCAGGCATCTGCCGCAGGAGGGCCGGCAGGCTCAAGATCCCTTTCATCCGTCCGGTGCCGCCCGGCCGGCCGGAATCCGCCAAGGCGGGGTAAGGGGTCTGGGAAAAGATCCAGCTCGCCGCCACGCCGCACAGCGCGGCCGCCGGCAGCACCAGCTTGAAACCGGCAACGTCGAGAAGCTTGCCCCCGATCCAGGCCGAGAGCATCATCGCCACGCTGGAGGCCATCCGGACCGAGCCCATTGCCTTGCCCCGGATCTCCTCGGGGTAGATCCGGCGGATCACCTCGGTGTAGGCGGGCCCATGGACCGAGCCCAGGAATTGCGCCAGGCAAGCGCAGGTGACAAAAGCGGTGGGCCCCTGAACCCAGGCCATCCCCAGAAAAAGGACACGGGTCACGGCCGTGGCGAAGCTCACGTAAGCCAGGGGCGAGGTGAAATGAACCTGACGGGAAGCCCAGAAGAGGGAAAGGAGGTGCCCGTAAAACGGAATGGAGGCCAACAGGCCGACCTGCCAAATCGGAGCGCCCATTTGGCGGGCCAGAACCCCCAGAAAGGGGACCGTCAGCCCCTCGAAGACGCCGCTTAAGAGGTTGGCGGCCAGGTCGTATCGGTAAGCGCGGGGAAGCGGAATCTTAGAGCCGGCGCTTAGAGCCGGCGGGCCAGCGCCTCGAGGATCTCGATTCTCCTTTCCACCGGCGGGTGGGTGGAAAAGAGGTTGGCCAGCCCTTGAGCCCGCAGGGGATTCACGATGAACAGGTGGGCCGTCGCCGGATTGGCCTCCATCGGCTGGCGCTGGGCCATGCCGTGGATCTTCCGCAGGGCCTCCGCCAGCGCCAGGGGCTTGCGGCACAGCCGCGCCCCGGACTCGTCGGCTTGGTATTCCCTCGATCTGGAAATGGCCAGCTGAACCAGCATCGCCGCGATCGGGGCGATGATGGCCACGACCATCATCAAGACCAGGTTCAGGGCCCCGGCGTTTCGGTCCCGGCTGCGGCCGCCGCCCCACATGAGACTCCAGCGGGCCATATCGGCCAGCATGTAGATGGCGCCGGCCATCACCGCGGCGATCGTGCTGATCAGGACGTCCCGGTTTCTCACGTGGGAGAGCTCGTGCGCGATCACGCCAATCAGCTCGTCCTGACTTAAGGCCTTCAGGATCCCCTCGGTCGCCGCCACGGCCGCGTGCTTGGGCGAGCGGCCGGTGGCAAAGGCGTTGGGGACCTGGGTCGGGATGATGTAAACCTTCGGCATCGGCATGTTGGCCAGCTGAGCCAAATGCCGGACCGCTCCCACCAGCTCCGGGGCTTCCCCCTCATGTACCGGGCGGGCCCGGTACATCGCCAGCACGATCTTGTCCGAGAACCAGTAGGTGAAAAAATTCATGGCCAGCGCGAAGAAGAAGGCCATCACCATCCCCTGGTTTCCGCCCAAGAGCTTCCCGATCCCGACGAAAAGCAGGGTGAGCACCGTCAACAGGAATGCCGTCTTCAAGGTCTTCATGGGAATCTCATCTCCTTGTCTAAACCCTTATTGTAACGCAGGCCGGACAGCCCTTCAACCCGAACCGGATTTGGGTAGTGTCTCAGTTTCAAAATCCAGCCCCTTGACCTGACCTCCATGCTGAGCCATACTGACGATATGGCGAAGAGAAAAAGACCCCGCGACCTTAGTCAAAGAGCAAAGCTCATCGTAGAGATAGCAACAGAAGAAGTTGAAGATAAAGACCCCGACGAAGGGAAAGACCCTGCCGCTGTATCACTTGGAAGGCGAGGCGGCTTGAAAGGTGGAAGAGGCAGGGCGCAAAAACTCTCCAAAGAGCAACGGTCTGAAATCGCAAAGCTTGCGGCTGAAGCCCGTTGGAAAAAGTCTAGCTAGGCAACCTTCGCTCCAATTTCCTCCAGAACCTCGATCTCCTTCAAATCTGTAGTGAAATCAAACACCATCTGAATCGGTTGTTCTGAGTGGTTTTTCTGGTTGTAATGATCAACGTCCATCTTTAACTGATAGCAGTCTCCGATTATTTGCTGTCGGCGCTGAGCAAATGCCTTTTCTATGTGTGAACGAGGAGCCGTATCAATGTCAGCCCAAAATGATCGCTGAATTCCACCAGCACTTGTTCTAACAGCATGTTTTGATCTGTACCGGCGCCCATCCTCATCCGTCCTATATTCTTCGCGCAAAGCTCTAGCCATGTCATCCGCAAACTGCGAAATAATGTCTGCGCGATGTGGTTGCCAGAGCCCCTGCTCCATAGCCCAAACCCCGACCACCCTCAAATTTGTAGGTTCATGCGTTACTGTCTCTTCGTATTGCTTGAAAATGTCCTGCATTTGTTCCGTATACGTCATTGCCTTGCTCCCTATAACGTTACGGGGAAAACTTGACCCCAACCATCTATGGTTGCTCCTCGCAAAGCAAAAGAACGAATTTTGATCAGAAACTTTCTGAACAATTCGTATTTCTTTGTCCTCGCGTGGAGTTGTCCAACAACAACACCAGGATGCCTCTGCATAAGTGTTGAAAACCCAAGAACATCTTTTTCTGAGAAGAATGGGGTTTTCCTGACAATAAATGAATCCATATCTTCTCTCGGCACACAAAAATCAGAAGCTGCTACATTCGCAAGTTGTTCTTCCTCTGGAATAGCGCCATCCTGTTTGTCCATATCCGCATCTATAACGACGTTCTTTCGACCATGCCTCCGCAGGACGTGTTCGATTTCATGCCGAAGAACAAACCAGAAATTGTCTATGCGATCTAATCTCAAAGACATTCCGATGATCGGAGAATATTCGTCCAACCAGGAACACACACCATCAATTTTTGAAGAAGGCAGCACTTCTACAAGGACAAAACGAATTCCGCATTCGGCTAGCAAGCGAGGAACCTGTCTTATCTCCTCAGGATCTACAAGACATTGTTTTAATCTCGGAATGGCGTCTTGCAATGCTTTCTCGGAATATTTCGGAACGGTTATTGATTTAGCAATCTGCCGAACCCTATAAAGCCATGCTAACTGCTCAGGCAGAATATCCGCGTAATCGGTTTTCTTTGCGGCATGTTCGATGTATGGAACATTGTTTATGTCATCCACCTCGAAAAACTTTGCCACTTGGATCTCCAAGAGGGTAACGTCCGTTTCTTCGAGCCATCCGCGTTTGATCATTTCCCGAATCGGATATTTGGACTGAATCCTCGCCCTTTTAGCAATGCCAGGATTGGGCGCAGTCGCATGTGCCAGATCGTAAGCGCGCTGGAGATTAGAAAATAGTTCCGCTGATACATCGAAAGCATCTCCAAATGCTTTCGTCATCTCAGGACTAATCCCGCGCTTACCGGAAATGATCATGTTCACGGCCTGCTCAGGACAGCCGAGGATAAAAGCCAAGTCGCGCTGATTCCAGCCACGAGCGGCCAATTCCTCCCTGATAAACTCCCCGGGGTGAGGAGCCCAGTCATTTCCAGCCATTTTCATCGCCTCCTAGTGATAATCCTCGACCGATAGTATGATCAACTTTGGGGGAGTGCGTGAGTTGTCCAAATCGAACACCAGCCGCCATTGGTCGTTTAAGCGGATTGAGCGTTGACCTTCTCTGTCGCCTTTCAACTTCTCGTAGCATAAGCTCTTCCAGTTCCGTATGTCCCTTTCGTCTGCGGCACTTCGCAGAAAAACAAGCTTTTTCCGACAGGATTTGATGACTGCTACGGGCAATCCTGTCTCGGAGGCCCGGTCCTCAGTCTCGATTAAGCCAAGCCGCTTGTCCTTGAACTCAACGTCCACTACTCAAAGATACCACAAAATAATGAAATGTCAATACACTACTGAACGTATATAGTTAAACTGAATATTATACTTGACTAGTTAAGCATTATATCATATACTAGGAGTATGAACAGATTACCTCGCGCTAAGCAGATTCAGATTCTAACCACGTTGGTAGAAGGCGCATCCCTTCGCGCCGCATCCCGAATAGCTGACGTCTCGATCAACACGGTTACCAAGCTCCTAGTGAACGTTGGCGCGGTCTGCTCGGAGTACCAGGACAAAACCTTCCGCAATCTGACCTGCAAGCGGCTCCAATGCGATGAGATTTGGAGCTTCATCTATGCGAAGGATAAGAATGTTCCGAAGAAAAAGCGAGGGAAGTTCAGCTATGGGGACGTTTGGACGTGGACGGCTCTCGACGCCGAGAGCAAGCTTATTCCCTGCTGGTACATTGGGACGCGGGGTGCTGGCGCAGCCTACCACTTCATGAAAGACCTTGCGGGGCGGCTGGCAAATCGAGTTCAGCTTACAACGGATGGCCACAAAGCTTATTTAGAAGCTGTTGAGGATGCCTTTGGCGGTGAGATTGATTACGCCATGCTTCAAAAGATTTACGGGACAGAGAAGCCGGAAGGGGAGGTTCGGTATAGCCCCGCTCAATGCATGGGAGCCAAGCGTGCCTTTATCACCGGCAAGCCGGAGTATGAGCACGTCTCTACGAGTTACGTTGAGCGGCAGAATCTTTCCATGCGGATGGGGATGCGCCGGTTTACGCGCCTAACCAACGGGTTTAGCAAGAAGATTCAGAACCACGCCCACGCGATCGCACTCTACTTCATGCACTACAACTTTGTACGAATCCACAAGACCCTGCGGGTAACGCCAGCGATGGCGGCGGGAATTACAGACCGTCTTTGGGGTTTGGACGATATAATGGGCTTACTCGACAGGAGGGAGCCATGAAGAAGTGGGGTAAAAAGCATCGAATTATTTTAACCGTGCTTTTCTTCGTTACGCAAGGCGGAATGTCTGTATATCGGACACTCCATGATAGTACCTATCAAGCACGGTTGAATCTTCAATATCACCCAGTAGCAAGCATTTTAGGAAGTATTTTTCCTGCCCTCTTATTGTCGCCGATTCTTTACTGGTGGAGCGGTCGTTTCGGAAGAGGAAATCAAAAAAAGTCAAACTGAGACACTACCCGGATTTGGCCCGGAGGATAAACTCCCGGACCAGGGTGTGGTCCTTGACGCCGGCGGCGATCTCCACACCGCTGGCCGTGTCCACGCCGTAGGGCTTGGCCTTCTGGATCGCCTCGCGGACGTTACCCGGGTTCAAGCCCCCCGCCACCACGATCGGGATTCCGTACGCCTTGGCCTTATCCGCCAGGGCCCAGTTGAAGACCTCTCCGGTGCCGCCGACCCTCCTGGGAGAATAGGCGTCCAGCAAAACGGCGTCCACCCCCTGGTATTTCGGAATGACCTCCAGGCTCTTCTCATCCTTGACCCGGATCGCCTTGAAGAGGCGGCAGAGCCCCTTCAAGCTTAGGACCTCTTCCGGGGTTTCGCTGCCGTGAAACTGAATCCCGCCCACCGGGCAGACCCGCAGCAGCCCCTTCAGGAAATCGGTGCTCTCGTTGGCCACCACCGCCACCGGCAGAACGGTCGGCGGCAGAACCGGCAGGATCCTGGCCACCTGATCCCGCTCCAGGGCCCGGGGGCTGGTGGGAATAAAGAGGAAGCCCAGGGCGTCCGCCCCGGCGGCCGCGGCGGCCTGCGCGTCTTTCAAGTTGGTGATCCCGCAGATCTTGACCCACATCTTATCGGCCCATCAGCTCCTTGATTTTTTTCCCGATGTCGGGGGCGGACATCAGCTCCTCGCCGATCAGCACGGCGTGCGCCCCCAGGCGCTCCACAAACTGGACGTCGGCGCGGAAGCGGATGCCGCTTTCGCTGACCACCGTCCGGTCCTTGGGGGCTCTCTGAATGAGGCGTTGGGTGGCGGCCAGATCCACCTGAAAAGTGTCGAGGTTCCGATTGTTGATCCCAACGATTTGGGCCCCCGCCTCCAACGCCTCGCCCAGCTCCCGCTCGGTGTGGGTTTCCACCAAGGCCGACATCCCCAGCTCTCCGGAGAATCGAATCAACCGCGTCAGAAGCTCCAGGTTCAGGACCGCGGCGATCAGGAGCACAGCGTCCGCCCCGGCGGCCGCCCCCTCCACCACCTGATACTCCTCCAGGAGAAAATCCTTCCGAAGAACCGGCAGGCCCCCCTTTTCCTTGACCCGTGTCAAATCCTGGAGGTTTCCCTGGAAAAACTTGGCGTCGGTCAACACCGATATCGCCTGGGCCCCGGCGGCCTCGTAGGCCTTCGCGGTTTCCACCGCGTCGGCCCCGGGCCGGATGGGCCCGGCCGACGGGGAGGCCCGCTTCACCTCGGCAATGAGGCCTAGGTTTCCCGGCCGGTGGATCGCCTCTCGGAAATCCCGGACCGGCGGCCTTTCCTTTAAGGAGCGCTCCAGGAGAGCCAGGGGCCTGGCCTGTTTGGCCTGGGCGATCTCCTGCCGCTTGTAAGCTGCAATCTCCTCCAATTTCGTCATTTCTCTTGGGTGATCCTGATCACCTGATCCAAGAGCGCCTTCACCTTGCCCTGGTCCAGGGCGCGGGCGGCAAGGGAAATCCCCTGGGAGAGATCGGAAGCGGCGCCGGCCACATAAAGGGCCGCCGCCGCGTTCAGGAGAACCGCGTCCCGCACGGGGCCGGGCTTTCCCGCCAGGACCTCCTGGGCGGCCTGGGCGTTCTGTTTAGGGTCGGAGCCCTTGAGCTCCGCCAGCGAGGCCGGGGGAATTCCAAAGAGCCCCGGATCCAGGCTGTAGCGGGCCACCCGCTCGGGATCCATCCTCCGGTTGAACTCCGCCACCTCCGTGGATCCGGTGGTGGAGATTTCGTCCTGCCCGTCGGCGCCGTGCACCACAAGGATCCGCTCGGCGCCAAGCGCCACGAGCGCCCGCGCGTAGAGGTCGAGCTTCTTCAGGTCGGCCACCCCCACCACCTGGTGCCGCACCCGGGCGGGATTGGTCAGGGGCCCCAGGAGATTGAAGATCGTCGGGACACCCAGCTCCCGGCGGACCGGCCCCACCGCCTTCATCGCCGGATGAAAGCGCGGCGCGAAGAGGAAGGCGAATCCGGTCTCATCGAAGGAGCGCTGGGCCACCGCGGGCGCCGCGTCCACGGCCACCCCCAGCGCCTCCAGGAGGTCGGCCGAGCCGCAGGCCGAAGTGATCGAGCGGTTGCCGTGCTTGGCCACCGGCACCCCGCAGGCCGCGGCCGCGAGGGCAGCCAGGGTGGAAATGTTCATCGTCTTCAGGCCGTCGCCGCCGGTCCCGCAGGTGTCCACGGCCAGGCGCTCGCCGGTGGAAAAGGGGGCCGCGTGCTCCCGCAGGGCGAGCGCCGCCCCCACCACCTCGGAGAGCGCCTCCCCCTTCTGCCGGAGAGACAGCAGAAAGGCCTTGATCTCCTCGGGTGGGACCGCCCCCTCCACAATCGAGCCGATCGCCTGCCGGGCCTCGGCCTCGGTGAGGTCGGCGCCGGACTGAACCTTGGCAACGAAGTCCGAAAACCGACTCATAGCATGTCATCCCCTCGAAAGAGGGGATCCTCAAGTTCAGATCTCACGTCAGCTTCAGGAAATTCTTCAAGAGCTGTTTGCCGGCGCCGGTCAGAATCGACTCCGGATGGAACTGGACCCCGAAGATCGGAAACCGCTTGTGGGCCAATCCCATGATCTCCTTTTCCTTCGTTTGCGCGGTGATCCGCAAGACCTCCTCCGGGAAACCATCTCTCAAGACGACCAGCGAATGGTAGCGGGTCGCCTCGAACGGATTGGGCAAGCCCTTGAAGAGGCCGGTCCCATCGTGGTGGATGGGGCTGGTCTTGCCGTGCATGAGCCGGAAGTTCCGCTCCACCTTGCCGCCGAAGACCGCCCCGATGCACTGGTGGCCCAGGCACACCCCCAGGACCGGAACCTTGGGGCCCAGCTCCCGGATCACGGCATTGGAGATCCCGGCATCCTTGGGGCTGCCCGGGCCCGGCGAGATCACGATCCGATCGGGCTTAAGGCGCCGGATCTCGCGGATGGTCAGCTTGTCGTTCCGGTAGACCAGGAGGGTTTGCCCCAGCTCCCCCAGGTATTGGACGAGGTTGTGGGTGAAGGAGTCGTAGTTGTCGATCATGAGGATCCTTTGCTTAACCACGGCCGGATTCCTCTTCAGCCAGGCGGATCGCCTCCAGCATCCCGGCGGCCTTGCTCCGGGTCTCCTGGTATTCCCTCTCCGGCTTGGAGTCGGCCACGATCCCGGCGCCGGCCTGCACGTAAGCGGTCTCCCCCTTGACCAGGATTGTCCGGATCGTGATGCAGGTGTCCAGATTCCCGGAAAAGCTCAAGTATCCCACCGCGCCGGCGTAGGGACCCCGCCGGGTCGGTTCGAGCTCTTCGATGATCTGCATCGCCCGCACCTTGGGGGCGCCGGTCACGGTGCCCGCCGGGAAGGCGGCCCTCAAGCAGTCCAGGGCGTCCACCGACTTCTTGGGCCTGCCCGACACATCGGAGACCAGATGCATCACGTGGGAGTAGCGCTCGATGGCCATGAAGGAATTGACCTTCACCGAGCCGTAGGCGCAGACCCTGCCCAGGTCGTTTCTGCCCAAGTCCACCAGCATCAGGTGCTCGGAGCGCTCCTTGGGGTCGGCCGCGAGCTCGGCGGCAAGCCGGCGGTCCTCGGCCTCGGTCTTTCCCCGGCGCCGGGTCCCCGCGATGGGCCGGGTCCGGACGACGCCCGGCTCGGCGCGGACCAGGATCTCCGGCGAGGAGCCGATCAGGGTGAGCTCCCCCAAATTCAAATAAAACATGTAGGGGGAGGGGTTGAGCGATCTCAACCGCCGATAGATCGAAAAGGGATCGGCCTTCGTCTTGACCTCGAAGCGCTGGGAGATGACCCCCTGGATGATCTCCCCGCGCGAGATCGCCTGCTTGGTCTTGCGCACCATCGCAAGGAACCGGGAGCGCGTGACGTTGGATTTCACCGGGAAGCGCTTGGGCCCGCCGCGACGGACCTTCCGCGGCTTGGGCACAGGCCTTCGGAGCCGCTCCACCATCCGGTCGATCTTGGCCGCCGCCTCCCGGTAAGCCCGGGAAACGGCCTTGCCCCGGGTGAGATCCACGTAAGCCACCACCTTCAGGGAATGCTCCACGTGATCGAAGATCACCACCGTGTCGCTTAAAAGGAAGAAGGTGTCCGGAGCCCCCAGGTCGTCCCGGGTCTTTTCCGGGATCGGCTCGAAGAACCGCACCAGGTCGTAGCCGGCATATCCCACAAAGCCGCCGGCAAAGCGGGGCAGATCGCCGGCGGCCACCGTCTTGAAAGGAGCCAGAAGCCTTTTCAGCTCCGCGAGGGGATCCCGCGCGGTCTTAAGGCAAGTGATCCGGCCGTCCCGAACCAGGACGATCCGGTTTCCCCGGCTGCGAAAGATCATCCGAGGCCCGGAGCCCAGGAAGGAGTAGCGGGCCAGCTGTTCGCCCCCCTCCACCGATTCCAGAAGGTAGGCGGGCCCTGACCCCTCAAGCTTCAGAAAGGCCGAAAGCGGGGTTTCGAAGTCGGCGGCAATCTGCCGCGACAGGGGAATCCAGTTGCCCCGGCGGGCCAGCGCCCGAACCTGGGCGAGGGTCAGCGAATACACGAGCGGTAGACCGCGTCGGGGTCAAAGACCTTTTTTCCGGAAAGGGCCCAGCGGCCCTTGGCCGTCTGAAGGCGCCTGAAAAAACAGCTTCGGTATCCGGTGTGGCAGGCGCCCCCCTTCTGGAGAATCCCCACCAGCACCGCGTCCCCATCGCAGTCCAGCCGAATCGATTTCACCCTCTGGAAGTGCCCGGAGGTTTCCCCCTTGAGCCAGAGCTTCTTCCTGGAGCGGGAATAGAAATGGGCCTTGCCGGTTTTGATGGTTTTCCGGAGCGCCTCTGGGTTCATGTAGGCCACCATCAGGACCTCGCCCGTGGCGGCGTCCTGCATGATCGCCGGCACCAAGCCATTGGCGTCGAACTTAACCTCGTTGATCCAGGAGTGTTTCATAGGCGGACCGGAACTCCTCTTTTCTTCAGGTAGCGCTTGGCCTGCGGGATCGTGTAGCGCCGGTAGTGAAAGATCGAAGCGGCCAGCACCGCGTCGGCCTTGCCCTTGGTGAGCCCCTCATAAAGGTGCCTCAAGCTTCCGGCCCCGCCGGAGGCGATCACCGGAATCGGCACCGCCTCGGCGACGGCCCGGGTGAGCGCCAGATCGTACCCGGCCTTCGTGCCATCCGTGTCCATGGAGGTGAGCAGAATCTCGCCGGCCCCCCGGTCGGCCGCTTCCCTCGCCCATTTCACGGCATCCTGGCCCGTCGGGGTGCGGCCCCCGCGGGTGTAAACCTCCCAGCCGCGCGCGCCCCGTTTGGCGTCGATCGCCACCACCACGCATTGGGATCCGAACCGCCGGGCCGCCTGCGTGATGAGCCCTGGCGTCTTGACGGCGGCCGTGTTCACGGAGATCTTGTCGCAGCCTTGGGCCAAAAGCTGGCGGATCTCCTCCAGAGAGCCAATCCCGCCGCCCACCGTGAAGGGGATAAAAAGAACCTGGGCCACCTCGCGGGCAAGCCTCACCCGCGTGCGGCGGGCGTGGGCGCTGGCCGTGATGTCCAGAAACACCAGCTCATCGGCCCCCTCCCGCTCGTAGCGGCGCCCGGCGGCCACCGGGTCGCCGGCATCCCTCAATGAGAGGAAGCGGATCCCCTTGACGACGCGGCCGTTCTTGACGTCGAGGCAGGGGATGATCCTTTTGGCGAGCATAGCTCTATCGCGCGTTTCAAGTCGATCTTGCCCTCGTAGAGGGCCCGGCCCACCACGACCCCGGTCAATCCCAGGGGTTCAAGTCCCTTGAGTTTCAAGAGGTCCTCTTCACTGCTTATCCCGCCGGAGGCAAAGCAGTCCGACTTGGGGCTGGCGAGGCTCAAGACCTCCTTGAGGCCCTCCACCGCCGGGCCCTCCAGCGTCCCATCCCGGGCGGTGTCGGTGTAGAGGAGGGTTTTCATCCCCTGCCCGATGAGCCGCTTGATGAGGGCTTGAGGTTTCATCCATTCCTTCCGGACCCAGCCCTCGATCGCGACCTTCCCGTCCTTCACGTCCACGGCGACGGCTATTCTTTCTCCGTGGGTCTTGATCGCCTTGGTCACAAAGACCTCGTCCAGGCAGGCCTTGGTTCCCAAGATCACCCGGGCCACACCGGCATCCAGATATTTTCCGATCATGGCGGAGGTGCGGATCCCGCCGCCGGTCTGGATCGGGATCGCGACACTCTTGGCGAGCTGGGTCACCACGTCCAGGTGGCGCGGGGTTCCGGTCAAGGCCCCGTCCAGGTCCACCACGTGCAGCCAGGCCGCCCCCAGGGACTCGAAGCGGCGGGCCGCCGCCACCGGGTCCTGGTCGTAGACCAGCTCCTCGGAAAAATCGCCCCGGATCAGCCGGACGATCTTTCCGCCCTTCAGATCAATGGCCGGTATGACGATCATGACGAAACCTCCTTAAGAAAATTTTTTAAGAGCTTCAAGCCCCACACCTGACTCTTTTCCGGATGAAACTGCGTTGCCCAGAGTTTTCCGCCGTCGCCGACTGCCGATGGAAACGGCAGGCCGTGCCTGGTCTTGGCGATGACGACCTTCTTCTCTTGGGGATCGGCGTAGTAGCTGTGAACGAAATACACGAAAGCCCCCTCCGGAATATCCCGCAGCAAGGGATTCCGGATTCCGGATTTCTCAAGCCGGTTCCAGCCCATGTGCGGGATCTTCAGCCCCGGGCGGGAAGGCAGCCGCCGAACCCTTCCCCGAAAGACCGCCAGCCCCTTGACCCCGGGCGACTCGTCGCTGGCCTCAAACAAAAGCTGCAGCCCCAGGCACAACCCGAGAAACGGCTTGCCGGATCCGATCGCCTCCAAAAGCGGCGCCACGAGCCCGCGCCGGCGAAGCTCTCCCATCGCCTCCCCGAAGGCCCCCACCCCAGGGAAAACCACCGCCTGGGAGCGCGCGATGTCGCCGGGGCGAGAGGTCACTTGGGGGCGCGCGCCCAGAAACCGCAGGGCCTTGGCCACCGAGGCGAGATTGCCCATCCCATAATCCACAACCGCGATCACAGCTTCCCTTTGGTGGAGGGAACCCCCTTCACGCGGGGGTCGCGCTCCACCGCCTCCCGCAGGGCCCGGCCCAACGCCTTGAAGACCGCCTCCAGAACGTGGTGGACATCCAGCCCCGCCTTCAGCACGTCCACATGCACCGTGATCTGGGCGCGCGCGGCAAAGCTTTCCAGGAAGTGCCTGGCGTCGTCGGCCCCGTAGGCCAGCCCGGCCGCCCGCGCCCGGCGCAGGAAAAGGCCCTGCCGGGACGGCGCCTTCCAGTCCCACCTGAAGTAGGGCCGCCCGGAGATGTCCACCACCCCGCGCACCCGGGCCAGCGATTCGTCCATCGGCACAAAGGCCGATCCCATCCGGCGAATCCCCTTTTTGTCCCCGAGCGCCCGGTGAAAGGCCTCCCCCAGGGCCAGCCCCAGATCCTCGTTGGTGTGGTGGAGGTCCACCTCCAGGTCGCCCCGGGCGCGAAGGTCCAAATCAAATAGCCCGTGCTTGGCGAAAAGCTCCAGCATGTGATCCAGGAAGCGAACCCCGGTCGCCACCGACGAGCGGCCCCTTCCATCCAGGTTCAGGCGCCCGGCCACCGAAACCTCTTTCGTCTTTCGAAGAATGCCAGCGGTTCTATTTTTCATTCAGCCGCGCCTCCACCGACTCCCAGTGTTTGATCAATCCCTCAATCTTGGCCAACTGCTCGATCGTGCCGCGGGCCGACTCGAGGGCCTTCTTCGAGTAGCCGATCACATGGGAAACCTTCAGAAAATCGCACACCCCCAGCCCCGAGAAGAAGCGGGCCGTCCCGCCGGTGGGCAGGACGTGGCTGGGGCCGGCGGCGTAATCCCCCACCGACGCCGGCGAGTAAGGCCCGATGAAGATCGCCCCGGCGTTCTTGATCCTGCGCAGGAGGGCCTGGGGGCGGCTGACCTGAAGCTCCAGGTGCTCCGGGGCCAGGAGGTTGGCCGCCTCGGCGGCCTCGTTCAAGTTCTTCACCTGGATGATGTAGCCGCGGCCGACCGTCTTGCGGATCGTCTTGGTCAGCGCCTTGGAGGTGGTGATCAGCACCGCCAGCCCTCCCGCGTGCTCGTTCTCCGCCTCCAGGTCCTTGGCCACGAACTCCGGGTTGGCGCTGTGGTTGGCGATCACCGCGATCTCGGTGGGCCCGGCCGTCATGTCCACGTCCACGTAGCCGAAGACCTGGCGCTTGGCTTCGGTCACGTAGGGGTTGCCCGGTCCGGTGATCTTGTCCACCTTGGGGATGGTCTTGGTGCCGAAGGCCATCGCCGCGATCGCCTGGGCCCCCCCGACCTTGTAAACAGCGCTCACCTTCAGGAGGCTGGCCACCACCAGGATGTGGGGATCAACCGATCCGTTCGGCTTGGGCGGCGTGGCCAGGATGATCTCCCGGACCCCGGCCATCCTGGCGGGAACCACCGTCATGTAGACCGTGGAAACCAGGGGGGCCGTCCCCGAGGGAACGTAAACCCCGACCCGGTCCAGAGCCACCGGGTGCTCGCCCAGGATCACCCCGTTCTCGCCCCGGATCCTCCAGGACCTCTTGACCGAGCGCTTGTAAAAGCGCTCCACATTCTCGATCACCTGCTTCAAGGAGGCGACAAACTCCGGCTTGATGTTCTGAAAGGCGGCCGAGGTCTCGGCCTCGGTCACCCGAAGGCCCCGGGGGGTCAGCTTGACCCGGTCGAAGCGGCGGGTGAACCGCAGGAGGGCGGCATCCCCCTCTTCCCGGACCGCCTCCAGAATCCTGGCGACCTTCTCCTCGACCCGGGCGTGGCGGGTGAACCCCCGGTTCACCAGCTTCTCCCACTCCTTGCCGCGCACCTTGATGACCCTCATGATTTTTTCGCCTGCCCCAACAGTTTCTTCAGCTTCTCCCGGATCTCCGGGAATTTCGCGGGGTCGTCAACCTTCCCCTGCGTCATTTCCGACCGTCCGCCGCCTGCGCCGCCGCCCACTTCCTTGACGGCATCCCAGAGCTGGACCGCGGAGACCGTTTTCTGCGCGGAGTCGCCGCTGGCGGTCACACAGAGCCCCCGGGGGTTCATCAAGAAGATCTCGGAGGCCGGCCGCGCCCGCAGCTTGTCCGCGAGACCGCGCAGGGCGGCATGGTCCGGCACGTCAATCCGCTCCACGACCATCTCGTAGGGGCCGATCTCCAGCGCCTTCAGACTTTCCGCCTGGGCCTGGGCCCCTCGAACCTTCAGCTGCTGGATCTCCTTCTCCAGCTGTTTGCCCTGCTTCTCCAGGCGCTCCATATCTTCTCTCAACTGGGCCGCTTCCGCCTTAAGAGATTTCAGCGCGGCCCAGCCCCCGGCAAGCGCCACTTACGCGGCCCCCTTCGCCTTCAAAGAGCTCTTCTCCTCTTCCAGCTGTTTATTCCGCTGAATCAGGCGCTGGCGGTCCTGCTGGAGGCGCCCCACCTCGGCCCTCATGGAGTCCAGGGCGGCCTCGGCCGTGAGGGCTTCGACGCGCCGGACACCGGAGGCAATGGAGCCCTCCCCCACGATGGTCACGAGTCCCACGTCACCACTTGCCGTGAGGTGCGTCCCGCCGCAGAGCTCCTTGGAGACCTCGCCGATCGACACGACCCGCACCCGCGAGCCGTACTTCTCCCCGAAGAGGGCCGTCGCGCCGGCCGCCTTGGCCTGGGCCAGCGGCATCTGCGCCACCGAGACCGCGAGCCGGGATTCGATCCATTCGTTCACGAGCTCCTCCACCGACTGGCGCTCCCCGGCGGTGAGGGCCTTCCCATGCGAGAAATCCAGCCGAAGACCGGTGTCGGCCACCCGGGAGCCGGCCTGCAGGGCATGATCCCCCAGCACCTTGCGCAGGCCCGCGTGGAGCAGGTGCGTCGCCGTGTGGTTGCGGGCCACCGCCTGGCGCCGGGCGGGATCCACCTCGGCCCGCACCGGGTCCCCCACGCGGACTTTCCCTTCGGTCAACTCCGCCTGGTGCACCAGGACGGCGCCAACCCATTGCGAGTCGAGGACGCGGAGCTTCCCCTCCGAGGCCTCCAGGATCCCGGTGTCACCCACCTGCCCTCCGGCCTCGCCGTAAAAGGGGGAACGAGTGAGCAGAACGCCGACCGAAGCCGGGGCCTTAACCTCCTCCACCAAACGGTTTTCCTGGATCAGCCCCGCAACCTTCGCCTGGGCCGTGAGGCCGTCATACCCGACGAACTCGGTGGCCGCCCGGATCCCCGACACCGCTTCCTGCAGGGCGTCCTTGGCGAAGATGCCGCCGGCGAACCTGCTGTTTTGCCGGGAGCCGGCCTGAAGCTCAAGGACCGCCTTCTCAAAATCGGCCCGGGGCGGCGGCGCGGCCTTTTGCTCGGCGCAGACCCGCGCGATCTCCTCGTAAGAGAGGCCGTGGGTGTCGTAAAAGCGGGCGGCCTCCTGGGCCGGGAAACCCTTGGGGCCGCGCCGGATCTCGCCAAGAAGGAGCGGGATCTTCTCCTTGAGGGTCTGGGCGAAACGCTCCTCCTCGTCCAAGATCCCCTTGGCGATCGACTCCCGGCGGCCCAAGAGCTCCGGGTAGGCCTCGCCCATCGCCTTCACCACCGCCGGCACCAGTTGGTGCAGGAAGGGGCGCTCCAAACCGAGCCCCCGTCCGGCCCGGGCCGCCTTGCGCAAAACCATCCGGACCACGTAGCCCCGGCCCTCGTTGGAGGGGACCACCCCCTCGGCCAGCAGGAAGGTCAAGGCCCGCGCGTGATCGGCGATGGCGTAGACGCTCGCGCGCTGATCCCTCTTTAAAACGTCCGGCGCCTCATGGCGCAGAAGCCGGATGATCGCTTCGATCACCGGCTCAAAGAGGTCGGTCTCAAAAACGTTCATCTTGCCCTGCGTCACCGCGGCCAGCCGCTCCAGCCCCATGCCGGTGTCGATGTTCTTGGCCGGAAGCGGGACGAGCTTGCCCCCTTCCTGCCGGTTAAACTCGGTGAAGACCAGGTTCCACACCTCCACGAACCGGCCGCAGGGGCAGCCCGGCGCGCAAGCGTCCGGCTTTGGACAGACCTTGCCGACCGTGCAGCAGCCGTAGTCGTAATAGATCTCGGAGCAGGGGCCGCAGGGGCCGTTGGGCCCGTCGGAGGGAGCGTTGGAGGGCCAGAAGTTCTCCTTGGCCCCGAACCGGATGATCCGCTCCTTCGGCACGCCGATGGCCTTAAGCCAGACGCCGGCCGCCTCCTCATCCTTCTCGTAGACCGAGACGGACAACCGCTCCTCCGGGAGCTTGAGATCGGCCGTCAGGAATTCCCAGGCGTATTGGATCGCCTCCAGCTTGAAGTAATCGCCGAAGGAGAAGTTGCCCAGCATCTCGAAGAAGGTCAGGTGCGAGGAGGTCCTGCCCACCTCGTCCACGTCCCCGGTGCGAAAGCAGGTCTGGCAGGAGGCGGCCCGCTTCAGATCCTTCTTCAGCCCTAAAAAGTGGGCCTTGAATTGGTTCATCCCGGCCCCGGTGAACAGGACGCTCGGGTCGTCGGCGGGAACCAGCCGGTCGCTGGGGACCAGCGTGTGGCCCTGCTTCTCAAAGAAATCCAGAAACCGGCGCCGAAGCTCGCTGCTCGTCATTCCCGCTCGTCATTCCCGCGAAAGCGGGAATCAGATCCTCCGGTCAAGCCGGAGGATGACGGCTTGGAAGCCGTCACCTCCTTAACCACCCGATAAACCGTGTCGCTGGAGAAGCCCCGCCGGCCCAAGAATCCAAAGAGCCTGCGCGTGAGCGCCTCCTTGGAAACCCCCTTCATGGCGCCCAGCCGCTTCAAGGCAACGCGCCGGGCCGTCTCCTCCTCCCCCTCCCCGCCGGCGGCCTCCCGGAAGGCCTCGGCCGCCTGATCGTCCGATATCCCCCTGGCCCGAAGCGCGGCCATGAGCCCCCGGCGCCCCGAGGGCTTGAGCAGCATCTCCCGGGCGGCGAAATAGCGGGCGAACTTGGCGTCGTCAATCAATCCCTTGGCCTTGAGGTCGGCCAGGAGGCCCTCCACCGTCAGGCCGGAGAAACCCTTCAAGGCCAGCCGCTTGCGCAGCTCCGCCTCGGAGCGGGGCCGGAACTTGATGAGGCGCAGGGCCTGGGCTTGGGCCCTCTCGAGGACTGGAGAGCTACCGGGCACGAATCACCGCGTAGCCTCGGGTCGTTTTGACGAGGGCGTCCCCGTCGACCTTCTTGGCGATCTTCGTGAAGTCGTTCAGCGAATCCACCTTCTGGCGGTTGATCTCCAGGATGACGTCCCGAACCCTCAAGCCGGCCTCCTCGGCCGGCGAGTTGGGCTCCACCTGGGTCACCACCACCCCCTTGTGGCTTGTAAGCCGGTAACGCTCGGCCAGCTCCGGGGTGATGGCGCTCACCTCCAGGCCCCTCCAGGTCCCCTCGCCCCGGGCCTCCCACGATTCCAGGCTCTCGGGCCGCTGGCCCACCTTGATCGAAAGCTCGTGGCGCTTGCCGTCCCGGATGACCGCCAGTTTGATCCTCTGACCCACCGGGACCCGGGCCACCTTCTTCAAGAGCTCCCGGACATCTTTCAGCGCGGCCCCCTCCAGGCTCACCACCACGTCGCCGTCCCTCAAGCCCCCCTCTTCCGCCGGAGAACCGGCAAGCACCCGGGCCACGATGATCCCTTCCTTGGAGGGAAGTTTGAAGTGCTGGGCCAGCTCCTCGGTCACATCCTGAACGTTCACCCCGAGCCACCCGTAGAGGACCTTCTTGCCCTCGATCAGATCGCCCAAGACGGCCTTGGCCGAGTTGCTGGGGATGGCGAAGCCGATCCCCTGGTAGCCGCCGGTGGTGGAGAAGATCGCCACGTTGACGCCGATCACTTCCCCTTTAAGGTTCACCAGCGGCCCGCCGCTGTTGCCGGGGTTGATGGCCGCGTCGGTCTGAATGAGGTTGGAATAGTCCCGGTCCTGGGCCCGGCCCAGCTGAATGGAGCGGTTCAGGGCCGAGATCACGCCGACCGTCACCGTCGGCTCCGAGCTTCCCACGGCAAAACCAAAGGGGTTGCCCACGGCGATGGCCCACTGGCCGATCTTGACCCCATCGGAATCGCCCAGCTCGGCGTGGGGCAGCCCCTTGGCGCTGATCTTCACGACCGCCAGGTCCGAGCGGATGTCCGATCCCTTGATCTCGCCCTTGAATTCCCGGCCGTCCGGCAAGGTCACCGTCACCTTGTCGGCCCCGTGGATCACATGCTCGTTGGTCAGGACGTAGCCCTCTTCGTCGATGAGGACCCCGGTGCCCAGGCCCCTCTGCTTGAACTCCCGGTCCATCGGCTCATCCCCGAAGAAATCCCTGAAGAAACGATCGAAGATGTCGTCCTCGAACTCCGAGAAGGGGCTGCCCCCGAAGGGATGGGGCCGCCGGACGCGGACCCGCTCGGTGACCTCGGTGGAGATGGAGACGACCGCCGGCCCCACCGACTTCGCCACCTCGGCAAACCGGTTCTGAAGCGCCTCGGCCACATCCGGCGGCGCCTCTTGAGCCATGGATGGCGCCGTCTGGACCGCCGCCAAAGCCGCCAGGATCAGAACAAGACCGCTCTTGCGCAGCATTTCCACTGTGCCTCCTCGGAGTGAAACAGCGCCCGGTCCGCCAAAGTTCTGCGGCGGACGGACGCTGTCAGGATAGCCAACCCGTTAAAAGCTGAAGCTTGAAGGCAGGCTACGAGCTTGCCGCGGGATGAGCCATCACGGTTTCGCGCAATTTCAATTCCAGCTCGGAAAGGAGCTTGGGGTTTTCCTTCAGGAACGCGCGGGCATTCTCCCGGCCCTGGCCCAGCTTCACCTCGCCGTAGGTGAGCCAGGTCCCGGTCTTCTGCAGGGTGCCGGTCTGGGCTCCCACGTCAATCAGGTCGCCCGACCTGGAGATCCCCTCATCCCACATGATGTCAAACTCCGCCTGCCGGAAGGGGGGCGCCACCTTGTTCTTCACCACCCGCACCCGCACGTGGGAACCGACCACCTCGTCCCCCCGCTTGATGTGCTCGATCCGGCGGATGTCCAGCCGCACCGAGGAATAGAACTTGAGGGCCCTGCCCCCCGGGGTGGTTTCCGGGTTGCCGAACATGATCCCGATCTTCTCCCGAAGCTGATTGATGAAGACAAGCGACGTCTTCGACTTGGAGATCGCCCCGGTGAGCTTGCGCATCGCCTGCGACATGAGCCGCGCCTGCAGGCCCACCTGCGCCTGGCCCATCTCCCCCTCGATCTCCGCCTTGGGCACCAGGGCCGCCACCGAGTCCACCACCACCAGATCAATCGCGTTGGAGCGGATCAGCATCTCGGCGATCTCCAGCGCCTGCTCGCCGGTGTCCGGCTGGCTGATCAGAAGCTCCTCCAAGTTCACCCCGATCTTCTTGGCGTAGCCCGGGTCAAAGGCATGCTCGGCGTCAATGAAGGCCGCCACCCCGCCCCCGCGCTGGGTCTGGGCGATCACCGAGAGGGTGAGGGTGGTCTTGCCGGAAGACTCCGGCCCGAAGATCTCCACCACCCTGCCCCGAGGGATCCCCCCCACCCCCAGCGCCATGTCCAGCGACAACGAGCCGGTCGGGAGGGCCGGAATCGGCACCACCGCGCCGTCCCCCAGCTTCATGATGGAACCCTTCCCGAACTGCCGCTCGATCTGCGCCAGGGTCAATTCCAGCGTCTTCACCCGCTCCAAACGCATCTCTTCGGGCGTATGAGAGGCGGAGTCGGCTTTGAAGGTATGCGTCTCTTTGGTCTCTGCTTTGGCTTTGGTTCTTGGCATGGCTTTCGTCTCTAAGGTGCCCATTATACCCCCTCCTTTTTACGTTGGTCAAGAACGGTTCGTGAAAGGGGGCATCCTACCCCAGGCAGGGGGCTTTGTCAATAACTAAAATAATTATCCTATAAATGAAAAATGCCCTTGGGCCATTCGTACCTGTTTAGCGTTGTGAGACAGCGACGAGAGATCCAATCGCCCTAAAACAGCCCTGACAGATTGCCATTGCGAAGGAGCGAAGCGACTGAAGCAATCTCTCGTCGGAAAATCTGGATTGCTTCGCTCCCTTCGGTCGCTCGCAATGACGAATTTCTCTCAAACCGTTCGATGGGTAGGGGTTGGGTAGGGAGGAACTGCTGGAGCCGCTTACGCGAAGATGAGGACCCCTTCGCCAAGATCGTCTTTTATAATGTCGTGGAGTCTCACGACCCCTCCCGGAACGAGCAGCCCCATCTTTTGCAAGCGGTGGAGCATCTGGTGGGTTACCAGGGGAGCTGTTATGGAGTTGACTTCCAGGAGGGTCTGATGGGGACGGATGGTGACGCGATCGCCAATGACCAAATCGGCTTCTTCAATCCTATCAACAAATCTTATGGGGTCGTCCTCACCGGGTGCCGGAGATAACAAGTTCTTCTTGACCGCTTCTGAAAATTCTTCCTCCACAAAGATAGCCGCCCTGTGGGGAGGGACGCCGACATTCTCGTATCCTGCCGGGAGGCGAAGACGAGACCCGTCCTCTAACTTCAAAGGGGAACCCAACTCGATGAGGTTTAAGAGTTGCCGCGGATATCCGGCTTGATGTATCAACCTGGAAGCTTTCGCGAAGTAGGGGGCCAAATTCATCATGGCACCTTCTCGACCGGCCCTGCTTTTTCCCAGCAACTGAATGGTACGCTGAATCTCCGGGTTCGCCAGGAAGCGCCACAATTCCGCCCTGGCCTTCTGCGGATCCGGCTCCTGCAGTTCGGTGGTCTTGGCACCGGTATCCGGCGCCCGCCTGACGGAGGGGTACGATTGGTCTGCGGTTTCACTCAGGAATCGAATGTCCGAAAATGGAACATTCACAACAACACCCCGGCCAGCAGGTTGAAGGAGCAGAAAACTCTCGCCGACGAACTGTACGATTGCTCCATCAATCCTTGGTGCTTCATATTTTCCAGCGGCTGACTTCTGGAAAACCACGGTAGTGGGCGTGTGCTGATTCGCGAGTTCGATTGCCGTCTCCTGAAACAAGGCAATTGCTGGATCCTCCTCCATCCCGGCGGGCTTGGTACCTGTCCTCTCGGTACCCGGTACCGCTTGCCTCACCTCAATTCTGTAGGACCGGTTTTTGTCAAGCGTTACACCGAAACCGAATAGAGCTTCTCCCTTCTGGTTAAGGAATCTCTCTTGAATTTGACCTCCGCTTTCCTCATCAATCAGGGCAAGGCGCGGCGGCCTTCTCTTCTCGGGATCTTTCTCGCTCCACGGGGGACTCCAGAAAGGATCTTTCATGAAGACCTTGACAAGAAAAGCCGGCTTCCCTTCCTTTTTTCCAGGCAGAGGGGGAGGTTGGACAACCTCAATGAGTCGAATCTTCGGATTCTCCCCCTGACCGGCTATCGGAGCAAACTGCTCGCCCCAGCGGACGGTCTTCCCGTCAAGCAATCTCTTCAGCTCCACATCATAGGGATCCTCCTCCAGCCCTGCGGCGGAAGGAAGTTTCTGGGCGATATCTGGCAGCACCCCCGAGATGGTGACGGATCTCGCTAAGTTCCTCCCCTCCCCGATATCCGGTGCCGTCCCGGCCGCGGGCGGTGGCGCTATTTGATTCAGTTCAGCAAGAATCTCTGGGTGCTGAAGGGGATTAAGATTCCAAGCATCTTTGTATTGATCGCGGTAAAAGGTAATTTCTCTCTTCGCCCAGTTCTGTTTCCCTGGCGTGAGAAGACCAGACGCCATCAGCTTACGCAGGGCCGAAGCAGTAAGGACATTGGCTTTGTGCGAGGTCAACATGCTCACCAAGTGGGGCACCAGGACATCAAGGAGGGATTCGGCTTGGTTTTTCACAGCATCAGGGATGGGCTTCTGATCCAGCCATTGGTTTATCTCCGTCAGCATCTTCTCCTTTTCGCCAAAACCCCAACCCAAGTCTGCTTGTATCTTTTCAATGGCCCCTTTAACCCGATCCTCCGTTGGCCCCTCCTCCAGCCCGGCAAAACGCTGGAAGTGCGCCACCTCCCGGTCAATTTTGACAACCCGGGCTATCGGATGGCCCTCGTGATCGCGGACCAGAGCGCCAATGCCTAACTCAAAAGGATTACTCTCGTATGTCGTTCCGCCGATCGAATCGGGATCCACCGTACCCCTACTCGAAGCGTCATATGTGAACCAACCTTCTACCCTTTGAGTTGAAAAATTGATGCTTGTAACCTCTAGACGGGTGACCCTGGTGAGGTCGTATGTTTCGCCTGCCCTTAGGGTTATTGTTTTGCCTGTGGCGTGGTCGCCTGGAGGGCCCTTCCTCTTTTTTGCCTCCTCCAGCCCGGCGGGAATGTCAAGAACTTGGGTAACGGTGAAAGACTGGCCGGTTGACTGATCGTGCACGGCTGTTACCTGGGGCCGCTGTCCGGGCTGAACACGGACCACCACAAGCAACCGCGTTGATTCCGAACCCGCCGCGAAAGGCCTGCTGATGGTGTAATGCCGCCCCATGAACTCAAACGCCATTTTCCCGCCGCTGTTCAAAACGGGGTAATTCCCAAACGCGATGGTTCCGCCGGTTTCCACTACCTTTTGTACTGCAGAATGAGCCCACAGGTCGGGAATGTTCCGCACTTCTTTTTCATCATACAGTTCAGGTTCGCCGACCAACCGTCCGTTTTTTATTTCGGGATTCAAATAAACCAAAACCTCCTCCAGCCCGGCGGGCTTGGTACCTGTCCCCTTGGTACCCGGTACCGCTTGCGGCGCTGTGGCTGCTATTGGCAGTTTGGGGGTGCCTGTCAAGGCGGCGACAAGCTCTCCCTTGGTGGAATCCGACTCCTCGAGGCCGGTCTGGCGTAAAGCAAAGGCGGGGCTGGGCAGGGCGAGTGCGAGGCATAGTAAATGCGAAACAATTCGGGGGACAATCGAGCGCGGTTTCATTTTCTTCATCGTGATACCTCAAAGGTACCTGATCTTTTTAAAAGTGTCAATACCACAAGTGAAAAAAATCTGTATCTACATATAAATAATAATGTTATGTAAACTAAAACTCAATTACGTCTAACGAAAAGCGGTGTCCAAAAATAGGGGTTCAAAGAAGCGGCTAAAGTTATTGTTTCAAGGAGCCGCACATGCTATCGTCTCTTTCGTGAATGCGGAGATCATTGCCGTAGGGACGGAGCTTCTGCTGGGCTTCGTGACCAACACCGACACGGTGTACCTGTCCCGGGTGCTGGCGGGATTGGGAATTGACTGCTTCCACCATGTGACGGTGGGGGATAACCCCCAGCGCCTGGCCCAGGCGCTTGAAACGGCCCTCTCGCGGGCGGACCTTGTGATCACCTGCGGGGGGCTGGGGCCGACGGTGGACGACATCACCCTGGAGACGACCGCCTCGGCGGCCGGCCGGCGGCTCATCCTGAACCGCCGGATTCTGCGCCAAATCAAGGCCCGCTTCGCCCACCAAGGCATCCGGATGCCCAAAGCGAACATCCGCCAGGCGATGGTTCCGGAGGGGGCGGTTCCCTTCCCCAACGGTGTCGGCACCGCGCCAGGGTTCCTGCTGGTCATTCGGAATAACCGAATGCTGGTGGCGCTGCCCGGGCCGCCGGCCGAGCTGATCCCGATGACCGAGAAACACCTCATTCCGCGCTTGAGGCGACGAGCCGGCAAGACGGTGATCCGCTCCAGGACGCTCAAGGTGACGGGCCTGACCGAATCCGAGGTGGACGCCAAGGTCCGGGACATTCTGGCGCTCAAAGACGGCGTGACCGTTGGGATCTATGCCCACCCGGGCCAGGTGGATCTTCGGATCACGGCCAAGGCCCCTTCCCCTGCCGCCGCCCAGCGGGCCATCGCCCGGGTGGAGGGGAGAATTCGGCGGCGGCTTAAGACGTTGGTTTTCGGAGCCGACGGCCAGACGCTGGAGGCCGTGGTGGGCCTCCTATTAAGGAAGAAAGGCCTGACCCTGGCGGCGGCCGAGTCCTGCACCGGGGGCCTCATCCAGCACCGGATCACCGAGGTGCCGGGCTCTTCGGACTATTTCCTGGGAGGGGTGGTGGCCTACGCGAACAAGCTTAAAAAGCGCGGCCTCGCGGTTTCCCCCGCCCTTCTGGCACGGCATGGAGCGGTGAGCGCGCAGGCCGCCCGGGCGATGGCCCAAGGGGCGCGCCGGTTGGCGCAATCTGACCTGGGGTTGGCCGTCACCGGCATCGCCGGCCCGGCAGGCGGCACCAAGAAAAAGCCGGTGGGGTTGGTTTACCTGGCGCTGGCCGCGCCAAAGCAAATGAGAGTTTATCGCTTACGGTTCACCGGCAGCCGCTCGGCGATCAAGTTCAAGGCCTCGCAGGCGGCGCTGGACTTGGTGAGGCGCTATGCGGGCGTTCATCGCGGTTGAGCTGACCGACGCTTTAAAGGAGGAGGCGGCTTCCCTTCAAGCCGACCTGCGCGCAACCGGGGCCGATGTGAAGTGGGTGGAGCCGGCCCATCTCCATCTTACCCTCAAGTTCCTGGGCGAAATCCAAGAAAACCAGGTAGAGCCGCTTAAATCAGCGTTAACCGCCTCTGTTCAGGGCCTGTCACCCTTCGCGACCTCTCTGGAAGGAATCGGGGCTTTCCCCTCCACCACCCGGCCCAGGGTGATCTGGGTGGGGGTAAGCCAGGGCAAGGAAGCCCTCGAGAGACTGGCCGGCCAGGTGGAGGAGGCCTGCGCCGGCTTGGGATTTGCCGGGGAGGAACGGCCTTTCAGCGCCCACCTGACGATCGGCCGGGTGCGCGGGCCCGACCGGGTGGCCAGCCTCATCAAGAAGCTTCAGGTGGTTGAATTCCATGGCAACGCCCCCGCCCCGATCGACCGGGTCATCCTCTTCCAATCGATCCTCTCCCCCCACGGCCCCGCCTACACCCCCTTGGCCGAAATCCCGCTTGCGCCTGGGGACGATCCATAAAGGGACACTCTTATGCCAAAGACGCGCCTTCTTCTCGTAGATCTTTCTCCCTTCAAGGAACAGATCCTTTTCCTCTGCCTCCTGGCGGCCGAATTTCTGCTCTGCGGTCTACTCGCCGCTTGGCACCGGATCCCGGCGGGGCACGATGGATCCATCTACTTCGCTTCGCAGTACTATTTCCTGAACAACACCATCGCCTGCGGCGAAATCCCGCAATGGCTGCCCTTCATGGCGCAGGGGATGAACGCCTATTGGTGGTACGCGATGCAGGGATCGCTCGTGCAGAACCTTTCGCTCCTTGGGGGGAGCCTCTTCAAAGGAATCCCCTTCCTCGCGCTCTTCCATGGCGGGATCTTTGTTGACACCGCTTTGTTTCTGGTCGGAACTTGGTTTTTGGCGAAGCGCTTTTTTCGCTCTTCCGAGGCGGCCTTCTTTGTGGCGGCCGCCTCTTCAGGCTCTCTTATCTGGGCCACGCAGCCATGCTTCAATTTCCATTTCATCTTCGCCATCCCTCTCATCCTTCATTTCCTCCACTCGTTCCTCGAAACGAGGCGATGGAGGTACTTCTTCCTGGCGGGTAACCTGTTTACGTTTCAGATGGTGTGCAACGTTTCCTATTTCTTCCTCGTCACCTCCCTGGTCATTGCCCTCTATTTCCTCTTCTATGCCCTCCTGAACCGCCAGGAGATCAGGGAGGGTTTCTCCTCTCTCACCTGGGGGAGGCCTTTCTGGGCAACCGCCCTATCCCTCTTGGCCGGCCTCGCGGGGGCATACCTCCTCTTTAAAATGGGGACGGCAACGGTTGCCATCCACGGGTCTGGACGAACCGCCGATGGAACCGTGACGCTGGCCACCTTCCTGACCTACGGCGGAGGCCAGGGCTGGGGCAGGTGGATCGAGCTTGCCTTTGGAATCTCGCCCGCAATGGATTACACCTTGTACTTGGGAATCTTCAGCCTTCCCTTTGCCGCGATGGGCTTGTTCCACCTCAACCGCAAGCGCCTTCATTTCTTCATCCTTGCCGCAACGATGCTGGCCTTCGGCATGGGAACGGCGGTATCTACCTTCTTCTACCACGCCTGGCCTGCGATGAAGTTCTACCGCCACATTGGGCTGACGGCCTGTTTCGTCAAATTCTTCCTCTGCTTCCTGGCAGGCGCGGGGTTCGACGCGGCATGCGCCCAGGGCTCAAAAGGCCGGCCGCGGCTCACCGGGGCATTGTGCCTTTTATTCTTCGCGCTCCTGACCCCGTTCCTGTTTAGGCTGGCAGACAATCCCAGTGGGACTTTGCGGCTCCTGGAAAATCTCTATGCCGGCGATCTCTGGGAGAAGCACGTTCCCTTCCTTCGGGAAAACCTGCTCGGCCTGAGCCTTCGAAGGACGGCGTGGTTTGGCCTGGCGGGAATTTTTCCGGCTGTTCTCTGGCTCCTGCCAAGGTTCAGGCGATTCGCCAGGCAGGCGGTTCTCCTGGTGCTCCTCCTGCATGGGCTTGATCTTTACAGCTATAAGGCCTTCGACGCCCTCGGCAAAACCATCCCTCTCTCGAATGGTCAGATGGAGCTTGTCCGGTACCAACCCTTGCCCTACGCATCGAGGAGGACACCCCTGGCGGGGAGCGCGGACAAGCGGCCGCATCTTTTCTTTCAGCTGCCTCTTTTGAGAGAAATCACATGGATGACGCAGTCGTTCCTCTTTCACGATGAAGCCGGCTCTTCCCTGCGCATCGATTATTGGGAAAGGCCTCTGGACCGGCTGATGAAAGCGTACTGGGGACAGGCCTGGGGCGATGTCACGGTTCATCCGGCAGGTCTCGTTCGCGGGAGAGGATTGGTTTTTCCATCCAAGCATCCGGCAGCAGGAAAGGCATCCGGAACCGCGGAGGACAAAATCCAGTTCTTCTCGCAGGCTTACCTGTTTCAATCGGAGGAAGAGGCGGCCCGAAAAATGACCGATCCGGAATATGCCGGCGACATTCTCTTCCTTTCTCATGAAGAAAGACCCCTGTCCCTTGAAAGAGAGCCGCCCGTCTGGACGGACAACCTTTCGCTTGCCTCAAACAGCCGCCTGGCCGTCCCATACCGGGTAACGCGGTTTGACTCCAACCACCTGGAGTTTACCGTGACGGTGCCGGGCGGCAAGCCGGCCTGGGCCTTTTACTCCGATGTCTGGCATCCCTTCTGGAAGGCCAAGGTCAACGGCAGGCCGGTTCCGGTCGCGAGGGCGAATCTCGCTTACAAG
>JACOVG010000018.1 GCA_016177405.1 Candidatus Omnitrophota bacterium | reverse complement strand
CGGAACCCGTTCCAGGGGGGAAACGCGCTCCGCTGGTTTTCCCCCTGGGATCCCCCTTTCCCGGCAAAGACCATCGGTCTCGTTGGGGGAGATTTCCCATCTCCCCCAACATGCCCCCTCTTCCAGGGGAAGAGTTCCTGCCGCCACAAGAGAGAAATTCACTGGCGGGAGGCGAGGAGGGATTCCACCGTGGCGAGAATCCGGGCAGCCAGGAGTGTTTTGGGGAGCCTGACGAACGATTTGGTTCGGCCGCTTTTGTCCAGGATCGCCCCGTCCACCGGGTCCGCCCCAAAGGGCCCGCGCCCCTTGCCCTTGGGGGACAGCTGGGTCGCCACGATCGCGTCGAGGTTCTTGGACTTGAGCTTGGCGCGGGCGTTGGCCAGGAGGCGCTCGGTTTCCAGCGCGAATCCGACGATCACCTGATGGGGTTTTCGATGGCGGGCCGCGCCGGCCACGATGTCCGGGTTTTCGATGAGCTCCAGCTCCCAAAGCCTTAGACTGCCGGAAACACCCGAGCGCTTGATCTTCTGCGTGGAGACCCGGATGGGTCTGAAGTCGGCCACTGCCGCCCCCATGATGAGGGCGTCGGCCTTGCCAAACGCCTTGGTCAGGGCCTGCTCCATCTCGCCGGCGGTCTCCACGTCAACCCGCCGGATCCCCCCGGGGGCAGCCAGCTCGGTGGGCCCGGTGATGAGGGTCACCCGGTGGCCGCGTCTGACAGCCAGTCTCGCCAGGGTGTAGCCCAGGGTGCCGGTGGAGTGGTTCGAGATGAAGCGGACCGGATCGATCGGCTCACGGGTGGGCCCCGCTGTGATCAGCAAGTGGTACCGACGGCGCTTCATTTCTTCTTCGTTCCCTTCTTAAGCTTAAGCGTCCGGTGGATCGCCGAAAGGATCTCGGCGTTGTCGGCGATGTGGCCCATCCCCACCTGGCGGCAAGCCAGCTCTCCTTGGATGGGACCCACCACGCCGTACCCAAAGCGTTTCAGCCGGGCGAGGTTCTCCTGGGTGGCCGGGTGCTCGTACATCGCCGTGTTCATCGCCGGCACCACCACCACCGGGGCCTTGCTCGCGAAAACCACGCAGGTCAGCAGGTCGTCGCAGACCCCCAGGGCAAGCTTGCTGATCGTGTTCAGGGTGGCCGGCGAGATCACGATCAGATCGGCCATCCTGGAGAGCGAGGTGTGCAGGAGGTCCCATTCCTCCGGCGCCTCAAAGAGGTCGCCATAAACCCTGTTGCCGGAGAGGGTCGCGAAGGTCAGGGGCGAGACAAAGCGAGCGGCCTCGGGGGTCATCACCACGTGAAGGTTCATTCCCCTCTCTTTTCTTAGGCTGCTCACCAGGTCGCAGGTCCGGTAGCAAGCGATGGACCCGGTGACCCCGATCACGATTTCGTAAGCCACAAAATTGTCCCCTATTTTCCGGGTTTCTTGAGGCGCAGGGAGACCTTGCCCTGCGCGATCTCCTTTATGGCGACCACGGCCGGTTTGCTTTTGGGGTCCACCGCGACCAGCGGCGGAGATCCCGCGTTGATCTCCAGGGCTCTCCGGGCCGCGAGAATCACCAATTTGTACAGCGAACCTGATTTTTTCAATAATTCCTCGATCGGAACCTCATCTTTTTAAGAAACCCCCGCGTTTTCCTTCCGACCCACTCGGCAACGCTCCGCCAGGGCGATGGCCCTCAATCGGTTCAGGGCCTGCCCGACGCGGTCGTTGACCACCGCGTAATCAAACCTTCCCATCTCCTTAAGCTCCCGGCGAGCGAGCTTAAGCCTGGCCGAGATCTGTCCGCCCGTTTCCGTCCCCCGGCGCACGAGGCGCTGGCGCAGGGCCTTTAGCGAGGGGGGCAGAAGAAAAACCGTTGTGACCGGAAAACGGCTCGTCCGGACCTGCCGCGCCCCCTGAACATCCAGGCACAACAGAACGCTTTTCCCCCGGCGCAGCGCCGTCTTAAGCGGCCCGCGCGGGGTTCCGTACCAATGCCCCAGGATCTTGGCCCTCTCCAGGAAGGCCCCCGCCCGGGCCAGGCGCTCAAATCGCGCCTTGGAGACAAACCGGTAATCCCGGCCTTGAATCTCTCCGCGCCTTTGCGGGCGGGTGGTGACCGAGATCGACCGGGTCACGCTGGAGTCGGCCGCCAGCCACTTTTGGATGAGGGTCGTCTTGCCGCTGCCCGAGGGGGCCGAGATGATGAAGAGCCTTCCCTGGTCACTCAACGTTGGCGGCCTGCTCCCGAAGTTTTTCAATTTGGTGCTTCATCTCCACCACGCGCCTGACCACGGCCGCGTCGAAGGCCTTGGAGCCCAGGGTGTTCACCTCCCGGTGGAGCTCCTGCGCCAAGAAATCAAGGGTTCTGCCCGCCAGGCCGGTCTGGCCCTCCACCGCCTGGCGCACCGCCGTCAAGTGAGAGCCTATCCGGGTCAGCTCCTCCGAGACATCGCTGGCGGAAACCATGCCCGCGGCCTGGGCGGCCGTCTCCCGCGGATCCGCCTTCGGCGCCAATTTCAGGATCCGCGCCGAAAAACGCTTCGCAAGTTTCTCTTCCATGTCCGGCAGCCGGCGCCGGATCCAGGCGGCGGACCGCTCCATCTGGCCAACCACCTGCGCGATCGCCTCCTGGAGGCGCCGGCCTTCCTTCCGGCGCATCGCCGAAAGCTCCGCCAGCGCTTCCCGAAGAGCCTTCTCCAGGCGGACAGCCCACTGCGGCGGCAGGAAAGATTTTTCGGGAGTCGCCACCACGCCGGGCAAACTCAAAAGGGTCGGCAGGGTGATCTCCCCGGAGATCTTCAGGGAGCCAGCCAGTTTCTTAAGCTCGGCCGCGTACCGTCGCGCCACCTCCGAGCGAAAAAGAATCTTGGGATTCGCCGGGTCGCCCTTCACCGCCACCGAGATTCTCACCCGGCCGCGCTTGAGCAAGCGGGCGGCTTCCTGCCGGAAGGAATCCTCCAGCCCCGCCAGCCCCTCGGAGAGTCTGCACTCCACCTCGAGGTAGCGGTGGTTCACGGAACGGATCTCGATGACGGCGCGGGTCCCGGGCGCAAGCTCCGCCTCCGCCCGGCCGAACCCGGTCATGCTGGTCAGCATAAAGGAGCGAACCCAAAAGGGCGCCCGCCCAAGATCAGGCCCACTGCCGAACCTTTGCCTTCTCGAGGGTCATAAGCCGCGTGGGGTAAAGATCCACGATGATCTCCTCGGGGCTAAACCACAGTTTGATCTCCCGCTCGGCTTCGGGCGCGGAGGTGGAGGCGTGGATCACGTTCTCAAAAAGGCCGCTGGTGCGAATCCTCCCGTAAGAGCCCCGGATCGAGGTGGGAGAGGCCTCTTCCGGGTTGGTGGAGCCTGCCAGCTCGCGGACCTTGGCGATCGCGTCCTGCCCGTAGTAGACGAGGGCCATCACCTTGCGCCGGTTGTGAAGCTCTCCCTGCAGGTATTGGATGAGCTCCTGATAAAAGGGTTTGCCCTTGTGCTCCTGGTAGTGGGCTTGGGCCAGTTCCTTGGAAACGTGAATCATCTTGGAGGCCACGATCTCCAGTTTGGCTTCGGAAAGCCTGGTCAGGATGTTTCCTGTCAGCGAACGGATCAATCCGTCAGGCTTGATGAGTACGAGGGTCTGCTCAATCATGCATGTAAAATTTCCATTATAATTAAATTGGGCCTTAAGTCAACCTCGCCAGGATCCGGTCCAGGTCCTTGAGGGAGAAGTAGTGGATCCGGATGACGCCGCGCTTCCTTCCGTGAAGGATCTCAACCTTTGTGGCCAGCGCCCGGGTGAGCTTCTCCTCCAGAGACAGGACGTGGGGGTCCCGTCCCCTGCGGGCTGGCGGGGCCGCGGAGATTTTCCGCCGGACCCATTCTTCCACCTGGCGCACCGAAAGCCCCTCCTGGGCCGTCCGCTGGGCGATCGCCAACCTTAACCGATCCGAGTCAAGCGAGAGTATGGCCCTGGCATGGCCCAAGCTTAGGCGGCCCTGGGCCACCAGCTCCCGGATCTCTTGGGAAAGCTTAAGCAGCCGCAGGGTGTTCGCCACGGTGGCCCGGTCCTTGCCGACCGCGGCAGACACCTCCTCCTGGGTCATGTCAAACTGGTCGCACAGCCGCTGAAAGGCAAGGGCCTCTTCAATCGGATTCAGCTCCTGCCTTTGAAGGTTCTCGACGAGCGAAAGCTCCAACGACTGCCCATCGCTCGCCTCCTTTATGATCACAGGAGCTTCAGACTCGCCTAACAACGAAAGGGCCCTGAATCTCCTCTCCCCGGCTATGAGCTCGTAGGATGGTCCATTGGAACCACTTTCTTCAATTTTTCTAACTAAAAGTGGGTAAATCAACCCACTTGACCTTATAGAATTGGCTAATTCCTGGATCTTTGTTTCATCGAGGTTCTTTCGGGGCTGAAACCGGTTCACCCGGATCGCCTTGAGCGGCACCCTCGCAAGCTCCTCTTTCGGCTGCAGGGTCCCTTCCGGTATCAGGGCCCGAATCCCCTTGCCTAAACCTCTGGTTTCTGGCATCGTTCACCTCTTTTATCTTCTGCGCCAATAATTGATAAGCCTTTGCCCCAGAAGAGGTTGGGTCATATTCTGAAATCGGCATCCCATGGCTCGGCGCTTCCCCGAGCCTGATGGACCTTGGAACCACCACCTCGTAGACCTGGGATCCAAAAAAGCGTCGGACCTCCGCGATGACGTCGCTGGTCAGCTTGGTTCTGAAGTCGGCCATTGTGAGAACGATCCCTTCGATGGCAAGGGAAGGGTTGAGGCTCTCTTTGACCATCCGGATCGTTGTCAGAAGCTGGCTTAAACCCTCCAGGGCGTAATACTCGCACTGGAGCGGGATGAGGATCGAGTCGGCCGCAGTCATGGCATTGACCGTCAGCAAGCCCAGCGACGGCGGGCAATCGATCAAGACAAAGTCGTGCGCGCCGCGGGAGGAGCCCAGGGCCTGCTTGAGACGCTCATTCCTGCCCTCCGATGGAACAAGCTCTAACTCCGCTCCAGACAAAGAGATATGAGAAGGAACAATCTGGAGATTCGATATTTTTGTGGGCAGGGTGACCTGCTCCAACGAAACCCCGTTAAGGAGGGTTTCGTAGATCGACCCGGGAAGGTTTTTCTTGTCCAGGCCAAGGCCCCCCGTGGCATTGGCCTGCGGGTCCAGGTCCACCAGAAGGACCTTGGCGCCCAATCCTGCTAGGGCCGCCCCCAGGTTGATGGCCGTGGTGGTTTTCCCGACACCCCCTTTTTGGTTGCAGACGGCGATCGTTCTAGACATCTTCGTATTGTTCCACGTGGAACATTTTAAGTTTCACGCTCGGCTTTAGGGTGCCTCTCGTTTCATGCTGACCCGCACACGGGCTGGATTTGTCCCGCGCATTCCAAAAAGGCCTCGAGACTCTTCTACAAGAACCTTCACGCTCACTTGTGAGCGGGTGGCACCGAGGATCTTCAGGCCCTTGGCGATCGCCTCCTTCACCGTCTTTCCCTCTGCCTCCACCGGACCCTTTCCCATGGTTACTTTTTCCTACCACATCTCAAGAATCGAACATTCACCAGAGGCCCCCACCCGGTATGTGGGGGCTTGCCGGCCACGGGTCCTGCCGCCTGCGGGTACTCCCGCCGCCGCGCCCGCAGGCCTAGGGCCGAGGACGGACGGCGGGTGTTCCCGCCGGCGGCAGGGCCCGTGGCCGGCAAGCCCCCACATACCGGGTGGGGGCCGCTGGTGAATGTTCGATCT
>JACOVG010000019.1 GCA_016177405.1 Candidatus Omnitrophota bacterium | reverse complement strand
CGCAGGCCAAGGGCCGAGGACGGACGGCGGGAGTACCCGCAGGCGGCAGGACCCGTGGCTGGCGTACCCCCACACACCGGGCCAGGGCCTCGGAAGCTGGCATCCAGATCTCCGGAGCGAGCCCTCTCCCCGAGACCTGGGGCGGGGGGACTCCAATGAGGGTAGTAGGGTAACGTCTGGTGTACTAAGTTAGGTGTTAATAAAAAGTTAGTTCAGAATAAATCTTCACCCTCTATTGACTTTTGGCAAAGGGCAGGCCATACTTTTTATTGCATGGCCGACTTAGAATGCGAAACTCCCCGATAAAGACCGTAAGCCGTTTCCTAGCCCTGGGGCTCACGCTCACCCTTGTTGCGCCCAGCCCCGCCTTGGCCTTCCGCCAGGAGGCAGCCGCCGAGGGCAGCGGCCTGGAGGAGATGACCCAAAAGCTTCTTCGTGACCCTCGTGCTGCCATGGACCGCGCAGTCAACCGCTTGGCCCAACTTGGTCTGTCAGCTCCGGTAAGTGATTTGCCCCCTCCCCGTGTTCCGGGTTCCTTGGCACCACTCTCCGGCCTGGAGGAAGGGAAAGGGGATACCTGGACGTTCCAACTGGAATGGAGTGGTCTGGCTTACGTAGGCACAGATCCTGAAGGCGTGAGGTGGTATCGGCTTCCCATAGATTTGGCTGACGGAGGAAATCGAGATGCGTTCGCCAGGTTTTCCGAAGCGGCGCCACGCGTTTCAGGTATTTTCCCCCCGGATCCCGGAACCGATCCATCTCAAGGAGCTGACCTTTTCTGGTTTATCCTCATAGAGCCTCCTGGGGAGGAAGTAAAAGAGTGTGTTGCTCTAGAGATTAAGAAGAAAGATAGGTTTCCACATCTCGTTGATTTTACCGACGGGGAAATTTCGTACCGACACTTCCTTACGTTTCCTCAAATACGAACAGGTTCCCCCGAGCACCTCCGCGAGCTCCCCGGCGGTAACGGCGCCGATTCTTCAATGCCAATCCCGTCCATCAAAGGCCAGACGACAGGCGGAATTCTCACCCTCACCTTAGAACGACCCGCCGCTGGGCTGGAGGAACAGATAGCTTCCATCACCATCCATGATTTCGAGGGTTTCCTAACACAGGCCCGTCTTGCAGGCCTGGTCCATTTTGTTACCAAGGCGGAGAAAGAGGAAGCGATACGAATAGAAAAAGCAGAAAAGAGGGCAGCGCGAGGAAAGAAGGCAGCGAGAGCAAAGTCCGCTCCCGCCTCCGCCAGCTCCAAGTTTGAATTCGCCACGACTGCCGAGGATCTTCAAGCGCTGGTTCGAGAGATAGGCATAACCTCTATTCCCAACGCCCAGGAATTCCTCGAAAAAGCCGTGGAGAAACCCGGCGTCAGGCGCAGCCGGCCGAAGGAAGAGAACTTTACCCCCGCAGACTGGGCAGAGGTACAAAAGCACCAAAAAGCCCTCTCTCTGGCCACCTACCTGTCTGATCTTCAGGCCCTTGCCTTGGAAATGGGTTCTGGTTCTGTTCCGGATGCTGATGCGTTCCTCAATCGAGCTCAGGATCGAGTTCGGGAAGGGTTCGAACTGAAAACCGCTGAAGATAAAAAGGATCTCATTGAGCATGGCAAAAACGCGAACTTGGTGGTCACCCGGGAGGATCTTTTAACGTTGATTGAGGGAACCGCCATCCCCGATGCGCGGAAATTCCTTGATAGGGCCAGAAAAGAGAAGGGCCTCCCTACCCGGGAGGAACTGAAGGAATCTGGGCGGGAGGGTCCCCATATGGTTACAGGCACCATCTCCCTGGAGGATCTTCAAGCGTTGGTTTGGACGTTGGGCAAAGTTTCCATTCCGGATGCCGAGAAGTTTTTTCAGGAAGCCCGAAACAGGGGCCTGATCCGCTTCCAAACCCGTGCCGAGAAAGAGGAGACGATAAAAGAGGAAGAAGAGAAAACCGGAAAACCTTCCGAGTACGGATACACCATTACCGTTGAGGATCTTCAAGATCTGGTTCGAGAGATAGGCATAACCTCCGTCCCCAAATCGAAGGTAGGGGAGTTTTTTCGGGAGGCGAACACAAGAGGCGTCATCCGGTTAGGCACTGAAGCAGAGAAGAAGGCGGCGGCCGAGGCAGGTGTTGACGTATCTTTCGCCTCCACCCAAGAGGGCTTTTACCGCCTGATCTTGGATCTCGCCACCGCCGCTGGGCTGGAGGAGGGCTGGAGGGAGGGGGCAAGAGATGTTTTGGCTGGTCTTAGAAATTATCAGGAATCGCGCCAGCAGTTCCTTGGGGATGAAGAATTGCAAAAGGCCGCTACGGTAACACCGGCTAGTCTGAAAGAAGAGACAGCTTGGTTAGGGGACCTGCTGAATGGAAGAGCTGACGAGACGGAACAAGATATTTTTGAAGCTGTTTCCGAAAAAGTAGCCGCGGCCCTGGAACGCCTGGGGCAGTTGGAGGTCAACCGCGATCTTGCGGCGGGAGCCAACCGCGGTGAGGCTGATCCGAAACTTGAAGAGGATATGGCCGCCGCCAGATCTTCCATGCAGACTGCCCTCTTGGAAGCGCAAGGGGATCTCGCCGACTTGAGGAAGAGGCAGCCGCTGACGCTTGAACGGCTCTGGACCTTGAAACCCTACCAGGATCGTCTCGTCAGGAAAAAAACCGGCGAGCTGTTTCATGTCGTATCCGTTATTTCTGGTTATGGCGCAGCCATCCAGCCGATTCAGGCAAATGCCCAAACCAGACATGCGACAGCCCAGGAACTGGTCGCCAACTTCGAAGTCATCTTTGCCGCTGGCCTGGAGGAGAATGAACCGAGAATGCTCGCCGGCCACACCAATGTGGTGCGGGGCGTTGCCTTCTCCCCGAAGGGCGAGACCCTGGTCTCTGTCGGTGGTGACGGGAAGCTCCTGTTCTGGGACGTGAAAACGGGCAGAACGAGTAAATACATGAAGCACGCCAACGCGATGCGGAACGTTGCCTTCTCCCCAAACGGCGAGACGCTGGCCTTTGCCGGTGATGACCAGACCCTCCGGCTCTCGAACGTGGAGACGGGCCAAGAAGTGCAGATATTTTCCGACCCCGAGAACCCGGTATGGAGCGCTGCCTTCTCCCCAAATGGCAAGATTCTGGCCTCTGTCAGTGGTGAGGGGACCACCCGGCTCTGGGACGTGAAGACGGGCCAGGAAGTGCAGACATTTTCCGACTCCACCGACCTGATGTGGAGCCTTGCCTTCTCCCCTGACGGAAAAATCCTGGCCTCTGCCAGTGGTGAGGGGGCCCCCCGGTTTCGGGACGTGAAAACGGGCCAAGAAGTGCGGGCATTTGCCAACCGCACAGACTTGGCGGGAGCCGTTGCCTTTTCCCCGGACGGCAAGACCCTGGTTTCTGGCAGTCGTGGTGACCAGACCCTCCGGCTTTTGGACGTGAAAACGGGCCAAGAGTTGCGGAGATTCACCGGCCACGCCGACAGAGTGTTGAGCGTTGCCTTCTCCCCAAACGGCGAGACACTGGCCTCTGCCAGCGCTGACCTGACCATCCGGCTCTGGGACGTGAAGACGGGCAAAGAAGTGCAGATATTACGTGGCCACACCGACTGGCCGTGGAGTCTTGCCTTTTCCCCTGACGGCAAGAACTTGGCTTCTGCCGGCGCTGACCGGATCATCCGGCTCTGGGACGTCCCAGTTTCCACCGCTGTCGGGCTGGAGGAGGGGGTAAGCGTCAAGAGCGTGGAGGATCTGGAAAAGATTGCGCCGGAGTTGGTGGACGAAATCAGGAAAGCCAAGGAAGCCGGCAAGACGCACGCGGTTCTTCTGCCGGTAGAGGAAGCAGGACTCCAACAGGGGGTAATGCCGATTGATCTGTACGCGCACACCACCGTTAGTTCGGTGCCCCTCGTTCTTCTTAAGCCAACTTCGTGGGTGGTCCGAGGGACATTTTATTTAGTAGATGACATCATGGAGACCCACAGGTTGCTGGCGCGAGCGACCGAGCTCGTTAAGAGAGAGGGAGGGTCATACTTTGCCATAATTGTCCTTGACCATGCCCGAATGGCTGGGATTCAGCTTCCCGAAGGCCACCCGGTTGCCCTTCTTTTGAATCAAGAGACCCAGAGCCAGATAAACACGCATGCACTAGCTGGCTTTCTGGACTACCGCAACTACGACCGCCTCAAAAACCTGATCTTGGATCTCACCGCCGGCACGATCAGGAGCGTCAAGATCGAAGGCCGCGACTACTTCCTCCTCTTCGCGTAATCCTTCAGCAGGGCTTTGACCAGCGAAAGCGGCAGGCCCACCACGTTCGAGTAAGAACCCCCCCGTCCCCTATAAAAGGTCTTGACAATTTAAAGTACCACTTTAATATAACAGATATGTATATCCATCGCTTACTGGAAAAAACCTTAAAAGAGGCCCTCGCTTCTTTTCCTGTCGTCTTCGTAGGCGGTCCCCGGCGTTCAGGGAAGACCACGCTTGTGAAGCAGATCGGCCCGCGGTACAGGTACGTGCTTTTGGATGAGCTGGATGTCCGCGTTTTTGCTTCAGAAGACCCAAAAGGGTTCTTGGACGCGAATCCACCGCCGGTCATCCTGGATGAGATTCAGAACGTTCCGCAGCTCTTACCCTATATCAAAGCGCGGGCAGACAGAGATAAAAAGCCCGGGCAATGGGTATTGACCGGCTCACAGCAGTGGGCGCTTATGAAAGGGATCGGCGAGACCCTGGCCGGCCGCGTCGCTGTGCTGCACCTTTATCCGTTCTCTTTGACGGAAATACAGAAAAGAGCCGCGCGTCAGCCGGAAGGAATAGAGAAACTCATAGGATATTTTGAGCAGGTTGCGCGACTCCCGCAAAAAGCGGTTGCGCTGGGTGATTGGGTCTTAAAGGGCGGGTATCCGGAAGTCGTGCTTGGCAAAAGTTCATCCCGTAAATTGTGGTTTTCAAGTTATATGCAGACCTACATTGACCGGGATGTTCGCGGAAACATCAAGGAAATTAACCTTAGGGACTTCGAGCGGTTTGTTCGGCTTCTTGCGGCCAGATCTGCCCAGCAGCTTAATGCCTCAATTCTTGCCGGGGACGTCGGAGTGACCGTCCCCACGATCCAGGCGTGGCTGACTCTTTTGGAGGCAAGCGGACTGATTTTCTTTTTGATGCCTTATTATAAAAATTTTGGCAAGAGGGTTGTTAAGGCGCCCAAGTGTTATTTTATGGATACCGGTCTTATCTGTTACCTTGTCGGTCTCGAGGAGGGGCCCTCTACTCTTCGGGGTCCCATGGGAGGGGCTCTTTTTGAGACGGCGTGTGTTTCCCAGATGTATAAGCGTTTTGCCGCGATGGGGGAAGAGAGGTCGCTTTATTATTTCCGGAGCCATGATGGTTTGGAGATCGACATGCTGATTGAGCGGCCACGGCGCTGTTATCCCATTGAAATCAAGCTCTCTTCGACCATCAGCAGTCAACAAGCGCGGGGTATCAGGAAATGGATGGAATTGAGCGGGGACAAGAAACAAACCGGGTTCGTCGTGTCAACGGCTAAGGAGTTGGGCCCGGTGGCATCGGGGGTGCGCAATATCCATTACACCCTCTTATAAGATTCAGAGCACGTTTCAAAACCCGTTGTCATTCCCGCGAAAGCGGGAATCTGAAGCAGAAACCGATCCTCGCTTCCGCGAGGATGACAGTTGTGAAATGAGCTGTCAATTTATCGGCCTCGAAATGACAACAACAGGGCTTTGACCAGCGAAAGCGGCAGGCCCACCACGTTCGAGTAAGATCCCCTCACCCTCGTCACCAGGGCGTCTTTCTTTTCCTGCACGGCGTAGGCGCCGGCCTTGTCCAGGTTTTTTCGAGCCAAGGCGGCGATCTCTTTGACGGTGAGCCTTCTCATGGTGACGGCGCTCACCGCGCGCGCCGACTTTTCCTTGGCCGTGGCGGCATCCACCAGGGCCACCCCAGTGATCACCCGGTGGGTGGATCCTTGGAGGCGAGTGAGCATCGCGATGGCGTGGCGCAGGTCGGTTGGCTTGCCGAGGATCTCCCCTCGGTGAACCACGATGGTGTCGGCCCCCAGCACCAGGCCCTCGCCCACCTTCTTGGCGACAAGGCGGGCCTTGGCCAAGGCAAGCTTTCTGGCGTATTCGGCGGGACTCATCAGGTTGGGCGGGGGTTCAAAGAGGCGGCTGGGGATCACCCGGAAGGGAATCTTGAGCTGTTTGAGGAGCTCTTCGCGCCTGGGGCTGGCCGAGGCGAGGATCAGAGATTGCTTCGTCCGCCAAAATCCGTGGCGGACTCGCAATGACGAGTTACGCAATGGGTTCTTAGCTTAACGCCTACCGCTTGGGGCTTACGACCTCTTTTTTGAGGCTGGCGCGGTTCGTCAGTTCGGCGTACCAGGTGAGGTAGGCCATGAACCGCTTCTGGGCGGCGAGCTCCTGCTTGAGCTTCTCCTTTTGATCTGGGAAGGCCGATTCGTCGGCCGGCTTTCTCTCCTCCAGGCGGACCACCAGCCAGCCCTCCTTCGCCGGGAAGGGGCCGGCGGTTTGGCCGGCCTCCAGTTGGAAGGCCGGGGCCAGGGCCGCCGGCTCTACCCCCAAGGAAGAGAGGCTGTTGGCGGCCTTGAAGAAATCGGAGCCGGCCGTCTTGAGCTTCATCTGTTTGCCCACCTTCTCAAGCAGGGAAGGGTTCGCGCGGGCCGCGTCCGCCACCTCCCGCGCCAGGGGTTCGGCAGGCAGTTTCAAGGAGCTCACGCGGATTTGCCCCTCCCGCTTTTTAAAGAGCTCCAGAAGCTCTTCGTCCTTGACCGCCGGTTCCCCCATGGCCAGGCGGACCAGCTTCGCGATGGCCAAATGCTGTCGGATCTCCTCCTCGAAGAGGCGAGGGCTGACGCCTAGACTGTAGCGAAGGATCGTCTCGTAGCTCCTGGAATCGAAGGCGCCGTTCTCCCAGAAGAGGGGCCACCGCGCGATCTCCTCCACGACCTCCGGGTCCGAAACCCGGATCCGCCGGCGTTTGGCCTCGGCCAGCAGGAGCAGGCGCTCCCACGCCCGGCTTTCGATCGCCTCGTGGGTCAGGGCGGTCCGGTACCGGTCCCCATGGGTGAGGACCGCGTCGTGGGTGACCGCCGCCACAGCTTGGCTGAAATCGGCAAGGGAGACCCTCTTTCCGAAAAGGGATCCGGCCCCCGCCCTAGACAGACTCTGGATGGAGACGGCCGTTCCCACCAGCCACAGGAGGAACCCTCCCACGACCGCCGAGGCGATCCAAACGATCCGCTTCCTGACCCAGCGCATGGGGGCTATTCTAACCAAAGGGCGCGAGGGAAGTCAACCCCCACCCTGAATTCCATTAGAGCACGTTTCAAAGCCCATTGTCATTCCCGCGAAAGCGGGAATCTGAAGCAGAAGCCGATCCTCGCTTCCGCGAGGATGACAGTTGCGAAATTGGCTCTTAGTTATTAGTCACGTTAATTTAGATAAATTAGTTGTTTTATCGTCGATCCCAAGGTAAAATTAAGCGTGAGCAGGCCTTGACGAGAAGAGGGTGCCGGCAGTAGAATAGCCCCCTAACTCACGGAGGCATCAGCATTAAAAATGAGACTTAAACTCGGATTACCCAAGGGGTCCCTTCAGGAGTCCACCTTTTCTCTCTTTAAGAAGGCCGGTTTTCAGATTTTGGGGGCGGAGCGGTCCTATTTTCCGACCATTGATGACGAGGAGCTGGAGATCATCCTTTTGAGGGCCCAGGAGATGTCCCGCTACGTGGAGGCCGGGGCCCTGGACGGGGGGATCACGGGCAACGACTGGATCCTGGAGAACGGCTCGGACGTCGTGAAGGTGACCGAACTGACCTACTCGAAGCAGGGCTTCCAGCCGGTCCGGTGGGTCCTGGCCGCGCCGGTGGACTCCAAGATCCAGCGCCCCAAGGACCTGGAGGGAAAGCGCCTGGCGACCGAGCTGGTCAACATGACCAAGGCCTATTTGAGAAGCCACAAGGTGAACGCGGCGGTGGAGTTCTCCTGGGGGGCGACGGAGGCCAAGGTGGGCACGGGGCTTGTGGACGCGATCGTGGAGCTGACCGAGACTGGAAGCTCCCTGCGGGCCAACAAGCTGAAGGTGGTGGATACGATCTGCACCTCCACGACCCAGCTCATCGCCAACAAGATGGCCTGGCGGGACCCCTTCAAGCGCAAGAAGCTTGAATCGGTGGCGACCCTGCTGAAAGGGGCGATCGCGGCCGAGGCCAAGGTGATGGTCAAGATGAACGTCGCGAAGAAGAATCTGAAGAAGGTGGCGGATCTCCTGCCGGCCATCAAGAAGCCGACCGTTTCCCAGTTGAGCGCCGCCGGGTGGTTTGCCGTGGAGACGGTAGCCGACGAGAAGACCTTGAGGAACCTGATCCCGGATCTGAAGAAGGCGGGCGCCGAAGGGATCATCGAGTACAATCTAAGCAAGATCATCTACTGACAAGAAGGAGGAACTTGTGCCGAATTTGAGAAAGAAGCGCCGCAAGAAGATGGCCAAGCACAAGCGGAAGAAGCGGCTTCGGAGAGACAGACACAAGAAGAAGTGACATGAGGCCCGGACTTACGCGAGTGATAACGAGCGTCAAGTCCGCAGGCCGAATGTCATCCCGAGGAGGCCCCCAGGCCGACGAGGGATCTCATGAGATTTCTCGGCCTTCGGCCTCGAAATGACAGGGTGTAAAGGCCTCGAAATGACAAAGGTTAACTCAAGAAGGATCTTACTTCTACTTTTTTGCATCCTTTCCCTGGCCGGATGCAAGAAGGGCCGGGAGCTCGCCCTGGCCTCGGAGTTCAGGGCGCTTCAGACCCGCGCGTGGCGCCCCTTCCTGGCCTTCGCCCAACCCCGGCAAGACCCCCGCGCCTTGTGCCTCACCCATTACCTGGCCGGTCTCCTGGCCGAGGAACAGGGGGACCTGAAGGCCGCGGTCGCCGAGTATCAGAAGGCCAGGCGCCATGACCCGCAGGCGCTGCGCGTCGCGCTTCGCCTGGGGGCGGCCCACATGCACTTGAACGACCTGGGGGCGGCCACCCGTTCCTTCGAAGAGGCCTGCGCCCTGGAGCCGACCGATCCCCGCCCCCGTTTCCTCCTGGGCCTGCTCTACGCGAGCCAAGAGCGGTTCGATGAGGCCGCCAAGCAATATTCCATGGTGCTGGACCAGGACCCGGCCAACCTGGGGGCCTTGAGCCAGCTGGCCGATCTGTACATGAGCCAGGAAAGACTCCAGCAGGCCCTGCAGGTCTACGAGAAGCTTTTGAAGGAGCGCCCTTACTCGGCCGTGGCCCACTTCAACACCGGGGTGATCTACGCCAAGGCGGGGCAGTGGCCGGACGCCATCGAGCATTTCCGGGAGGCGGTCGCCCTGGATCCCGGCCACCAGGAGGCCCGGCTGGGGCTGGCGGTTTGCCTGGAGTTGAGCCAAAATCCAGAGGCCGCCAAGGCGGAGTACCTGGAGTGTCTCAAACAGGAGCCCTCGAACGTGCGCCTGATGGAGCACCTGTCGGATTTGAGCCAGCGGATGGGCAGCCTGGAAGAGTCCGCCGAGTGGCTGGCCCGCTATTTGAGCTTCCGGCCCAGGGATGCCCAGGGGTACCTGAAGCTTGCGTACCTGCGGATCGAACAGGGCCGGTGGCGGGAGGCGGCGGGGCTTCTTCAGACGGCCCTCTCTTTTCAGAACCTGGAGGGTTTGGCCGTGGATCTGGGGCTGGCCCTGGGGCTGGCTTACGAGAAGGGCGGGGATTACGCCCAGGCCGAGAAGGCCTATTGGGAAACGGTGATGGCCGGGCCGGGGCAGGCCCAGCCGCATCTTTTCCTGGCGCGCCTCTTTCATTCCCTGGGCCGCCTGGAAGAGGCCGAGACGGCCTACCGGAGCGTTCTGGAGCTTTCGCCGGACGACCTCGAGGCGATGAACGGTCTGGCCTACCTCTATGCCCAGCGCGGCGAGAGACTGGAAGAGGCCTTGAGCCTCGTGGAAAAGGTGCTTCGGGTGGAGCCGGAAAGCGGCGCCTACCTGGACACCCTGGGCTGGATCTACTTCCGGATGGGCCGGCTGGAGGAGGCCCTGCCGGTTTTGCGGGCGGCCTGCGAACGATCGCCCGACGCGGAGGTCTTGGAGCATTTGGGTCAGGTATACTTGTCTTTGGGCATGACCCGCGAGGCCGGAAAGGTGAAGGAGAGGATTCGTCAACTTAGGAAGGTGAAACCCAACAAGAGGTCAACGGAATGATCGGTCGCTTCCTTTCTCGATTGCGGTCTTTGATGGTTCGGTTCTCCCCGCTGTGGCTTAGAAGGATTTTCATGTTCTTCGTGGATCACTGGCTGGGAATCACGATCGCCTCGGCGGTCATCCTCCTGGCGGGGATCTCCTGGTTCGGGATGGTCCAACTGGAGTCGTTCTACCGGAACCAGCAGTTGGCCACCATGCCGATCTGGTTTTTGTCGATGATCCTCGGGTCGGTCGTCTCGGCGCTGATCTACGTCTCCTTGCTCTTTGGCATGTTCTCCCGGCAGAAGAACAAGGGGATCAAGGGCCAGGACGTGAACATCCGCTTCAGCGACGTCATCGGGGTGAACGAGGCCAAGGAAGAGGCGATGGAGGTGGTCCAGCTCTTGAAGGACCGAACCCGCCTGAAGAAGGTGGGCGGAAAGATCCTGCGGGGAATCCTGATGCAGGGGCCTCCGGGCTGCGGGAAGACCTACCTGGCCAAGGCGATTGCCACCGAGGCGGGGATCCCCTTTCTGTCGCTGGCCGCCAGCGACTTTGTGGAGATCTTTGTCGGGGTGGGATCCAGCCGGGTTCGCAAGCTTTTCAAGAACGCCCGGCGCCTGGCCTACGCCCGCGGGGCCTGCATCATCTTCATTGACGAGCTGGACGCCATGGGCCGCAAGCGGGCCTTCAGCTGGATGGGGGGACAGGAGCACGACTCCACGCTGAACTCCCTCCTGGTGGAGATGGACGGCCTGCAGGGGCGGCAGGAGAACGTTCTGGTGATCGGCGCCACCAACGCCGCCGAGGAAATCCTGGACACAGCCCTGCTTCGCCCGGGCCGGTTTGACCGGAAGATCTACGTGGACCGGCCGAACCTGGAGGGAAGGGAGCAGTTGTTCCGATATTACCTGGGCAAGGTCCAGCACGACCCCGGCATCGACATGGCCCGCATGGCCCGGCGGACGGTCTACAAGAGCCCCGCGGAGATCGAGAACATCGTGAAGGAGTCCGCCTTGATCGCGACCCGAAATGAGCGGGACCGGGTCACGTACGAGGACATCTCCGAGGCGCTGGAGCGGATTGAGCTGGGGATGAAGCACCGCAAGGCGATGAGCGAAACCGAGCGGCGCCTGGTGGCCTACCATGAAGGGGGCCACCTGGTGGTCCTGTACCTGCTGCACCCCACCGACGATGTCTTCAAGGCCTCGATCATCGCCCGGCGGGAGACCCTGGGGGTGGTGCACCGCAATCCCCGGGAGGAATTCCACACCCAGAGCCGGGACAAGCTGTTGGCCGACATCAAGGTGTCGCTGGCCGGCTACGTGTCGGAGAAGCTGGTCATCGGGGTGACCTCCGACGGGGTGGCCAGCGATTTCCAGAACGCGACGGCCCGGGCCCACGCCATGGTCTGGCGGATGGGGATGGGCTCCAAGTACATCGGCGACTACACCGCGGTGCCCGAGTCGCAGCTTTCCGAGCAGGTCAAGGCGGAGCTCAACGCCGAGACCAACGCGATCATCCGGGCCTGCGCCGACGACGTGGAGAAGCTCCTGGTCCGCGAGCGGCCGGTCCTGGACCGGTTCGCCAGCGAGCTCTTGAAGAGGGAGGAGCTCGAGTACGACGAGATCGAGGCCATCTTCTCCGAATTCGGAAAGTCCCGCACCCAGACGGCCGCCATGAAGAAGCTCCAGGCGCCCTAAATGCCCATTTCGCAGCGCCTCCTCGCAATGACGTTGATGGCTGTATTTCTCTCCTCCTGCGGGCCCACCTACCCCAAGGAGAAGGTGGTTGAATCGGTGATTCGACTGGCCGCGCAGGAGTACGTCGTTCCCATCCAGGCGGTCTTGAACGGCACCACCCTCGGGGTCCTGATCCCGGTGCGGGGGCTGTTCGACAACCTCCCCCCCGAGGCCGACGAGAGCCAGATCGAGCTGGCCGCGCAGAATCCCCAATTCTCCAAGGAGGGGCTTGAGGCCATCGAGGATGTGTCTCTGGCGATGCGGCGGGTGGCCCTTTCGACGGACGCCAAGATCGACTTTTACACCCTGGTGGCCAGGGACGAAGCCACCCATCTGGAGTTTGCCTGGTCCGGGTCCGTCACCGACCTGAAGCGGGTGAGCTATCTCGACATCTCTCAAGGGGATTTCCTGAAGTATCGAACGCCGGTCTCTCTGCGCCTCGCGCCCGTCAGGGCGGCCGCGCGAACGGTGGAGAATTTCCTGGCCGACTTGAGGAACAAACCGGCGGGTCAGATCTTGAAGCGGTACGTGGCGCCCGGCGCCCGGGTGAACGAGATCCTGCCGACCCTCTTCCTGCTTTTGGCCGAGGTGCCGGAAGTTGAGAATCTCAAGCAGGCCCAGCTCGCCGCGGTCCAGATCTCCCCCCAGGAGGTTCTGGTTCACGCCCAATTCAAGAAAGAGAATCAAACGGTGGCGTATCTGTTTGAGCTTTCGACCTCGGAGTTTCGCGGCATGATCCGCGGGATCATCCGCTTGAGCGCCCCGGGGGGACTGCCCAAGGCGTACCGGTCCTGGGGCGATCCCTCGGGCTGGGCGGGCCTGTTTCACGTGGAGGCGATTCAGCTCCCGCAGTTCCTGGCCGATCAGATCGCCCGGCGAAGCCGGTTGGACCTGGTGTCGGCCGGGGACCGCTACCAGCCCTTCGAGCTCGCGGTGGAGGGATCGTTCGAGCAGAGCTCTTTCAGGTTCCGGTTTCATTACCTGGGTTTCCTGCGGGAGCTGGCGAGGGAGCAAGAGAGGGAAATCACGCCCGCCGAGGACCATTCCGACGAGCTGGCCGCCGCCATCGTCCAGACGGCGGCCCAGGTGCTTCACAGCTACCGGTTCTCCGACTTCGAGGCCTTGACCGTGACCGACGGTTTGAGAGGGACCCGGTGGGAGGTCTCCGCCAAGGAGCTTCCCTTTTTCCGCCGGCGAATCCATCCCGCGTTAAGCCCCTTGCCTTAACTTAGAGCTCGCCCCCGTGTCCTTTGTCGTTTGGCCGGCGTATGCCAAGGTGAATCTCCATCTGGCGGTGCTTGGAAAGCGCAGGGACGGCACCCACGAGCTCCTGACGGTTTTCGAGAGGATTGACCTCGCCGACCGCCTCAAGATCGAATGGATCCCCGCTCGCGGGGTGGAGATCCGCTGTTCTCATCCGGGGGTCCCTTGCGATGCCTCGAACCTGGCCGCCCGGGCGGCGGAGGTTTTTTTGAGGGCCGCGCGGATCCGGCGAGGGGTCCGGATCACGATCGAGAAAAAGATTCCGGTCGCGGCGGGCTTGGGGGGCGGCTCTTCGGACGCGGCGGCCGCGCTCTTGGGGCTTTCCAAGCTTTCCGGGCGAAAGCTCGCCAAGGAAAAGCTCCTGGATCTGGCCAAGGGATTGGGGGCCGACGTTCCCTTCTTTCTTGCCCAGACCCCTTTCGCCCTGGGCCGGGGCAGGGGGGACGAGATCAAGGCCCTGCCTTGGAAGGCCCGGCTGTGGCATCTGATTGTTTTTCCAAGGTTCGCTGTTCCAACGAGATCGGTCTACCAGGCGTTCGCCTTGACAGCCCCCGCACCCGATGCTAGACTCCTTTTTTGCGCCTTGAAAGAGAAGCGCCTATCCCAAGTGCGCGACCATCTCTTTAACGCCTTGGAACCCACCGTGGAGGCTCTTTATCCCGCCATTCGGGATGTGAAGAGTGCCGTGGAAAGAAAGGGTGGATTGCCGCATCCCATGGTTTCGGGAAGCGGCTCAACGGTTTTCGCGCTCGGCAGATCTCGCCGGGAATGCCTGGCGGCCGCTGGGAAGCTCGCCCCAAAGGCTTCCGGGTGGCAGGTGCTGGTCTGCGCCACAAAGGAATAACCCATAATGGAGATCACCGACATCCGGATCTTTATTCAGCCCAAGGCCAACACGAAGCTGAAGGCCTACGCCACGCTGACCCTTGACAGCGCCTTCGTGGTCAGAAACGTCAAGGTGATCGAGGGGACAAAGGGCCTCTTTGTGGCCATGCCATCGGAGCGGGCGAAGGAACCCTGCCCCAAGTGCGGCTACCGCAACGCGGTCCGCAGCCGCTTCTGCAACCAGTGCGGCAACGCCCTCAACCCCGCCCCCCCCGCGCCGGCGGCCGGCGGTGGACACGAGCATGGAGAGGAACCCTCCCCGGAGCACCGGGACATCGCCCACCCCATCACGATGGAGTGCCGGCAGTACATCCAGGAGAAGGTCTTGAAGGCTTACGAAGAAGTCAAGGGCAAGGCGCCGGAGGTATCCCATTAAGAACGCCTCACGAGCTGCCCTGTCGTCCAACGGTAGGACGCCAGATTTTGGGTCTGGTTATCTAGGTTCGAATCCTAGCGGGGCAAAATGATGAACGCGACTCGGGAACGCTGTTCCTTCTGCGGCCGGGGCCGGGAGCGGATCCGCAAGCTCTTCTCGGGCCCCAGCGGGGTCTACATCTGCGATCTGTGCGTGAAGCTCTGCGGCCAGATCCTGACCAAGGAAGAGGAGATCGCGAAGGTCCCCAAGCGGGCCGCGTCGGTCGGCGAGCTTCCCAAGCCCGCCGCCATCAAACGCCAGCTGGATCAGTATGTGATCGGCCAGGAGCGCGCCAAGCGGCAGCTGGCCGTGGCGGTCTACAACCATTACAAGCGGATCTGGAACCCCCCCTCGGCCTCCGACGTGGAGCTGGAGAAATCGAACATCCTCCTGATCGGGCCCACCGGCTCCGGAAAAACCTTGATGGCCAGGACCTTGGCCAAGATCCTGGACGTCCCCTTCACCCTGTGCGACGCCACCCCCCTGACCGAGGCCGGGTACGTCGGCGAGGACGTGGAGAACATCCTCTTGAGGCTCCTTCAGCAGTGCGGCATGGACGTGAAAAGGGCCCAGACCGGAATCGTTTACATTGACGAGATCGACAAGATCGGCAAGACCCAGGAGAACGTCTCGATCACCCGGGACGTCTCCGGCGAAGGGGTTCAGCAGGCCCTGCTGAAGATCCTGGAAGGGACGGTGGCCAACGTCCCGCCCCAGGGAGGGCGCAAGCACCCCCAGGCCGAGTACCTTCAGATGGACACGACGAACATCCTTTTCATCTGCGGGGGGACCTTTGTGGGGCTGGACAAGATCATCGCCCGCCGCTTGGGCCGTCAGGTGATCGGCTTCCAGACCGACGGCTCCTCCGTCCCGGCCCAGGCCGCGGGCCCGGGAAGGCTCTTGAGCCGCCTCCAGCCCGAGGACCTGATCAAGTTCGGCATGATCCCGGAGTTTGTGGGCCGTTTCCCGGTGATGTCGACCGTGAACCCCTTGAGCCAGGCCGACCTGGTGGACATCATGCTCAAGCCCAAGAACGCCGTGGTCCGGCAGTACATGAAGTTCTTTGAGATGGAGAATGTGAAACTGACCCTGGAGCCGAAGGCCCTGGAGCTGATCGCCGAGGAGGCCCTCTCGAAAACGACCGGGGCCCGGGCGCTTCGGGCGATCCTGGAAGAGATCATGCTGGAGGTGATGTTCGACCTGCCCAGCCAGGAGGAGGTGGTGGAGTGCGTGATCACGCCCGAGTGCGTCACCCGGCGCGCCCCGCCGACCCTGATTTATCGCGATGGCAAGCGGCAGGTCGCGTAAGACCAAAGCCACCGCCGCCATCGTCCTGGCGGCGGGCGACGGCACCCGGATGCTCTCCCGCATCCCCAAGGTGATCCACGCCCTGTACGGCAAGCCGCTGATCGCGCACGTGCTGGACGCCGTCCGCCAGGCCGGCGTCCGCCGGATCGTGGCGGTCCTGGGCTACCGGTCGGATCTGGTGAAGAATCATCTTGGCTTCGGGGTGGAGTGGGTCGTTCAGCGCAGGCTCCAGGGCACCGCCCACGCGGTGCGGCAGGCCCTGCCCAGGCTCGCCAAGTTCCGCGGCGACCTGCTGGTGGTTTATGGGGATACCCCCCTGTTGACCTCGCAGACGCTGACGGGCCTGCTTACGACCCATCGGCGGGAGGGGGCCTCCTGCACGCTGTTGACCGCGCACCTGGCGGAGGCGACCGGCTACGGACGGATCGTCCGCGACCAGACCGGAAGGATCGTCCGGATCGTGGAGGAAGCCGACGCCTCGCAGGTGGAGCGGGCGATCGAGGAGATCAACGTGGGGGCCTACGTCTTCAAGGTGGAGGAGCTCCGCCGGGCGCTGGCGGCGATCCGGCCCTCGGAAAGCGGCGAGTATTATTTGACCGACACCGTGGAGCACCTGGTGAAGATCGGCGCCCCCCTGGCCTCGGCGCCCACCCGCAGCGTCGGAGAGTTTCTCGGGATCAACACCCGGGCGGATCTGGCGCGCGTGCAGACGGTCATGCGCACGCGGATTCTTGAGAAGTTCATGCTGGAGGGGGTGACGATCGTAGATCCGTACACGACCTACATCGACGGCTCGGCGGCGATCGGCCAGGACACGGTGATCTATCCCCACACGGTGATCGAGCAGGGGGTGCGGATAGGCCGGAGCTCCTCGGTGGGGCCCTTTTGCCGGCTGGGATCCGGGACGGTTTTGGGAGACGCCGTCACCGTGGGATCTTTCGTGGAGCTGGCCGCCTGCCGCGTCAAGTCGGGCAGCCGGGTTCATCACAAGGCGGGAACGGTCATGGAGGTGGCGGGATGACACACGACGACTTACCGATAATCTTCACGGGCAACGCCCACCCGGCCTTCGCGCAGGAGATCGCGCGCAAGCTCAAGGTTTCCCTGGGCCAGGCCCTGGTGGGGCGGTTCAGCGAGGGGGAGATCCGCGTCAAGATCAAGCAGAACGTCCGCGGCCGGGACGTCTTCGTGATTCAGCCGACCTCGCCGCCGGTGAACGACCACCTGATGGAGCTGTTGATCATGATCGACGCCCTGCGCCGGGCGTCGGCCCGGCGGATCACGGCGGTTCTGCCCTACTACGGCTACGCCCGGCAGGACCGGAAGGACCAGCCCCGCGTGCCGATCACGGCCAAGCTCGTGGCCAATCTCATCACCGTGGCCGGGGCCGACCGGGTGCTCACGATGGACCTCCATGCCGGACAGATCCAGGGTTTCTTCGACATCCCGCTGGACCACCTCTTCGCCCTGAACATCTTCGCCGACTACTTCCTCAAGACCAAGGTGATTCCGGATCTCGTGGTGGTCTCGCCCGACGTGGGCGGGATCAAAATGGCCCGGGCCTACGCCAAGCGCCTGAAGGCCGCGCTGGCCATGGTGGACAAGCGCCGGGTGAGCCATGAGGAGATTGAGGTGATGGACATCATGGGGGAGGTGGACGGCAAGAACGTTCTCATTGTGGACGACCTGATCTCCACCGCCGGCTCCATCGTGGAAGGGGCCAAGGCGCTCAAGGCGGCGGGGGCGAGGCAGGTCTACGCGGCCATCGCCCACCCGGTCCTCTCGGGGCCGGCCCGCGAACGGCTGGCGGATTCGCCGCTCACCGAGCTCGTGGTGACCAACTCCATTCCCATTCCCCCCGAGCGCCTTCTGCCCAAGATCAAGGTGCTCTCGGTGGCCGGGCTCTTCGCCGAGGCGATCCGCCGCATCCATTGCGAAGAGTCGGTGAGCGTGCTGTTCAATCATCAGTGGGAAGAGCCGGTGGCCAAGGAGGAACCGTTCGTCAAAAGAAGGAAACCCATTCATGCCCAAAGACATTCCTAAGATTATCCTGGAAGGATCGATCAGAAGCCCCGGCAGTAAAGGCCCCGCCCGGGCGCTTCGACAGGAGGGTTGGATCCCCGGCGTGGTTTACGGCCAGGGGAAGAATCCCCTGGTCATCCGCGTTTCCTCCCGCGAGGTGAGCCGCCTCCTGCGCGTCAAGGGAGGGGCGAACAGCCTCATCACGCTTCGCCTCCAAGACAGCGACAAGCCCCTGCCGGAAAGCGCGGTCCTGATCAAGGAGCTCCAGCGCCATCCGGTTTCCCACGAGATCGTCCATGTGGATTTCCACCGGGTGAGCCTGACCCAGAGGATCACCGTCAAGGTGGCACTGGCCTTCAAGGGAGAGCCCGTGGGGGTGAAGAACGAGGGAGGGATCCTGGAGCACCTGCGCTGGGACCTGGAGGTGGAGTGCCTGCCGACCCAGATTCCCTCGGAGATCCCGGTGGACGTCTCGTCGCTGGCCCTGGGGGCGACCCTGCACGCCAAGCAGGTGCTCTTGCCCGAAGGGGTGCGCCTTACGACCGACGGGGAGCTTCCGGTGGCGGCCTGCGTGACGCCGAAGGTGGAGGAGATTGCCGCTCCCTCGGAGGAAGCCGCCGCGGCGGGAGAGGAGCCCGAGGTCCTCAAGCAGAAGAAGCCGGAGGAGATCGCCGCCCTCGAAGAGGCGAAGGCGCAGGAGAAGGATAAGAGGGAAGGCGCCAAGGGCAAGGAAGAAAAGAAGGGGTAAGAGCGGGGTGAAGGTGATTGTGGGCCTGGGCAACCCTGGCCCCCGGTACAGCCGCAGCCGCCACAACGTGGGTTTTGAGGTGGCCCAGAGACTGGCCCGGCGCTGGTCGTTGAAGCTCGCGCCCGGTCCCTCCCGCTGCCAGCTGGGGCAGGGGCTGGTGGGGTCGAATCCGGTCCGGCTGGTCCTGCCGCTGACGATGATGAACCGCTCCGGCCAAGCGGTGGCGGCGGTGGGCAAGCGCTGGAAGCTCGCGCCCGCCGAACTGCTGGTGGTCTGCGATGACGTGTCCCTGCCCCTGGGAATGATTCGTTTGAGGCCCGGCGGGTCGGACGGCGGCCACAAGGGGCTGGCCTCCATCCTGGAAGAGCTGGACACCCAGGAGGTGCCGCGCCTCCGGGTGGGAATCGGATCGGCCAAGGCGGCGGGAGACTTGACCGACTTCGTGCTGGCCCCCTTCACGGCGGCCGAGAAAAAGAAATTGGATGAATCCCTGGATTTGGCCGAGGCCGCCTGCGAGGTTTGGGTTTCGCGGGGTTTGCCGGCCGCCATGAACCGGTTTAACGTGAGGAGAGCTGAAGCTCATGTCTGACACGCGCAACTATCAAGCAACCGTACTCTTAAGTTCGCAAATCACCGAGGAGGCGGCTTCCAAACTGCAGGGGGGGTTGGGTGAGCTGGTCACCCGGCATGGGGGCCGCGTTCTGGAAAGCCATCTGGCCGGCCGGAAGCGGTTGAGCTACCGGGTCAAGAAGGCCTCGGAGGCGACGTACCTTCTGATGAAGCTCGCGCTGCCGGCCGATCAGATCTTGCCCCTGTCCAAGGCGGCCGATCCGATGGAGGGGATCCTGCGGTTTTTTATCGTGAAGGAGACTGCCAATGGCAAGACTCAATAAGGTTTTCTTGATGGGAAATTTGGCGAGGGATCCGGAGCTGCGGTACATCCCAAGCGGAACCCCCGTGGCCACCTTTACCCTGGCCACCAGCCGGGCCTACACCCTGGCCTCCGGGGAGAAGCGGGAGGAGACCTGTTTCGCGCGGGTCGTGGCTTGGGGCCGGCAGGCGGAGCTGTGCGGGGAGTATCTGGCCAAGGGTTCTCCGGTCTTTGTGGAGGGTCGCCTTCAGAGCCGCAGTTGGGAAACCCCGGAAGGCCAGAAGCGCTCCACGATGGAGGTGGTGGCGCAGAACGTGCAGTTCTTGGGCAAGGGCACGAGAAGCGGCGGAACCGAGGCCGGCGCTCCCGAAGAGGCCTTCACCCAAGCCGCCCCCGCGCCCGAGGAGACTCCGGCGGCTCCGTCCGACATCCCTGAAGCTCCGCCGGAAGGGACTTCCGGGGAGGTGCCGTTCTGATGCCAAGGCCGACGGAGCGTCGAGAGAAAAAAGAGGAATCCGGCCGAGGCGGCGACCGCCACCGGCCCACGCGCAGGAAGATCTGCAAGTTCTGCGCGGAGAAGGTCAGCGCCATCGATTACCAGGACACGACCCGGCTCGTCAAGTTTGTCTCGGAGCGCGGAAAGATCCTTCCTCGGCGGGTTTCGGGTAATTGCGCCCGGCACCAGCGCCAGATGAGCCGCGCCATCCAGAGGGCCAGGGCCGTGGCCCTGATGCCCTACGTGGCGGATTAGGCCGCGCCGCCATGGAGATTCTGCTGACCCGGGATGTTGACAAGGTGGGCAAGGCCGGCGAAACCGTTTCCGTGAAGGACGGCTACGCCCGGAATTTCCTGATCCCCAGCGGGGCGGCCGTTCCCGCCACGGGAGGCGCGCGCGCCCAAATCGAAAGTCAACGGGAGCGCCAGGGCGCCCAGGCGCAGGCGCTCGTGGCCAAGGCCCAGGAGCTGAAGGGCCGCCTGGAGGCGGTTGTCTGCGGTCTATCGCTGGCGGCCGGAAGCGAAGAGAAGCTTCATGGGGCGGTGACCGCCCAGGACATCGTGGAGGCGCTTGCCGCGCGGGGGATCGGCCTGGACAAGCATCAGGTGGTCCTGGAGCGGCCGATCAACCGGCTGGGCGACCACGAGGTCTCTGTGAAGCTTCATCCGGAGGTGAGCGCCCGGTTGAAGGTCCAGGTGGTGAAGAAGTAGCCATGCCGGTCCTCGAGACTCTGGAGAAGGTTCCGCCGCAGAACCTGGAAGCCGAGATGGCGGTTCTGGGCTCCATGCTGATTGATGAGCAGGGCCTGCCGATCGGCCTGGAGTTCCTGAAGCCCTCCTTCTTCTACCGGGAGGCCCACCAGAAGATCTTCCAGGCGATGACCAACCTCTTTTCCCGCCAGAAGGCGGTGGACCTGGTGACCCTGACGGAGGAGCTCAAATCGTCGGGACTGCTGGAAGGGGTGGGCGGGGCGTCGTATCTGGCCTCCCTGACCACGGTGGTGCCCACGGCCGCCAACCTGGAGCATTACGCCAAGATTGTCCGGGAGAAATCCCTCCTAAGACAGCTCATCACCGTGGCCACCCGGGTGGTGGGCGACTGCTATCAGGAAGAGGAGGACGTCGAGACCCTCCTGGACAGGGCCGAGCAGCTCTTTTTCGACGTCACCAGCCGCACGACGGACACCAAGGCCTTCTTTCTCAAGGAGATGCTCAAGGACTCGATCGAGTCGCTCGAGAGGCTCTACCAGCGCAAGGAGCTTGTCACCGGCATCTCGACCGGTTTTCACGATCTGGACGTTCAGACCGCGGGCTTACAGCCGGCCGATCTGATCATCGTGGCCGGGCGGCCCTCCATGGGCAAGTCGGCCTTTGTCACCGGAATCGCCGAGCACGTGGGGGTGGTGGAGCGGATGCCGGTGGCGATCTTCTCCCTGGAGATGTCCAAGGAACAGCTCGTCCACCGGATGCTGTGCGCCCACGCCCGGGTGGACGCCCACAAGGCCCGGACCGGATTCCTGGCCCAGGCGGACTGGCCCCGGCTGACCCACGCGGCCGGCAAGCTGGCCGACAGCCCCATCCTGATTGACGACACGCCTGCCTTGACCGCCCTGGAGCTGCGCGCCAAGGCGAGGAGGTTGAAGAGCCAGCACGGCATCGGGCTGGTCATCGTGGACTACCTGCAGATGATGCGGGGCACCAGCCGCTCGGAGAACCGCCAGCAGGAGATCTCCGACATCTCCAAATCAATGAAGGCGCTGGCCAAGGAGCTTAAGGTTCCGGTGATCGCGGTCAGCCAGCTCTCCCGGGCCCCGGAACAGCGGGAGGACCGCCGCCCCCAGCTGGCCGATTTGCGCGAATCGGGCGCGCTGGAGCAGGACGCGGACCTGGTGCTCCTTCTCTTCCGGGAGGAGCTCTACCGCCGCAACGAAGAAAACCAGGGCAAGGCCGAGCTCAACATCGCCAAGCAGAGAAACGGCCCGATCGGCATGATCACCATGACCTTCCTCAAGGAGTTCACCCGCTTCGAGAACCTCTCCACCCGCTCCGGCTCGTCGGAGTGATCCGCTTGCCGAGGTTGTCTTTGCCGGCGGGCTGTGCTACATTAACCCAATTATGACCAATCCGAAACGCCTCCTGGGGCTGTTTCTCCTGGCGAGTTTTCTTTGCCTTTTCGCGCCCTCCGGGGCCTTCGCCCAGGAAGGTTCCGAGAAGGTCACCGCGGTCGAAGTGGAAGGGAACAAGATCGTCTCCACCGCCACCGTCTTGGCCAAGGTGAAGACCCGCCCCGGAGACCTCTTCAACCAGGCCACCGTTGACGAGGACATCAAGCGCCTCTACGGCACAGGTTTTTTCACCGACGTCTCCGCCGACGTCCGCCCCTACCGGGACGGCAAGCTGGTCCGTTTCCTGATCCAGGAAAGGCCCCTGGTGTCCGCCATTGTCATCAGCGGGGTGCACCACTTCCGGGAGGCCAAGATCCGGGAGGATTTGAAGACCAAGGAGCAGCAACTTTTGGACCGCCGGGAGCTGAAGGAGGACGCCGAGAAGATCCGCCAGCTTTACCGGACGAAGGGCTTCTATTTGGCCGACATCGCCACCGACGTCAAGGTGGATGAGCCGACCAACAAGGCCACGGTCTATTTCAAGGTCAACGAGAGCTCCAAGATCCGGGTGCGCCGGGTCCATTTCAAGGGCAACCGCGTCTTCTCCGACCGCCGCTTGAGAAAGGTGATGGCCACCAAGCAGGGGTGGTGGTTCACCGCCGGTTATTACCGGCCCGAGGTTCTGGAGGAGGACAACGAGCGGATCAAGGCGGTCTACCGGGCCGAAGGGTACGCCGACGCCGAGGTTTCCTCCGAGGCGGAATTCGACGACCCGAAGCGGTGGCTCACGGTGGAGGTGACGGTGGCCGAGGGAAAGCGCTATCTGGTCGGCCAGGTGGATTTGAAGGGGGCGCGGGAGCTGCCCCTGCCGGAGCTGGCGCCGCTTTTGAAGCTCACCCAGGGCAAGCCGTTCAGCCAGGAGGGGATAAGCCGGGACACGGCGGAGCTTCAGGGGGCCTATTTCGCCAAGGGCTACATGTCGGCCATGGTCGAGCCCTCGACCCGCTTCAACACGTCCACCGACCGGGTGGACATCCTCTACGCCGTTTCGGAAGGGTCCGTCGCCTACGTGGGCGGGGTGCAGGTGAAGGGAAACGTCAAGACCCGGGACGTGGTGATCCGGCGGGAGCTGCGGATCGCCCCGGGCGAGCGTTTCGACGGGGAAAAGCTCCGGCGCTCCAAGGAGCGCCTCTACAACCTGGGCTACTTCGAGGAGGTGGCCTTTGAGACGGTCCCCTCGGGCAGGCCCAACGAGCGGGACCTCGTGGTCACCGTGAAGGAATCCAAGACCGGCGAATTCTCCTTCGGGGCGGGGTTCAGCTCGCTCGACAAGCTGGTCGGCTTCGCCGAAATCACCCAGAAGAACTTCGACCTCTTCAACTGGCCCTCCTTCACCGGCGGCGGCCAGGAACTGACCTTCCGCACCCTGGGGGGCACCCGGCGGAGGAACTTCGAGCTTTCCTTCACCGAGCCCTGGGTTCTCAACCGGCCGTACCTTTTCGGGTTTGATTTCTTCAACACCACCCGGACCCGCGGCGAAGGCTACAGCTTCGACCTGAACCGCTTCGGGGGGGATTTGAGGCTGGGCAAGGCCCTGAACGACTACAACCGGGTGGACGGCATCTACCGGCTGGAGCGGGTTCGGGTGTCCGATGTCCCGGACACCGCCTCCGCGGCCCTGCGGGATGAGGTGGGGCGAAACACCCTCTCGGGGGTGGGGCTAAGCTTCACGCGCGACACCCGGGACAACGTCTTCAACCCCAAGAAGGGATATCAGCTCAAAACCGGAGCGGAGATCGCCGGCTCCTTCCTGGGCGGGGAGAGGGATTTCTGGAAGTGGACCTCCTCGGGCGGCTATTTCCTGGAGCCCTTTATTCCGGATCAGGTGCTGGAATTCCGCCTGACGCTCGGTCTGGCCAACGAGCTGGGGGATTCCACGGCGGTGCCGGTCTTTGAGCGCTTCTTCGCCGGCGGCGCCGACTCGATCCGGGGCTACCGGGAGCGCCGGGTGGGGCCGCGCGACCCGGTGAACAACGATCCCATAGGCGGCGAGGCGATGGCGATCTTCAATGTGGAGTACACGGTGCCCCTGCTCGATTTCCTGAAGGGGGCCGCTTTTGTTGACGTGGGGAATGTCTGGAACCGCGTGGGGGAATTCGCCCAGGAAGGCTTCAAGTCGGGCGTGGGGGCCGGGGTCCGGATCAAGACCCCCTTTGGCCCCGTGAAGCTGGATTACGGGTTTCCCATCAATCCGGACTCGGGGGAGAAGAAATCCGGCCGGGTCCACTTCTCCGCCAGCCGCGGCTTTTAGAAGCAGGTCGAGAGCCCATGACAAAGATTGCTTTAAACCTCATTGTTATCTCGGGCCTTCTTTTATCGCCCCTCGTTACCCAGCCGTTGCCGGCCTCTGCGGCGGAATCCGCCGCCAAGCTTGCCGTGATTGACCTGGACCGGATCCTGGAGGGGTACCGGGGCACCGAATCCTCCGACAAGCGCCTGGAGAAGCTCTCCGAAGACAAGAAGGGCCAGAGAGAGAAGTTTGTTTCGGAGATCAAAGAGATGCGGGAGGAGCTGATCCTCTTGAACGAGGAGGCCCGCTTGGAGCGGCAGAAGCTGATCGAGGAGAAGCTGAAGGGTTTGGCCGCGTTCGACCGGGAGGCCCGGACGACCCTCGTCAAGAAGAGGGAAGAGGAGATGAAGACGATCTTCGATGAGATCGAAGCCGTCGTCGCCTCCTTCGCCAAGGAGCAGGGCTTCACCCTCGTGGTGAGCCACAGGGCCGTCCTCTACCGCCAGGAGGGGATGGACGTCACCGACCAGGTCCTCAAGATCTTGAACGACCACTATGGCGAGAAAAAGCGCAGCTCCTAAAAGAAAGGCCGGCCCCGGCGCTCTCAACGGCTTCAAGCCCCGGACCTTGACGGAGATCGCCAAGCTCCTGGGGGCGGAGCTCGTGGGCCCGGGCGGCACCCTGATCACCGGGATTTGCGGGATCAAGGAGGCGCGGCCCGGAGACGTGACCTTTGTGGCCAACTCCAAATATCTTTCCCTGATCGATCAGACCCGCGCCTCGGCCGTGATCACCTCCCTCGAGATCCGGAGGGCCTCCAAGCCGATCCTCCGGACCGAGAACCCCTCGCTGGCCTTCTCCAAGCTCATCGCCCTGCTCGCGCCGCGGGAGCTGAAGCGGCCCCAGGGCGTGAGCCCCAAGGCGGTGGTCGCCAAGGGCGTCCATCTGGGCGCGGCCGTGGCGATTCAGCCCTTTGCCGTGATCGAAGAGGGCGCGGCGATCGGCGACCGGACGATCGTCATGAGCGGCTGTTACGTGGGACACGGGGCCGTGATCGGCAACGATTGCCTGCTTTATCCCAACGTCTCCATCAGGGAATCGGTCGAGATCGGCCACCGGGTGATCGTCCATTCGGGAACGGTGATCGGCTCGGACGGCTTCGGCTTTGTCAGCGTCAAGGGGACCCACCACAAGATCCCGCAGATCGGCACCGTGGTGATCGAAGACGATGTGGAGATCGGGGCCAACGTCACCATCGACCGGGCCCGTTTCGGCAGGACGGTGGTGGGCCAGGGGACCAAGATCGACAACCTGGTCCAGATCGCCCACAACGTGGTGACCGGCAAGAATTGCCTTCTGGTGGCCCAGACCGGGATCTCCGGCTCGAGCGTCCTTGGAAACAACGTGGTGCTGGCCGGCCAGGCGGGCGTGGTGGGCCACGTCACCATTGGCGACAACGTCATGGTGGGGGCCCAGTCGGGCGTCACCAAGTCGGTGCCGGCCAACACCAACGTCTTGGGATTTCCGGCCAAGCCCTTGGCCCACGCCAAGAAGGTGTACGCGGTGGGGCAGAGGCTGCCGGAGCTTTACCGGGAAGTGAAGGCGCTGAAAAAGCGGATCCAGGATCTGGAGGAAGAAAGTGGAAGCCGAAAGCCCCGCGCCGTACGTTAAGCAAAGGACCCTCCAGCGCTCCTGCCGCATCGAGGGGGTAGGGCTGCACACCGGCAAGACCGTCCGGGTGGAGCTCAAGCCCGCCCCTCCGGATTCCGGCGTCACCTTTTTACGGACCGACCTGGGCGGAAGCTCCCCGGTCACCGCCAGCGCCATGACGATCCTGGAGGGCTCCCGGCGCTTGCGCCGGACCTCCATCGGCAACGGACAGGTGGAGATCCACACGATCGAGCACCTCATGGCGAGCTGCTCGGGGCTGGGGGTGGACAATCTCCTGGTGGAGATGAACGGGGAGGAGGTTCCGGGGCTCGACGGCTCGGCCTATCCCTTCGTCGAGATCATCAAGCAGGCCGGCTTCAAGGAGCAGCCCTCCCCGCGCCGGGTGGCGCAATTCCGGGAGCCGGTTTGGATCTCGGAGGACGGGGCGGCGGTGGCCATCCTGCCGGACGAGAAGTTCCGGATCTCCTACACCTTGAGCTACCCGATCCCCAGCCTCCGGGCCCAGTTCTTTTCCGCCGAGGTGAACCCGCACTTCTTCGAGTCGGAGGTGGCTCCCTCCCGCACCTTTTGCCTGGCCGAGGAGGCCGAGACCCTGCGCCGGGCCGGCCTGGGAAGGGGGGCGAACTACGAGAACACGGTTGTCCTCACCGCCGAGGGGCGGGTGATCAACAACCACCTGCGCTTTCCGGATGAGTTCGTGCGCCACAAGGTCCTGGATTTGATCGGCGATCTCTACCTCCTGGGCCAGCCGATTCAAGGCCACGTCCTGGCGATCCGCTCGGGCCATGCCCTGAACCTGAAATTCATCCATCGCCTGCGCCAGGCCCTGGAGCGCGGCCGCGAGGGGGGAATCCGGGCCCAGTCGGTGGAGCCGGAGGCCACCGCCCTGGACACCTCGGCCATCCAAAGGATTCTTCCGCACCGGTTTCCGTTTCTCCTGGTGGACCGGATCGTGGAGCTGATTCCGGAGAGGCGGGCAGTCGGGATCAAGAACGTCACCATCAATGAGCCCTTCTTTCAGGGCCACTTCCCCAACCGCCCGGTGATGCCCGGGGTCATGATCATCGAGGCCCTGGCCCAGGTTTCCGGAATCCTCATGCTCAACCGGCCCGAGAACCTCGGAAAATACGCCTATTTCATCGCGATGGACAAGGTGAAGTTCCGGCGCGTTGTTTTGCCCGGCGACAGCCTGCTGTTGGAGGTGGAGGTGATCAAGCTTCGCTCCAAATCGGGGCTCATGCGCACCCGGGCCCTGGTGGAGGGCAAGGTGGTTGCCGAGGCGGACCTCATGTTTGCCCTTCTGGTCGG
>JACOVG010000002.1 GCA_016177405.1 Candidatus Omnitrophota bacterium | reverse complement strand
GGGTAATACCGTGGGAAGTCTGACGGACGCGCAAGAAGCCTTGATTGTGGGTTGTCTACTCGGGGATGGCGCCATGCGTTGCAAGACGCATGCCCTCCTTGAGATCAACCACTCGGTTGATCAGCGGGCGTACGTGGAGTGGAAGTACCGCAGCTTGCAGCATCTGGTGTCCACGCCTCCAAAACTCAGGCGATCAGGACCCCGGCGCCTCGCGTGTCGGTTTACGACGCGAAGCCTGCCGGTCCTGACGGCGTTCTATCGGCAGTTCTACGCCGATGGCGCCAAGCAGATTCCTGAAGGGCTGATAATCAGCCCCCTGAGCTTGGCCGTCTGGTTGATGGATGATGGCGCCAAGAGCTATCGAGCGGTGTACTTCAACACGCAGAAGTTTGATGAGGCCAGCCAAGAACGGCTGATCAAACTCTTGCGAGAGCAGCACTCCATTGACGCTCGCCTCAACCGCGACAAGCAGTATTGGCGCTTGCGCATCGCGGTTGGTAGTGTGGGACGGTTGGCTGAGCTTGTCCGACCGTACCTCCTGCCGATGTTCAGCTATAAACTTCCGTCATGACCCCGTAACGACTGATCCCGAAAGGGTGAGATCGCCAAGCACGTTCCGGCAAGATTGGTGATCACACGCCGACCCCCGCCGCCGCGGCGGGGTGAAGCTATAGTCTGATCCCACGCGAAAGCGTGGAATGATCGCGATGTCGGCTCATCGCATCCTGGGGCTGGAGAAGGTCCCAAGGGTCCGGCTGTTCGCCGGTTAAAGCGGTACGCGAGCTGGGTTTAGAACGTCGTGAGACAGTTCGGTCTCTATCTCTCGTGGGCGTTAGGAATCTTGACGGGGGTTGTCCGTAGTACGAGAGGACCCGGACAAACGGACCTCTGGTGTCCCAGTTGTGCCGCCAGGCGCAAAGGCTGGGTAGCCATGTTCGGTCGGGATAAGCGCTGAACGCATCTAAGTGCAAAGCCCACCCGAAGATAAGGATTCCCGAGCCGCAAGGCTCCTGAAGGCCTCTGGTAGATAACCAGGTATATAGGCTGGAGGTGTAAGCCCCGTAAGGGGTTCAGCTGACCAGTCCTAATCGGCCGTGAGGCTTAACCACCTTATTTTCTTGGTGTTTTGGTGGGTGTGACTTTCCCCTATGCAGGTTGTCGCTCTTTGAATGAAGTCCGCAGCCCTTTCCGGGCGCCCATACCGCGGGGGCCACACCCGTTCCCATTCCGAATACGGTCGTTAAGCCCCGCAGGGCCGATGGTACTTGGCTGGCAACGGCCTGGGAGAGTAGGTCGGCGCCCGGTTCTTTCTTAAAACCTCCACCTTGGGGTTCAGGGTGGAGGTTTTCTTTTGGTATACTAGAGCGCGAGGTCAAAGCCATGTCCGGACATTCCAAGTGGGCCAGCATCAAGCACAAGAAGGGGGCGGCCGACGCCAAGCGCGGCCAGCTCTTCACCAAGCTCATCAAGGAAATCACCGCCGCCGCCAAGGCCAGCGGCGGCGACCCCGACGCCAATCCCCGCCTGCGTTTGGCCGTGGCCAAGGCCAAAGAGGCCAACATGCCCAAGGACAACATCGAGAAGGCGATTAAAAGGGGCACCGGGGAGCTGCCCGGCATCGTCTACGAGGAGATTCTTTACGAGGGTTACGCGCCCGGGGGCGTGGCGGTTCTGGTGGAGACCTTGACCGACAACAAGAACCGGACCTCGGCCGAGGTGCGGAACCTCTTCACCAGAAACGGCGGCAACCTGGCCGGCAGCGGGTCGGTGGCCCGGCTCTTCCAGAAGAGGGGCTACCTCCTGATTGACGCCAAGAGCGTGGCGGAGGAGCGCCTCATGGAGGTCGTGCTGGGCTCCGGCGCCGAGGATTTGAAAACGGAAGGCGCCAACTTCGAGGTGGTCACCCCCCCTAAGGATTTCGAGGCGGTCAAGCAGGCCCTGGCCAAGGCCGGGATTCAGGTTCTCTCGGCGGAGCTGACGACGCTCCCCGCTTCAACCGTTCCCGTGAATGACGAGGCGACGGCCAAGAAGATTCTCGCCCTCATGGAAGGCCTGGAAGAGCACGACGACGTCTCCCATGCCTACGCCAACTTCGACATCCCCGACCACATCCTCACCTCCGTCGCGAGCGCGTAGGCGTGCGGATTCTTGGAGTGGATCCCGGCCTGGAGGTGACCGGCTACGGCCTCATTGACACCCAAAACGGCTCGACCCATTTGGTGGAGGCAGGCGTCATTCGATCCAAGCCCCGGCAGCCGCTGCCCGAGCGCCTAGGCTGTGTCTCCCAGGCGCTTCAGGATCTCTTGACCCAGCGCAGGCCAGATCTCGTGGTGGTGGAGGATCTCTACAGCCATTACAAGACTCCGAAGCCGGCCATCCTGATGGGCCACGTCCGGGGGGTTGTTTTGTCGGCGGCGGCCCTGAAGAAGATACCGGTCGTGAGCGTCTTGCCCACCCACGTGAAGAAGGTGGTCGTGGGCCAAGGCCACGCCTCCAAGCTGCAGGTGGCCCGGATGGTGCAGATGCGCCTGGGGCTGGAGGGGCGCCAGGTTCCCTCCGACGTGACCGACGCCCTGGCCGCGGCCCTGGCGCACGCCGACCGGATGCGCAAACCCAAAGAGGTGACGGGGTGATCTCCCGGTTAAGCGGAACCCTCATCGAACGCAGGGACTCCGCCCTGCTGGTCGAGACCAACGGCTTCACCTATGAGGTCTGGGTGCCGGTGGCGATCTCGCGGACCTTGGAGCGGCACGTCGGCCCCGACGGAAAGATCAAGCTCGTCACCTTTCATTACCATCACGTCGAACCTTCCCGGGCGACCCCCATCCTGATCGGTTTCATGAACGAGATCGAACGGGAGTTCTTCGAGCGCTTCATCACGGTCTCGGGGATCGGCCCCAAGGCAGCGGTCAAGGCGATCAACCAGCCCATCGCCCTGATCGCCCAGGCCATCGACGAGGGCAATTTCGATTTCCTGCGCTCCCTGCCCGGAATCGGCCCCCAGCGGGCCAAGGAGATCGTGGCCAAGCTGCAGGGCAAGGTGGGCAAATACGCCCTGATGCCGGAAGGGGAGAGCGTGGCGCCGGCCGGCGCCCGGCCCGATGCCTCGCAGGAGGCGCTGGCGGTTTTGCTGCAGCTGCAGTACCGGGCCGCCGAAGCCAAGACGATGGTGAAGTCCGCCCTCGCCCGCAATCCCAAGCTCGCCTCGGCCGAGGAGATCTTAAACGAGGTTTACAAGCAAAGGACCCAAACGCGGTGACCGACGACCCCTCCCCGGTGACCCGCGAGCGGGAGGTCCTGCTCACCCAGGCCGAAACCGACGAGGACCGGGTATTCAATCTCTCCCTAAGGCCCCAGTCCCTGTCCGAGTTCGTGGGCCAGGTGGATTTGGTGGAAAACCTCCGGATCGCCATCCAGGCCGCGCAGAAGCGGCAGGAACCGCTGGAGCACCTGCTCTTAAGCGGGCCGCAAGGCCTTGGAAAAACCACCCTGGCCCACATCATCTCCAAGGAGACGGGAACCAAGATCACCGCCACCTCCGGGCCGGCCATCGAGCGGGCCGGGGACCTGATCGGTATCCTGACCAACCTGGGGGAGGGGGACCTCCTCTTCATCGACGAGATCCACCGCCTCTCGAAGATCGTGGAGGAGTTTCTCTACCCGGCGATGGAGCAGTTCCAGATCGATTTCGTGATCGACAAAGGGCCCTACGCCAAGACGATCAAGTTCAACCTGAAGCGCTTCACCCTGATCGGCGCCACGACCCGCTCGGGGCTCCTCACGGCTCCCTTGAGGGCCAGGTTCGGGTTGAGCCATCACTTGAGCTTTTACGAGTCGGCGGACCTCGTGAAGATTCTGGAGCGTTCGGCCGGAATCCTGGACGTTCCCCTGGAGAAAGAGGCGGCCGTTGAGATCGCCCGGCGCTCCCGCGGCACGCCCCGGGTGGCCAACCGCCTGCTGCGCCGGGTGCGCGACTACGCGCAGGTGAAAGGGGACGGGAAGATCCGAAGCCCGATCGCCCGCACCGCCCTGGATGCCCAGGGCATCGACCCGCTGGGTCTGGACGATCTGGACCGGCGCGTCCTGAATGTGATCCTTAAGCAGTACGACGGCGGGCCGGTGGGGCTGGAGGCCCTGGCCGCCACCCTGAACGAAGAACCGGACACCCTCGTCGACGTGGTGGAGCCGTATCTGCTGAAGGTGGGGCTGCTGCGCCGCACCCCCCGCGGCCGGGAGATCACCAAAGCCGCCACCGACCACCTGGGACTCGCCCCCAAGCGCCTGATTTAATGAACGTCATTTCGACGACCCCGAGCTTATCGAGGGGGAGGAGAAATCTCGCTTTCCTTGTTTTCCTGTCCTCTGCCCTCTGTCCTCCGTCCTCTGCTTCTGCCGAGGAACCTTATGTTCGGGTCGCCATCCTTCAGGATGCCGAGAGCGCGCGCGTCACGGTGGAGGGGCCGGCTCGGCTGACCGACCTGGACAGCGGCGCGGGGCTGGCCGACTGGCCGGATCTCAAGTGGAAGCTTGTTGAATCGGCCGGCCCGGGCATTAAGATAGGCGAGGCCGGCTTCCCCTCCCGGGCGGTGCTCCTTACGCCCGCCAAGAACCCGGTCTTTCGGGTGAACTCCAGGGCCTACCGGGGGGCCCTGATTCTCCGCCGAAGCTCGGCGGGGAAGCTGACCGTGGTGAACCGCCTTCCCTTGGAGGAGTATCTGGTCGGCGCCTTGACCAGCGAGACCAGCCCCAAGTGGCCGATGGAAGCCCTCAAGGCGCACGCGGTGGTTTCCCGGACGATGGTGGCCCACCGGATCTGGATCCGAAAGAATGAATCCTTCGACGTGACGGCCGACACCTCCACCCACCTTTATTACGGCAAGGCGGCGGAGCGGGGCAGGACCCGCCAGGCCGTCGAAGAGACCCAGGGCCAGGTGCTGGCTTACCAGGGGGAGCTCTTCTCCGCCACCTTCCACGCCAACTGCGGCGGCCACACCGAGAGCGCGGCCGAGCTTTGGCAGACGAAGAAAGAGGTCGAACCGCTGGCGGGTGTGGTGGATCCCAACTGCCGGGATCTTCGCCATTACCGGTGGAAGATGTTTCTTTCCCACGCGGAGATGGCGCGATTCCTGGAGCCCGCGGCGCGAGGGGCGGGGGAGCTTCAAGGCCTTGAGGTTCTCGATCGGAACGCTTCAGGCCGGGTTCGCGAGATTCGGATCACCGGGACTGAAGGGGAGGCGGTTCTGACCGGCCGGAGGCTTCGGGAGCTTTTGGGGGCCAACCGCCTGCGCAGTCTCAAATTCACCGTCACCCCGTTTGTGGCGGGGTTTTCCTTCTCCGGTTTTGGCTGGGGCCATGGGGTGGGCTTTTGCCAGTGGGGCGCCTACGGCATGGCCCGCCGCGGCAAGAAGATGGACGAGATCCTCTCCTTTTACTTTCCCGGCGCCCAGCGTCGCAAGCTCCCCGGACTTCCTGGGTTTGTATCTTAATCCGTAGAAACGAGTTGCGGAAATTGTTAATATTTATATAAAGTCTTATTTTTTATTGGCTTTTTAAGCTTACGGCAGGTAAACTTGCCATTGAAGCACCTAACCCAAAGAAGATGAGTCCGTTCACGATACCCAAGAGGCGTTTTTTTATCCGCCAATTCCTGGCGCTTTTCCTATCCCTGTGCCTTGCCCTATCGCAGGTGTCTGACACCGTTTCTTTGGTGTCAGACACCGGTTTGCCCTCGAACAGCCTGCGGGAGATTCAGACCGCTGATTCAGGCCTGGAGGAGCAAGAATTGGCCGCCGCCCTTCACAGCCAGGGGGCCGGTCCTTCGGCGGGGCCCAAGACAGGGCTGGAGGAATTTAAGAGGGAGATGGTTGTAGAGACTCCAGCGTTTACACGTCCATTGCTTTTGAACCCCGGAGCGAAGGTCCTTTTGCTTGGCGCCAGGCGGAAGGATAAGTCAGGCGGAGAGGATCTTGGTTCCAACTTTACTCGCCTATGGGCATTTTCTACACGTCCCGGTGGCAAGAGGATAGGAGTCCGGCGGAACCTTGGAAGGGTTTTAACAGACCGATCCTATTTAACCAAGGCGGTCATACCTGGCCCAACCGGGAAGCGAATCTACTTTTATCAGGTACCCGAGAATATCTTTGGGCCACCGGAGAGGATACTGGCTTATGACTGGAGTTCGGGGAATCAGGTGCAAGCCATCCAGTTGGAACGGGATCTTGTCACGCAAGACATGGCAGTCGGCTTTGATGAGAAAGCCCTATACGCCCTCTTGTTCGATCGGTCCTCTTTGAGATGGTTCATTCGCTCCATTGGATTGAAAAACGGGAAGGTTGTCAAAGAGGACCTCACCTTGGTTGAAGGGGGGAAGCCGGAAATGGATTCGGGCATGCCCACCCAGTTCATTGTGAGTCCGGATGATTCCGTTTTTTACGTGACGTTCAATTCGGAACCCAATTCGGTTCATTCCCTCGATGCCGTGACCGGAGAACGCAAGCTTGTTTTTCAAGCAAGCGATCAAGTGGTTGACCGATACGTTCTGGGGGGCAAACGGTTAGCGGTGTCACCGGACGGAAAGACCTTATTTGTCGCTACCCGTCATGGTGACATTGAGGCGTTTGACACCCAAAGCGGAAGAAGATCAGCGCGCCTCCGGCTTCCTCCCGAAAGCCATGGGCCTGTAGCCGCCATCGATCTTCAGGTCGAATCGTCAGGATCGTTGACGGTATTATCTGTTGGTCTTGGTTTTAGTCCCGGGGCTTCCTGGTACCACCGCGTGGATCGCTTAGCTGAGCTCGGTACCGGGTACTGGGGGGACACGTTGCCGCCGGGCCAGGGGGCCGGGCTGGAGGAGGCGAGTCTTACCAGGAGACGCCTCGGTCTCTCTCAAACCGAGCTGGGTCAAGCCCTTGCCGCCATCGGCTACAACAACGGCCAGCAGATCCCTCCACCAACCATCAGCCAGTGGGAAACCGGCACCCACCCAGTCCCTGAAGAAGTCTTAGATCTCCTCCTCCAGCTTTACACCCAACGGGCCCCTGAACATCTTCTTAAGACCCGCCAGCTCCTCGGCCTCTCTCAAACCGAGCTGGGTCAAGCCCTTGCCGCCCTCGGCTACAACAATAGCCAACTAGTGCCTCAAGAAACCATCAGCCAGTGGGAAACCGGCACCAGCCCAGTCCCTGAAACCGTCTTAGATCTCCTCCTCCAGCTTTACACCCAACGGGCCCGTGAACAGCTTCTTAAGACCCGCCAGCGCCTCGGTCTCTCTCAAGCCGAGCTGACTCAAGCCCTTGCCGCCATCGGCTACAACAATGGCCAGCCAGTATCCGTCACAGCCATCAGCTCCTGGGAAACCGGCACCCACCCAGTCCCTGAAGAAGTCTTAGATTTCCTGCCCAGGCTTACCCGCCGTTCCGTGGAATCAAGTTTGAGGGACCATGTGGACACGTTGCCGCTGGGCCAGGGGGCCGGGCTGGAGGAGGGAGTCCTTGTGGGGCCGGTGGCGGCGAACCTCTTGGTGGGGCCCATCGCGATGCTCATTGACGCCCTTATCTATGGTTCTACGGCTGCGCCCGACAACATCGCTCAACTAGCGCAAGCCCTCGCCAAGGGCACCTCCGAGCGTCTCACCGTGACTCTCCTCCGCGAAGAGCACTCGTCTCAAAAGGTAACGGTACAGAAAGATGAGCCTCCAGCGCACTCGATCATCGGCATGCTTCAAGGCCTTGGCGTGGATCTCGGTAAGGAAGATGTCACGTGGTACGCGAAAGCCGGGAAGGTGACTTATAACGAGAAAAAAGAGGCGTTCCTCGAAATCACCGTGTCGGCGGCGCAGGGCGCCAGTGAAGCAGATTCCAAACCTGCGGCGGTGAACATATGGGGGCTTAGCTTATTGTGGGTGGCTGACGTGTTGAATGAACGGCTTAAGGCGATTCTAGAAAAATTCCCTGAAAAGGGAGCGGTCGGTTTGGCCTTAAGCGGGTTTCGGACAAAACCTTTAAAGATGGCTTTTTTGGAAGACTCGGTGAAAGACGAAACCGGTTTGGCCGCCGAAATTGCCCACCACCTTGAACATCTTATGCCCTACCGAACCTTCCAGCCTCCCGGGTGGTCGGTTACCCTCCACAGGGATCCGAAACCCATGGGCGCCCTTTTCAAAGTGGCGAAGGGGGAGATTCAGGTGCCCCATGTGCCTACGCTCATGGCGGAGCTTAGACCCGTTCCCACCAATGACGTTGATGCCGTGAAGAGAATAATCAATCTTATTCCGCTTTATCATGCCGTTGAAGGGAAAGGACATGTTCTGACGCGCCTCTTAAGCGACGAAGCCCGCGATGTCGTGAAAAAATATCTGCAAGGGATGATGGATTTCAAGTTGGCCGCCAAGGAGCTTCAGAGGTTATCGCCGGGCGATTTTTCGAATCCGGCAGAAGCAGGCCAATTTCTTGTAGGAGTCTGGATGGCTGTTCAATACGATTGGCCGATCGAAGGAGCGGATGGGATTTCGTTCTATCTGCGCGGTTTTCTTGGAAACGCCCTTGATTTGTTAAAGTCTCCATTGAAATTACCAATAAGCGTCGACAACGATGCCATTGAAGAAAAAGCGAAGCCGTTCTTTGCCCAAGCCAAGGAGATGTGGGCTGTTCAGGGGGGGCCTGCCTTGAAGGAAGAGGTTTCCGGGCCGGGCCAGGGGGCCGGGCTGGAGGAACTGCAGGAGTCTGGTTCCGACTTTATCTTGAGTGAAAGAGTCCAACGAGTTGTTCACCGATTGAACGCTGAAGGTGTTCCATGGCAGGCCCTTTTGAAGGAAGTTCGTCCAAGGGATTTGGTAAATTTTCCTTTCGTGGAAGATCTTGTTAAACCAGTTGTAAGGGCCATCCATGAAGCAGCTAAAGATTACATTCAGCGTGAACAGATTCTTGATGAGCTTAAAAAGAGGCTCCCGCAAGAATTGTTGGCTCGGCCGTACGGCTTGAATTTAGAAGATTACCAGGTTGGCAATGTGATGAGGACTTTTTCGGCAGACGACGGAAATTTTAAGGGGAAAATTTCAGAGGCTATTCGAAATGCCGAACCAAGAGCAGAAAGGGAGGGCAGAAGAGTACAAGTTTTGGTTATTGGAGCTGGCGCCGGAATGGTTGTCTATGACATTCGAAAGCAGTTCCCATCGGTTCGGTTATCTTTCATTAATAAGGAGCCAATCGAACTGGGTGAGAGTCCCGATGCTGCCGCGGAAGTGTTTAGTCGGTATACGACCCTGCAGGAGAAGGATGGAGCGCACCCATTCGTTTCAAAACAAGAAGCGAAGGAATTCCTGGAGTATTTCAGTAAGAACGTTCTTATTCACGACGTGGACCAAGGATTCCCCTTTGGGGATGAGTCCTTGGACGTTGTGTTGGTTTCAATGAGCACGTTTGAATACATTCAGAAGAAAGATCATTTGATCCGCGAGGTCAAGCGTATCCTGAAGAAAGGTGGAGAAGGTTTTGTCAACTCATTCGCATCGTTTGCAATGGAGGGAATGGAGCTTGAAGAGTTTTTTGCGACGTTACCAGAGAAAGAGTTTATCTTTATCCCAGGGCTTTTGCACGTGGTAAACCGAAATCCCAGCAACGTCTTTCCTCAATTGGAACTTGTCAGTTCAACATCAAGGATTGTTTTTCCAGGTTTTCCTCAATATAACAACGTTTATAGATTGAGGAATTACCCCTGGGCCGGGCTGGAGGAGGTGGAAAGCAAGCCTGGGACGCAGGGGGTTGACGCGGGATACTTTGCCGCCAGCGCGGTGGAAGGGAAAAGCGTTATCCTTCTTGGGCCCAGTGCCATGGAGGTTCCCGGCATGAGGGAAGCGGTTGAAAGGCTTACCCAAGAGGGGAAGTTCTCAAAGCGCCTCCTGGTTCTTCCCTCCGGGATGATTCCAGCGAGCTCCAAGGCCGCGGAATTATTGGAGATCCCGCCTCCCTTGGCCCTCCTTGCCTACGCGGACCACGAGCACGACGCCGTCATGAATTGGGTCTTGGAATATTTTGGCGGATTGGAGAATGTCTCTATCGAGAAGCAAGGCCTTGATTCCCTGCCCGCCCTGATTCAGCAGATTCTCCTTAATCTGGGCGTGCCCTCCGATACCGCCACCGAGGAAGCGGTCCGGAGCTTCCTCGAAGCTGTTGGGCTGGAAGAGGCCGCCTAAAGCCTTCCAACCGCCGGCCCCGCCTTTGTTATAATTGGAGGGTGCTGACGTACGATCTGCCGAAAGAGCTCATCGCCCAGCATCCGGTTGAGCCCAGGGATGCCGCGCGCCTGCTCGTCCTTGACCGCGAAAGCGGCAAGATAACCCACCGAATCTTCAAGGATCTTCCCGGCTCTTTAAGGCCAGGGGACTGCCTTGTCTTGAACGATACCCGGGTGAATCCGGCCCGGCTGTTGGGGAGAAAGGCGGACACCGGAGGGAAGGTGGAACTGCTGGTGCTCGGGGAAAGGGAGGGAGTTTACCGGTGCCTGGGCCAGCCGGGGAGGCGGCTGAAACCGGGGGCGAAACTTCTCTTTGACCACGGCTCCTTGCAGGCGGAGGTGCTCTCTTGGGAGGCGGGGGAGCGGGTGGTGAGGTTTTCAGGTGAAGCGAGCGGCAAGGTGCTTGAACAGCTGGGCCAGATCCCATTGCCGCCGTACATCGGCCGGCCGGTGGAACCGCGGGATGCCCAATGGTATCAGACGGTTTTCGCGCGGCATCCAGGCGCGGTGGCGGCCCCGACGGCCGGGCTTCACTTCACCGGGGAATTGCTGGATCGGATCCGCCGGCGTGGCGTGCAGGTTCTCTTTCTCACGCTCCACGTGGGCTGGGGAACCTTCAAGCCGGTGGCCGAAAAGGAGCTGGCCGAGGGGCGGCTGCATCCGGAGGAGTTTCGCGTGCCGCCGGAGACCCTGGAGGCGATCCGCGCGGCCAAGGCCAGGGGCGGCCGGGTGGTGGCGGTGGGGACGACGGTGGTGCGGGCGCTGGAGAGCAAAACGAAGGGTAAAACCACGGATCTTTTCATCCGGCCGGGGTTCCCATTTCAGGTGGTGGACGCGCTTATCACCAACTTCCATCTGCCGGGGACCAGCCTGCTGTACCTGGTGGCGGCCTTCGCGGGAGAGGAGAGGGTGCTGGCGGCTTATGAGGAGGCGATTCGCGAAAAGTACCGGTTTTATTCCTATGGAGAGGCGATGCTCATTCAATGATTGAACCGTTTCAAGGTAAGATTCCTCGGATGGATCCGACGGCGTGGGTGCATCCAAAGGCGCTCGTGATCGGCCGGGTGACCTTGGGGCCTAGGGTTTCCGTCTGGCCGGGTGTTGTTTTGCGGGGCGACATCCTGCCCATCGAGGTCGGCGAGGAGAGCAATCTCCAGGATCTGACCATTGCCCACACCAGCGGCGGCGCGGCCCCAGTCGTGATCGGCAAGCGGGTCACGGTGGGGCACCGGGTGATCCTTCATGGAGTCAAGGTGGGCGACGATGCCTTGATCGGGATGGGCTCGATCCTCCTGGATGGCAGCGAGGTTGGGGAAGGGGCGATCCTGGCGGCCGGGGCTTTGCTTGCCGAAGGGGCCAAGGTGCCGCCGGGGCAGTTGGCCGTGGGAATTCCGGCCCGGGTGATCCGGCCGGTCAAGGAGGAAGAACGCAGGCGAATCCGGGAGGGGGCCAAGATTTATCTGGAGTTAATGGAGAAGTACCGCGAGAGATGACCCCTGTGTTTGAGATCACGGCGCGCGATTCCCAATCCCAAGCTCGGGCGGGAAAACTGACCACCCCGCATGGGGTCGTGAACACCCCCGCCTTCATGCCGGTGGGGACCCAAGGCACCGTGAAGACCCTTTCCATTGAGGAGCTCAAGGCCTGCGGCATCGAGATTCTTTTAAGCAACGTCTACCACCTTTCCTTGAGACCGGGGCAGAAGGTTTTGGAGGCGGCAGGCGGGCTGCACTGCTTCATGGCCTGGGAGGGGCCGATCCTGACCGATTCGGGGGGCTTCCAGGTTTTCAGCCTGGCCAGCCTTCGAACCATCAACGATGAGGGGGTGATCTTCTCCAGCCATCTGGATGGGGCCGTTCATCGCCTGACCCCGGAGAAGGTGATCGAGTTTCAGCGCGCCATCGGCTCGGACATCCTGATGCCGTTGGACGAGTGCGTGCGGTACCCCTGCGAGCGGCCGGAGGCCGAGCGGGCCGTCGCGCGGACCACCGGGTGGGCCAAGCGTTCGAGAGAAAGCTTCATGAAGGTCATCTCGAGCCCCGAAGGGGCGAGAGATCCCTTGCGGGATTTCTCGGCCGCTCCGCGGCCTCGAAATGACGAAATGAAAGACGGGGTCAGACCCCTTCTCTTCGGCATCGTGCAGGGGGCGACCTACCCGGATCTGCGCCAGGAGGCGCTGGAACGCCTGCTCCCTATGGGTTTTGACGGGTTCGCGCTGGGCGGCTTCAGCGTGGGAGAGCCCCGCGGGCTTCTCTTCGAGCTCCTGCCGGAGACGGCGAGCCGCCTGCCGGCGGAGAAGCCCCGCTACCTGATGGGGATGGGGGAGCCGCTGGATCTGGTGGAGGCGGCGGCCTGCGGAGTGGATCTCTTTGACTGCGTCATCCCGACCCGCCACGGCCGAAACGGCCTGGCCTACACCTGGGAGGGGAGGCTCAACTTGAGGCACGCGGCCTTTGAGACCGACCCCAAGCCGGTGGATCCCGCGTGCGAGTGCTGGGCCTGCCGCACCTACAGCCGGATGTACATCCGCCACCTTTTAAAGAGTGATGAGATGCTGGGTTTAAGGCTCCTATCTTTCCATAATGTTTGGTTCTATGGTAGGTTAATGGCCATGATTCGCTTGGGCGTCACGCGAAATCAGCTCACCGGGCTGCGCGAGCGCCTGGCAAACCTTTATCAACCCCGCTTGGAGGAGGCTTTCCCGTGAACCCCAGTCCCATCTTGAATCTGGTCCCGATGGTCCTGATCATCGGCGTCATGTACTTCCTGCTGATCCGCCCGCAGGTCCGCCAGCAGAAGGAGACGGCCCGGATGCAGACGAACCTCAAGAAGAACGACAACGTGGTGACGGTCGGCGGCCTCCACGGGGTGGTGGTGAACCTGAAAGACGGCGTCGTGACCCTCCGGGTGGATGACAATGCCCGGGTGGATGTGGATCGGACCGCCATCGCGCGGCTGGCGAAAGAGGGCTAGGTTCGTGTACAGGAAGCTGACCCCCTGGATCATCACCATCCTGGCGGTGGTCGGCCTGGCCGCCTGGAACGCCTTCCCCCTTAAGGAGCGGATCTCCCTGGGGCTGGACCTTCAGGGGGGGATGCACCTGATTCTGAAGGTCGACACGGAGAAGATCCCCAAGGAGGCCCGGGCCGAGGCGCCGGAGCGGGCCCTGGAGGTGATCCGCAACCGGATCGACGAGTTCGGCGTGAAGGAGCCCTCGATCCACCTGCAGGGCAAGGACGAGATCACGATTCAGCTTCCGGGGGTGACCGACCGGGAGAGGGCCTTGGAGATCATCGGCAGGACCGCCCACCTGGAGTTCAAGCTCGTTGCCGAGGATCCGGAGCTCATCAAGCAGGCCCTCGCCGGCCAGGTGCCGGCCGGCCACGAGCTTCAGGAGGCCGAGAAGGAAAAGATACTCGTTCGGTCCCAGGCCCTCCTGACCGGCGACGGCCTAAGCTCCGCCGAGGTCCGCTTTGACGAGAGCCGGTTCAACCAGCCGATCGTGGGGCTGACCTTCAACGCGGAGGGGGCCAAGGCGTTCGGCAAGGTGACCTCCGAGAATGTGGGCAGGCGTCTGGCCATTCTCCTGGACGGCAAGGTTCAATCGGCCCCGAGGATTCAGGAGGCGATCTTGGGAGGCGAGGCGGTCATCACCGGCCGCTTCACCCCCCAGGAGGCGGGCGACCTGGCCCTGGTCTTGCGGGTGGGGGCCTTGCCGGCCCCCGTCTACGTGGAGGAGGAGCGGACGGTGGGGCCCCTGCTGGGCTCGGATTCGATCCGCTCCGGGGTGAGGGCGACCGCCCTGGGCCTGGGCCTGGTTTTCCTCTTCATGGCGCTCTACTACCTCGGGCTGGGTCTGGTTGCCTGCCTGGCGCTGGCGCTGAACTTCCTCATCATCCTGGGGGGCTTAGGGATTCTCAACGCCACCCTCACCCTGCCGGGCATCGCCGGCGTGCTGCTGGCCCTCGGTATGGCGGTGGACGCCAACGTCCTGATCTACGAACGGATACGGGAGGAGCTCAAGCTGGGGCGTTCCATCCGCCAGGTGATCGAGAACGGCTACACCCATGCCTTCACCGCGATCTTCGACTCGAACCTCACCACCCTGATCGCGGCTTTCCTGCTCTTCCAGTTCGGCACCGGACCCATCCGGGGTTTTGCCGTGACCACCGTGATCGGTTTGATCGCCAGCATGTTCACCGCCATCGTGGTGACCCGCGTCATCTTCGAGGCGCTTCACCGGGCGGGGTGGCTGACCTCCATCCGGATGCTCCGCTTGATCGGCGAGACCAAGATCAATTTCTTGAGGCCGCGCGCCTTCTGCTACCTCACCTCCTTGATCTTGGTGGCGGGGGGGGTGATCTATTTCGGATCGCTGGGCCCGAGGGCCTACGGGATCGATTTCACCGGCGGCCAGCTCCAGCAGTACCACTTTGAGAAGCCGGTCGCCCTGGAGAGGGTGCGCGGCGTCCTGAAGGAGGCCGAGCTGTCCGATGCCTCCCTCCAGCAGTTCGGCAAGCCGAACGAGATTCTGATCCGCACCAGCGGCGACACCGTGGACCGGGTGAAGGAGAAGCTCTCCGCCGGCTTCTCGGACAACCCCTCGGTGCTTAACCGGGTCGAGCAGGTGGGCCCGTCGGTGGGAAAGGATCTGCGGCGGCGGGCGGTCCAGGCGGTCTTCTGGGCGATGGTTTCGATCTGCTTGTACGTGGGTTTCCGGTTCCGCTCCTGGAGCTTCGGGATCGCCGGCATCGTGGCCCTGGCGCACGACGTCCTGATCACCATGGGGGCCCTGGCGGTGACGGGCAGGCCGATGTCGCTCACCCTGGTGGCCGCCCTGATGACGATCGCCGGCTACTCCATCAACGACACGATCGTGATCTACGACCGGATCCGGGAGCTCAAGCGCACCATGAGGAAGCTCGCCCTGAAGGATCTCATCAACCTGGCGCTCAACCAGACCCTCTCCCGGACGATCCTCACCTCCGGGGTGACCCTGCTGACTGTTTTGGCCCTCTTCTTTTTCGGCGGGGAGGTGCTCAACGACTTCGCCTTCGCGCTGCTGGTGGGTTTTGTCTCCGGCGTTTACTCCACCGTTTACATCGCGAGCCCCTTACTGCTTTTGTGGGAGCGCAGGCGGTAGGCGGGTTCAGGCGGCCCGCAGGAGCCGGCCGCCCTTGATGCAGCGGGTGCAGACCAAGATCTTCCTGACGCGTCCGGACAAGAGCATCCGGGCGGGCTGGAGATTCGGCATGAAACGGCGGGGATTCTTCCGGGCGATGTGCTGCCCCACCCCCCCCTCCTTCTTGGGCTTGCCCTTTCGGGTGTAGGTGCGGCCCATCACCGGTTGCTTGCCGCAGAGTTCGCAACGTCTGGCCATGGGATGTCATGATAAAGAGTAACCCGCGGGAAGTCAAGACGCGTCCGCCCCAGTGTCCGCCCCAGGCGGTCAATCTGGAAACATCGGTTCAATACCTGAAGGGGGTGGGCCCCCGCCGATCCGCCCTCTTCCGCCGCCTGGGGATCAAGACCCTGCGGGACCTCCTCTATCATTTTCCCCGCCGGCACGAGGATCGCAGGAGCTTTCTTCCGATCGCCCGCCTGGTGGAGGGGCAGAAGAGCACGGTCCGCGGCCGCGTGTCCGGTTCCAGCCTCTTTCGGGCCAAGACAGGAACGGTGATCCTTCAGGTGGTGGTGCGGGACGCCACGGGGGTCCTGCTCGCCCTCTGGTTCAACCAGCCCTACATGCGGCGGTGGTTCAAACCCGGGCAGGAGATCATCCTGTACGGTCTTCCCCAGCGCTCGGGCCGGCGCCTTCAGATGCTGGTGCCGGAGTTCGAACTGGTGAGCGAGGAGACGGAGGCGGCGGGGGCGTCGCTTCACATGGGCCGGATCGTCCCGATTTATCCGGCCACCTCGGGGCTCAACCAAAGGGAGTTGAGGTCCGCCGCGGCGGCGGCGCTGAAGCTGGTTAAGCCCGCGCTCGCGGATCCTCTGCCCGAGGCCCTGCGGCTTGCGCATCATCTGCCCGGCCTGCCCACTGCCTTGGTTCAGATTCACTTCCCGAAGGATCTGGAATCGGCGAGCCTCGCGATGGAGCGGCTGGCCTTTGACGAGCTCCTCTGTTTTCAGCTGGCGCTCGCGATGCGGCGCCGGGCGCTCTCGGCCAGGCCCGGCATCGCGCACCGGACCCAGGGGGAGTTGGTGAAGCGCTGGAAGGAAAGCCTCCCCTTTGAGCTGACCGCCGGACAGCGCAAGGCAATCGAGGAGATCACCGCGGACATGGCCAGCCCCACCCCGATGAACCGCCTGCTCCAGGGGGAGGTCGGCTCCGGCAAGACGGTGGTGGCCGCCTACGCCATCGCGGCGGCCCTGGAGGGAGGGTTTCAGGCCGCGGTCATGGCCCCCACCGAGGTGCTGGCTCGGCAGCACGCCATGAATTTGAGCCAGCTCTTCTTCGGCATCGACGCGTCGGTGGCCCTGTTGACGAGCGGCATCGATCCCGCCTCCCGGAGGGCCCTCCTGTCGGAGCTCAAGGCGGGGGAGGTTCAGGTGTTGGTGGGCACGCACGCCCTCCTCACGCCGGAGGTCTCCTGGGCCAAGCTGGGCCTGGTGGTGGTGGATGAACAGCAGAAGTTCGGGGTCGATCAGCGCAAAACCCTCACGGCCAAGGGGACGAACCCCGATCTCCTGATCCTGACCGCTACGCCCATCCCCCGGACCCTGGCCTTGACCCTTTACGGCGAGCTTGCGATCTCCACCATTGCCGAGCGGCCGGAGGGCCGGACCACCGCGCGCACCCTCTGGATGGATGAGACGCGCCGCCCCGAGGTCTACGGCTTCATCCGGTCGGAGCTCGCCGCCGGGCGCCAGGCGTTTGTGGTCTGCCCGAGGATAGAGGCGGAAGCGGCCTCGGCCAAAGGGATGTTTGAGGAGTACCAGCGGATCTTCACCGGCTGCCGGATCGGTCTGCTCCACGGAAGAATGCTCCCCCAGGAGCGCCGGGCCGTCTTCGCCGCTTTTCAAAAGGGAGAGATTCAGATCCTGGTGGCGACCCAGATCATCGAGGTGGGGGTGGACCTCCCGAACGCCACCGTCATGGTGATTGAAGGGGCGGAGCGTTTCGGGCTTTCCCAGCTCCACCAGCTTCGGGGCAGGGTGGGGCGCGGCCGGCACCTGTCCACCTGCATCCTGCTGGGCAATCCCAAGGGGCCGGAGGCGGCCCAGCGCCTGAAGACCCTGGAGGAGGCCACCGACGCCTTTCAGATTGCCGAGGAGGATCTCAAACTGCGCGGGCCCGGCGAGCTCTTGGGCAAGCGCCAATCCGGGATCCCGGATTTGAAGTGCCTGGCCTGGGCCAGCCACGGGCCGTGGCTTGAGCGCTCGCGTGAGGAGGCGCAAAGACTGCTGGATCTGGACCCGGAGATGGCCCAGGCGGGCGTCCAGGGACTGCGGCGGGAGGTCTTCGTCCGCTTCCCCCAACTGACCGCTCCGGCGGTCTCTTCTTAAGGTCTTGGGGTGAGGATCACGGGCGGGGAATTCTTGGGCAGGACGATCCACCCCCCGCGCGGTGCCCAGACCCGCGCGACCATGGATCAGGTCCGTCAGGCCCTGTTCAATCTGGTGGGGGAGCGGGTGAGGGGGGCCCGGGTGCTGGATCTCTTCGCCGGTTCCGGGGCCTTGGGGATGGAGGCGTTAAGCCGGGGCGCCCGGCACGTCACCTGGGTGGACTCGTCCATCTTTTGCGTCCGGGCGATCAAGGCCAACCTGGAAAGCCTCCTGCCGGCCGCCCAAGGCCCACAGCCCACAGCCGTTCTTCGGGCCGACGCCCTCGCGGCGATCCGGAGGATGAGCCGGGAGCACCGGCTTTTCGATCTGGTTCTTCTGGATCCCCCGTACGGCACCGATTTGGCCAGAATCTCCTTGAACGCCCTGACCCAGCATGCTATAGTCGAAACCTCCGGATGGGTTGTCGTCGAGCACGACAAGCGGCTGACCGAGGCTCGCCTTGCCGTTCATCCGGACGGCCGCTTAGGATGGGTCAAGTCCAAGCGGTACGGTGATACCGTATTGACGATCTATGAGAGGCAGTAGGCGGAGACTTCGTCTACTGTCTATTTTATGTACCCCAAGAGGGGCTTACAGGTGAAGGCGACCCCTTCTTCTCTGCGTCGGGCCGTGTATCCAGGCAGCTTTGACCCCGTCACCAACGGGCATCTGGACGTCATCCGGCGGGCCCGAAAGCTTTTTCCGGATCTGGTGGTGGGGGTGGCGGTCAACCCCGGCAAGGGGACCCTCTTTTCGGTGGACGAGCGGGTGATCCTGCTGAAGGACGCGGTGAGAAGGCTTCCCGGGGTCCGGGTGATCCCCTTCAACGGCCTGGTGGTCCACTTCGCGCGCTCCCAGAAGGCCTGCGTGATCGTCCGGGGCTTGAGGATGCTTTCCGATTTTGAGTACGAGTTCCAGATGGCGCTGACCAACCGCAAGCTTGAGCCTGGGCTCGAGACGATCTTCATGATGACTTCCGAGGAGTACTCGTATCTCTCCTCCAGGCTCATCAAGGAGACGGCCGCTCTGGGGGCCGACCTGAAGCGCTTTGTTCCGCCCCTGGCGGCCAGGCGCTTGAAGGAAAAGGCGGCGGAGTGACCCTGGCCCAAGGAGAGACGATGAAGGTGAGAGTTTCTGACATCCCGGAAGAGGGCCTCGCGGTGGAGGGGCTTTTTGATCCGATCGAGCGCCGCCTTCAAACCGAGGAGATCCGCTTTCCCTCTCCCCTCACGGTGTCGGCCCTCTTTCACAAGGAAAAGGAAACCGTCTACGTTCACGTCCGGGCCCGGGGAAGGATGACGGCCGCCTGCGGCAGATGCCTGAAGCTCTTTGAGGAACCTTATGCCGGGGAGTTTGATCTGGATTACGCGGCGCGGGGCGAGCTGACCCTCGACATCACCGATGACGTCCGGGGGGAGATTCTCTTGAGTTACCCGGTCAAGCTCCTTTGCCGGCAGGAGTGCCAGGGGTTGTGCATTCGTTGCGGGGCCGATTTGAACGAGGGGGAATGCGGTTGTCCCCCCCAAAGGGAGTAAGACCATGCCATTACCCAAGCGTAGGTTTTCGCGATCCAGAAGGGACAAGAGGCGCCTCCAGATTCACCTGACCGTGCCCACCCTAAGCCGCTGTTCCCACTGCGGGGCGGTGGTCCGCTCGCACCAGATCTGTTCGGCCTGCGGATATTACCGGGGCCGGCAGGTGCTGGCGGCGGCGCAAGAAAAAAAGAAGCGGTCTTGACAAAGATCGCCGTGGACGGCATGGGGGGCGACCGGGCTCCCCGCGCCATCGTGGAAGGGGCGATTCAGGCGGCGCGGGATTTGCCCATCGAGGTCATCCTGGTCGGCCAGGAGCCCCGCCTGAAGGCGGAGCTGGCGCGCTTCAAGGATACGCCGACCAATTTAAAGATCCACCACGCCTCCGAGGTGATCGCGATGGCCGAGTCCCCGGCCATCTCCGTCCGCAAGAAGAGGGATTCCTCGATCTGCCAGATGGTGGAGCTGGCCAAGCGGGGCCAGGCCGACGCCATTGTCAGCGCCGGCAACACCGGCGCGATGGTCTGCGCGGCTTCTCTGGGCCTGGGGCTCTTGGAGGGGATTGAGCGGCCGGGCATCGCCATTGTGATCCCGGGCCTCAAGGGGCCGGTCCTCCTGATCGATGTGGGGGCCAACGTCGACCCGAAGCCGGTTCACCTGCTTCAGTATGGGATCATGGGCTCGGTCTACATGAAGCAGGTGGTCGGCAAGGAGCGCCCCGCGGTGGGTCTTCTGAACGTGGGCGAGGAAGAGACCAAGGGGACCGATTTCATCCGGGAGGCCTTCAAGCTTTTGGAGGAGGCGCCCATCGCCTTCTCTGGAAACGCGGAGGGCCGCGACATCTACACCGGCAAGTGCGATGTGATCGTCTGCGACGGCTTCGTGGGGAACGTGACCCTGAAGGTGACCGAGGGAATTGCCCTGGCGCTGGCCGAGCTTTTCCGGAGGGAGCTGAAGCGGACCTTCCTGACCCGGCTGGGAGCGCTGCTTCTGCTGCCGGGTTTTCACCGGTTGAAGCGGCAGATGGATTACGCCGAGTATGGCGGGGCGCCCCTGCTGGGGGTGAACGGCTCCTGCCTCATCTGCCACGGCGCCTCCTCGGCCAAGGCGATCCGCAACGCCATCCGGGCCGCCACCTCCTTTGTCACCCATGAGGTGAACCGGCACATTGTGGAGCTGGCCCGGGCCAAGCCGGCCCAGGGCCAGCCGAGCCAGGAGGCTGGAGGGTGAACCCCGTCGGAATCCTGGGGATGGGCTATTACCTCCCGGAAAAGGTCCTCACCAACACCGACCTGGAGAAGATGGTGGAGACCTCGGACGAGTGGATCCGCACCCGCACCGGAATCTCCGAGCGCCGGATCGCCGCCCCCCACGAGCAGACCAGCGACCTGGCCGTGGCGGCCGCCCGGCAGGCCCTCGCGCAGGCCAAGCTCACCCCCCAGCAGATCGACCTGATCCTCGTGGCCACCATGACGCCGGACATGCCCTGCCCGGCGACCTCCTGCATCGTCCAAGCCAAGCTGGGGGCGCCCCAGGCGGCCGCCACCGACGTCTCGGCGGCCTGCTCCGGCTTCCTCTATGGGTTGGTGATGGGCAGCCAGTTTGTCCGGACCGGCGCCTACCGCCACGTTCTGGTGATCGGCGCGGAGATTCTCTCGCGCGTGGTCGACTGGACCGACCGCTCCACCTGCGTCTTGTTCGGCGACGGGGCCGGGGCGGTGGTGCTGGGCCAGACGAAGCAGGGGGAGATCCTCTCCACGTACCTGGGCTCCGACGGCACGAAGGCGGATCTCTTGAAGGTTCCGGCCGGCGGCGTCCAGGCGCCGGCTACCCACCAGACGGTGGACGCGCGGGACCACTTCCTTAAAATGAGCGGGGCCGAGGTTTTCAAGTCCGCGGTCCGGGCCATGGCCGACGCGGGGCTGAAGGCGATCGCGCTGGCCGGCATCAAGCCCGAACAGGTGGCCTGCGTGGTTCCGCATCAGGCCAACATCCGGATCATCGACGCGGTGATGGAGCGCGCCGGCATCCCGCGTGAAAAGGTTTACCTGAACGTGAGCCGGTACGGGAACATGTCGGCTGCCTCGACCGTGGTCGCCTTTTGCGAGGCGGTCAAGGAGCAGAGGGTCAAGCCGGGGGATTACGCGCTGCTGGTCGCCTTTGGCGCGGGACTCACCTGGGGAAGCTGCGTGATCCGCTGGTAGCCCCGCCACCTCTGGTGCCCGCCTCCTTCGCTCTCCTTTTTCCGGGTCAGGGGGCCCAAACCGTTGGGATGGGGCGAGCCCTGGCCCAGGCCTTCCCGCCCGCCCGCGCCCTTTTTGAGAAGGCCGACACCCTCCTGGGGTATTCCTTAAGCCGGCTCTGCTGGGAGGGTCCTGCCGAGGAGCTGACCCGGACCGAGCACTGCCAGCCGGCTCTCTACGTCTCCTCCCTGGCGGCGCTGGCGGCGCTCTCATCCGTCATTGCGACCCGCCAACGTTCTTTGGCGGGGAAGCAATCTCATCCGCCAAGAGAGATTGCTTCGTCGTCCGCTTTTGGCGGACTCCTCGCAATGACGCCGGCCGCGGCCGCGGGTTTGAGCCTGGGGGAGTATTCCGCCCTGGCGGCGGCGGGGGTTTTCTCCTTTGAGGAGGGCTTGCGGCTGGTCCGCTTGAGGGGTCAGGCGATGGAGGAGGCCGCGGCCGCCTGCCCCGGCACGATGGCGAGCGTCTTGGGGATCGAAAGAGGGGTCTTGGAAGAGGTTTGCGCCGCCGCCGGCGCCGAGGTGGCGAACCTCAATTCGCCGGGGCAGGTCGTGATCTCCGGGACGCCGGAGGCGGTCGGCAGGGCGGGGGAGCGGGCCTTGGCCCGCGGGGCCAAGCGGGTGATTCCCCTGGAGGTTGGCGGGGCGTTCCATTCCAGGCTCATGAAGCCGGCGGCCGACCGGCTTGATAGCGCTTTGGCCGCCGCGGCGCCGGCCATGCCGCGCTTTCCGGTGTTGAGCAACGTAACCGGTTCCTATTACACGGGTTCCGGCGAGGTTCGGACCCTTTTGCGCGAACAGCTCACCCGGCCGGTTCTCTGGGAGGCCTGCATGCGGACCATGCTGGCCTCCGGGATCCGGACCTTTTTGGAGGTGGGCGCCGGCACGGTCTTAAAGGGGCTGGCCCGGAAGATCGATCCCCAGGCGGTTGTCCTGCCCGTGGGAAGCCCCGAAGAGGCCCAGGCGGCCGCCCAAGCTATTGGCCCTTGACAAATCAGGGTTCCTGGCTATACTTAGCAGGAACGACTTCCCCTAAGGCTGACCCTTTCACCCATCAACTAAAACGGAGGAACGGATGAGCGGTTTACAAGATAAGGTTCGCTCGATCATCGCGGAGCAGTTGGGCGTGAAACCGGAAGAAGTGACTCCCACGGCCTCCTTCATTGACGATCTGGGCGCCGATTCCCTCGACACGGTCGAGCTGGTGATGGCCCTGGAGGAAGAGTTCGGGATCGAGATTCCGGATGAGGAAGCCGAGAAGATGGTGACGGTCGGCGACGCCATGAAGTACATCGAGGGAAAAGCTACACCCAAGGGCGCCTGACCGAAGTTTCGTGCAGCCACCGCGCCGTGTGGTCATCACCGGCTTAGGAATCATCTCGCCGGTCGGGAATACCGTCTCCGAAGCCTGGACCTCCCTGATTGAAGGAAAATCGGGCGCCGGTCCCATCACCCTTTTCGATCGTTCGCATTACCCCACCCAGTTCGCCGCGGAGGTTAAAGGGTTCGATCCGCTTAAGTATCTAAGCCCCAAGGAAGCCAAGCATTCCGACCGTTTTGTCAAGTTCGCGGTGGCCGCCTCCAAGCAAGCGGTCTCCGACGCCAAGCTGGATATCTCCCAGGAAGATCCTTACCGGGTCGGCGTCTGGATCGGCACCGGAATGGGGGGCCTGCAGACGATCGAGGAAGGATACGAGGACGTGGAGCGCAAAGGCCCCGCCAAGGTCCGGCCCTTCTTTATCCCGATGATCATCTGCAACATGGCCCCGGGCCAGGTGTCCATCAGCTTGGGGGTGAAGGGCCCCAACTGCTGCGTGGTGAGCGCCTGCGCCTCCAGCGCCCACGCCATCGGCGACGCTCGCGAGATTATCCAGCGGGGCGCGGCCGACGTGATGGTGGCCGGGGGCTCCGAGTGCGCCATCACCCGGCTGGGGGTGGCCGGCTTCTGCGCCCTCAAGGCCCTTTCCACCCGCAACGACTCTCCCGAGACCGCCTCGCGCCCCTTTGACAGGACGCGGGATGGTTTCCTGATCGCCGAGGGGTCGGCGATGCTCGTCCTGGAGGAGCTTACGCATGCCAAGCGCCGCGGCGCCGCCATCTACGCGGAGCTGATCGGCTACGGGATGAGCGGGGACGCCTACCATGTGACGGCGCCGGACCCGGAAGGGGCGGGGGCCGCCGCCTCCATGAAGTTTGCCCTGGAGGATGCCCAGCTCAAGCCCGGCGACATCTCTTACATCAATGCGCACGGCACCTCCACCCAGCTCAACGACAAGATCGAGACCAAGGCGATCAAGAGCGTCTTTGGGGAAATGGCGCGCAAGATCCCGGTCAGCTCCACCAAGTCGGTGACCGGACACCTGCTGGGGGCGGCCGGCGCCATTGAGCTGGCGGCCTGCTCTCTGGCGATCCGGGATGAGATCATCCCGCCGACCATCAACTACCAGAATCCCGACCCGGAGTGCGATCTGGACTATGTGCCCAATCAGGCCCGCAAGGCGAAGATCCGTGTCGCCTTGAGCAACTCCCTGGGCTTCGGCGGCCACAACGTCACCCTGATCATCCGAAAGTTCGAGGGCTGATGCTGCTAGCGGGTAAGAAGGGGCTCATCGTTGGCGTGGCCAACAAGCGCTCGATCGCTTGGGGGATCGCGCAAGCCGCCGCCCGCGAGGGGGCCCAGCTCGCCTTCACCTATCAGGGGGAGCGGCTCAAGGAGTCGGTGGGCGAGCTCGCCGGCTCCTTGAACCCGAACTCCCCGCTGTTCGAGTGCGACGTGCAAAACGAAGCCCTGCTCAACGCCGCCTTTCTCGGCGTGAAGAACGCCTTTGGCGCGCTGGACTTTCTGGTTCACGCGGTCGCCTTTGCCAAGCGGGAGGAGCTGGAGGGGGAATTTCTCCCGACCTCCCGGGACGGCTTTCAGATGGCCCTGGAGGTCTCCAGCTACAGCTTGACGGCCCTGGCCCAGCGGGCCGTTCCTCTTATGGCATCGGGCGGCAGCATCGTGGCCCTCACCTACTATGGAGCGGAGAAGGTGATTCCCCGCTACAACATCATGGGAGTGGCCAAGGCAGCCCTGGAGGCGTCGGTCCGCTATCTCGCCTTCGACCTGGGGCCCCGCAAGATCCGGGTCAACGGCCTCTCCTCCGGCCCGGTGCAGACCCTGGCGGCCCGCGGGATCTCGGGCTTCACCGACATGATGAAGATCGTCGAGGCCAAGGCCCCCATGAAGCGCAACGTCGAGCTTGCCGAGGTGGCCAACGCGGCCGTGTTTCTCCTTTCCGATTTCTCCTCCGGGATCACCGGAGAGACCCTCCACGTGGACTGCGGCTACCACATCCTCGGGATGTAGCCCGCTCTCTCCCTAGCTGTTCTCCAGGCGTTAATACCATAAAACTTAGTTCACAAACCTTGCCATCGGCTTGAATTTCGTTCTTCAATCGGCCATACTTAGGTTGATCCCCAAAATGACCAACCGACCCCGCGCGTGGCACAAGACATCAGCCCTTGCCTTGGCTGTTTCCCTCGGCTTGCCTGGCTCTTCGTTTGCCCTGCGGGCGAAGGTGCCAGCCGAAGTAGAGGGAACCCTAGCCGGCCTTGAAGAGAAGTTATTGGAAGAACCCCCTCCAGGGTGGTTTTTTAGCGAGCTAAAGCTCCCTAGGGATCCTGACGAGCTGAAGGAGTCCTTAGCCCTTCGGGATCTTAACGAGCTGGTTCAAAATGTCGCTTACCTTCTGCGCAAGCATCCGGATTGGACCCTCCAAGCTCAGGCGTTCGCCCACACCCACTATCAACTGTCCCCGGGAAGCCAGCTTATTCCGGTGGAGTCAATCGAGGATATTCGACAAAAGCCGCCCCGACAGCAGCTGGCCTGGGTGGCTTTAAATGCTCTTCTGGATCCAAGTGTGGTCCACGAGGAGGGCTCTGATGGGTGGGGACCCAAGATGTCTAGGAGGGTTTTCCTTAGGGGGACGGTTGGGGTTGTCGGGGCTTCACATCATCCCACTTTCCTGGAAAGAGCCCTTCGAACCTTCGTGTTCGGTGGGTATGATCCTGCCCTGAAGCTCACCTCCCCGGCGGCTCAAGCCATGTGGGGGAATCTAAAGGCCTACCTAAATGTTCGGGACTTATACCACGAGGGACCAAACCGTCCCTTCCGGGAGACATATCAGGCGGCATCTGCTGCATGGGGTCGTCACCTCAGAGAACATCTTGGAGAAACGTTAGAGCCGGATCCGCTGGTTCAGAAATATTTAGGTAAAGATAAGCTTTTTTATGAACTCAACATCCCAGAAGAGATACTTATTGAAGAGCTCATGTACAGAGCAAAACGCAGCGGGGCATCGGAGCGCTTATCCCAGGTTGTCCTTTCACAGGTCAGCGATCCAAGGTTCACGCCATCCGCTGTCAAGGGAGCATTAAAGAGGCATCTAGAGGATGAGGCGGTTCAGCATCTTAGTGAATTCGGCCTATGGCATTCAGAGGGAGTATTTCCTGCCCCTACAGAGTCGCTAGCAGTTAAATTCCTTCAAGCCATTCAAGAACCCGAGACTCGCTTTTTCCAGTTGCTTCCAGAATTTGTGCGGGATGACCTAGATTTTAGCTGGCGTAACATGGGTGGAGGGGGGCTTAGCCCTTCTTCCTTGACTCCCGAGGGAAAGAGGCTTAGGAAGCAGACACTGGCCTACGTGAGATTACTGTTTAAGGGGAAAGATTTTGGCTTAGGCGATGAGTGGATAAAGGAAGCATTGCCGGGTGTTGAAGACTCGGTGGATGTTGTAGAGAGGTTCTCCTATTCACCGCCCGAGAAGCGATTGCAGATGCTTCAGGAACTTGCGCGAGCAGTTCGGGCCCTAAGAAAATTAGCTAAGGCAGCAGAACAATTGTCAGAGGCTCCGCCAGAGCCATTGTCAGAGAAACCACCAGAAGTAGAATCAGGGCGGAGTTTGTCAGGTGGCCCTCTGAGAGAAGAACCAGAACAACCTGTGCGGCAGGAAGATCAACCCCAAGGGGTTAACAAGTCAGAAGTGGTTGAGCCGCAACCGCAAGAGCCGGACGATGCCACCGGGATGATGGAAGAGGTCCAACAGAAGTTAGATCAATGGTTGGACAATCCAGACATTAAGGCCACGATCCAAACAGTTGTGGATCTACCTGGTCCAACCCATCTGAATAAGTTTTTCAGTGCCGAGTTTCTTGAGGCGCTCCGCAAGCTTGGGTTTCAAGAGGCCCATCTCCTGCCGCTGGCCTCGTTGCCTCAAAGTGATCTCCAAACGGCGCTCTCAATCTTTGTGCAGGAAAAATGGAGGGTGGAGGTCAAAGGGAGATTCCAATCGCTTGTCGAACAAGGGAGGGTGTCGTTCACCGAGACTCTCCTTGAAGCCCAGCTCGTGATTGGGGATGACTCTGTACAGCTGAAGCCGAACCAGATTCTCCTGCGGGTGAACGACGAGACGGCCCGGCACGTATCCCCCGAAGTTCTTACCTACCTGAACCACCAAGGTCTGCTTATCCAGGGCACGGTCCTTCATCTTCACAGACTTTACCAAGGGGGGACGGGTGAAGCCCTCCTCCTCTTTGTCTAACGACTGCGGCTACCACATCCTCGGGATGTAGCCCGCCGCCTTCTTCCAGCACCAGTCCCCAGCTTCCGACTCCCTCGCTCACGGCCTGGGCTGCCCAGCAGTATCGGAACCCCCGTTCGGGGTGTCCCTGCGCTCCTCACCCCCCTCCCCCGGTGGGTGGCCATGCGTCGCTGGCTGGCTTGGGCTGGGTGCTCGGCGCTCCGCTTGCAGAACCTCGGCGTCCACCCTCGCCCAAATCCGGCGGGGGAGCGGCCAGACCCAATGGCGCCGTTTCCGCTGCGCTGCGCTCCTGCGCGCCCTGGCCCTTCGGGCCACCGCCCAAGACAGCCAATGCTCCGCCTGGCCACACCCCCGGGGTCGGTGGGAGCTAGGACATGCCGGGACACGGGTGACGCCGGAGGGAGGACCCGCCGCCGCGCCCGCAGGTCCCGAGCGACGTTCGTCC
>JACOVG010000017.1 GCA_016177405.1 Candidatus Omnitrophota bacterium | reverse complement strand
CTGTAACCCAGACGATCCAGCTCATCCTGCTCAATCTGTTTGGCATCGAGTTAAATCCCAGCGAGGCGGGAATCTGGCAGAGCTTCATCGAGCGTGTCACCGGAGCGCTGTCCACAGCGGCATGACCTTTAGATGAAAAGTTCACTCGACCGGAAACGCGTTTTCCGCTTCAGCGCCTGGATGGTCATCCTGGCGCTTACGCTCACCCAGATTCTGCCTGCCTCTGTCTGGGCCGATACCAGCGACTTTGACAAATGGCCCACCCTGCGCACCCCGGCCCCCACCGAGGCCGCCGGCCTGGAGGAGCTGAAGGATTCCCTTTCAGGAACTCCCCCCGTTGGTCTGGAGGGGCTGCAGAGATGGGGCCAGCTTTCTGAGGCCGATCAGAGGGAGGTTTCTGCCCAGCTTCAGCGGATGGGGGTGGACAGGCCGACCTTGGAAAAACTGGCCAGCCACGCGAAGAGGCCGGTCGTTCCTCCAGACACCTTGTATGAGCTTCTGGCCATTGCCCTGAATAAACCCATAGACGCGGTGCGTGGGGAGGTTAGCTCCTTGGGGTCGGAGGCCTGGCGGCCCCTTCCCACGAACGCGATTGGCGAGAATGTTGACATTTCCTGGGAGAAAAAGGAGGTTCGCCGGCTTCTTGAGAATACCGTGGTGGTCCTTGGCGCCGGAGGGGGAGGAGACCGCTTCAAGAAAAGTCTTCCTCCAGCGGCCCGTGAGCAGTTGGAGCGGTTAGGCCGCCTGGAGAAGCCGACGGTTGCCGTGGGCCCTTCCGGGACGAGCCCGGTGGTGAACGCCTTCGAGGAGCTCTCTGCATTGGCGCGCCAAACAGGGGCCAACGGTGTGCAGGTGGTGCTGGTGGTGGGGCCGGACAGCGAAGCCGCGGTGAGCAATGATTTCGAAAAAAATAGGGAAAGGATTGACCAGAGCCGCCTAAAGATCACCATGGTCCAGCAGTCCAGCTTTCCCAGCTTCGATGAAAAGACGGGGGAGGTTGTCGCCGCTGTTGACCCCAAGACAAAGCGCGCAAGAGTTGTCAAGAACCCCAACGGCACCTACGGGATTTTTGAATCGGCGTATCGCTTGGCCCAAGAGAAAGGATTTTCCAAAGGCAAATCGTGGCTCGTCCTGTATGGGGACGACCCGATCTTGATCACCGGCGATTTCATCGCCCGGGTCCTGACGCAGGGGAAAGAGTTTGACGTGGCTCCGGTCGCCACGCCAAAGGTGTCGCAGTCTAACCCCCTGGGAGGGACGCTGGTGGATTTGTCTCTCCCGGGCGGAGGCCGCATTCCTTTGATTGTGGAGGAGGTGGAGCGGAGGGAGGATCGCGCCAAGGGAGTTAAGGGCCTGCCGCTCTTCAACGACATAGAGGAGCAGGCCGTGCGGAAGGAAGGAGATCCGTTCAGCTTTAACACAGGGGATTTGCTGCTCTCGGAGAAAGGGGCCGCCGCCGCGGCCGAACTTCCTCTGGTGATCCGGCACGCCGACCGAAGCGGCGTGCGCAAGCTGGAGCGGTTCCTCACCCATATCCTCACCCTGGTGGGAAGCCAGCCGGGGATGCGAGCGGGTGTTCTGCAGGTGGAATACAAGCAGTACCAGGCGGTGAAACATTTCGGGGCCCTCGTGGAGGCCTTAAAGGCGCAGAACGCTCGAGGCCGGGCCGTCCTTAAGAGGCTTTCCACCCTTCAGATGGACATAGATCCCTCTGTTTTCGTGGAGGTAAGGCCCGGTTTTCAAGGGTTGAAGGGAACGGGAAGGCTTAAATTGAGCGGTTCGATGGGAGCGGTCTTCTCGCCGGAGGGACTTACCCTGGTTCCGATCGTCCAGTGGGATGAGGCAACGCTCTCCGATGGGACCAGCGTTCGGCATCCGATCTTTGCCGACCCCGGGGAGGGCAACCTGGTTCTTCAGGCCAACCTCAATGGGATTATCACCGCCGATGAGCGCCTCCTGTTTACCAAGGATGATGCCGCGGCGCAGCCCGGTTCCGGCCTGGAGGAGAAGAAGGCGGGACCGGAGATTTTCGATCCGTACCGGCCGGCGTTCTTGTCGAGGCGGCCGGAGATTCGGTTCTTTGGAACGGACGGCGTAGCGGGCAGCTACGTGGAGTCTTACGACCTGCGGCCGGGCGTGATCAATCCGATGACCGCTTACCGGGTGGGGATTGGGGCGGGGCTTCTCGCGCTTTCCGCGGGCAAGCCAAGGGTTGCCGTGGGGATGGATCCGCGGAGCAGCTCCATCCACCTCGCCCTGGCGCTTCTTGACGGCCTGAAAACGGTTGGCGCGGAGCCGGTTTTGGTTGGGGATAAGGGGATTGTGACCCGGCCGGCGTTGCTGGAGGCCGTGGCGGATGTTGGCGCGGGAGCCGGCGTTTACATCGGATCGGACAGGCCATTTCCAGGAAACCGAATCAATCTTTTTGATCAGACGGGGAGGCCCCTCAACCAGGAATGGCAGGATCGGGTCGAGCGGATTCTGCGCGCTGACAACTTGCGGGGGGTCATGGCCCAAGAGGCCGCCGGCTTGAAGGCTGCTCCCTTTTATCAGGAAATCAGGGATTTGACCACGGAGCTCCCTCCCGAGGAGCCCAAGGCGGTGGAGGGCTACTTCAACCGCCTGCTTCCTCCCGCGAAGAGACTCTTTGCCGCTGTTGGGATTTCTCCGGAAAAGCCGGCTTGGGTGACGGTGGATCTGGCCAACGGCGCCGGCTTCTTCGTGGCGCCGGTATTCATGGAGCGCTTAAAACCTCTGGTGGATGTCCGTTTTTGGGCCAATACCGCGCCAGGGGACTCCATCAACAGCTCCTCGGGAGCCGGTTTTCTGGACAGCCAGAGAGCCCAGCCGGCGGTGTCGCTTCCCCTGCCGAAGGCGGTGGCCGAGACAGATCTCCGGGATGGCATTCTGGTCTCCGGCGATGGAACCTTCAGCCAGACCCTTGCGTCGGCCCTCACTTCGAGCAGGAGCAAGAGGATCATTGCCGATGGGGACATGCTGGCGGCCCTCTACGCCGCCTTCATCCAGAAGCATCTGGCGGCCTTGAATCTGGAGAAGACACTGCGGGTTGGCGTGGTGAGGACCCCCTACCAGGACGACCGCGCCCAGCAGTACTTGAGAGAGCTTGGCGTGAAGCAGGGGAAGTACGTCAGGCCAGGGGAGCGGCATCTGGCGGAGAGGTTGGAAGAGGGGCTCCGGGACGCCCAGGAAGGTTTTGACATCGGCATCGGTTTTGAGCCGGCTGGAAACGGCCTGGTCCGCTTCGGCGATAAAGCAAGGCAAGTCATCCAGGCCGCTTCCGGTGGGAAGGCCCAAGAGGCCCTCCTGGCGCTGGATCGGCTCCACCGGGGGGCCAGGGGTGGAGACACGCTTCGGCACCTCCTTTCCATCCTCGCGATGGTTCGGGATCTGGCAAGGCCGGGGGAGCAGGCGGGAGACCTCCTTGAGAGGATGTACCAGCCGGTGTTCAGGGCGCAGAGAGCCACCTCGCCCGTCCCAAATCCCAGGGCGATCCAAACCCAAGGAATAGGTTTCGTGAACATCCTGCATCCGGCGGCAGCCGCCCAGGCGGCTGCCGGCCCTGTCCTTCCGGTTGACTTGGGCGCGAGCATCCAGAAGCTCCTCGGGAGCTACCCTTATCCCAACGTGGCGCGGGTGGTGGTCCGGCCCTCGGAGGTGGCGGAGGGGCCGGTGCGCGTCGTTGTGCTGGGAACCGATTCCTTCGCGGTGGGAAAAGCCGCCGACGAGGCGCTTGGCCTGGTGGAAGGCCTGAAGGATCTGTGGGATCTTCCCGAGACTGCGGAGATGGCAGGCCTGGAGGAGAAAGGGGGAGCGGCTAAACCCGCCGCCTCTCCTGCCAAGCGTTTCACCGTTCTCTTGGATGGCCTGATCGAGATCTACCGGGCCGCGGGGGGAGAGGCCCTCAAGTCTCTGGAAGGGATTCGAGATGGGTTCAGGGAGGCGGAATCGGTAGACTCTGTCGTCTCGGCTCTTGGGGTTGTCAAGAGGCATCCTGTTCCAAGTGAAACGGCCGGGGAGATCATCTCAGAGATTTATCGCTTGGCTGGCGAGCCCTGGAGCCGAGAGGGGAAGCCCCAGTTTCGTGCAGGGGCCATGGACGAACTCGAGCCCCTTTCTATTGGAGAGATGAAAGGCCGGTGGTGGTACCTACATACCCAGTTTGAAAAGATACCGAACGATTTAAACCGCTGGGGCAAGTTGCATCCAGAGAAAAGAGTCTTGTTTGTCGGCTACCTTGAGCCGGGAGCGCCGCTTGTTCCAGAGAATCTTCGCTGGGCTCCGCTTGGGGAGTTCGGGGCGCCGCTGCCCCAGGCGCTTCTCAAGGTGAGCCAGATGACCCTCACGCTGTCAGAGCCCGATTCGGGTCTGGCCGTTTCAGGGGTCGAGTTGACCTTGGCCCGTTCGGACCGCGGCTGGATTGCCGTGGTTGCCCCGTCGGTTGAGAACACCGCTCACTTGAAAGAGTTGCTGTTGGAAACCTCCCCTGCCACCGGGCTGGAGGAGGGCTTTGAGTTTCAGGTGGTGGATCATTTGCCGTTCGCGGTGGCGAAGAAATCGGTGCGGCTGACAAGCCCCGGGAGCCAACAGCTCCCTAACGGCAGTTGGCTTACTGTGGAGGGGGACGGGGTGATTTACATCGCCCCGGGCGCCCGGATCGGGCCCTGGTCTGTCCTGGCGGCCGGCTCCGATGAGTTCCTCATGCTCCAACAGGATGTTACCGTTCGAGAGAGAACCACCATCGAGGGCTCGGTAAGGATCGGGGAGGGTTCGCAGGTGCGGGGCCTGGTGCAGGGCCATCCGAAGGCGGTCACCCTTTTAGGACCCGGGACAAGGATCTTGAGTCCATCGGCCGAGATTGGGCCGGGGGTCATCACCGTGCCGGTGACCGATGAGAATGGAAAGCGGCACGTGGTGTCGATCGATTCCGCCCACATCGGCGAGCCGGCCGGCAAGGGACCGGTGGTGATCTGGGGCGGGACCGATTTGAGAAAAGGAGTCCGGGTGCGGGCCAACAGCGTCCTGGGGCCTTTCGCCCACATCGGCCCAGGCAGCGAAACGAAGGGAACCTTTTGGATGGGGGCTTCCGCCGAGAACGATTCGGCCTTGGCCCACCGGGCGTATGGGGGCAACCTGGTGGCGATTCCGGTTTATCTCAATGGCACTCCCCTCGATCTGGTCTGGCATGAGCAGTTGCTGGAACACCTTTCCGCCCTCCGGTTTGGACGGGTGCTGGAACGGAAGACCGATCGGTTGACGAAGGCAGGGCCGGCGGTGAAACCCAAGGAGCTTCTGGTGCTTGATTTCGATGGGAAGCGCTGGAACGTGGCGGCTCGCGCCATCAATTTTGGGGATGGCTCCGGTTCAAGCAACTTCAAATCGGTGAGCGGCGGAAGGAAAGCGATCGGCATCCTCTCGGCCGGAGTGGCGCTTGGGGTGGGCGCCAAGGTGCAGACCCCTGCCTTCGTGGGGCCGGATTCGCTGATTGACAACCACGCGCAGGCAGCCGGCATGCAGGCGGCCGTGCCAAGCACCTACGTTCGGCCGATCGGAACAACCCCGGACAAGGCGTTCCGGCCAGGCGCTGTAGCCGATTTTCAAGGGAAGGGCAAAGGGGCTGGCGAGACGGCGCTCTTCCTGGCGAATCTAAAAACACTTCAGACACTGGCCCGCGTGAGCGTTGTTGGATTGCAGCACACGCGTGACCCCTGGGTGCAGGAGGCGCTGCGCGCCGAAATCCGGGCGCTGGAGGGGCATTTCAGGGAGATTGACGCCTATACCCCGAAAGAGCTGGAGCTTTTGGGCAACAGCCCCGATGCAGGGCAAGGGGAGGAGTTTACCCGGCAGGCGGAGGTGCTTCGCGCCGGCTGGCCGGAAATCCTGGCGGTCACCGGGCTGGAGGAGGGGCAGGCGGCCGAGGCGCCGCCGGCCGGAGAGAAGGGAAAGACGATCACCTTGGGAGGCGTTGAAGTTCCGCTGGGAGAGCGGCCGGAGCTGGGCGGCATTCAGGTGGGCGAGGTTCCTGGCGGCGGAACCGTCACCGTGGTTCCGCCACTCGGAAAGAAGCTCATCGTCCTGGGGCCGGAGGCCCTGCCGGTTCTGGATGCGCTGTCGGTCGTCCGCCCTTCGGATGGCAAGCGAATCCCCTTGGTCGCTGTTGTTCGAGGCGATGGGCAGGCCAAAGCCGTCAGGGACCAAGCGGCCCAATTGGAACTTCCCCTCCTGGAGGTGGTTAATCTGGAGGAGACCGAATCCACCCTTGAGCAGGCCATCCAGGATATCTTCACGCGGTACATCCTTCGCGATGACGAGGTCTGGGATTTGAGGGTTTATTACACGATGGACCAGCTTCTGGAGGCGGCCCGGTTCCTCGGGGTGCCGGAGCCGGAGGCCTTTGTCCAGGCGGCCGAGGGCCTCCTTCAAGAGGCGGCCGGCCGCTACCTGTAAGGATGGGCTTCGTGGGCTACGGATGAAATCGCCGTTTACGGTAAAAACTCCACGCACGTTCTGCGCCTGGATCTTGATCCAGGCGTTGCTCCTTTCCCAGATCTTTACCCCTTTTGCAAATGCCCACCCGGACACCCTCCGCGTCCAGCAGGAGGGAGGCCAGGCGGGCCTGGAGGAGGCGTTGGTCACGCGGCCGGCCAAGGGGTTCGCCACCAAGGTAAGGCGTGTCACAGAGGCCGGCCTTCAGGTGGCCAAGCGGGAGGTTGGGCGTTTGGTGGGTCGGGCCGAGCTGGATTTGGAAGTCTGGTCGGTTACCCCTCTTGAGCCGGAAGCGGGTGCTGCCTCCGGCGATATCGCCTCCGCCCAACAGGTGCTGAAATGGGCTAGGGAAGGGATTGCCTGGCTGCGTCAGCACGAAAGGTCTATCCCTCTTATCCGCCAGGTCCAAAAGGATCTGGAAGCCCTAGGCGTTTCGGAGCTTCCTGTGGAGTTCCGGGCCAACCACGCCATGACCCTGGACTTCAACGACGAGGAGCCGGCCGTTCGCCTGGACACGACGGTGGCCTCCGAGCTGGCTGACAAGGCGTACAACACCGGCCGCAAGCTCCTCTACGCCATCGGGATGTTCCAGGAGATGGCGCTGGCCGCCGGCTTCAGCCAGCGGGAGACGATCCACCTGGCCTTGGCGGTCTATGAAAAGATGACCGACAAGGAAAGGGAAGAGCTTCACAAGATTTTGCAGAGCCCCCACGTGGACCACGGCGACACCTGGGGTTTGTTCTTAAAAGACGCGGGGGAAGAAAAGAATCTTGAGCCGGAGCTGAAGGAATTCCGTGGAGTCGATTCCCTTGCCCTGAAAGAGGGGGTGGACCACGACCTCCGCATGACCGATGAAGCGCGCGAGCGGGCGAGGAGGGTAATTCGCCACCGGGATAAGAAGGTCTCCTGGCTCATGGGCCAGCTTTTGGTGGATCTGCCGTACAACAGAGCGGCCTTTCGGAAGGCGATGGAGATTCAAAATGTTCCTGCCCGCCGGGCGGCGGCCTACAAGGTCATCGGAGATTTTGACCCCAAGGTTGAAGAGGGAAACGCCGAGCGGTTAAGCCAAGCCATTCGGGAGGAGTGGCTGCCGGAAGATCTGCCGTACCCGGTGCTTCTGGCCGGGCGGGAGAGCCGCGCCTTTGGAAACCAGGCCCTTCTTGCGGCCAACAGCGAGTATCTGCCGAAGACCGAAGAGCTGGTGAAGGCCGCCCAGACGCTGCTTGAGGCGGCGAAGGGTGAGGCCCTGCTTAAGGAGCTTGCCCAGGCCGCCGAAGAGGCCCCCCCCTTGGCCAAGGGGGATTTGAAGAAAGCGATTTCGGCAGTCAAGGATCTGCTGGCCCATCTGGGGCCTGCCTCCGGCCGCCTGCGCCAACTGATTCTGGATAAAGAACCGGTGGTCCCCAGGGTTCAGATAAACGGCGCTCTCCACCAGATGCGGGATGTCGTCAGCAGGGTTTTCCAGGGCCAAGCCGGCAGGGCTGTCCAGCAGGCGCTGGATCGAGCCCGGGCGCGCCCTAAAGAAGGGCCCAGCCGCCGGCTTAGAGGTGAAGGTGTGGCTGTGGGGCGTTCCTTCGAGAAGGCGGCACGCGCTCTGGACGCCTTTGCAGGGGTAGGGGGGCATGTCGCGCAGGCCGCGAACAGCTTGGAGGATGCCGCCGATCAGGCCCATTCGTACGCGGCGGCCTACAGCGTTCTCCTTCAGCGCCCCTCTCTGACCGGCGCCGAGCGATTCAGGGCCAACGAGCTGGAGGAGAAGCCGGAACAGGAGGAGGCGCTCCGGGATCTGGTGGGTCAGGGCGGGCACAACCTGTACATGAGCCCCAGCAACGCCTGGGTGGGGGAGGCGACCGACGTCATCGAGGCGGCCCCCTTGTTCATCTACGAGCGGACCATTGAGGTGGAGGGAAAGACCGTCACCGTCTTTGAGGTGGACCAGGAGGGCCTGGAGCAGACGGTCCGGCAGATGGCCAATGACTGGGCCGTCAACATTGACAAGACGATAGATTCCGAGCACCTCGCCCTGGCCCGGGAGATCGTGGTGCGGAACAATCCCGGCCTCTTGGCGGCGGCTCGTTTTCTGATGGAGCAAGGTCTGCCGGAGGAGGCGGCCTTTCGCCGAGTCCTTAAGCTTCAGAAGTCCCCTGAAGAGCGGGCGGGCTTGCTGGTTAATGTCGCGCAGGCGGCTGCCTGGGCGGGCCAGCAGTATGACCAGAAAGCCAGAGAGGTCGAGGACCTGGTCGAGCGCGGTTGGCGAAGCCACCGGTTTATCACCCGAATACAGGCCCTGCGCGAGCTTCTCCTTCGGCCGGAAGAAGCCAAGATGGATTTAGGAGCCCGCTGCGGGGAATGTCTCAAGCTTGCCGGGCAAGCGAGCGCCGGTTTGAGGGGGGAGGTGGAACGCCTGACCCCCATGGCCCTCGCGCGCCAGCGGCCGATGCCCGCCTTCCACCTTTTGACGACCGAAGCGCCCGGATTGTCGGAGGGCTTCATCCAGGTAGTCCTGGAGGAGGAGATGGCCCTGCGCAATGTGGTCCGGGCGTACCAGCTGGAGCCGGAGGTCAAACGAAGGATGGACTCTTACGCCCAGCGCGTCCGGGCCTTGGGTAGGAAGGTGATCCAGGAGTTCGGCTACGAGTCGAAGGTCGAGCAGTACCGGCTTCGAGACAAGAAGCGCTCGGAGGATAAGGCGGTGGAGGGGGTTGTTGCCGACCATCTGCCAATTCAGCAGGAGGTGGCCCGGCTGGCCGTTTTGATCGAGGCGGCCGAGGCCGCGGCGAAGGCCCAGGGACAAACGTTTCAGTTTAATCCGGAAAAACCGGATCCTGCCTGGGTGGAGGAGATTCTTCAGCGAACCGGAAAGGCGGCCCAGGGGGCGGCGCGCGAGGCGCTTGATTACGTCTGGGAGCGCAACCGGTTGGACCCGGAGCTGGCCGGCCGGGTCAAGAAGCTGAAGACCGAGGGAAAACAAGATGAAGAGGCCATAGAACAGGCGATCCGGGAATCGGAGATTTACAGCCAGGAGTTGGCCGCCACGATGCGCCAGGCAGCGCGCCGGCAGGCGCTGGAGGAGCTGGCGGCCCAGCCCGATTACCAGGCGCTCAAGCTTAAGGAGAGGGTTAAGCGGTGGTACCGGGACCACACCGCCTTGAGCCGGACGACCGCCCGGCGGGAGACGGTGGCGGCGAACCGCAGGAGCGCTGACATGAACGATCCCCGGTTCGCGTACGGGGCCGGGACGATTGCCGAAACCCCGGATGGCAAACTGCGGCCCATCGGCCGGGGCAAGCGCTATCACCTGATCTACGCCAACAGCCGCGTGAACCTGGGCAAGGGGGAGCTCGACTCCGTGCTGGTTCTGCCGCAGTGGGTCGGGGCGAACGACCCCTTGGCGGCCGAGCATGGCCGGCGGTTTTATTCCCTTATCAATTACGAGCCGACCGTTCGAACCATCAAAGAAGTGGAGAACCTCAAGGTGTCGGAGAACCAATGGACGGCCCTGGTTCGGGCCGTCCGCAACGTCCAGGCCTATTTTGTGAACCGCCTGGGGATGGGGGACACCGAGGATCTGGCCTATCAGTTCAACCTGCGCGGCGGCATCCCGATGGCCGCGATCAAGGAGCCGGAGTCTTACTCCGCCGGCCCCACCGCCGGCTACTGCATCCCGAAAGACCCCCTTTTCAAGCTGTTCATCACAACCTTCCAAGACCGGACCAAGCTTTCCAAGGCGGGAATCCCGGAGCACCTGCACGAGGGGATCATGGCTCTCATGACCGATGTTGCGCTCAAGCGGGAAGAGTTTGGCGCCGCCGGGGAGTGGGAACGGTGGGCGGTGGAACATCTCCTGGCTGACGAATCATACAAGCCATTTTTTGAGGGCGAGCCGGCCTCCCAGGCGGCGCGGATCTTCAAGGAATATTTCGACATCACCGGCGGCGGGATTGTCTTTCATCTGACAAAGCTCACCCAGGTGCTTGGAACAACCGGCGTGCCGAGCCCGCTTCTTTCCAACAGCCAGGATCTTCACGCCGTCGTTTGGAGCAACTGGGCCGAGCAGATGATGACCCTGGGGGGAGAGCAGGTGAACCGGTCGGTGGTCTTCAGCATGACGCGGGAGATCCCGGAGGCGGTGCGGGAGGCCCAGCGGCTGAACCCCCAGGCCCGCGTGCCCGCCCCCGAGCAGGCCCGTGTTCATCTCTATGGCCCCTACAAGGCGGATGAGAATTATCCCTCGCCTCCGGATGTCCGGTACTCCTGGACGATGCGGGCCTTCATGATTTTAAGCGGCTTCTGGAAAGAGGTGGCCCTTTCCCTGGACGAGGAGGGACAGATCCTGGCGCGCCTTTCCTGGCCCGGGTTTGAGCCGGACTCCGACGATCCGGAAGCGGTTAAGGCGACCCGGTATGTGGGCAAGCACTTTATGGGGACGGATGACCTTCTCCGGATTAGAGAAAGACTCCGAGGGCCAGAAGGGCAGGCCCTCTTGGCCAAGCTCGAGGAGCAGTTTCCGCGTCACACCACCGTGGGCCACGTTACCATGACGGTGGTGCCCGGTGTTTCCGCCGACGACCTGCTTGGTTTCAGCTCCGAGACGCCCACCCTCCTGGGGGATGAGGCGGCCCGGGTGCGGGAGCTTCTGCAGGCGCGCGGAATCTCCCCTGCCCAGATGGGAGCCAACGCCGAGTCGCGCAGGGAGTTTCCCTCGGAGTGGGTCCCCCATCTTCAAGGTCTAAGCGAAGCCGAAAAAAAGGTGCTTCAGCAAGAGGTGGGAGGAGGTATCCACGTCCTGAATCTTCTCCAGACAGGGCCTGGGACCAACTTCTCGGAGGACATCCAGGGGCAGGATGCGGTGGTCTTCTCGGGCCCGCATCCGGAGATCATGCGGATGGATCCGGTCCATCTGCGCGACCACATGCTCCAGGGACATCCCCACAGTGCTCTGGCAGCCCTCGATTTTGTGGCCCAGGGCCGGCACCGGGTCTGGTTTGACCGGGACATCATGCTCTGGTACGCCGCCGGCCGCGGGATAGACACCGATGGGAATCGGATCACCCGCTGGGAGGAGCGGGAGGCGAAGGGGCGCAAGGCGGTCTACCGGGCCTTTGGCTTTGGCCGGCAGGAGTACCGGCCCCTTCTGGGGACCGACCTTCGGGAGGAGGTCGCCCAGCAGGAAAGCCGCGCCGCCGCTCTCTTCAGGGCGATGGAGCGGGTCGCGGCGGCCCCGGAAGATGAGTTGGCGGAGGCGGTTGCCGCTTTCCGGGCCCAATACGGCGAATGGATAGAGCCCACCCAGATGAAGAAAGAGGCCGCGCTCGCCCGAGAATACGACCAGCATCTCCTCCTCAACAGGCGGTCCAAGCCGCGGGACGCCATCATCCGGGAGGCGCTGGTAGATATGGCGGTCGGCCTTGACCCCCAGAAGTTTGGCCAGGTTCATTGGCTGGCCGCGGGGGGTTTCTTCCTCTTAAACGGCGAGCCCGAAGAGGAACAGGCCAAGGTTCTCGACGTCATCCGCCAGGCCCAGGAGCGGATGAAGGCCCTGGCGCAAGCCGCCGGCCTGGAGGAGATCGCGCCGCGAGTCCGACAGCTTATCGTGCCGCGGCTTGCCCTGGAGGCGATTCGGCTTGCAGAGCGCAAGGGAGAGATGTTCTCGGTGAAGGCAAGCGAGGCGCGGGCGGTACAAGCGATTGCCAGGCGAAAAGCGCTGACCCTGGAGGCGGCCCGGCTGGCCTTGCTTAGCGCCCGAGAGGAGGGCTTTCAATCGGTCCAGTCATCGGCCTCCCCTGCCGAGGCGGCGGGCGCGCTTGCAATGGGCCGGGGAAAGATACAGGAGATCATGGAGGAGCTTCAGTCAAGCGGGCCGGAGGCGAGAAAGATCCATCAAGCCGCCGGTGTGGTGATGGGTTTGGCGGTGAAGACCCTCGTCAAATCGGCGCGGGAGTTGCTGCCGGAGGAGAAAGAGGAGGAGAAGCTGGCTAAGGAGAAACTGATTCAGGCGATCCTCGAATTCTCCAAGGGCAGGGAGCTTAACCTGCGCTCTTGGAAATCTCTTGTCGGAACCTACGAGGAGCACGGTCTTCTGGCCCGTCTCTTTGAGCTGGCCAAGCCCAAGGGCCAGGCGGCCATGGAACGGGTAACCGCCGCGGCGGAGCTGGCCACCATGTCGTTGGCGCTGGAGAAGACCGCGCCATTTCTCGCGGCCAAAGCCGACGAGCTGGATGAAGGTCACCTGTGGCGCGCCCTGGCGGAATTCTTCGCCGAGACCATTGACGACCACTTCTACGAGTACAACCCCTGGATCTTTGATCCGAAGAGGGGCGGCGCCTTCACCGATTATTACGATGAGCTTGGCGTCTTGAAACCAGAGCGCCGGGAAAAGCTGTATCGGCTCTCCTGGGAGCATCACCGGGCCCTCTATCCTCTCCTGCGCGCCCTGATCCTTCAAAAGACGAGATTGCGTCATGAGGCGGCCGAGGATGCCATGGCGCTCCTCGGTGATGTCGAGTTGGGCGGCAACTTGAAGAGAGATCGGCTTACCGTTCAGGCGATCGGGGCAGGAGCCCCGGGCCGCTTTGAAGCCCTCTGGCGGGGCTACAACCAGCTTCGGGAGATGGCCTTTATCGTGAACGACGGTTTTGAAGTCCCGGTAGTCCTGCAGGGGCTTAACCCCAGCGATCCCTTGATCTTCGACGCCCAAAGAAGAGTGGGGCATGTCTTCTTAAGCGGCGTTGGGCGCACCCACTATTCCAGAGCCCCCATGGAGGCCTCCACCCTTGGAGAGAACATTTTTATCACGCGCGACGGCCAGCTTGCCCCTTTAAAGAAAACAGGAGAGCTTGTCCTCCAGATTCAAGACGGCCATGGCTGGTTGAGCGAGGCCCAGTACCGACAAGCCCTCATTCAGGCCCGGGGGATGACGCCCCAGCAGGCCAATGAGCAGATTGCCAAAGATCGGGCAACCAACCGGTTGACCCCCAAGGGGATTCGGGCGGCTGTTCGGTTCTCCAGCCCGATGACGGTGGGATCGGTCGTCACCATCCACCACCATTATCTGGAGGGCGATCTGTCAAAGGCCGGCTATCCGCTCACGGACAAACGCCACCAGGTCCTCTTTGACATCACCTACGACAAAACGCTCTATCCAGGGATCTTCAATCCAGAAAGTGAAACAGGCGTTCTGCTCCCCCCGGAGATTGACTGGCACCGGAAGGAGACCGAGGCCCTTTCAGAGGCCGAGGCCAAGGCCGCCATCGTCAAGCGGCTGAAGCCCTTTGCCGAGAAGCACCCGAGCATCATCGCCAAGGGGTCGGCGGAGTCAGGCGCCAGAAACTTGAAGCGATTTGATTTCCGGGCCGAAGGGCCCCTCACCGAGCGGGATCTGGAGGAGGCGGCGAGCTTCATCTACGACGTTTCCAAGGGGCAGAATGTGACCGTTCAACGGGCGATTGTCACGACACCGCTTGCCTGGATGGATCCCCAGGCCGTCGAGGAGTTCGTGGAGAGGCAGATCGTGGATTGGGGTGTCGCCGTTAGTCTGGACCGCCATCCCAAAAGCTGGGTGTATGGCACGCTTCGCGTGATCCTCTCGGGGGGGCCGCCCAAGGATTTAAGCCGCCTGGAAGAGCCATCCAACTGGCAGGCCTCGCACCTGATCAGTTTAAACAGTCTCCAGGTGGCGACGAATGTGGGCCGGCAAGGAACCCTGGAGGAGCTTCGGGATGAGATGGTTCGGAAGGAGTTTCGAGAAACCTTTATCCCCCAGCTCACCGAGGCCGGTCAAAAGACGATGGCGGTGCTGGCCCGCTACGGCAAGAAATACTGGGATGAGGTTTTCGCGCCGGCTTACCTAAAGCAGTTTGGCGAAGCGCCCAGAGAGCTTGACGCGGCCGGCGTTCCCTACTGGTGGCCGAACTACCTGATGCTCGATTTCCTGCCGGAGCCGGTCTGGGGGCGAGGCGGTAAGGAGATTCAGGGGGCAAGGGTGGTGGATGTGATTCCCGGAGATCCCAAGCGGGGAACCTCCGCCCGATTCATCCTGGAAGATGCCCAAGGCAAGAAGTTTGAGGGGGAGATCCTCCGCTTCAGGATGTGGCTTCTGGAGCCCAACGTCGGCATCGGGCTGTGGCCCAACCTCTGGAAGCGCCAGCTCTTCTATGAAAAGGAGGCGGCCAAGAGAGAGGCAAGGCCCATGGACTGGAGCCGGGTCGGCAAGGACGAACGGGTGGTTCTTGAAAATTATCTGGCTTTTGGCGAAGCGATCCTTCGAAACAAGGGATACTTCGGCCCCGAGGGGCCTGTCCGAGGGCCGGCGGTTTCTCCGTTCGACCCTGGGGCTCCTGCCGCCGCGGCTGCCCAGCTCGCGCCTGCCGAGGACGGCGCCTCCCAGGATGAAAATCGCCAGGTAATCGAGGAGGCCGTAAGCCATCTGAACCAGGCCTTTCCGGGCGACATCACATCGCCCGAAACAGCTCTCTCTTCCGTCCTGATATGGCTGGGTAACCAAGAGCAGATCCAGCGATTTCCAACTTTGCAGGATGAGGTCTACCGGACCAGGGTGGCGGAGCTGGCCCTGGACCGCCGCTTGAGCGAGCCCCTGGCGCCCCCTGTGGTGCCTCTGCCGGAGCCGCCCAGCCCCGAGGAGCTGAAGCGCCTCCTGCCTCATGGAAAGATCCTGGCCGTGGTGACCGGCAAAACGGCGCTGATGAACCACCACCTCTATCCCTGGCATGTCGGGGCCCAAGGCCAGCCGGTGAGTGTGGTCGGCGTCCATGCCTCCTGGCTGACGGCCGATGGACGGGCGAACCGCCTCATCGCCTGGGATTCCAAGAAGGGGCGCTTTGTCGAGTTCGCCTGCCCCGAGCCGGTGAGGCTGACCCATGCTTTTGTGGTGGAGCTTCCGGCCAGCACGGAGATTGAACAGCACCGCCAGTTGAGCAAGCGGCTTTCCAACGCGGGCGTCCAGATGGTGAACCCCGCTGAAGTGTCCTTTGAGCGGGCCGACGACAAACGCTGGTTGAGGGAAAATCATTCGGCGGATGTCTTGACACCAGAGTCGGTCTTGATTCCTTCTAGGGATAAGATGGATGTTGGCAAGTTGCGGGAGGTAGCCGATAAAAGCCCGCAAGGCATCATCATTCAGCCGGCTTTCGGCACCACCGAGGGTGAAGGGGTGGAATGGTTTGCCCAAGACGATCGGACCGGGCAGATGGCTCACATCCTCAAACTGACCGAAGCCGGACAAAACGTCCTGGTGAGCCAGTTCCGGGGGAATGTGACCTATGGCGGAAGACCTCTCGTTTTCCGGTTCAACGTGGCGAGCGGTGAGGTTACGTCGGCCACGGCGGTGGTTGGCCCGGAGGGAAGCCGGATTGCCTCGCTTGGCCAAGGCGGCATGGTGGAAAATCTGGGAAAGGTGTTCGGGAATTTGACCGATAGCGAGAACCGCCGCATCGCCATCAAGGAAAAAGGTTGGAGGCGGCTTGAAGAGGCGGCGCTGGCGGCGGCAAAGGCCGCAGGCCTACCCATCGTCGGGGTGGACATCGTTCCGGAGACACGGCCGGACGGTAAGCTCGCGGGAGTTGTCCTGGAGGTGAATGCCAGGCCAGGCATCCTGATCTTCTCGGAGGCGGTACAGTTCTCCGAGGAAGGCCTCCCCACCAGCAATTCCACGAGCCCGGTCGGTCCCGCCTTCTGGGGGGCCGTCGGGATTTCCTCCCCGCAGTCCGGCCTGGAAGAGAAAGAGGGCACACCGTTGAAGGAGAAGGTGGATCTTGAAGCCGTTCAGGTTTTGGCTCCCAAGGGCCAGCTTGAACGGCTGATGCAGGCCCCGGCGGTGCTCATTACGCTGGACGCGGGGCTTGGAAACAGATTTACCGCTGCAGGGGGAACGGTTCCGAAGGTTCTCGCTCCCTTGGGCGGCGTGCCGCTGGGCATGCTTCCCAAGCTGGACGTCGAAGAGAAATTGGGTTGGCCAATCGTTTCCATTGTGGGCCACGAGGCCGATAGGGTGATGGCGGAGTACAACCGCCATTCTAAAAGTGGAATCATCTTTGTGAAATCCGAGAACCCCAAAGGGGGGACCGGCTACGCCGCCTACCATGCTGGGGCTGTTTCCGGACTAGCGGATTCCGACAAGATTCTGGTGGTGACGGTGGGAGACCGTCCCCTGCAGGACGCGGCGTTATTCCAAAAAGCGTTGGAGGCCTTCCAAAAAGAGGGCGCCGATCTTCTGCTTGGGTTTTACGAGACGGAAGAACCCAAGGGATTGGTGGTGGAGCGGGGCGGCCAGGTGGTCGGCGTCCTGGAGAGATCGGCTTTCAAGGCGATAAAGCCGGGCGAGACCCCATTCGGATACAGCTGGGAACAGCTTGGGGCGATCAGAAAAACAAACGCCTCCCTCTACGTCATCCGAGCAAAGAAGCTCTTCCCTCTTCTGGCCGAGCTGCGGGCAGACAAAGAGCGAGGGGAGTACTTCCTCACAGACATCGTCGAGGCCGTTGCGGCGGCCGGCGGCCGGGTCATTGCCTTTGAAATTCCGGAAGAGAACCGCCAAGACGTCACCACCGTCGCGGACCACGTCAAACTCCAGGAACACCTCGCCGCCAACAGGCCCGGTTCGACCACCGGCCTGGAGGAGGTTGAATCTCCAAGATTACCGCTCGGCGTGTGGAAGGCGATTATCGCGGATCCGGTCGCCAGCGGTTTAAGGGCTCAATTGGAGGAACTGGTTCGTCCTCATCGGATTAATGAGAACCTCGAGCAGATCAGGGAATTGGTCCAAGAGGCGAGCAGGCTTTCGGAAGAGGGCTTCTTCGACCCGAATCTACCGTTTGCTTTGACACAGGCGCCTGGGCGGGTGCGGGTCTTTATGGGGCATTCGGATCTGGCCGGGATAGGGGGCCAGACCATCAACGCGGCTGTCCATGACCGGATTTGGATGTTTGTTCAGATGACCAAGGATGGCAAGGTTAGAGCGAAGAATTTGGGACTGGATACCACGGGAAAGCCTTATCGCGATCTTGAGTTCAGCATGGCAGATCCCTATGCCTTGCCCCCCAGAGGGATCGAGGAGATACGGACGGGCAAACCAGGTGAGCTTTCCTGGCTTGCCTGGGCAGAGCAGCATGCCATAAAGGACAAATGGGAAGGGCTCATCAAAGGGACGCTGGCGTTTATTCGAACCAAGTGCTTTGATCGAAGCGAGAGAGTGGGGGATCATCTGGAGGGAAAGGGATTCCGCCTGCTGGTATCAAAGACCAACCTCCCTCCCAGGGGGGGCTTGAGCTCTTCGTCCGCCTTGCCGAGCGCCTTCGCGCATGCCATCGAGGCCTTGCTGCCGGAGGAACTTCGGTTTTCCGCGCGGCAGCACAACGACATTGACTACGCGAACTTTGTGGTGGGCGACCGGGCCGGAACAGCCGACATCACCGCCATCAACACCGCCCAACTGGGCAAGGTCACCGTGCAATTTTCCTTCCCCGAGGGGGTGGGCGAGACGGTTGAACTGCCGGAAAACTTCCGGTTCTTCATCGCGGCGCCTAACCTGCCGCGTTTGGACGATGAGAACAGCCAGCCGCCTGAGGTCACCAATTATGCCGCCTATGTGAAATCTCTAACCGGCATGGGTCCCTCACTGGCCGTCCTCTGGCTGCGTCACATCGCCCGCAGCCAGGGCCATCCCATGCCTTACCACGGAAACTGGCGCTTGGAGGATTTGCTGCTGGCCCTGTACAAGGAGGAGGATAAACCTTGGCAGGAGAGGGAGGCCGGCAGAGCTGCAAAAGTGGGCCAGCTCCGGGAGCTGACGGAACACGGTTCTCTTCGAGAGCCCGAGTACGCCGATCTGGTGGGAGAAGATCCACGGAAATTCATCGAGAAATTGCTCAATCAAATTCCAAACGATCTTACCTTAGGCCAGATCCTAGAGGTGCTAGGTAAAGATTTCTGGCCCCCTGGTGATGTCCACATGCCGTTTTATCCAAGCGATTTTTCCAGCGGATTTAAGCCTTTGGGAGCGCACCGGATTCCGGGAAAGAAAGGAGAGCCCGAATTCGACAGGGCGCTTGAGGAGCTTAAAAGAAATTCGGTTATTCCACTGCGGCAGTTGGCCTGGTACGCGGTGAGTGAGATTGCGCGGGGTTTGCAATATGCCCAGGCCGCGCGCCAAGGAGAGGCCCAGCGCTTGCTTGAGCTCATGAGGGAGGCGCAAAACGGAGACCGGGCGGTTTGGGATCCCTTAGAGACGGCGAAACAAGGCAAACTCGTCCTCACCGAATGGGGAAAGGCAAGCCCCAAAGAGGCGTTCTTCCGGAGCACGCCGGCCTATGACGCGATGATTGATGAGTTTGAAGGAAAATTCAAAGGGCCAACTGGGGAACCTCAAGCGGCCGGCAGGATCATGGGAGCGGGTCTGGGTGGAGCCATCGCTATCGGGACGATGGCGCCGGTGTACGCGGAAGCCGTCCGTCATTGGAAGGACAAGGGCTGCAGCGTGATGGAGATAGAGCCCAGCGGCGGCGCCTCTGCGATCGGTAAGGAGCTTTCTGGAAAGAAGTCCGGGTTGGAGGAGGGGGTGCGGGTTTTGACGGAGGGGGATCTGGATAAGGAGGCCGAGGCCCAGTGGTTTGTTTTCGGGGCCCATGCCGACGACATCGAGTTCAGGCACGGGGGGATGATCCAGGAGCTGAAAGAGCCGCGCCGGGCCGCCGCGGTCCGGCTGGGGGTGCTGTTGGCCTCGGTGACGAAGTCCGGCGTCCGGGATGAGGATGCGCGGAAACTTCTTCATCTGTCTCCGGAGGAACCTGTCCCAGCCAGCTGGAAAGCCGGCTTGAGAGAAGGTGAGGCGCAAGAGGGGGCGAGAGAGCTGGGGCTGAACCCGGAGGTTCCCGGCACGGTGAAATTCTTCTATTTCGACAAAGGGGAAGGGGAACAAGAGGATTCTCTGAAGGCCCTGGGTCCAGACGCCGAGAAAGAGCTTCTTCAATTTCTCGTGGACAAGTCCGCGGAGCATCCGAAGAAACCGGTTAATATCCTTCTGCACGATGAGCGGGACGATCCCCACCAGTCCCACCTCATTGCCTACCAGATGCTTCTTCAGGTGATTCGAAGGTTTGCCCGCCAGACCGGTCGGGAAGTGGAGGTATGGGTCGGCGCCCTGGGACCGAACGATCCGTCGGTTACAGATATCCTGCCGGTGAGCGAAGGGCGCCATGGGGTCAAATTGCAAGCGATCCGACGGCACACCTCCCAGATGATGCGTCAGGCGGCCAGGGCGCAGACCGGAGTTCCGGTAGAAAATGTTCCGGAGCTTACCACCAACTTAACGCAGGTGACCGAGGAGGAGCGCGCCAAGCTCCACTTGGAGACTCCATTCGCGGAGCGGTTCAAGCGTTTCACGGTGAGCCCGCGGGACGACCTTGAGGAGTGGGGCGACACCCATCTGCCAACGGCCCAAGAACAGATGAACAAAGGGATGGAACGCTTTGGGCTTCAAGTGGAGGGCTTCAAGTCCGCTGTTCTCCGAAAGCCCGACCAGGGGAAGGCTTCCTCTTTGGAGGATCCTGCCTGGCTTCCGGCAATCTCCGCGGCCCTTGAGGTCTCCGTGCTTCAGGCCCTGCGAGCTGTCGTTCATGGGAGTTCAGAGGGAATCGGCTACGAGGCTTTAAAGGAATTCACCCAGGCCCATCCTCGCCAGGCCTTGGGGATTGTCAGCCTGCCTGGTGAGCAGGCGGTGGCGGTGGTTCCCATTCCAGATTCTCCAGAGAAGCTGGTTCTTCTTCAAGAAGGACCTCCTTGGCGGGGCTACCTTTACCACGCCCGGCGCAGGGCCGCTGAAGGGCTTTCTCCTGTCGATCCCTTGCCGGCGGCGCTGGAGAAGATCGCGGAGGAATCGGACGACATCAGCCCTGCCATCAAGCGGAAGTTTGAAAAATGGTTGAGTTGGCACCACACAGTCAAACCAAGCGCCTTGGCCTCGATCGCGGCGGCCACCGGGGCGTATATTGATGGAAATCGCTTGGTTGTGAATGCCAGCGAGGCCGATTCTGCCACGGCGTTCATCTTGGCGACGGCCGCCAAGAATGTGACCGGCGGCCATCTGGTTCAAGCCCGGCAAGGTTCGGCCGAAACCACGACAGAGAAGGACTGGCCCTATCAGGGGCCGATTGCCGTCTCCTCTGCCTTGATGGGGATGGACAGGAAGTTGGCGGGCGGCTGGGCCGACTGGGTTAAGCCGGTTGAATTTACCCCGGATTCAACTGGCGGCGGCGGGCAGGTGGTCGTTCATACCCTCCTCCTTGCCCCCGATGGGTCGGTGCGTGTTTTTCAGACAACTTTCCGAACCTCTGACCTGGAGAACACCAAAAAGGCGCTTGCCAACCCCTCGGCCGCCGCAGGGCTGTCCCAAAGAGGGACTCCAGTTTCTGGGCCACCTGAAGGTGGCCCAGAAACTTCGGGGTTGGAGGAGGCCGCGGAATCGGAGGCGGCGGTGGATGTGATCGATGGCACCACGACCCTGGTCCTGAACCGCCGCCCGGATGTGAACGAGTCTTCTCCGTTCCTGGGGGATGTGGCCAGTTCGGTGCTGGGCCTGGCCAACCGCGTTTTGCCGAGGCCGGACGACAAACAAATCGCTTTTGTGGCGGTCTGGAACGAGGCCGGCATGAAGGAGCCCGCTTTCCAGTTCGATTTGAGCAAGCCCCTGGAGAACGTGGCGGCCTTGGCCCGCGCCAAGGGGATTGCGCTGGGTGAGCTCAAGGTTGGCCTGGATGTCAACCCCTCCATCGTCAATACCGTCTGGCTGCCGCAGGAGCTTATGAAAATCGGCGTCAAAAGAGAGAACATCATCGCCTTCCCGCAAATCCAGCAGGCGATCAACGTGGCGTTAAACAACGACCCCGCCAGCAAGCTCCACGAACGCTTTCCGTGGTTTACCCAGTCGTTCGATTTGCTTATCGGAACGGTCGGGGCCACGGAGGTGGCCGGCTGGGCCAACGCCATCGCCCAGATTCCCGGCGCGGAGGCCGCGGCGGTCTTCCTTGATGGGGATGCCAAGGCGGCGGAAGATTTCGACTCTCTCTGGCTCATGAGGCTCAAGGACCAGGTCAACGTGCGGGGTGAGGCCAAGGAGGTTTTTGATCTGGAGGATCTGGCCGACCTTGACGACCCCCAGAAGCTGTACGCCTTCACGGTAAGCACGGGATACATGAACTTCCCCGGTATTCACTACGGGCCGGAGGGGGTGGAGGCCTACACCGTGATCTTCCAGGAAGGGGAGGAGCCGCTCGTCCTGGTGGATTCGTTCGCCTACGCCCGCTCGAGAAAAGACGCCTTGGAGCGCGCCCTGGATGTTTCGGAGGGCTTCAGAGAAAAATATCCAACGGTTTACCAGGCCCTCCTTAGGTATGGCCCGGAGGCGGCCCACCCGGTTAAAAGAAATGTCGTGAATTTGGAAGAAACTTCCATCTTTGGGGATGCCGATAGGTCCAACTGGCCGGATGGGTTTCTTGGCCTGGAACTCCTATTCTCGAGGGCGTACTGGCTGGGCGGACAAGGGAAAAACCCGCCTGCCTTCGTCCGGGGCAACGGGCACCGGGATACGCTGGCCGCGGCGGTCGCCTCCGGCTGGCTAAGGGGGATTGCAAAGACCGCTGGCCTTGACGCCAAGCTGGCGGGCAAGGCGGCCGACCGTTTGGCCCGGGATGCCATGGGGGCCCGGATGGATTCGGAGGCGCACCCCAAGAGGATTGTTGCTTTTGAAGGGGCCAGGGACGGCTCCGACATCTGGAAATTTGGAGATGCGCGCGGCGCGAAGTCCTCCACCGGGCTGGAGGAACCGCTCCAGCGGGCGGCGGAAGAGTTCGAGCAGGCCAGCAGGCGCCTGGGTTTCGAGATGAGCCCGCGGTGGCGCGGCGTAGACGAGCGGGGAAAGATCTCTTCCCACCGCCCCAACAGCTTGACCGTGGAGTGGTTTCAAGACGGGTTGGTGGATCCCGAGGAGGCGGCTCGGATCCTACGGAGCCGCTTAAGCGAGGCCACGGATCATCCCGCGGCAAATGTTTTATCTGGCGATCGGTACTTGAGTGTTGTGATCCCCCCGCGTAAGACATGGGCGATGCGGGAGGAGATGGTAGGACAAGCTGGAAAGAAACGGCTGGCCATTGTGGTGGGGGATGCTGCCAAGGGAGATTTTGTCACAGAGGAAGAGATGCGGGTCAACCCACTTCCTCTGCCGCTGGTGCAGGTGCTTGTGCAGGGGAGCGATGCGCCCAACCCGACAGGTTATCCAAACGTTGTTCTGGCCCAGAAGGGCGGTCAAGGAGTGGATCAATTGTGGGGGGAATTGCTGGGAGCTGTTCGGGACGGCTTGACCTACGGACAGATTGCTTTGTTGGCTCCCCAGATTCCGTCCCCATTGCGCGGCGTCAAAGTCAACGCGCAGGATCTCCTTTTATTCGTCGACGTGGATGGGACCTTGATGGGTTCTCGCGATACCTTTGCCAAGACCCAAGACGGCATAGAGGGTCAATCCTTTCAGGGTGAAAGACTGGGCGGGGTGGTTCAGCTGGCAGGGCTGGGAGCCGATTTTCGGATAACCAGCGGCAAGGCAGCTGAAGAGGTATCAGCCAAGAGAATCCGAAGCGACGAGGAGCGCCTCATGGTCCCCTTGGGGCAGGCCTTGAAGGAGCAAGGGGCGAAGCCGAAAGGGGTAAGCTATCTCTTCGTCTTCGGAACGCAGAATCTTGAATACGCCCTTTCCTGGGAATTGGTGCGGCGCCGCGTAGCCCCCCCAGCCCAACCTGCAGACTTCTCTGACGCCGAAGCGGCGGCGATCTTGCGGCTGGTTGCCTCTATCGTTGAAGACCTCCTCCGGGTCAAGTGGGAGGAGCCACTCAAGCAGGCGGAGGTTGAGATTCAAGAGAGGGGCAGGGAGCTGGGGGTACAGTTTTTCCCACAGTGGCGAGGGGTGGATGCCGAAGGCCACGACACCCCCCATCAGCCGGCGCTCTTGACCTTTCGCTGGATGCCAAAGGAGGCCCTCGACGGCGACCGGGCCCTAAAGCAACTTGAGGAAAAATTGCCTGGAGCTGCTGACCGACAGGATATCCACCCATACCGGGGAGAAAAGTATTTGGCAGCGGGTATCATATTGAAACCGTGGGCCATCCGATCCCTGCTAAGGGAGCAAGCCGAGGCGAACGGGAAGAAATTCGCGCTTATCGTAGGGGATGCCGCCCTGGGTGATTTTGTGCCGCAGGGTGAGGTGGATGAGCAGCCCTTTCCCATTCCATTTGTTCAGATTCTCGTCGATGGAAAAGAAGCCGCCGCGCCCGACGATCTCCCAAATCTCGTCCAGTTAGATAAGGGAGCGGCTGGAATGGATGAGCTGTTGGGCAATCTCATTTTAGGAATTCAAAGAGGGTTTCGCTATGAGGCCATTCTTGGTCCGGATGCGTCAGGGTTTGACCCCTCTATAAAGGATCGCGCGATCAGCCCGCGAGAGCTCGTTATTGTAACGGATGTAGACGGCACAATCCTGGAGGAGAAAGATACCCTGGATTCTTCTCAAGATGGGGTCGAGGGTCAAACGGCTCGCCCCGAGCGGCGGGATCGCATCGTTCAACTGGCAAGACTCGGCGTCCATTTTCATTTTCTGACAGGCAAGAGCGTTCAGGAAATCACTGGCACCAGAGTTCGGAGCGACAACGACCGATTGCTGAAACCTTTGATGGGGCGTCTTCAGGGCTCCGAACGTGCGAAGATTGGTTTTGACGGAGTTTCTGGAATACAGCAAATTCGGTTCACTCCTGACGAGAAGCATCTTTATCGGAAGGCAGAATTTCCGGGGATGGGACCACCCTTATCGGTTCCCTCGGCTGTGCAGATTCTTCATTTGATGGCAGATATTCTGATCGACTCACTCTCTCCTGCCGGGCTGGAGGAGATTCGGCTGCCGGCGGGGGCGACGGAGGGGCGATTGATCGTTCTGACGCCGGAGACGGCGCGGGCCGGAATCACGGCCCTGGCTTTGCTGAAGCCGGCCGGCGGGGAAGGCCTTCGGCTGGCCGCGGTTGTTTCTGACGAGACGCAGGAAGCGGAGGTGGCGGCTGGATTGGAAGAGGCAGGTTTGACCCTGGCTGTGCCGGCCGTCAACTTGGAAAAAACCGGCTGGAGTTTGGCCGAGGCGATTGTGGACATTCAGGTGCGGGCCTGGGGCCAGGAGCTTACGACCTTTGTTCTGGAGACGATCGAGCAGTTGGCGGAGCTCGGAAGATTCCTTCAGGTGTCCACCCTGGAGAAGTGGCTCAAGCAGGTGGAGGAGCGCTTGGCCGCCGCCGTTTCGGCGTAGGCGGCGATAGAAGTTGACAAAATTCCATTTTTAGGTCTAAACTTTCCTCTAGAAAGGAAACCAATCTGGTGCGCGAATCGCTGAAGGCTTACATCCTGGTTTTCGTTTGCCTCCTTTCTTTCCAATCCCCCTTAGTTTTCGCCGAGGATGCCCCTGAAGCCGAGTACCAGCCGGGGGAGGTCCTGGTTCAGGTGGAGCCGCAGACCCCTCCGGAGGAGGTGGAGCGGATCGCCGCCTCGGTGGGAGCCCGGCTGAACCGGCCCATCGTCCCCGGCGAACTGTACCTCCTTTCCTTCGACGAAGACCTTCCGGTTTTCGAGATCATCGAACAGCTTGAAATCCATCCCGCGGTCCAGTACGCCGAGCCGAATTACCTTCTGGAGGCTTTCCTCCACACGGCGGGCGACCCCAATTTTTCCTCCACGGGGGGTGGGGCGCCGGTTGTGGTGGCGGTGATTGACACAGGGATTGATCTTGCCCATCCGGCCTTTACCGGGCACCTTTACGTGAACAGCCAAGAGATCGCCGGCGACGGCATTGACAACGACGGCAACGGCTACACGGATGACGTCAACGGCTACGATTTTTACAGCCGGGACGCCGATCCCACCGGCCGCGCCGGTAACGGGGCGCACGGCACGCAGGTCTCCGGCCGGGTCTTGGCCGGCGCGGTGGATGCCCAGGTTCAGCTCATGGCTCTTCGGGTGGGGCCAGGTCCTCGGATTGATTTGGCGGCGAGCATCGAGGCGATCCGGTACGCGGCCGACAATGGGGCGAGGGTCATCAACATGAGCTTCGGCTCCTCTTTCCCTTCGACCTTTCTTCGGCAGGCGGTGGAGTATGCCGCCGGCAGGGGAGCGCTTCTGGTGGCGGCGGCCGGAAACAACGGCTGGAGCTTGCCGAGCTACCCGGCCGCCTTTGCCAACGTGGTTTCGGTGGCCTCTTCCAACGCCTCCGGCGTGAAATCCGTCTTTTCCAACTACGGGCCGACGGTTGATTTCACGGCAATCGGCGAGCAGGTGACCACCACCACGTGGGGCGGAGCCACGGCGGTTGTCGACGGAACCTCTTTCTCGGCCCCGTTTGTGGCCGGTGTGGCCGCTCGGATCCTGGCTGCTGCGCCCAACTTAACGGTCCAGCAGGTGCTGGAGCGATTGCGGTCGGCCGCCGCCGATGTCAACGCCCTTAACCCTGGGAACCGGGGATTGTTGGGAGCGGGCCTGGTGACCGACGAGACGGCCCGGCGCCTGGCCGACGCGTTTCCTCTGACTCCAGGGAATCCCCCGGCGGAGGATCCGCCGGGGGATGACCTGGAAGGCCGGCTGGAGCAGGCGCGCCAGGAGGTGGCCCGGCTGGAGGCGGCTCTGGCCTCCGCCCAGTCCCAGCTGGATACCGCCACCGGTCAAAAGTCCGCCGCGGAGGCCGAGATGAGGGCGGTCGCGGATCAGAGGACCTATGCCTGGGGCCAGTTGATTCAGGCCTGGCGGGCCCGGCTCGATGGAATAAAAAGGAAGGCGCCTCCTGCCGAGCAGGCCCGTTTGGACCAGGAGTACCGGAACGCCTGGGACACGGTCCGCCAGGCGATGGCCAAACGCTTGGAGGCGGAGCAGAAGCTGATGGTGGCGAACTCCGAGCTCAAGCGGGCCCAGGAGAGATACAAAGATGTCTCCAATCAACTGGCGGCGGCCCGCGATCTGGTGGCCGATCTGGAACGCCGGCTTGAAGGCGGGACCTCCACCGCGGCGCTTAAGCGAAGCTCAAGCCAGCGCCAGGTGGAGAGCGCCCTGCGGGGGCTCCAGAGGGTTCGAGAGTTGCTCGAGGAAAGTCCGGTTCCGGAAGGTTTTGGAGAGGTTCCCGCCCTCTCTTTCCCTGAAGCGCCCAGCTTAAACCAAGAACTCTCCAGCCGATAACCTCCCCCGCTTGCCAGGGGTCTCTTTCGTAAGGTAGACTATTTCTTCATGAAGAGGCCGTTTTTTCTTATCGCTTACAGCTTACTGCTTGCCGCTTTCACCTCCGGCTGCTCCTTCGCCTGGAAGTCGGTCCGGGAGAGGCAAATGGAAACCGAATTGGAGCAGGTGAAGGGGCGCCTTCAGCAGGCCCAGGACTCCGAGGACAAGCTTCAGGCGGAGCTCTCCCGCGTTCAGGATGAACGCTCCCGCGAGGTGAGGCTCCTCGTGGAGGAGAAGGCGCAGGCGACGCGCCGGGTGGCCGAGGAAAAGGAAGAGGAGGCCTCCGAGCTCGTCGAGGCGCAGAGGAGGCTCGCCGAGAGCTTGAAGCAGGAGCTGGGAGACGCCCGCGCCAAGCTGGAGATGACCCAGCGGGGGCTGGTCCTGACCCTCCTGGATGAGATCTTCTTCGATTCCGGCAAGGCGGTGATCAAGGAGGAGGGCCGGGCGGCCCTGGAGAAGGTCGCCAGCGTCCTTAAAGAATCCGTGCCCGGCTCCCCGGTGGCGGTGGAGGGGCACACCGACAACGAGCCGATCCGCTACTCCGGCTGGAAATCCAACTGGGAGCTTTCCTCCGCCCGCGCCCTGGCCGTGGTGCATCACTTCATTGAGGAGGAGAAGGTTCCGCCCGGCCGCTTGAGGGCCGTGGGCTTCGGGGAATTCCATCCCGTGGCGGGCAACGATCTTCCGGAAGGCCGCCGCCAGAACCGGCGGGTCGAGATTGTGATCCTCCCAGCCACCCTCACCAAAGAAAAAACAAGCTAGATGTCCTTCATCAAAGGCCTGCGCTGCCGTGAATGCGCCAGAAGCTATCCCCCCAAGGCGATCTTCGTCTGCGAGTATTGCTTCGGGTCGCTGGAGGTGGATTACGACTACGAGGCGATCGGCAAACGCCTCACCCGGGAGGCGATCGAGAAGCGGCCAGCCAACCTCTGGCGCTACCGGGAGCTTCTGCCCATTGACGGGGAGCCGGCGGTCGGTTTCCATACCGGCTTCACCCCTTTGTTTCGCGCCGAACGCCTGGGCCGCGCCCTGGGGATGAAGGAGCTTTACATCAAGGACGATTCGGTCTGCCACCCCACCCTCTCTTTTAAGGATCGCGTCGTGTCGGTGGCCCTCTCCCGGGCGAAGGAGCTGGGCTTCGATACCGTCGCCTGCGCCTCCACCGGCAACCTCGCCAACGCCGTTTCCTCCCTGGGGGCGATAGGCGGGTTGAAGCGCTTCATCTTCATCCCGGCCGACCTGGAGATGGGCAAGGTGGTGGGCTCTCTCATCTACCATCCCAGGCTCATCGCCGTGGAGGGCAACTACGACGAGGTGAACCGCCTGTGCGCCGAGATTGCCGCCAGATACCACTGGGCCTTTGTGAACATCAACATCCGGCCTTACTACGCCGAGGGCTCCAAGACCTACGGTTTCGAGGTGGCCGAACAGCTGGGATGGAAGACCCCGGACCACATGGTGGTCCCAGCGGCGAGCGGGTCGCTCTTGGTCAAGATCTGGAAGGGGTTCAAGGAGCTTCACAAGCTGGGCCTCATTGATAAGCCCCGGACGCGGCTTTACGCGGCCCAGGCCGAGGGCTGTTCTCCCATTGTGGCGGCCATCCGGGAGGGCTCGGACATCATCAAGCCGGTCAAGCCCAAAACGATCGCGAAATCGCTGGCCATCGGCAACCCGGCCGACGGCTATTACGCCTCGGACGCCATTCGGGAGACCGGCGGCTGGGGTGCCGCCGTCAGCGACCCATCGGTGGTGGAGGCGATGAAGCTCCTGGCCCAGACCGAGGGGATCTTCACGGAGACGGCCGGCGGGGTGACCCTGGCGGCCGCGCGGCGCCTCATTGAGGAAAAGAGGATCCCTCGGGATGAGTCGCTGGTGGTTTCGATCACCGGGCATGGGCTCAAGACCCAGGAGGCGGTGGTGGATCACATCGGCAAGCCCATTCGGATTAAGCCCACGCTGGATTCATTCGAAGAGACGATGAAAACCTAAGGAGGAAGGATGGCCATCACCATACGAATTCCAACCCCCCTGCAGAAGCTGACCCAAAGCCGCTCCGAAGTCGCGGCCAGCGGCAAGACAGTGGACGATCTGATCCAGGACCTGGAGCGGCAGTTTCCCGGGGTGAAGGAACGGCTGTGCGACGCCAATGGCCGCCTGCGCAGGTTCGTGAACGTTTACGTCAACGACGAAGACATCCGCTTCTTGAAGCAGGAGGCCACGCCGGTCAAAGACGGCGATGAGGTCTCCATCATTCCCGCGATCGCGGGAGGCCAGGAGAGCCGATGCCCAAAAAGATAGTTCACCTGATCTTTCCTCAACGCCTCATCAAGAAACCGGTGATCTACACCATGGCCTTGAAACACAAGGTGGTGCCCAGTTTGAGAAGGGCCAAGGTGACCGAGACGGTCGGGGAGGTGGTCTTGGAGCTTGAAGGAAGCCGGGAGAATCTGGAGAAGGGGGTCGCCTACCTCGTCCGCCAGGGGGTCAAGGTTGAGCCGGTCGTGGGGGATGTGATTGAGTGAGGACCGCGAGCTTCTAGCAGGAATAAACGGCCGGGATCCGGAGGCGTTCCGGGAGCTGATGGAGCGCCACGCCGGAGGCGTCATCAACCTGGCCTACCGGTTCCTGGGCAACGTCGCCGACGCCGAAGAGATCGCCCAGGAGGTTTTCCTCAAGCTTTACCAGCGCCCGCCCCAGCTTCCGCCCGCCGCCAAGCTCTTCACCTGGCTTTACCGCGTCACCGCGAATTTGTGCATCGATACCCTGCGCCGTAAACCCGCGAGATCCAAGATGGTCTCCCTGGAAACTCCCTCCGGCGAGGAGGGGGCCGAGGAGCTTCCCCTTTCAGAAAGATTGCCGGACACTTCCTCTCAAAGCCCCCGCGAGCAGGTGGCCCAGGCCGAGGCGAGCCACCTGGTCCGCCGCGAGGTCGAAGCCCTTCCGCTGGCGCTTCGCGCGCCGATCGTCCTGGGCACCTTCCAGGGCCTCTCCCACGAGGAGATCGCCGAGATTCTGGGGCTCACTCCCAAGGCCGTCGAGCGCCGCCTTTCCCGCGCCCGCTCCCTCCTGAAAGAGCGCCTCCGCCCCCACCTGTAAGGAGTCAACCATCCCGCGCCTTAAGCGGCCACGGGTCGCCTGGGCTGCCCAGCAGTATCGGAACCCCCGTTCGGGGTGTCCCTGCGCGCATCGCTCGAGCGCCCCAGCGTG
>JACOVG010000015.1 GCA_016177405.1 Candidatus Omnitrophota bacterium | reverse complement strand
GGCATCGGGCTGCCGGGCAACCCTGCGACGATCCGCTTGTACAGCTCAGGGCTTTCGGATGAACCCTTAAAGACGCCGGCGGTCAGGTCCCGCGGTTTGACGGGAAAGCCCTGGCTGTCCACCATCGGCACCTGCGCGTCGCCGCGACCTTGCGGCCCGTGGCAGGAGGCGCAGGCCTGCGCAAAGAGCTGGCGTCCTTGCTCGATGCTCTCTGAGGTCTTCGGTGTTTCCGGAGGCACTTGGATGATGAAGGCCGGATCAATGGGGTCGCTCACCCCGGTGAGCTGGCGGACGTAATAGACCAGCGCCCAGCGCTGCTGGGGCGTTAACGATTCCCATGAGGGCATCGCGGAGCCGGGCATGCCGCGCGTGATGGTCAAAAACAAATCCTCATCAGTCGCCTGCATGCTGCTCATGGAGACCAGACGAAACTCGTTCTGCGTAAAATCGCGCGGCTTGGGATAGAGGAGGTATGCGGCCGGGCCATCGCCGGCTCCTTTCGGTCCGTGGCAGGTTGCGCACTGCTTCACGTAAAGCCGCTGGCCCGTCTCGAAAAGCGCGGGCGTCAGCGGCGGCTTGGCCGCGGCAGGCGTCGTCGGCGCGCGCGTCGTGCAGCCCGCCTGCACGGCGAGCGCTGCGATGACAATGAGAACGAACGTCGCCCCGAACCCTGAGCGATAGTCGTCGGTCTTAGGCCTTCTTCTCATCGTTCACGTCGCGCTCAATCTCCTTCACGCCCTTCTTGAACTCCTGGATGGACTTACCCAGCCCTCGGGCAATTTCCGGAAGCCGCTTCGCACCGAAGAGCAACAGCACGATCACCAAGACGACCAACAGCTCCGGCAGTCCGATATTCTGCAAGAATGCCAGCGCCTGAAACATTTCCGCCATGCCCCTCACCCCCCCCTCAATGAGGCCAGCACTTGCGGAGTCCTGAGTGGAGCGAAGGACGACGCCAAGTGCCCCGGCCGAATTGATCCCGTGCCTCGCGACAGCGAGGCATCGGGATACCTTGTATGTTATTGTGGCTTGCCGTGCTTCGCCAAGAACTGGTCAATCGCGTTGAGCACCACGCGGCTCTTTGGAAACGACTCCCCGCGCTCCCATCGGTTCAGCGTGGAGAAAGTCACCCCCAGATGATACGCGCAGACCTCCTCGGACCAGCCCAGCCGCTTGCGGGTAGCCGACAACTTCGCGATCTTCTCCCGGACCTCAGTGGCGCCCATCTCCACCCTCTACAGCAAAGCCTACAGCATCCGCCGTAGACGGTTCTATGACCTACGTCATGTAGTCTGGTGAGCTATTCGGCGCACTCGCCTTTGCCGGCCTCAAGCTCAAAGGGTTCGGTCGTGCCCAGATCCACGAAGAGCGTCGGATCGCGGGCGGCGTCCGTGTGATCCGTCAGGTCCTGGACAACCGCTTGGAGCGGGGCCAGCCCCACGCGATCCACGAACGCCGCAAAGGTCTCCTCGGGCTGCCGCTGCTCGAAGTAGTATGTCACGATCCGCTTGATCGCCTCCGGGGCTCGTTGGGCGGGCACGCGCGCCAGCCGCTGGCCGAACGTGGCCTGCCCGACGGCCGTGCGGCCGCCGACCAGAATCTGGTAGCAGGGCACATGCCGCTGGCCGACTTTGAGCGCCACCCCGAAGAACCCGATGTCCGCAATGTGATGGTGGCCGCAGGAGTTCGGGCAGCCCGAGATCTTGATGGAAAGCCTTTCGTGGGCCCAGGGGGAGAGCCCGTTGTGGAACAGCCGCTCGAACTCTTGGGCCAGCCCCTTGGGGCGCGTGATGGCCGAGAGACAGCTGTCGGCCCCGGGGCAGCGGGTGATGTCCGCCAAGCGGCCGGCCCCGCTTTCGCTCAAGGCCAGACCCTTGAGCCCCTCATAGACCTGAAGAAGGTGGGAGGTGGGGACAAATCTTAGGAGGATGTTCTGGGTGTTGGTCAGGCGCGCCCCGCCCGCGTGCCGCCGGGCAAGCTCGGATATCCCTTTCAGCTGTTCGGGGGTGATATCCCCAAAGGGGATTCGCGCCGTCACCGCGGCGAACCCCGGCTGTTTCTGAAGAACCAGGTTGGTGGCGCCCCAGCGTGAGAAGCTGTCCGAGTCGGAGAGATGGGCCCGCGCGGTCAGGGGGGCCGGGGGCTTCTCTTCCGGCGGGGCCGCCTCCAGCGCCTTTAAGGCGTAGCCCGACTGAGTGGCCCAAACCACCTGGCGTTCCTCGCGAACCCGCTTGCAGAATTCTTCCGCGCCGAGCTTCTCCACGAGGAACTTCAGCCGCGCCTTGGAGCGGATCTCCCTGTCGCCCAAGCGCTCGAAGAGCCTCAAGACCGCCTCCAGGGTGGGCAGGAGCTTGGCGGGCGGGGTCCAGGACTCGATGAGGTGCCCGGCCTTCGGGGTGGAGCCCAGCCCTCCGCCGGCGTAGATCCGGAAGCCCTCGTGCCCGTTCTTCAGCGCGGCCGCCACCCCGATGTCGTGGATGGACGTTCGGGCGTGATCCTCGGAGCATCCCTCAAAGGCGATTTTCACCTTGCGGGGCAGGAGCTGGGTCAAGGGGTTCCTCAAGAGATAATCGCTCACCCCTTGGGCGTAGGGGGTGATGTCAAAGGGCTCGTCGGAGGCGATCCCGGCGAAGGGGCAGAGGGTGACGTTGCGCACCACGTTGCCGCTGGCCTCCCGGGTGGTCAGCCCGAGGTTGTTCAAGCGCGCCAGCAGGGCGACCAGGCGGGAGATCTCGACGCCGTAGATTTGCAGATCCTGGCGGGTGGTGATGTGCGCGAGCTTGGGGCGGGTGAACTCCTCCACGACCCCGGCCAGGCCCAGGAGCTGGCCGGCGGTGACCACCCCCAGAGGGATCCGGACCCGGACCATGTGCCGGGTGGCTTGGCCCCGGAGGCTGTAGATTCCAAACTGCAGGCGGATCTTCTTGAAAAGCTCGGCGTCGAGCTTTCCGTCGGCGAAGCGCCTCAAGTCCCGGTCGAGCCGGTCAAGCTCGGCCTGCGCGATGGGGTTGTCAGATGAGGTTTCCATGAAGGGTTCCTCCTGCGGCCTATATCCGCCGGACAAGAATCTCCTGGCCCGCCTGCGGATCCAGGGCGAGCTCTGTTTCTCCCACTTGAATGACGACGGCCGGCTGTTTCTGGCGCAGCCGTATCCGCCTGCCCGGCGCCATCCCCAGGGCGCTCAACCGCTTCAGGTACTGGTGCCGCTTGGTGTGGATGAAGGCCACCCGGGCCTCCTCACCGATCTTAAGCTGGGCCAGGGGCACGATGAGTGGCTCCACCGCCTTGAGCGTGACCTCGCAGCACCGCCCCCGGGGGATGCCGCGGCCATGCGGGCAGGTGGGGGGGTGCCCCAAGAAGGCGCAGACCGCGCCGGTCACCTCGGCGTTCAAGATGTGCTCCACCTGGCAGGCGGTGGATTCCATCGCCTCCTCGGAAACCTGCAGAACATTGCGCAGGAGAACCTCGGTCAGCCGGTGCCGGCGAACCACCTCCCGGGCCAGGGCCTTGCCTGGGTCGGTCAATTCGATCGTCCTGCCCGCGCCCGAAAGCAAACCCTGCCGGATCATCGCGTCGATCGTTTCCTGGGGCTGGTGGCCGTCCGCCTCAATGGGGTGCGGCAAGAAACAAAGGAGCTGTTGGGGCAGATGGTCCCGGTCCAGGGGCGTCAGGCCGTCCTCCTGGGCGGTCCAGACGAGCTCCAGCATCTCCTCGATCGGTTCAGAAAGAATGGGTGAGGGCATTTTTCCGCTTACTCCAGTTGCGCTTGAACCAGTTTACCAAACTTGACTCGCCGGCCCACTCGTAACGGCAGCGGGGGCAGCACAGAAGGTTGCAGCGCAGGGCCAGGGGGCAGCGCCGGCAAACCGTTTCCTGGTCGAGGCGCTCGAACGAATAGCCGCACAACGGGCAGGTCAGTGGCGGGGTCACAAGCTCACCCGAAGCGCGGTCAGCACGCGCAGCAGCACGCCGCCGACCAGGATGGAAATGCCGGTGACGAGAACGAACATGGCCGTGGCCGTCCGGGCCCCCCGCTCCTTGATCATCATGAAGTACTGGGCGATGCAGGGGACAAACAGGGTGATGGTCACCAGGCTCACCAGGATCTGGGTGCCGTTTAAGGCCCCCTCTTTCTGCAGCACGAAAAGCCCGGCCGCCCCGAAGTCCCTGCGCAGGAACCCCACGAGAAACGCCCCGGTCGCCTTGGCCGGCAGGCCCAGCCACCCCGCCACCAGGGGCTGGCCGAGCCTCTCTAAGACCTTCAGGATTCCCAGCGCGTCCAGGGCAAAGAGAAACAAGGTTCCCAGGAAGAAGAGGGGAACCGCCTCCTTGAGGTACCACTCCACGCGCCCCAGCGTCTTGACGGCGATGTTGGAGAGCTTCGGTTTTCTCAAAGGAGGCACCTCATAAAGGAAGGGGCTCTCCTCGCCCGGCAGAACCCGGGCGGCGATCTGCCCCACCACGATGAGCAGGGTGAGGACCACCCCGAGCCAAATCCACAGGGAGAGGATCGGCTGGCCCGCCAGCATCGCCAGGATCACCCCGAGCTGGGCCGAGCAGGGTATCCCGAGGGCCAAGAGCAGCGTCACGATCACCCGGTCCCGCTTGGAGTCGAGGATCCGGGCCGTCATGGTGGCCATCGTGTCGCAGCCTAAGCCCAGGACCAGGGGCAGGACCGCCTTGCCGTTTAAGCCCAGGAGTCTGCAGAACCGGTTGGCCATGACGGCAAGCCTGGGCAGATACCCGACGTCCTCCATGAACCCGAAGCAGAGGAAGAACATTCCCACAATCGGCAGGATGATCGCCAGCGCGTACGGCAGGGCCATGGTCAGAAGCCCGTACTCTCCGACGAGGAGGTTCGCGAGCAGGGGAAAGGGAATCAGCCTGTGCGCCAGCCACGTGACCCTCGGGACGATCCATTCCCCGAAGAAGGTTTCCTCCAGGAAACCCACCCCCCGCTGGGCCGCCAGGTCTCCCACCAGGAAATACATCACCGTCAGCGCCGCCAAAAGGATCGGGATCCCCCAGATCCGGTGCATCGAAAGGTCGCCCAGGCGGGACAGCCACGGCCTCCTGCGGGACGGCTCGGTGGAGGAAACCTCCCGGGTGAGCCGTTGGGCCTGGCGCAGCCTGGCCTGGGTGATGAGAAGGGCCAGGGGGCTGGCCGACTGGGCTTGCGCCTGGCCGGCGATCCGGCGCAGATCCTCCACCACCGGTTTCTCAAGCCGATGGGACAGCTCTTCGATGACCGCCGGATCCCGCGCCAGCCACAACAACCCCAGGGAGCGCCGGTTTTGAAGCTCCCTGGGGAGCCGCGCCTCCAGGCTGGCCAGGGCGGTCTCCACCACATCGGGATATCTCACGGCAATTTGAAAGGGACGGGCCTGGGGCAGGAATTTTTTGAGCCGGTCGATTCCCAAGCGCTCGGTTGCGACCGTGGCGGCCACCGGAACGCCAAGAATCGCGGAGAGCTTCTCCTGGTCAACGGCGATCCGGCGCTCCCGGGCCTCGTCGATCATGTTGAGGTTCAAGACCGCCTTCATGCCGGTCTCGGCGAGTTCCAGCACAAGGGTGAGGGCCCGCCGAAGATTCTTGGCGTCCGCCACCACCAGGACCGTCGCCCGCGGGTTTTCAAGAAGGAGGTCGCGCGCGACCAGCTCATCCTCGGAAGAGGCGAGGAGGCTGTTGATCCCCGGGGTGTCGAAAACCCGGAAGCTCAAGCCGTCCCACTGGGCCTTTCCCTCGGAAACCATGACGGTGGTGCCGGGGTAGTTGGAGACGGTCGTGTAGCGGCCGGTCAAGAGCTGGAAGATGACGCTCTTTCCCACATTGGGATTGCCGGTCACGATGAGGCTGTGGGTGAGAGCCGGCTTCGCGACCTCCCGTGGTCGCGCTGGGCTTAAATGCGAGCAACGCAAGGCGCGAGAAGGAAGGCGTATCATGAGGGTCAGGATACGCCGACGACGAGCAACGTAGCGATGCGACGCATTTCAGCCCAGCCCTTCGGGTTGCGGCGGCAGACGGCCATCTCCTTCGTCACTCCTCCTCGACGTACTGTCATCCAGTACGCCATCGTCGTCGTTCCTTGGATCTGGCCGCCTGGCGCTCGCAACGCGGCTCACGCGAGGTCGCGAAGCCGGCTCTAAGTGGGCGCACAACCTCCTCTTGGGGATGGCAGGACTTCATGGCTTGAAGCTTTACTAGCTTAAGCGGGCCTTCGCCTTTTTAAGGATCGCTTCGGCCTTGAACCAGTCGGACTGATCGTCTCCGTGCGAGCCGCCCCGCTTCTGGTACAGCTCGTAGGCGAGCTTGGCGACTTCCTCGGCGGCAACTTGCGGTGCGCAGCCCTGGGGCTGGGCGCACGACTTCCCTGCGGTCCGGCTGACAGCCTTCGTTCGGATTAACGGATTCACCTTAAACAACCTCCTTACTCGATCGTTCAAACGGTTCAAAATACTCTCCCCTGATTTCCTTTCCCGGATAGGGGTATTCTAGCGGAACGCCCCAGGGCCTATTATGACGTAAATCATGTTCCTGCCCCCCCCGATTTCTTACAATGCCACATTATGATTCAAATCATAAGGTCGTCGTTACGTTTAAGGGATAAAGAAAAGGAGACAAGAATGATTACGCGTCATCGAGGGGCAGCTTTTCTGACCGTCCTAACGTTGATCACCTTGGGTACCCCCGGCCTTTTTCTTCCGGGAGCCCAGGCCGCCGAGCGGGATCCCCTGGTGAAGCTCCTGATCAAGAAAGGGGTGATCACCGAAGGGGAGGTCCGCGAGATGGAAGGGGAGTTGGCCGAGGAGCAGGCCAAGGAGGCGGCCAAGAAAGTGCTCGAGGCCAAACCATCAACGGAAAAACCGAGGATAGAGCTTCCCAATGCTCTCTCCAAGCTCAAGATGAAAGGCCGCTGGGCCGCCGGGTTCTTCAAATCGCAGGAAGCCGGTTCTTTTCCGGAGGGCTCCTTCGAGGTCCCGGAAGCCAAACTCCAGTTTGCCTTCCAGCCGGACGACACCTACACCATCATCATGCGGGGCAACTTCAATAATGCCACCTTCAACAACCTCGACTACTTCTATCTGGATGCCAAGGATCCCTTCAAGCTTCCGAAATCGTGGCCTCTCACCCTGGACGCCCGGTTTGGGCGCTTCAAGCTGGCCCTGGGCGAGGAAACATGGTCCAACAACCCGGTGGAATCGGCCCTCCCTTCCAACTCCGCCAGCAACGTGGCTGGTAGCGACGAGGGGCTTCAGTTTTCCGGAAAACTGGGAAAGGGCTGGTCGGCCTTGAACTGGTCTGCCGCTGTCTCCAACGGTACCACGGGCACCGGAAGCGACACCACCCAGGCCAAGGCCTTTACCGGCAGCTTGGGGATCAATCCTATTTCACCCCTGGCCCTCTCGGCCAGCTTTCACACGACCGGCAGCTTGAAGCAACAGGCGGCCGAGGTGGGTGTTGCAGGGCTTACGGGTAGGCCTGGCAGCGCCACCAACTGGAGGCGCACGGTGTGGGAACTGGACGGCCGCTGGGATTTCAAGAAGGGAAAAACCCTCAATCCCCCGGCCTACACCGACAGCCAGGCCTACCTTCGCGGCGCCTTCGGCGCGTTCAACGATGATGTGACCGGCGCGGCAGAGCGGGAGGGGGATTACGGCTTCATCGAGGGATTGGTGAACGTGTTCCCCAAGGTGTATCTGGCGGCCCGCTACAGCCGGGTGGACCTGGACAGCAAGCAGACCGCTTCGTTAAACAGCGTTACCGCGAACTACTACGAGCGCTACAGCTTGGGGGGCGGCTATCGGTGGAGCCCCAACACGATCCTCAAGGCCGAATACTCCGTGAACCAAGAGGATCAGGTGACCGGCGGCGACCCAAAGGATGACCTGCTGGCCCTTGTGATTGCGTCGCAGTTCTGACAAAAAGCGAGGAGAGACCATGCCGACAGAGACAGAAACACCCGTGAAGGGGGCGGCCACTCTGGAGGAGGTGGTGAACCGTCAGCTCGGGCGCAGGGCCTTCCTCAAGCTGACGGGGCTGGGGGTTTTTACGGCGGCTGCCGGCAGCCTTCCGGCGGTCCTGGAAGCGGCTACCCCGAAGCTCCGCACCCAGCGGCGCTACGGGATGGTAATCGATTTAAAACGCTGCGTGAATTGCAAGGCCTGCACCATCGCCTGCAAACTGGAGAACAAGACGCCACCCGGGGTGGTCTACAACCCGGTGATCGAGGAGGAGATCGGCGAATACCCCTACGTCCAGCGCCGGTGGTTCCCTAAGCCCTGCTTCCATTGCGACAAACCCCCCTGTACCGGGGTCTGTCCTGTCACGGCTACCTACAAGCGCAAAGAAGACGGCATTGTGATTGTTGATTACGACAAGTGCATTGGCTGCCGATACTGCATCACGGCTTGTCCCTACGGGGCTCGTTTCTTTGATTTTGGGGAGAATTACCCGGCGCATACCACCGCCTATGGCCAGGTTCCTTCACCCGAGTTTCAAGGGGAGTACGGCCTGCGTCGGGAGGGGAAGAGTCCCGTGGGGAATGTGCGCAAGTGCACCTTCTGCCTGCACCTGCAGGATGCGCAAGGCCGGTACACCCGGCCGCCTGCCTGCTCTGAAACCTGTATGGCCAAGGCTATCCATTTCGGGGATTTTGCCTCGGAATCAAACGGTGGCTGTATCACGCACGAGGGCTGCAACCTAAAGCGGCTCTTGGTTGAGCATAGGTGGATCCGGCTCAAGGAAGAGCTCGGGACCGAACCGTCGGTTTATTACACCTTGTGAGGGTTGCCATGAGCGAGCGCTGTGGAAAATGGGGCTGGAGGGTTTGGGGGATCTTGGCGATCCTGGGCGCCATCGGGGTCTTTCAGCGGTTTGCCTTTGGACATCAATTGGCGGCCTATGGGTCTCTCGTGCCGTGGGGACTGTGGGTGGCCGCCTACATCTATTTTGTGGGGCTCTCGGCCGGCGCCTTCCTCTTGTCCAGCCTGGTCTACGTCTTTAAGGTGAAGGCCCTTGAATCCATTGGGCGCCTGGCCTTGGTCACAGCGGTCATCACGCTGTTCATGGCGCTGGTTTCCATCTGGTTTGACATCGGCCATATGGAGCGGTTCTGGTACGTCTTCCTCCGGCCGAACTTCCGTTCGATGATGGCCTGGATGATCTGGATGTATACGGCCTATTTCCTGCTGCTCTTGGTTGAGCTAAGGCTTGCCTTTCAGCCGGGCAGCCTGAAGAGGGATCGGCTCTTGAGCCTCCTGGGTTCTGTGGGGGTGCCGCTGGCGATCGCGTTTCATGGGGGAGTGGGGGCTCTCTTTGCGGTAGTGGGAGCCCGTCCCTATTGGCATACCGGGCTTTTCCCGATCCTCTTCTTAAGCGGGGCGCTCACCTCTGGAGGGGCCCTGCTGTTGGCTGTGGTGGCCCTGCGCTGGCCTGAAAAGGACGAGTCCCACGGGCGGCTGGTGAGGTTGCTGTCTAAGATTACCCTGGGCTTGCTGCTCTTCGACCTCTTGTTGGAGTGGGCTGAAGTTTCGGTTCCCCTGTGGGGAGGAACCGCTTACCACACCGAGGGCCTCAAGCTCATGCTCTTTGGCCCCTTCTGGTGGGTCTTCTGGATCTTCCATCTTTTCTTGGGATCCCTTGTGCCCATCTGGCTCCTTGTTCGCTTTCCAACCGACACTCAAAAGGCTGGGTGGGCAGGGGCACTCATCGCGGTTTTGTTCATGAGCGTGCGTTTGAACATTGTGATCCCGGGGTTGGCGGTGCCCATCCTGCCGGGCCTGGACCAGGCCGTTTTGAATCCCCGGCTGACCGCCTCCTACGTGCCGAGCCTCCACGAATGGTTGGTCCTGGCTTTTGTGGTTGCGTTGGGCCTGGGGATGTTTGGCGCAAGCCGAAAATTCCTCAACCTTTATGAGAAAACCGCGGAGGCTCCCCGATGACCAACCTCAACAGACGAGAGTTCTTAAAGGTTGCGGGTATTACCGGTGCTGGCCTTTTGGGCAGCGGGGCGTTGCGGCCGATTACCGCGATGGCCAAGGAAGAGACGGCCCGCGGTCCCTACGATGGCGGCGCGTGGATTCCTTCCTGCTGCCACATGTGCGGGGGAACCACCGGCATCCTGTGCCAGGTCGTTGACGGACGGCTGGTCCGGATCAAGCCGAACGACGATAACCCAGTCGGATTTACGAACATCTCCGACGATTTCTTTGCCAATGCTGCCAAGGAAGGGGCGGTGATGTGCCCCAAGGGCAACGCCGGCATCATGGCGCTCTACGACTCGGATCGCTTGAGGAAACCCCTTAAGCGAACGAATCCGAACAAAGGAATCGGGGTGGATCCCCGCTGGAAGGAGATTTCCTGGGAGGAGGCCTACACCGAGATCGCCTCCCGCCTGAAGACATTGCGCGACGCGGGCGAAGCCCACAAACTCCTTTGGCTCTCCGAGGATCACTGCTTCACCCATGTCCAGGGGGATTTCTGCAAGCTCTTCGGGACGCCCAACTACAGCATGCACTCCAACCTCTGCGACACCGGGCGCAAGGCGAGCTTCAAGATCCTCATGGGGGATGAGCGGCCGCTCATCGACGCGATCAACTCCAAGTACATGCTGATTTTCGGTTGGAATCCGTTGTCGGCCACGAAGTGGTCGCACCTGCCGCGGATCATCACGCGAGGGATCGAACGGGGGGCGAGACTCGTCATCGTAGATCCCCACCTTTCTTACACCGCTTCCAAGGCGCATGAGTGGGTGCCGATTCGGCCCGGGACCGACGGGGCCCTGGCGCTTGCCATGGCGCACGTGATCCTGCGGGATGGGCTTCAGGATGCGAGGTTCATCGAGGAGTGGGTCGCCGGCTTTGAGGAGTTCAAGGATTATGTGAAGGACAAAACCCCGCAGTGGGCCGAGGGGATCACGACAGTACCGGCGGAACGAATCGAGCGGTTAGCCCGCGAATTCGCCACCACCAAGCCGGCCCTGGTGGACATCTGGTCCGGCGCCCACCACACCAACGGCGTCTATACCGGCTGGGCGATTGGAACGCTGGCGGCGATCACCGGGAACATCGAAAAACCTGGCACGCTGGTCTTGCCAGTGAAGAAGGGCGGCAAGCATATTGAGGTGGAGCCGGATGAGGCGGCCGCGAAGACGCTGAAACAGCCGCGCCTGGATGGAGGCAAGGGGAAATGGCCCTATTTCCACAGCTCCGGCGTGTACGCGGAGATTGTCAGCCGAATGGCGGACGGCCAAGGGCCGTACCCCCCCAGGATGGCGGTGATCGTCTTCCAGAATTTGCTGATGTCGATGGTGGGGACGAAGAACACCGAGGAGGCCTTGCGGAAGCTCGAGTTCATCGTGGTGGTGGATACCATGCTTAGCGAGACAGCGGAATTCGCCGACATCGTGATCCCCGGTACGACGTATTTCGAGCGCTACGATCTCAACAACCACTGGGTGACCTGGCCGGTTTTGGGCCTGCGGCAGCCGGTCGTCAAGCCTCTCTTTGGCCAGCCGGCGGAGTATGAGTTTGTCTGCGAGCTGGGCCGGCGGCTTGGCTTGAAGGAGGCGAACGACAAGGACCTCTTCTGGGCCGGTCGGATGTCCGGCCAGCGGATCGAGGATAAAACCCGCTGGTACGAAGAGTGGTTGAGCAAGGAGCTGAAGGAGGGAGAGCCCAAGATCACCCTGGAGGAGCTGAAGGCCCTCCCCGGGGCCACCTGGGTGAGCCAGAAAGGTACCAAGTACAACAAGCATCAGGAGGTCATCTCCCAGGAGAAGTTGGCCGACTCGACCATTGAAGAGAATCTGATCTTCTCCAAGAAGAAGGACGGCTCCAAGGATAAGCCCATCGGAATGCTGAAGTCCGACGGCACCGCTGTCCGCGGATTCTTTACCCCTTCCGGCAAGCTGGAACTCTTTGTGGCCAAGCACAAGGGAAAGAAAGATGCCGACGGCAAACCCTTGAATCCCTTGCCGGTCTACGAGCCGCGGGAATGGCAGCCCAATGCCGAGTATCCCCTTTTCCTCATCAACTGGAAGGAGGCCTCGCAGACCCACTCCAGAACGCAGAACAACGCCTTCCTGGCCGAACTGAAAGCCACGGACGGATTAAGGATCAACGCCAAGACCGCCGCCAAGCTTGGAATCAGAGACGGCGACTGGGTCTGGGTTGAATCTCCTCACGGCAAGGTGAGGATGAAGGCCCAGTTGACCCAAGGGATTCATCCGGAGGTCGTTGGGACCCAACACGGCTGGGGGCACTGGGCGATGGGCAGGATAGCCAAGGGGCGCGGATCGCACACAGGATTTCTGGCCCCCACCAAGGCCTGTGCCCTCTCCGGCCAGGCGCTTAACAAAGAAATCTGTGTCCGAATCTACCGGGCCTGAAACTTCTCTCCGGATCTTCGCGCGCCTGTTGGCCGCGCCCCCGAGCCAAGAGTTGCTTCAGGCGCTGGCGGGGAAGCCCCTCTTTGAGTGGGTAAAGCCGTTTAACGACCCCGAGGCCCTGGCCGTGGAGCATGCGGCCCTCTTTACCGTTCCTTCCGAGCCTATGGTCTCCCCTTACGAATCGTGCTGGCGAGATACCCTCGAGATTGATAACACCTCCGGCTGTTCGGCCTACTTTGAGCCCGGCTCTCCTGCCTACAAAATGGTTGGCTGTCTTCGCGGTCCTTCCGCTACCTTGGTGGAGGAAGCTTACCGTCAAGCAGGCCTTGAGCTGAACCCCGCCAGCCATGACCTGCCAGACCACATCGCGGTGGAGCTGGAGTTCCTAGGCAGGCTCTATGCGCAAGGGAAAGAGGAAGAGGCCCGCCAGTTTTACCAAGCACACCTTCAACCTTGGGTCTTTGATTTCTTAAAGAAACTCAAGGAGAACCCTTCTTCGGCGTTTTACCGCCGATTAGCCCAAACCCTCGAGTCTTTCCTCCCGGCCATCCCCTAGCGTTTCGATTTAAATCTCAAAGCTTCTGCGCAAGTTTTTTCAAATTGGGCCTCGTCGTTTGTTACGCTATCATGAGTAGCCAGGGGACGAGATAACCCGAGGCCTTGAACTAAAAAAGGAGGCAAGATGCCGGAGCCTAAGAGGATGGAGAATGAAGGCGATACCGCCAGGCCCTTGGGGTGGATGGTGGGAATGCTGGCTGTGGTCGGATTGATCGTCTCTCTGGGGACGGCGCCCCTGTCTGGCCTTCTGGGGGAAAGCCGCTACGCCCTGGAGGGAGCGCTTCATGGGGTGTCGGCCGGACTTTTCATGGTGACCGCCACGATCGGGCTTTTCCAGGGATACCGCCTTCTGGCGGGGAACATTCAGCGCGTGGCCCAGCTGGAGTTTGGCGCCGCGGTCAACGCCTTTCTCGCGTTCCTGACGATCCTCTTTGGCAACCGGATCTACATCTTTTACCAGGCCAAGGGGGCTCCCAGGACTTACTTCCTGGAGAATATGCCGGAGATCCACAAGATCTTCTTTGAGTTCAAGGAGTTTATGGCGCTGTTCACCCTGCCCCTGGCGGTGACGGCGGCCTACCTGTTTTGGGTCTATCGGGATCAGATCCTTCGCTCTCGGCCGCTTCGCACGGTGAGCGCGATCCTGCTGGCCCTGACCTTCTTTTATTTCTTGGTTGCCTTCGTCCTGGGGGCGGCCATCACCAAGCTAAGGAGCATCTGATGATGACCACACCGGAGAAGCCCACCGGGATTGCCGCGGCGAGCCTCTTCGCCGCGGCTCTTTCGCTTTTGACGTTGGCGGCAAGCCATCTCTTGGCCGGATATTCGGAGGCCGCCAAGACCTGGGTTCATGCTTGGGGCAAGGCCTGGATGCCTGGGGCCCAAGGGATCGGTCCCTATTCCGGGAAGGAAACCTTGATGCTGGTGGTTTGGATTGGCTCCTGGATCCTGCTGCACCGGTGGCTCAAGAAGCGGGAGGTCAACCTCACCCTGGCCGGGATCCTCTTCTTGGCCGCCATCGGTGTGGCCACCACCCTCCTTTGGCCGCCGGTCACCGAGGCGGTGCTTCACCTTGTGAAGCCAAGCCCCTGATGCGCTCCTGGCGGATCTTAGGCTTCTGGGCAGTCCTGGGTGTCCTGCTCACCGGGAATGCCTTTGCCAAGGAGATGAAAGAGTGGAAGCTCGACCCGGTGGTGAAGACCCATACGTTCGCCGCCTTCACCGACCTCTTCGGACCCGGCAGCGATGTCCAAGGGCTTCCCATGACCTATGACATGTCCCTCTTTGAATGGAACTGGGGCGGCCGCCAATCCACCTTCAACGGGGCCGGCATCACCACGAACAGCAACTTCCCCCTGGTGGAGGGCCAGGCGATCAGCACCAATACCGACGTGGGGGTGGAGGCCACTTCGCCGTCCGGGTGGGAGGCCGGTATCCAGGGAGAGTGGTATGGCTTGGCCGGAGACCGGACGGTGGGGCGCGTTTTTGGCGAGGAGCTTCCATGGGGCAACTTTGACCGGACAGGGGGTGAGCTGGTCCCGCGCCGGACAAATCTCGATCTGGAGCGGGGGTGGCTACGCCGTGCCGAGGGCCCCTGGTCCTTTCAGTTGACCGGAGGTAACCTCCCGCCAAAAACCCTGCCGGAGTTTACCCGCAAGACGATGAATTACCTCAAGCTCGGCTCCCTGCTCTGGAGACCGCCGATCACCAACGCCAGCTTCTTCGAGAAGGAAGACCGGAAGATCGAAGAGGGCCGTCATCCGGTCCGGGGAGGAGATCTGCTTCTCGATTATGAATATGCCGCGAAGAAGCACCTCCATCTGGAGCTTTTTAGCGGGCAGAGCAAACCCACTCCGCTGGCCAACATTGAGCGGTTAAGCTGGGGCGGGCGTCTCGCCGCCGATATCGCCAAGGGCAATCTGGGGATTACCTTTGTCCGTGCCGACGGGGACAAACCGCGGGGAGAACGAGAGAACCAGTGGGGACTGGACGCCTCGCATCCGCTTGCCCCCTGGATCTCTCTCTACGGTGCCCTGGTGCGCTCTTCCTACACCCGGGGGTCCGTCCATCTGGACGGCACGGCCGCCGTGGGGGGCGCGGCCCTCAAGGGACCCCGCAGAGTCGAGGGAAAACTCCAATACCAGTGGATGGGGGAAAACTACGACTTGATCGGGACCCACAAGGTGGAGCATTACCCCACCAATCTGCGCGGGATTCAGGCGGATGCCTCGGTCCCGATCGGCAAAGGGAACCTCAAGGGGATCCTTTACCACCTTCATCAGATGGAAACCAATACCCGAACCGGCGACACGATCTTCGGAGACTCCTTTTTCCCTGCCCTGGCCAATTCCAAGCCAGGCACCATCACGATGTGGAAGTTAAGCGGGGAAACCGCCCCCTGGCACCAGGTGAAATGGAAGGGTTACCTGGAGCAGGCCCATTTCCGCAAGGATGCTTTGGCGGATGCGAACGACATCGACAAAACCGTGACCAGCTTGGTGGTGGGCCCCACGATCGAGCTCAACCCCAGTTTTTCCCTGGATCTCGCCCTTCGGCACCTGATCGCCACCGGACGCTGGCAGGAGATGCGCTTTCACCACCGCCAGGAGATCCCGGAGCTTGCCCTAAGCTACCAGAGGGGGAAAGACCTCCGGGCCACCCTGATCTACCATCGGTACGACTTTATCGATTCCATAGGCGCCGCAGCCGGAGAAAACAACTACCAGGGCAACCAGCTCCTGGTCGAGTTTTTCTGGCGTTTCTAAGCCGGCTCCAAGCCTACCTCCCTCCTTACGTCGGCTGTGCTAAAATAAGCTTTTCCTCCGATGGGCCCACTCTTGCGACATCTCGGCTCCTTAAAGATGGCCATATCCCTTTTGGTGGCCATCGCCGCCGTTCTGGCATGGGGGACCTTCTACGAGGTGCGCTTTGGCACCGCGGCGGTCCAGCGCTTCATCTATCAGTCGTGGTGGTTCCAGTCCCTTCTGGGATTCCTCGGGCTGAACCTGGCGGTCGCGGCGCTCCAGCGTTACCCCTGGAAGCGCAAGCACCTCCCCTTTGTCCTGGCCCACGTGGGAATTCTCCTGGTTTTGGCGGGGGCCATCGTAGGCGGAAAATTCGGTATCGAGGGCAGCCTCGTCATTCCGGAGGGGGAGGCCTCCCGCACCCTTCAGATTCCAGTCAACGTCTTGGCGGTTCACCAGCCCAACCCAGGGGTTTACCGGGAATTTCGCACCCGCTTTGAGACCACCGCCTGGAACCACCGGCCCCACGCCTTGTTCACGGTGCCCAGCCACGAGGGGGTCCTTCAGATCGTGGTGGACCGCTACCATCCCAATGCCGTTCTCGAGGAGGAGATTACCGATCGCGGCACGGCGGACAACCCCGCCGTCCAGATCAGCGTCCACCGAGGCGGCCAGGAGCAGTCCCTCTGGCTTTTTGCCCGTGACCCCAACCGGTTCTGGGCCTCTTCGGCCCAGGCGCACCTCCTTTTCCTGGAGCCCAATTCCAGGGCCCATCTGGATCAACTCCTGGGCCGGTCCAAGAGAAAGCTGCTGGTCAACGCCATCGCCATCGTCCGATCGCCTTCCGGCGGCTTGTCCGCTGTCTTAACCGGTCTTGGGGCGGATCGGCGGGTCATTGAACCTCTTCAGGTAGGCCAATCCTATCTCCATCCGGGATTGGAGCTGGCCTTTGAGGTATCCGCCTATTATCCGCGGGCCCAGGTTGAACAAAAGTTCGTGAACCGGGACAACGAGGTGAAGGCCGAGGCGATTCACCTGACGGCGATGAGCCAGGGAGAGGTCGCGGCGGCGTGGGTGGCCTTGCGCGACTCGGTGGAGCTGACCCTGAAGGGCAAGCCCCTTCGGATTGAGTACCGTCCGGCCGTTAGGGAGCTGCCGTTCTCGGTCAAACTCCTGGATTTTAGAAAGATCGACTACCCCGGCACCCAGATGGCCGCGGGGTTTGAATCGGACGTGGAGCTTTCCGATCCCGCGCGCGGCCTGGTCTTGAAAAGGAAGATCAGCATGAACAATCCCTTGAAGCACCGGGGCTACAGCCTCTTTCAGTCGAGCTATTTCGAGGGGCCTGTGGAAACCACCGTTTTAGCGGTGCGCAACGACCCGGGGACCCCGTTCGTGTACGCCGGGTTCCTCGTGATCATCGCCGGGGTGACCACGATGTTTGTCCGCCGCCGAGAGCCATGAAAAACCGGGCCGCTTATCTCTGGATGGTGGGCGCCCTTGGAATCTTTCTATCCCACACCGCCTGGAGTGCCGAAGCCCTCCTTTCGTCCAGGGCCCTGGATACGATCCGACACCTGGCCATCCAAAGCGGGGGGCGGGTCAAGCCGATCGACAGCTTTGCCCGGGAAACCCTTCAGCATCTCACCGGGGCGCCCCGCCGGGGGAAGGCGGACCCGGTGGAAACCCTGCTTTTGATCGTGGCCAAACCGGATGAGTGGACGGAGGTTCCCATTCTTTTCGTTCCCTTTATTCCCTTGAGAGAAGCTTTAGGGTTAGACCGGAAGGCCGCCCACGTCTCTTACGGGGAGCTTCTTGCCACGAAGAAGCTCATGAGAATGCTGCCTGGCATTGTCGCCAAACAGCGCGACAGCGAGAAGCTCACCATCCTGGAAAACGAAACGATGGATCTGTACGACCGGTTCGTTGTCATAAGCGCCCTGTTTAAGCAGCAGCTCCATCTGGTTCCTCCGAGCTCTCCATTGGAGAATCGGTGGCTGCCGGTCCTTGAGCCGGCGGGCCTCTCCCAAGAACGACAGGCGGCCGTCAAGAACGCCTGGCAAGCCCTGACGGCCTCGCTGCGGGAAGGAAACTCCGGCCAGACCGAGGCCGCGGCCCTGAAGCTGGCTGCGGCTTTGCCTTCATCCAACCCGGCCGCCTATCCCGCCGCCTGGCGCCTTAAGACCGAGGTGCTCTACAACCGGGTGGAGCCCTTCAGGGTCGCCCGCTGGCTTTACGGGGCGGCGTGCCTCCTCTTTTTATTTCATCTGGCCAAAGGCGGCGCGGGCGCCTGGGGCTGGGGCTCTAAGGCGCTGATCCTTGGATTTGTCCTCCACGGGGCAGGCATCCTGACCCGGGTGGTTTTGGGGGGCCGGCCGCCGGTTTCCAACTTCTACGAGACGATGCTCTGGCTGCCGTGGGTGGCGGTGGCCGCGGCGCTTGTCTTTGACCGGCACTATCGCTCTGTTCTCTTCGGGTTGGCCGCCGGGATCTTGTCGGCCATCACCCTGCTTTTGGCGGATCATCTGCCGCTCGACCCCAGCATCTCGCCGGTGGTGGCGGTCCTGCGCAGCAACCTGTGGCTCACCATCCACGTGCTCACCATTGTGGCCAGCTACGGCGCCTTGGGGCTGGGCGCGGTGCTGGCGCATCTTTATGGGGGGCTGTTCCTGGCCCGGAGAGGGCATCCGGCCCTGGAGAATCTGGGGCTCTTCCTTTATCGGGCGATCCAGGTGGGGGTGGTCCTGCTGGCTGCCGGCATCATGCTGGGGGCGGTCTGGGCCAACGCCTCCTGGGGGCGCTACTGGGGATGGGACCCCAAGGAGACCTGGGCCCTCATCACCCTGCTTTGGTTTTTGGCGATCCTCCACGGCCGCTTTGCCGGATGGCTCCACGGGACCGGGGTGGCCCTGGGGACGATCACCGGATTCTTCCTTCTGCTCATGACCTACTACGGGGTGAGCTTTTACCTGGTGGGCCTGCACAGCTACGCCGGCGGGCACGCCAAACCCCTGCCTCCGCTTTTGATCGCCTACCTCGCCGCCGAGTTCCTGTTCATAGTCCTCGTCGCCGCGGCCGCCCTCCGCCGCCGCCCCGCGCGCGCGTGAAGATAAAGAAAGCCCACGGCGGGCTCCTTTATCCGTATCTTGCCGTCACCGCCGGCCTGGCCTTTGGCGTGGCGACGGGATCGATTCGCGCCGCCAGTCTCAATTTTTGGCTGACGGCCGCCGCCGCCTTCACCCTGGTGACGGTCTTTGATTCCCTGGTCCTCTCGATGGTTGACCATTCCCACATCACCCCCACCCAGCTTCTTTTCAGGACGATGCTCCTGGTCATGCTGGTTCAGCTGGCCTTCGCCTCGATCTACCATTTCGCGCAGGACGAAACGGCCTTTCTGGCCCGAGAGGGAGAACGGGTCACCGACTTTAACGATGCCCTCTACTTCAGCGGGGTCACCTTGATGACGGTTGGTTACGGCGACATCGTCCCGAGAGGAGATTTCCGGTTCACCGCGATGGCGGAGGTCTACTCGGGGGTTCTTTTCATCTTTGCCTTCTTTACCTGGGCCTTGAGCGTCATGGCCAATCGCCGCCGCCCCGCGCCCTAGGCGCCAGCACCTTGTTTTGGCAGCCGAAAGGGTGTGCTATTCTCTTGGTGGGCGCAAGCCTTGCCCTTTTAACCGGAATGTCGAACCAAGTGGAAAAACCGCCTAAGAAAACCACGCCCAAAGCCACGTTTGCCGCCGGATGCTTCTGGGGGGTGGAGAAGATCCTCGCCAAGGTCCCTGGGGTTGTCTCCACCAGGGTCGGCTATGCCGGCGGCACCACAGCCGATCCCACCTACGAGAAGGTTTGCACCGGGCGCACGGGCCACGCCGAGGCGGTGGAGGTGGTGTACGACCCTGCCCAGGTCGGTTACCAGGAGCTGCTGATCACCTTCTTCGAGTACCACGATCCCACCACCCTAAACCGCCAGGGCCCGGATGTGGGCAGCCAGTACCGGTCGGTGATCTTTTATCACGGTAAGGAGCAAGCCCAGGCTGCCCGCGGGGCGATCGAGAAGCTGGAGAAAGCCAAGGTCTTCCCGAATCCCATGGTCACCGAGGTGGTGCCGGCCGGTCCGTTTTATCCGGCCGAGGAATATCACCAGAGATATCTTGAGAAGAACCCCCGCGGCTACTGCTCCCATCATCTGGAGTCGAAAGAGGTGCGAAAGGTTTTGAGCGCTGTCCAGGTGGTCAAAAGCGATGAGGAGTGGAAGAAAGAGCTCTCCCCGGAGCAGTTTCAGATCCTGCGCAAGAAGGGAACCGAGCGGGCCTTCACCGGCAAATACCACGACCACCACGAGGAGGGGGTTTACCGGTGCGCCGCCTGCGGGAACGAGCTTTTTGATTCCCGGGCGAAGTTTGAGTCAGGAACCGGCTGGCCAAGCTACTATGAACCGATTGCGCCGGAGGCCGTCCGGATGGAAACGGACAACTCTCTCTTTATCCGCCGAACCGAGGTCTTGTGCGCCCGCTGTAAATCCCACCTGGGCCACGTCTTCGACGACGGCCCGCCCCCTACGGCTAAGCGCTTCTGCATCAACTCCGCCGCCCTCGATTTCGTTTCCCGCCAGGAGCGCTGCTGACGGGTGATACAATAAGTGCTCCATGAGAAATCGAAAACCCTGGATAACCTAGGAGGCCCCAAGCGATGAATCAGAAGGATTTTAACGCGGCGGCCGGGACGATCTTTCTGGTGGTGGCCTTGGCGCACGCCCTGCGCCTGGCGAGGGGATGGCCGATGACGCTGGGCCCCTTAAGCGCTCCCGCCTGGGCAAGCTGGGCCGCGGTCCTCGTGGCCGGAACGCTGGCAGGGGTGGCCTTCCGCTTGAAGCGCTGATGGCAAAAGGCAATACCGCGGTTTCCCAATGGGTCGGCGAAGTCGCCGGCCACTTCAAGCCCGACCGCGTCGTCTGGCTGAACGGATCCGACGAAGAGTACCGTCAGCTTCTGGCCGAGGCGGTGCGCTCCGGCCATCTGCTGCCGCTTAATCCCGAGAAGCATCCCGGCTCCTACCTGCACCGGTCTCACCCCAAAGACGTGGCCCGCACCGAGCAGTGCACCTTCATCTGCACGCCCAGCCACGGAGACGCCGGGCCGACCAACAACTGGATGGCGCCGGACGAGGCCTACGCCATGCTGAACCGTCTATCCGGCGGGATCATGCGGGGCAGAACGATGTACGTGGTGCCCTACCTGATGGGCCCCAAGGGTTCCCCCTTCAGCAAGGTGGGGGTGGAGGTGACCGACAGCCTCTACGTGGCGATCAACATGCGCCTCATGACCCGGATGGGGGAGGTGGCCCTGGAGCACCTGGGTGGGTCAGGCGATTTTGTGAAGGGGCTCCATTCCCTGGGGACCCTGGATCCGGAGAAGCGGTACATCTGCCACTTCCCGCAGGACAAGACGATCTACAGCATCAATTCCGGCTACGGCGGCAACGCCCTGCTGGGCAAGAAGTGCTTTGCCTTGCGAATCGCGAGCTGGCAGGGGCGGAAGGAAGGGTGGCTGGCCGAGCACATGTTCCTGATGGGGGTCGAAGACCCGAAGGGAAAAATCACCTACATCGCCGGAGCCCTGCCCTCGGCCTGCGGCAAGACGAACCTGGCGATGCTTCAGCCCCCGGTCAAGTTCGGGGGGTACCGGATCTGGTGTTTGGGCGACGACATCGCCTGGCTTCGGGTGGGGCCGGACGGCCAGCTCTGGGCGGTCAATCCGGAAGCCGGTTTCTTTGGCGTGGCCCCCGGCACCAGCGTCAAGACCAACCCCAACATGATGAAGACGATCGCCCAAAACAGCCTCTTCACCAACGTGGCCCTGGGGCCGGATGGGACGGTTTGGTGGGAGGGGCTGGATCCGCCGGAGAATACGCGCGGCTATGTCGACTGGCAGGGCGAGCCCTGGGATCTGGCCAGCGGCGAGAAACGGGCCCACCCCAACTCAAGATTCACCGCGCCCATGAGCCAATGTCCCATCCTCTCGCCCCGCTGGGACGACCCGCAGGGGGTGCCGATTTCAGCGATCCTCTTTGGCTGCCGGCGCTCGGTTTTGGTGCCCCTGGTCTACGAGTCTTTGAGCTGGGAGCACGGTGTTTACCTGGGGGCGGCCCTCTCCTCCGAGACGACCGCGGCGGCCGTTGGGACCACCGGCATCGTTCGCCGCGACCCCATGGCGATGCTGCCCTTCTGCGGCTACAACATGGCCGACTACTTTCAGCACTGGCTGGATTTGGGAAAGCGTCTGGCCAAGCCGCCCAAAATCTTCCGGGTCAACTGGTTCAGGGTTGACGCCAACGGCCGCTTCGTCTGGCCCGGTTTCGGGGAGAACATCCGGGTGATCAAGTGGATCGTGGACCGCGTCAACGGCCAGGCCCCCGCCGTGAAAACACCGATCGGCTGGCTTCCCAGCCCCCGGGAGCTTCAGGCCGACGACCTGGACATCTCCAAGGAGGGCTGGGAAACCCTGCTGGGGGTGGATAAGCCGGCCTGGGTGGAGGCGGCCCAGAGGCAGGCAGAGTTCTTCGAGAGGTTCGGCGACCGGATGCCCGCGAAGCTCCTGGCGGAAGGGCGGGACCTCATCGCCCGGCTTAAAGAAGAATCACATCCTCGGGGTGCTCCAGGGCAGCCATCAGGAGCAGGTACTCCTTCAGGTGCCGGGTAAGCAGAAAGTTCTGACGGACCTGCTCGCGCCCGTTTTCTCCCAGCCGCTTGGCGAAGGCGGGGTTGTTGAGGCACTGCTTCACCGCGAAGGCGGCTCCCTCGACGCTTCGGCATAAAAGCCCGCTGTATTTGTGGGCGATCTGAAGCGGAATCCCCCCCACCGCCGAGGCCACCACCGGTTTTCCCTTCCAAAGGGCCTCGCTCACCGTCAGCCCAAATCCCTCGCGGATGGATTTTTGGACGATCACCGTGGAAGCCCGCTGGATGGCGTTGATCTCGGTCGGGCTGTTGGGCGGAAGCTCCAGGATCAGGATGTCGTCATCGCCCTGGGCCCGGTCCCGGACCTCCTGGAGGACTTGAGCCCCCTCCGGATCGTCGCTGGCGCTGCCGCCGGCCAGCAGGAGCCGGCAGGGGGTCGCCTTCCTCACCAGGCGGAAGGCCTCGATCACGCCCATGGGATCCTTGAGCCGATCGAACCGTGAGATCTGGGTCACCAGGGGCAGGTCGAGAGGCACGTTGAGCTTCCGCATGATGGGTTGGATGGTTTCCTCCGAAAGCTCCCGGTTCTTTTCGCTTAAGGGGTCAATCGAGGGGGCGACCAGAAACTGCCGGGTGGCCAGCCTCTGCGCGAATTGGGGAGCCGAGAAGATGGTGGCGTCGTAGAGCTCGATCATCTTCTTCAAGAAGCCCCAAACCCCCGCGTGAGGGGAGGAAACGTCGATGTGGCAGCGCCAGACCCACCACCGGCCCTTTTGGGGCCTGGCCTTGATCAAGGCCGCCGGCTGGGGATCGTGGATGAACAAAACGTCCGCGTCCAAAGACAGGGTTTTCAAATTTTGGGTGTTGGTCTCCAGGTAGGCCCGGTAATCCTGGAGGGAAAGGGAAGCGGGTTGGCCGTGGAGGGCGTTGTGAAACTTCTTGGTCACCTGAAAGAAGGCGTCCCCTCCCCGGATGACCTCCCATCGGGCGGCGATGCCCAGCTCGTTCATCAAGGGGACCAGGCGGTTGAGGATCTCGGCCACGCCGCCCCCCACCGCGGTGGAGTTGACGTGCAGGACACTGCGCCCCTGAAGCCGCTGAGCCAGGAACCGCAGCTCGTCAATGGCCTGCCGGCCCACGATCGGTTCGTAGCTTTCGAGGGTGGCCTGCATTTAGGAGATCCCCGCCTCTTTGAGGCGCCGCCCGATCATCCTCAAGATGCTCTGCCGAAGCTCCTCCATGGTGTGGGTGTAGGGATCCAGCCGGGCGACGGTTTGGGCCAGCGCCTCCTCGCCGAGGCTTTTGAACCAGAGGGAGAAATCGTTGGAGCCGTGCTCCAGCCGCAGGCGGGCTTCGAAGATGTGGTAGTAAAGGCTGTCGATGGTCACCGCCACGAGGCCCCGCGCGAATTCCGCCAGGTTAACGGCCTCGTAGGGTGTCGGAAAGATGACGCTGACGGCCCGGATGAAATGAAAGGCCTGCTCGGGCTCCACCCAGCGAAACCTCAAGCGGGGGCGCTTCCTCAAATGCTCCTCGATCGTCTCGATGAAGCGTTCCCGGAGGGCCCGAAGGCTGGGAAAGGAGATGGTGTCAATGCTGACCAGCCGTTCCCCAAGCTCCTTATCTCCCAGGATATCGCTCACCCAATAGGCGAAATCGTTGGGGGGCTCCGGGGTGAGGTATTGGTGTTGCTGGAGGTAGTGGTGGGTGTGGTGGTAGATGACCGAACCGGGAACCGTCCGCAGGAACTTAAGAAGCTGGGGCAATGAGATGGCCCTTAGACCGGTTGTTTCCTTCAAGGTCAGGCGCGTGTAAAACCGGAACGGTTCAGCCACGGCGCAGATCCAGGATTTTTTCCAGCAGCCGTTTGACCGAAGCGGTGTCCCGCAGGGTGTATTGGGCCTGGGTCCAGGCGGCCGATTCTCCGACCGCCACGGTGAGCCCCTCCGGGCCCAGGGCCTGAAAGGCGTCCTCGTCGGTGAGGTCGTCGCCCAAATAGATCGGGAGAACTTGCCCCTCTCCCAGGAGGGCCGCCTGGCGGGCCAGAATCCAACGGACGATGGTCCCCTTGGTCCACCGGACCGGGGGCCGAAGCTCGAAGACCGATTGACCCGCCGTGACGCGGACCTCCACTTTCTTTTGATGGGGGGCCGCCGCCCCGTAAAAGGCGTTCTTTACCGCGACCCCATCCTCCGGGCGAACCAGGCGATGGTGAACGGTCAGCGTCAATCCCTTGTCCTCCACCCAGGCGCCCCGGATGGGCGCGAGCGCCTCCCGAAGCTCTCGCGCGAGGCGTTTCATGAGCGGCCGGGCGGCCTCGGCGGCCGGATTCAGGTAGCTAAGCTTGGGACCCTGAAGCTCCAGGCCGTGATTTCCAACGTAGCACAGGTTCTTCAAGCCCACCATCGCCTTGAGATCCCGCAGGGCGCGTCCGCTGACCAGAGCCACCCAGACTCCCGGCCGGCGGGAGAGCCGCGCGAGGAGCCGTTTGACCTCGGCGGGAATCTTCGCTTGAGAGGGATGATCGGCCAGGGGCGCCAGGGTGCCGTCGTAGTCCAAGAAGAGGGCGAGCCTTGGAGCCTTCCGCAGGCGCTTCTCCAACGAGGCCCAACGGCTCCACAGCGAGACGGCGCTCACCGAATTATAAGCGGCTTTGGGCCGCCGGGGCCGGCGAAGGGGCCTTGGAGGGGGTGGGGGTGAGCTGGGCCAGCTCGGTCACCAGGTTGGCGGCCCAGCGATAAACGTTGTTCTCCTCAATCTGGCTGCGCATCCCGGCCATCCTGGATCTCCGCTCGCCGGGATCCATCGTCAGGGCGTAGTGGATCGCGCCGGCCACCTGGTCGATGTCGTAGGGGTTCACGAGGAGGGCCTCCTTCAACTCCCGGGAGGCGCCGGCGAAGCGGCTTAGGATGAGGGCCCCGCCGAGATCCGACCGGGCCGCGGCGAACTCCTTGGCCACCAGGTTCATTCCATCGTGCAGCGAGGTGACCAGGCACACGTCGGCCGCCCGGTAGTAGGGAAGGATCTCCTCGTGGCTGTGGTGTTTCTGCAGGAAAACGATCGGCTTCCAGCCGCGGGTTTGGAAGCGCCGGTTGATCCTTTCGGCCTCGGCATCCAGCTCCGCCCCCAGATCGTGGTAGCGTTTGAGGAGGGTGCGGGAAGGGGCGCCGATCTCCACGAAGGTGAATTTCCCAATGAAATTGGAATGTTTTTCCAGGAAGCGCTCCACGGCGCGAAAGCGCTCCGCGATCCCCTTGGTGTAGTCGACCCGGTCCACCCCCACCCCCAGCCACTGGGCCTGGACCCCCAGGTCCTTCCAAAGGTTTTCCTTGGAAACCGGGGAGGTTTGCTCCGGGGGCGCGGCCAGGGAGATGGGGAAGGGCTTGACCCAGGTTTTGTGGCCCAGGCGGTTCACCGCGAATTGCTCCCAGTCGATGCGGGACTCCAGCAGGCGGTCCGCGGTGTCCAGGAAGTTGTTGCAGTGGAATTGGATGTGGAAGCCCAGCAAATCGGCGCCCAGCATTCCGTTCAGGAGCTCCCGGGCCCAGGGGCAGATGCCGAACGCCTCCGGATTGGGCCAGGGGATGTGCCAGAAGAGGGCCACCCGCGCGTCGGGTCTCTTCTCCTTGATGAGCCGCGGCAGAAGGGCGAAGTGGTAATCCTGGATCAGCACGCTGGGGCTGTCCGTTCCGGCCAGCTCGTCCAGGGCCGCCTCGGCGAATTTGGCGTTCACCCGCTGGTACTGTTTCCAGTCCTCGACCCGGAAGATTGGCCGGGTGTGCGCGATGTGGCACAGCGGCCAAAGCCCCTCGTTGGAGAAGCCGTAGTAGTAGCCGTCCTCCTCTTCCTTATCCAGCCACACCCGCCGCAGGGTGTAGCGGGGCTCCTCCGGCGGGACCCGCAGGCGTCCGCTGGGATCCGCCGCTTCCCGGTCGGCGTCGCCGGAGCCGTGGGCGATCCAAGTTCCTTCGCAGGCCCGGAGGATCGGCTCCACGGCGGTCACCAGGCCGCTGGCAGGGACGATGCAGCGGGTCTGCCGGCCCTGCCGGACGTGCAGGTACGGCTCCCGGTTGGAGATCACCACCAGGGGACCGCCTTTGAGCAGGTTGCGAACCTGCTCCTTGAGCCTCTCCGGGGTCCATCGGGTTTGACCGGCCAGGCGCAGCCGCGCCTCCTGCTCGGCGGCGTTCCTGGCTGCCGTCAGATTCTTCGCCAGATGGGCAAGCTCCCTGGCCAGCGGGGCGAACAGGCCCCCTTTGGGGATCTCCAGGGCTTGGCCTTCCCCGAGACGGATCCCCCGCATCCATTCCACCGTCTTGGAGAGGGGTCTCAAGAGGCTGATCTGCACGATGAGCAGCGTCGTGAAGGAGATCAGCAGGACGTGCAGGAGCAAGCGAAAGAAATTCTGGCGCCAGAGGTTGGCGCACTGCTGCGCGATGTAGTCGGCATTGTGAAAAAGGGTGAGGCTTCCGATCACCTCACCGGCCTTCCAGAGAGGAACGGCCTGAAGGTGCCAGCGTTTTTCGCCCTCTTCCAGGAAGGCCCCTTGCGATTGGCGCTGGTCCATCGCGGCCCGGGCCGTCTCGGGCAGGGCCTGCCACTGGGCCGGCAAGCGGGGGCTGACGGCCACGGTCTGGCCGTCGGTCGAGAAGATCGCCACGCCGGCCAGCCGTTCCCGGTCGGCGAAACGCTCCACCAGGCGTTTGAGCCCATCCAGCTTACCCGCCCCCAGGAGTGGTTCCGCCGAGTCTTGAAGGCTCTCGGACAAAACAACGGCCCGGCGGGCCAGCTCCTCCTCGAGCTGAAGCCGCTCTTGTTTGGCTTCGTGGCTGGCGAACAAGAAAACGACGGCGCTCGCCACCACGACCAGCCACAGGATCAAGCGAAGGGTTACCCGCATCTCACCCTTAAAGATACCACAACCTCTTAGCGGCGGGGGCGGCGGATCTCGTAGGCGATCAGGGCCGCGGCCACCCCCACATTGAAGGAAAGGGGCGCGCCGGGCATCGGCAGGGTCACCCGAAGGTCGAGCTGTTTTTGAAGGCCGTGCCGGATGCCGCCTCCCTCCGATCCCAGGATGAGGGCCAAGGGAGAGGGCCAGTCCACCTGATGAAGCGGCGTCCCTCCCTCGGCCTGGGCCCCGGCGATCCAGTAGTCGTGGCGCTTCAAGAGCTGGCAGGCGTTGGACAGGTTGGTCACCAGGGCCACCGGCACGTGATTCTCCCCGCCGCAGGCGACCCGGAGGACCGTGTCGGTGACTCCCGCCGAGTCGTGCTTGGGAAGGACCAGGGCGATGCCCCCCAGGCAGGCGGTGGTCCGGAGGATGGAGCCCAGATTCTGGGGGTCGGTGATCCTGTCCAGAAGAAGAAGGAGGGGTTTGGTCCCGGAGCCCCGGATGAGGTCCTCCACCTCGGCGTAGCGGAAGGGGTCCACCTCCGCCAGCACCCCTTGGGCGTGAATCTCGCCGGTTTTTCTCTGGAAGGCCGCGGGGGAAAGAGTCTCGAAAGAAATCTGCGCCTGCCTGGCGGCCTGAACGATCTCCGGAAGATCCGTCCCCTGGCTTAGGTAAAGGGAATGGATGGTCTCGGGACGCTGCTTGAGACGCTCGAGCACAGGCCGCCTGCCGGCAAGATGCATGGTATGCTAATTTTCATACCGCATGACCCCAAAAGCCAGGAAAAAGCTCATCGTTTACGATCTGGACGGCACCCTCGTCGACACCCGGGGGGACATCGTTCAGGCGGTGGCGCACACCCTGCGCCGGATGGGGGCGCCCGCCCTCTCGCGGGAGGAGATCCTTCCCTTCGTGGGACGGGGCTTAAGACAGATGGTTGCCGGCTTCATCAAGAGCGATGACCCCGGGAGGGTGGAGCAGGCGATGAAGATCTACCGGGACTATTACGCCGAGCATCTGCTGGATCAGAGCCGGCTCTATCCGGGGGCGAAAGCGGTGCTGGACCATTTCAAAAAGAGAAACCAGGCGGTGGTGACCAACAAACCCAATCCCTTCTCCCGGCAGATCCTGGAGGGGCTGGGGGTCGCCGACCGGTTCTTCGCCATCATCGCCGGAGACACCGAATACCCCCACAAGCCGGACCCGGCCTCGCTGGCCTCTCTCATGGGCCGCTCGCGCGCCTCGCCCGAGGCCACTCTCATGGTGGGAGACAGCGTCATTGACATCGCCACCGGCAAGGCCGCGGCCGCCGCCACGGTTGTTCTAACCCACGGCTTTGATGGCGAGGCCAAACTGAAAGCCGCCCGCCCCGATCACCTCGTGGCCAATTTTGGGGAACTGCTCCGGTTGGCTAAGCGGGAGGGGTGGTAGACCGGCGCCGGGCTTGATTCAGAAAGCGGCGGATGGCCGCTTTGGTCGGCCGGACGATGCCGCGCTCGGTGACAAAGCCGGCGATCAGCCGGGCCGGGGTCACGTCAAAGGCCGGGTTGCGGGTCGTTACCCCGGCGGTGGCCACCCGCACCGAGGTTTCCTCACCCTTTGTGTTAAGACCGCTTACCTGCAGGACCTCCTCGCCGCTTCGCTCCTCCATCGGAATCTCCCTGCCGGAGGGGCACTCGGCGTCGAAGGTGGGGGAAGGGGCGGCCACGTAAAAGGGGATCCGGTGCGCCCGGGCCAGGACCGCCAGGCCGTAGGTTCCTATCTTGTTGGCCGTGTCCCCGTTGGCCGCGATCCGGTCGGCCCCCACAATGACCAGGCCGATCTCCCCTTGGGCCATGGTGTGGCCCACGGCGGTATCGGCGAGCAGGGCGTGCGAAACGCCCTCCTGCGCGAGCTCCCAAGTGGTCAGCTTGGCCCCCTGGCCGCGCGGGCGGGTCTCGGTGGCGTAAACAAAGACCGATTTTCCTTTCCGATGGGCGAGGTAGATGGGGGCCAGCGCCGTTCCCCAGTTGGGGCAGGCGAGCCAGCCGGCGTTGCAGTGGGTCAAGACCGCTTTCTTTTTAGGAAGAAGCGGCAGTCCCACCTCGGCGATCCGGCGCGTCATCCGGGCGTCGTCCCGATAAAGGGCTTGGGCCTCCAGCAGGGCGAGCCGCCGGGCCGCCGGAACGTCCGGCGCTTTCTTAAGGGCGGCGTGGACCCGCTCGACGGCATAGGTAAGGTTCTTGGCCGTGGGCCTGGCCGAGCCGATCGCCGCCCTTGCCCTCTCCACCACCTCCCAAAAACGATTCTCCGGCGCCGTCAGGGCGGCCTGGGCCATGGCATAACCGCCCGTCATCCCGATGGCCACCGCTCCCCGCACCGCCATCTGACGGATGGCCCCCACCGTCTCCTCGTAGCGGGCCAGCCGCAGGATCACCGTCTTGTGGGGCAGGGCCCTCTGGTCGAGCAGGCAGACGGCTGCCCCCTCCATCCAGACCGGACAGCGTTCCTTCAGGTAAACGGAGTCGTTCACGGCAAACCCATTGTATCAAACCATCTTTTGATACGATAATAGAGGCATGAAGAGCCGCCGGGGTCTGACCCTCCTCGAGCTCCTGCTGGCGGTGCTCCTCTTTGGGCTGGTGTCCGCGGCCGTCGTCTCCGTCATGTCCACCGTCTTCCTCTCCACCGCCAACGCCCTGGCCAAGCT
>JACOVG010000016.1 GCA_016177405.1 Candidatus Omnitrophota bacterium | reverse complement strand
GCCAGGGGCGGCGCCAACATCGTTGATGGGAGAAAGAGAGTGATTAGGTTCCAGGAGCTCGGAGTAGGTGGGAGGTGGAGGGGGCGGGTCAGGGTCGTAGCGCTCCTTGAAGGCGGGGTCCTGGGGGGAGGTGATGACCTGTGAGATTGCTTCGCCCGTCTCCGACGTGCTCGCAATGACAAGCTGGGTTAAAGTCCAGGGGACTGTCCCCGCGGGGGACTGTCCCCCCAAAGCTTGGCGCTCGTATTGAGCGATCGTTCCGTCTTCCAGGGCGCGAGTCAAGGTGAGGGCGGTGGTGTAGGGGTCGGGGGGTGTTAAATCGGTGTCTGGCTCCGCCACAGTACTTGGCGGATCCGCCACGTTGTTTGGCGGAACCGTTTGGGTGAGGGTCGCGAGCCAGCGGTCTGATTCATGGGTCAAGGTGTAGCTTAAGCCGCTGGGGAGGTTAAGGAGAGAGGGCTGGCCGTTCGTGTAGCCGATCGTGGTGCCATCGGGAAGGAGAGCCTCGGTCGGCTGGCCTTCCAGGTAGCGGACCTGACGGCCGTTAGGCAACGTGACGGTGCCGGAGACGACGCGGCTGTCCGCGTCAAAGACTCCGTCTGTGATGGTGGAGCCGTCCGGAAGCTGAATCGTCTCCAGGCGGTCGTTCACGATCGTAAGCCGGGTCTGGTCGGCCAGGGTGAGGCCCGTCAAGAGACCCGTGGAATCGTACCGGCGCTCCACCTGCTGGCGGGTGGCGAGGAAATCAACCCCGGTGCCAGACACCTTGTACTGCGTCGTCGTGCCGTCAGGGGCGATGACCTCGGTGGGGACGCCCTGCAAGAAGCGGGTGAGGGTGCCATCGGCTTGAAGCACCTCTTGAAGGGAGCCATCCGAATCGTAGATCAGGCGGCGGGGGAGATCGGCCCCCTGCCCTCCTTCGAGGGTGGCAGTAACCGAGCCATCCGGGGAGACGGCGTGTGTATAGAGGAAGGTGGCGCCGTTTACCCGGGCAGAGGCCAGGCGGCCTTCGGTGTAGAAAAAGGCCTTGCCGTCCGGGTAAGAGAGCTCGGTCAGACGACCCTGGGCGTCGAAGCGCTGGGTGAGATCGCCGGTAGCCAAGTGGGCGGTGCGGGAAAACGAGATTGCTTCGCCCGCTTCAGGCGGGCTCGCAATGACGTAGCCGTAGTCGGTGCGGGTGCCGTCCGGGGCAATCTCATAGAGGGGGCGCTCGGAGACATCGAAGAAGGTCTCCGTGCCGAAGGGATCCACCTTGCGGACAATCCTGCCTTCCTTAATATCCTGCAGGGTGCTATCGGCCAGCAAAAGGGTTCCCGAGATGGTTTCAGTTCCCGTCATTGCGAGCCCGCCTTGCTCTTTGGCGGGCGAAGCAATCTCAACAGTTGGTTTAAAAAGAAGATTGTTAGCGGTATCTCTGGAGACAACGGGCTGGCCTCCCGCGTGAAGGGTCTGGATGCCGGAGGCCGAGGCCGTGACAAGGCGTTCCTTGGACTGCTCCAGTGTGGAGAGAAAGGTCAGGAGCTCGGCATCGGCCTTGTGCAGGCGCTGGGCCTGCTCGGCCGAAACCCAGCCGCCCTGCTCCTCCTTGAGCCATTCGGGAAGTTCGGGGTGCTGGGCGAAGACCTGCAGGGGGAGCTGGGTCAGAACGAAACAGAAAACGGTGAGGGCGGCTGTGCCGCGGGCCGCCAGCGACCAACCTGACCTTTCACGCCAGTTCGACATCCACTCGGGGGACATGGAATTTTTCAACCCAGCACTCACAAGATTAAATATATTGCATAAATACTAATTTGTCAAGTAAAAATTTTTTAGCCGATTTTCACCACGCCCCCCTGCCCTCCCTGGCCGCCCACCGCAGGCAAAAAGATCGTGAAGGTCGTCCCCTGGCCGGACGAGGATTGCACCGCGATGTTGCCCCCGTGGTGCTCCAGGATCCGCTTGATCACAAAGAGCCCCAAGCCGGTCCCCTTCTCGGCGGTCGCCTTGGTGGTGAAGAAGGGCACAAAGAGCTGATCCATCTCCTGCTTGTTCATCCCGATCCCGTTGTCAACGATGTCCATCGAGACCCGCCCATCCACCGCCGGGTGGCCCGAGATGGTGATCCTTCCCCGGTAGTCGAGCGGCTTGAATTTCTCTATCCTGGCCTGGATGGCATCGTAAGCGTTGGTGATCAGGTTGAAGAAGCAGTCGGCCAGCTGGTTCAGGTTCCCGTTCACCTCCGGCAGGCTGGCCGGCCACTCCTGCACAAAATCAATGGAGGTCAGGTCCACCTTGTACTGCGCCACATCCCGCGCCACCGCCACGATCTCCTGCGGGGTGATCGGCTTGGCCTCCACCTTGCCGGGCCTGGAGAACCGGAGCAGGGTCTTCACGATGTCGCCGCCCCGCAGGGCGTTGTCCTCGATCTTCGTCATCGTCTCCCGGGTCCGCGCGAGCAGGGCCGCCAGCTCCGGGGTCACGGGCTCCCCCACCTTCACCTCGCCCAACGCGGACTTCAGGGTCCCCGCCAAAATCGTCAGCACGTAGAACCGGTTGTTGATCTGGTGGCTCATCCCGCCGGCCATCTGCCCCAAGCTCGCCAGCTTCGCCGTCTGGAACAGCTCCGCCTGCGTCTCCTTCAGGTCCTCATAGAACTGCGCGTTCTCAATCGCCAGCGCCGCCTGGCTCGCCAGCACCTCAAACACCCTCAAATCATCGGTCGAATATATCTTGCCGGACTTCTTCTCGCTCATCACCAGGAACCCCAGCAGTTTTTCATCCACAAAGGAAGGAATAATGACCGCCGCCCCGATCCGGGCCATCTCCTCCACCACCGGCTTCAACTCCTCCCTGGCTCCGCCCTGCATCATCAGCCGCAGTTCCTCCTGCAGGAGCGACTCTCTTCCCTTGTGGAGGTAGACAATCAACGGCTGGTTGGCCTCGACAGTGCCGTTAAGCTCTGTGTCGTTGTGCCCCCGCATGGCCTTCAAAACAAAGCGGCCGGAATCCTTATCCAGCAACCACACCTCCGCGTGCCTCACTTTCACCGACCGGGTCAGTATGTGCACAATCAAATTGAGGAGTCTCTGCATATCCTTGACCAGCGTCATCCCCTGCGCCGCCTGCCGGAGCGTCTCCTGATACCTCCTCTGCTCCGCCAGCAGTTTTCCTTCCGCCCTCTTTTGGAAATAAAGGTTCGCATAATGCGCCGCCGTCGCCAGCACCGAACACACCACCCACAACCCAATCCACCACTTCTCCCCTAAGGCTGTCTCTAACTGTGATTGCCACGCCAATGCACCCAAAAGTGGTAGCCCTAGCACTAGCACATACACCCCGGCGAACACCACCGTACGGGTAATAACAATGGTGATGTCCATAAGGCGATACCGAAGGATTGCGTATGCAATGATGGAAACGAAAAGGGCAATGAAGAAGTTGTCGACGGGAGGCATAGAAAGTTCGCTACGAATACTCAGAAGGAAATAGATTATGCTACCCACAAAAATAACAGAAAAAGCGAGGAGAAAATACCGTAGTTGGATACGTTTGTGTCCGGAGGAGGTCCGGTATCCATGGTAGATTACCCACAGTCCGAACAGGGTGGCGGAGAAGAAAAAAATGATGAACGGAACATAAGCGACACCTGTTGTGTAGGAAAAACCGATATATGGCGCTGGAACCACGCCCGTGATGAATTGGGGGGTGAACACGAAAAGCAGGAATACGACAGATGGAAGGTATGTCCACCGGATAGCATGACGGTCCCGACCGGTGACAGCGTACAGAAAATCGATCGAAAGAGGCGGGGGGAATACCGCTGCTATGTGGAAAATCCTGACCCAGCGTAGTGCTGTCTCAGAAGAGGACGTGATGTTGACGACGTATGCGCCGAAGCACCAGGTTGCAATGCTCAAAGTGAAAAGTGAGAAGAGAGTATTCACTTTGTTGCTTTTTCCCTTGTTCCACACGAAAACCGCGAGAAGCAGGCACGTCAATCCCGTCAGAAGCGTCGTGATAGGATACCAGTGAGTGTCAAGCATATCGTACCCTTTGTACGCAGACACCTGTCTTGATCACCTCTGACAAAACTCCTTTCGTGAGCCTAGCTACCTAAATCGACGTACGCCAGATTTCCCCTTCTTAGAATGCCCAATAATGAGGGTTTGTGAGGTGTTCGTCTACAATTCTACCAATCCGGCGATTTGCCCTATTTTGAATGCCACTGAGGCAAGACGCCCCCGAAGACCGTCAGCTTTCTTGACAGCGTGCTCAAACACCTGGATAACCTGTCTTATTTGATCCTCTGTGATCACAAGGGGAGGTTCGAATCGAATCACCTTCGGATTGTTGAGTGTAAACGCCGCTATGACGCCTCGCCTTACCATTTCGGGGAAAATCGTAAGTCCGTAGCCCTCTTTCTGAAGCTCGACACCGATTAGGAGTCCTTTTCCACGTACCGCTGCAATTATCCGGGGAAAGCGGCGCCGTATGGCTTCGAGTTCAGAGATGAAGATCTTGCCCAACTTTTGTGCTCGATCTGGCAGCTTCTCTTCCAAAATCACGCGTATCGTGGCTACGGCCGCTCTGCATGCTAGAGGATTACCTCCAAAAGTGGAGGTGTGCAGAAGTGGATGCCGTTTGAAAGCTTTCCATACTCGAGGAGTCGCCACAAAAGCACCGATAGGCATCACTCCTCCTCCTAGCGCTTTTGCAAGAACCAAGATGTCCGGCACTATTCCTTCTTGCTGGCATTCGAATAACGTCCCTGTTCTTCCAAAGCCTGTTTGCACTTCGTCGAAAATGAGAAGGGCTCCTGCTTCCTGGCAAATAGCCTGAGCAGCTTGAAGGTATCCTTCCGGTGACAAGTTCACGCCACCTTCGCCCTGTATCGGCTCAAGAAGAACGGCCGCAGTATTAGGGGTCACCGCCGTCGTTAAAGCCTCAATATCCCCAAAGGGAACCTGTCTCACGTGGGGAAGAAGCGGTTTGAAAGGTTGTTTGTAAAGGTTTCGCCCGCTTACGCTCAGAGCACCCAGCGTTTTTCCATGGAACGCTCCTTCCATGAAAACAATCTCCGTGCGCTTGGTAAAAAGCTTGGCAAGTTTCAGAGCACCTTCTACGGCCTCTGCGCCACTATTGCAGATGAATGAATACTGCAAATCGCCTGGGGTGATTTCCGCCAGCAGTTTGGACAAATCCGCGAGGGGCTTGTTGAAAAAAACCTTGGTAGAAGCGGGAAGTAGTTGTAGCTGTTCCATGACAGCCGCTACAATCTTGGGATGAGCATGACCGCAACTGATCGATCCAAAGCCAGCCAGGCAATCGATATAACGGCGCCCCTCCGTATCTTCGACATAAACTCCCTGACCGCGCGCCTCAACCCGACCTCCCGAAAAAACTCGCATAAGGAGGGCCAGACTTGGGTTTATGAAACGGCGGTAATTGGTGAGGGTATCTTCTACGATGTCCTGCGATGAAAGCGGGAATGAACCGCGTAGCGATCTAGGTTCGACCTGATTTTCGGCAATACCTGCATTCCGTATCGCGCCATCACTCATCTGCTTACCCTCGGTTTCTTAAGCTTGGCTTCTCTGACGCATTCGACTTGCCCCCTAGACACTTCTCGTCCGAAACTTCTCATCTCGGCGAGTTGAAAACCATGTTTCCGACCCAACGCTGCGATCTCGCGGATCTTCATTAGGGATATATTGCCACCCAAAGAGTAACTCTCGTACCTCTCCTCTAAAGCTAGAATCATCGTTTCCGCAATGCAAGCAAACGCTAACCCAGGAGCTAGCCCGAAGTTAAAGTTGAAGTTCACATTGCCAGGAGGTCTGACCACTCCTCCATCAAGCACCAGTACATCATTCCGTTGTTTCGCCGCATCAGGATCGATGTTGTGTGGCTGAGAAACGTCGCAAACTACGGCACCCGGCTTCAATCGTTCGACATTTATCAACGTAGCAGGGGTATTGGTGCAACTGATGATGAGGTCGGCTTGTTCCGTGGCTTCGTCGGTGCAATCCGTGGTCTCTAGTCTGGCTATCCCGCGTTGTCTTAGCGACAGGGCCAGATCACCCAATCTTTGTTTGTTCCTTGCCACCAGCGTCAAATCCTGAACTTTTGCACTTAGTATCGTTGAGCAGGCGCCCCCAATCGTACCGGTAGCGCCGATGATGGCAACCTTACAGGTCCTCAGTTCTATACCCACCTGTTTTGCCGCCTCTAGTGCAGCTTCCAAAGCCATGGCAATCGTGTAGGCCGTACCCGTTGTGACGGGAATGCCTACATGTTTTGCTATAAGGGTTCCTCTTTTGCCAACGAGTGATACATATGCTGCAAGGCCTAGCAGCTTGACTCCAAGTCCCTCCGCAATTTTTGCAGCTTCACCAACTTTGTCGACGACAAAGTTCGGATCGTGGTTCAGTATTTGCTCGGGTAGCAGTGGACACATGACGAAATGGCCTTCTGCCTCTTTGCCGGTTATAGACTTTGTCCCTTGAATGGGGCAGGTATAAAAAGGCGGCATCCACTCAAGGAGTTTCTTTACTACAGGAAGCCGTTTTTCTTTCATCGCGAAATCGAAGGCGTACAGGAGGTCTAAATTCACAGGGTGGATGATGATTGCGAAGTCAGCCACGGGCGGCAGCCCTCTCTGCCCACATGTTCTTGCGTAATGCAGCAACCATTTTCCCGAGGTTCTTCTTAGCTTTCTTCTCAAGCACCGGTCCAATATACTTGTCTAGGCTTGTAAGACCCCAATCGAACGTAGCTTCAACGGTAATCCTGGTTCCGGAAAACCGTGCTTTCTCTATGCTCCAACGTCCTTCCGCGCGATAATCTCCTTCAATTACACGAAAAACGATGCTACGCTGTTGATCGTCGTAAGTGTCCTCCTCTTTCCAGTGGACAATCGCACCGTCGATTTCCACTTCCCATTCGGAGATATGTCGGTTTGGAGGTAGCAACCACAGGACGGCGACTTTTCGGATCTGTGGCATGAACTTGGGGAATTGCTCGATATTCCTCAGAATGTCGAACACATTTTGCGGTTCTCCTTTAACAATGGTTGAGATCTTTACTGAATTCATTCAGACATCACCATTCAGCAATACCTTTGCGTTGGCAAATCCTTCGTCAAGTCTGAGGGAGGACTTGTATTCTAGGTCGTCGAGCATGCCTGGCACACAAACAAAAACGTCTATGGAAAGACCATAGACGTTTTATCCCTTGGCTTGCTCGGGGAGTTGCTAAGCGAATCTGTAAATCGTTTTCTTCGCCGTACCCTCCTTCGGATCCGATGATCCTTTCCATCGGACCACCTCCTTCCTCTTAAAGAGGAATGATGGCTACGAGCGGAAACCCCTGCTTCGCCCTCTTTCGGTACGGCAGAACAAGATTATAAGGGAAGGAATTGCTCCTGTCAAATCTTGTTAGGTGGTTATAGTGATAGATCCTAAAGCGGTAACTTGACGGTGAAGACAGTTCCGTGCTTGGGCTTGGTTTGAACAACGATTTCGCCTCTGTGCTCGCGGACGATGCTGTGCACAATGGAAAGGCCGAGGCCGGTGCCGCCAGGTTTTCCACTGGTGAAAGGCTCGAACAACTTTGGCAATATCGCAGGGTCTATACCTGGGCCGGAATCGCTGACCTCAAGGGTAAACCAGCCGTTTTCTTGCCCCGTTGTGACGACAACTCGGCCACCCTGCCCTATCGCCTGAACAGCGTTCAAGACAAGATTCAGGATTACCTGGCGCAGTTGGTCTTGGTCTCCCTTGATTTTAACTCCATTGGCTTCATAGCGTTTCTCTAGATTCACTTGGCGCGACACAAACTCGTTGTTCAAAAGCTCCAGTGTCGAGTCAACTACCTTGTTCGGTTCAAGCCATTGGAAATCGGGCGCCTTTGGCTTCGCGAAATCCATCAGCTCTTTTAGAAGCCCGCTGATTCGCGCGATCTCCACTCTCATAATTCCGGAGCACTGCTCAATGAATTTGGGCTCGTCACTGCGATCCGACAAGTACTCCGCGTGCGTCTGCATAACCTGCATGGGATTCCTCAACTCGTGGCAGAGCCCAGCCGCCAGTGTCGCCACGGCCTTAAGCTTCTCCGTTTGACGGGACTCCTGCTCATACCGCTCAACCCGCTTGACCAGTTCCTCCCGCGGTGCCCGGAAGAATAACCGATCCACCAAGCGCTGAATCCCTAACTTGAGAGGTTGAAAAACCAAAGCCATTAATGCAAATGCTCCTAAAGAAAGCCATAGCGATTGGTAGCCAAATGTAACTTGGGAAAGTCGTTCGATCAGAAACAGAAAACCGAAGTATCCCACTGTTAAAGCTGTAACAAGGACCGAATAGACGAGGCTTTTCCTAATGACGAGGTTGACTTCGAAAAGCCGGTGATGCAGCACAGCGTACGTCGTGGCAATGGAATAGCAGGGCACACCATAAATCCCGAAAGGGTTAAGAAACGGAACGTGAAATCCGAACACGAAGAACCAATCGGGACTGCCTCCCAAATAACCAATGAGGGATCCCCAAAATAGATACTTCAGCTGAATTCGTCGTTGCCCAGTGGCCGCCCTATAGGCGTGCCATAGTTTAAATAGAGCAATATTCACAAGGATCAGGAAAGTAAGCGGGATGAGCCAACCAACGGTCGTGATGTCGTTGTGAAAGTGAACGAATGCCACGTTCGATCTAGGAGGTTTTGTGAGTAAATCGGTGAACAGGTGAAGCATGAGAAAGACTAAGCTAGCGACGTATGCAACTGTAAGGATAGCCCTGCTTTTCCTTCCTCTTTCTCCAATAGAGAGAAAGACCGTATGAATAAAGGTTGGAGCAATAAGAATCACCCCTGGCCACTCAATGTATGACCAGAAATTCGCCGCCAATTGGGACGGAGCCCCAAGAAGAAAGGCTTCGGTAAAACCCCACCACGATATAGCTAGGGAGTAGAGGCCAAAAATGCGGTTTAGTTGTTTTCTAGGTTCAGCTAGAAAGACAAAGAGACCAAGTCCAAATGTCGTAACCGCAGTAAGACCAAACGCCAGGATATTATGCTGAAGGAGGGTCATGGCGGAAGCCGGACGGTGAAGGTGGCACCGAGGCCGGGGGAGCTCGCGGCGTGGATGGTGCCACGGTGGGACTGGACGATGGAGTAGACCACGGCCAAGCCCAGGCCGTTGCCGTTGGGTTTGGTGGTGACGAAGGGGTCGAAGATTCGGGGGAGAATCTCCTTGGGGATCCCCTGCCCTGTGTCGGAGACGGTCAGTTCCAGGTGGCCATTGTTGGCTTGGGTGGCGAGGGTGAGCGAGCCGCCGTTGGGCATGGCATCGGCCGCATTCTGGATGAGGTTGATCAGGACCTGGCGAAGTTGGTCGGAGTCGGCCTGGATGGTGGCACCATCATGACGACAGTTGATCGTCCAGCGGATCTGGTGCTTGGAGAGCTCGCCGGAGAGGAGGTCCACCGTCGAGGTGATCAGATGGCCAATGTCAACTTGCTTGAGTTGCGGAGGCTTGGGCTTGGCGAAGTCCAGGAGATCCTGGACAATTCCGTTTATGCGGCTGGTCTCTTGAGCCAACAACTCGCTGAACCGCTTGACGAAAACTGGGTCACCATGCCGTTCCGGCAGGAATTCCCCGTGGGTTTTGATCGCCGTCAATGGGTTCTTGATCTCGTGGGCCATGCCGGTGGCGAGGGTGGAAATGGCTTTGAACTTTTCGGCTTGCAGGGCTTCTTGTTCGAGACGCTCCACGTGCTTGACCAGTTCTTCGTGGCGCTTGCGGAAGATCAGCCAGTCCACCAAGCGCTGGATGCCCACCTTGAGGGGCTGGAAAACGAGCGCCATTACGGCAAACGCCATGAGCGAGATCCAAACCGAGTGGTAACCAAAGGCAGTTTGGAAAATCTTCTCGACACCATATACGATGCCGAAATAGCCTACCGTTAGCAAGGTGATGAGAATCGAATAAGCCAGGCTTTTACGAATAACAACCCGAATGTCAAAGAGTTGATATTTGAAGACGGCCCACGCTACGAAGAAGCAATAGAACCAAACGAAGCACCCAAAGAGCGGCGAAATTGGAATGTCGAAGCACAGCGGAAACCATGCCGCCCCCATAAGGAAACCCACGATCCCCGCCGCCATGACATAAGTGATGTGCGCTTTGCGAATAACGGTTGATGCTGCCCTAGCCTGCAGCATCAACCGGAACGCGTGGAAAGGTTCCCAGAGATAGAGGGCAAAGAAGGCCAGAAACAAAGGGCCGGCGTCGTTGAAGTTCATAATGCCCATCTTTGTTTTAAGCCCAGGGATATAAAGCGGGGAAAAGGCGAAGAGAGCCAAAGGGATGCTAAGCCCGTAAAAGGTCTTCAGCACCTTCTGTTGATCCGTACGGCCAAGGAACACAACGATGAAGTGAAGATAGAGCAACGGGATAAAAATCGCCGCTGTATCGCCAACGCGGAGGACAAAGAGAGCCAAATCATAATTCGACGGGGACGCGCCAAACGAAACAGCTAAACCCGTTGCCCAGAGAGTGATGGCTAAGCTCATCCACCACCAAATCTGATGGAGCCTGGATTGTGGATTCCTCAAATAGATAAAGAGGCCGAGTGTAAAACTTGTTATCGCATTAATCGCGCTGGAAGCTGAACAGAAAATATTCAGATTCATAGCGGAAGTCGGACGGTGAAGGTGCTAGGGGTGGCTTGGGTGGTGGGCGGTGCGGGACTCGGGGAGGGGGCCGGGGGTGGCATGGGGGTGGAGCGACTACACGGGTTAAGGGCCCTGGGGGGTGAGGAGGGACTGGACCTCGGAGAGGAGCTTCTGGCGGTCGAGGGGCTTGGTGAGGTAGTTGGCGGCGCCCGCGCGGACCGCTTCGGAGGCGACGTCGCCCGATTCGTAGCCGGTCAAAACCAGAACCTTGAGCTTGGGGTCCAGCAGCTTGATCTGCTTCAGGCACTCCAGGCCGTTCATCCGGGGCATCTTGATGTCGAGGATGGCCAAGTCCGGGTGGAGGGATTTGATTTGGAGCAGCGCCTCTTCGCCGTCGGCGGCGAAGGCCAGGTTGAAGTGCCCCTCCAAGATCAGCTTCAGAGAGTCACGGACCCCGGGCTCATCGTCACAGATCAGGATGCGCGGCTTGCTCACAGGCATAAGTTTACACTATAAAACAGGCGGAGTGGTAACGGTTAGCGCCTTGACCTGCGCCTTGCCCAGGCTGCTGAACTGGTGAGGCTGGGAGGCCTTGAAATAGATCGTGCCGCCCCGGCCCAGCTTGAACTCCTTGCCGCCCACCTTGACCAGGAGCTCCCCCTCCAGGCAGAAGAGCCAGCGCTCGGTGCCCTGGCCGTACTGCTCGAGGGCGGTCCTGCCCCCCGGTTGAAGGACAATCATCTGGGGGAACATCTTCTTCCCTGAAATCTGGCTGGCCAGGAAGATGGAGGAGGCCTTGTCATCGTAGGTGAAGGTCTCCGCCTCCTCCGGCTTGGGCTGGAAGATGGAAACCTCCTCCTCGGGGCCGGAGTCCTCGAAGCCCTGGTAAAGCTGGCTGATGGCCAGGCCCAGGGCCTCGGCGATTTTCCGGTGGGTTTTAAAGGTGCCGCTTCCCTTTCCGTTTTCCAGCCGGCTCAAGGTGGCCAGGGCAACGCCGCTCTTGTGCGAGAGCTCCTCCAGACTAAGCCCGTGCTCTTTCCTTAATACCCGTATCCTTTCTCCAATGTCGGTCACGTTGCAATAATCTCACAAAAATGGAAGGATGTCAAGCCGATTCTACAATAAAAAAGGAAGGATTGATCAAAAATGAAAAATAAACTTGACAAATATGGAAGGATGGGGTATAGTTGCAATTGCAAAAGGATAGACAAACCCCGATGGGAGGTGAAGCCGATGGATAGAACAACGTTGATCCGTTTGTTAAAGGATGGGATGCACTACCCGACCGGAAAACACCGTTTCCTGGTGCAGCGCTGTTTCGAGATTACCGTTCACCCCAACCGGATGGTTGAGGTGGACGAGTATGAGGGCTACGCCACCGCGGCCAAAAAGGCCAACGATTATTTCCATGTGGGCCGGTCGGTTGTCTCTTTGAAGGACGGCGAGGTTACGGAGGAGCCGGGGAGGGGCTGGCCGAACTCTCGGTAGCAAGCTCCCGAATCACCTTCTTCAGGCGCAGCATCCGCTCCGGCGAGGTGGGGTGGGTATTGAAGAAGGATTGCTGGAGACTTTTGGGGACCTCGATGGCGAAGCGCTCCCAGAAGTCCACCCCGGCCTGGATGTCAAAGCCGGCCGCCTTGGCGTACTTGAGGCCGAAGTAGTCGGCCTCCCGCTCGAAGTCCTGGCTGAACGGGGCCTGGATGCCGGCCGAAAGGATCTGGCTGATGGCGCTTCCGGCCCCCGGCAAAACGATGTCCACCGCCGCCCCCGCCACCGCCCCCACAATCCCGCCCAAGATGCCGGTCCCCATCCGCTTGGCGATGTGCCCCTTGGTCAGGTGGGCCAGCTCGTGGCCCAGGACCACCGCCAGCTCGTCGTCCGACTTGACGAAGCGAATCAAGCCGTAGGTCACAAAGAGCTGTCCGGGGCTGGCGGCGGCGTTCACTTCATCCTCATCCACCACCTGCACCGAAACCCGGTACCCCTTCGCCCCCACGGGGAGAGCCACGGGGAACAAGACCCCTTCCCTTTCCAGGGTGACGGAGGCGGTGTCACCGGGTTTGAAATGTTTGAAGGAGTCCGCCACATCGGCGGGTCTTTTGAGGGATCTGGCCTTGCCCTTCGCGTCCTTCAGCGAAACCAGGAGATCCCCGGGCCGCAATCCGGCGCGGGCGGCCGGGGAGCCGCCGATCACGCCGATCACCACCACGCCGGCGCGCGGCTTTGGGGCGGAAAGGCCGCCCTTGCCTGCCGCCCCCGGCGGGAAATCCGCGCCCACCATGCCCCTGGCATCCGGAATCCCAAAGGCCCGTTGATTGACCGGGGTAAGCTGATCCAAAAGCACCCCGGTGTAGGGGATCGGCTCCTTGGCCCGGTCGGCAGGCGGCAGGACGGCCACCACACGCTCGGTGACCTCGCTCACCCGCACGGCTTGCTTGTACTGGTGGCGCTGGGCCTTGACCTCCAGGATCTCCCTGGCCTGCCGGATCTCCTCCGAGTCCACCCGGGGCCCGACCGTCGCGCAACCCGAAGCCGCCAGAACCAGCAGGACGACCGCCAAACCAAGTGAGAACAAGGGACGCTTCATTTGAGAACATGGTATCACCCTTGAGCGCGTTGGGGTGTCCCTTTATGGAGCGTCCCCGGCCTGTTTTAAGGCGGCGGAGTACCAGCCGCCGGTCAAGGCGTCGAGCTTGGCGGTGATCTCGGCCACCCTCAAGGCCCGCTCGGATTGGAGCACCGGGTCGTCGGTGGGCTGGGCCTTAAACTCCAGCAGGAGGCGCTTGCGCTCGAAGTAAGCCTGGGTCGCCTCCTCGAGGATTTTCTGACGCATCAGGACCATCAAGCGGGAACGGACGTCAATGGAGGTTTGATCGGTGTTCCAGATCAGGTTGGCCAGGTCCCAGGTGAAGTCAAAATCCACGCTTAAAGATTCGTCTTCCGGACCCACGGTGAAGGTGGTCTTGCCTGCTGACGTGGAGGAGGCGATGGTGCGGTTCCGGTCCCGGTCGAGACTTACCGTGAATTTCGGCAGGAGATTCCTGAAGACGGCCCCGGTCCGCCAGCGGCGTATCTTTTCAGGGCCGACCTCGGCGTAGCGGATCGCGGCCTGGTGGAGCTCGCGGATGGTGGGCTCCAAAGAGGCGCCCGCCGGTACGGGCGGCAAGGCCTCTTCCGAAAGCTGTTTCGCCATGGCGGCACCCCCGCCCTCCGCCGGCTGAAGGGCGCGGATGTCCGCGGCCAGGGGAGGCCGGGCCGCCCTGGGGCGGCTCACGGCGCAGGCCGCCACAAGGGTCAAGAGGCCCGCGAGGGCCAGGGGGATCCGGTGTGGTCTCATGGGATAAACCTGAAAATTGCAAAAATATATCATAAGTTGCAATATGTCAAGAAAAATTTTGATATCCCGCAAAATCCCGCTTGACAGCCGCCGGTTTTTAGGTATAGTGAAACTTCTCGCCAAATGAAGAACGTCGGAAAGAAGATCAAGGAGTTGCGGCTCGCCCGGGAGTGGACGCTGGCCGATCTGGCCAAGCGCTCGCAGGTGACGATCTCCACCCTAAGCCGGATCGAAAGCGGCAAGATGACCGGCACCCTGGAGTCGCACACGCAGATCGCCCAGGCCCTGGGGGTCCGGCTGGCCGAGCTCTACGCGGCGGCCGATCCCCTGGAAACGGCCGCGGAGCACCGCAAGGCCGGAGGAGTCTCCGGGAAGATTCTGGAGAAGGGGGGAGGCCGCTTCGACCTTCTGACCCAGGGCCCCCTGAAGAAGATGTTCCCCGCCCTGCTCACCCTCAAGGCCGGAAAGAGCACGGCCAAGGAGAAAACCCCTGTGGGGGTTGACAAATTCCTCTACGTGATCAAGGGTAGGCTGGAGGTGGAGGCGGGGCAAAGCAAGTTTGACCTGACGGCGGGAGATTCTCTTTACTTCCAGGCGTCCCTGCCCCACACCCTCAAGAACGCGAGCCCTCAAGACGCGGCGGCGCTCGTTGTCACGTCGCCGCCCGCGATCTAGCTAGCGCGTCTGCTCGACCACCAGCGGATAGCGAACCTTCAAGTCGCCGTTTAACAAAACCTCCACGGCATACTCTCCGGGCTGCGGAAGCTCCAGGTTGTTGAAGCGGGCGATCACCGAGTGGCGCGATTTGAGGTCGCTCAACTGGAAGACCGTCTCCTGGTCCCGGGCCAGCTCCTGGCCGCCCAGATCCAGAATCCGGCTGTACTGGCGGAAGGAGCCGCAGCCGGCGATCCAGCCGTTGACCACAAAGAGGGTGGGGTGCACCGCGGGGAATTCCCGGGCGCCGATCGTCTCAAACAGCCCCAGGAGAATGAACTTGCCGTTTTCCTCCCGGCGCACGTCATCGCACAAAACCGAATACAGGAGGGCCGGCTCGATGGTGGTGACGCCCGGCGTCTTAGGCGGGGGCGTCGAGCTTGGCAAGTACCGCCTCGATCTTGGACCGGTTCTGCGGGGAAAGCTCGGAGAATTCGATTCCGGTGTCGAAGGAGCCCCCCTTCTTGAATTCCCTGCGGCGCACCACCCAGACGATCGTCCCTGAAGCCGAGACGGGCGGCTGCACTTCGTCGAGCTTGATCTCCAGGGAAACCGGCGAGAAGATGTCCAGCCCCTTGTCCAGCAGAACGCACACCCCGCCCAAACCGAGGTTTTCGGTCACGGTCTGAAGAACCGCGGTTTCCCCCTTCTGCTTGAGGCTGACCGAGCACTTGTAGTTGACGCGAGGAAAACGGCGCTTGTCCATTCCTTCCCACATGGGTTAGTCTCCTTTTGAGATGGGCCTTGTCACGGTAAGTAAGGTAACAAAATTGCAACGGGATTGCAATCGTGGTAGGCTAACGTCATTCAAGGGAGGGTGGATGTACGAGGCCTTCTATGGCTTGAAGGAAAAACCGTTCCACGTCACCGCCGATCCCGCTTTCCTTTATCCCTCCCGCCAGCATCAGGAAGCGATGGCCCACCTGACCTACGGCATCCGTGAACGCCTGGGGTTCCTGATGATCACCGGCGAGGTGGGCACCGGCAAGACCACCCTGGCCAAAGCCCTCGTGGAACGGCTGGAGGCCCCCACCCGGACGGCCTTGATCCTGAATCCCTCCTTGAGCGGCTCTCAAATGCTAAGGAGCATCCTTCATGACTTCGGCGTGGAGGTGAAGGCGGCAACCCGCTACGCCCTCCTGGCCGCCCTGGAGCAGTTCCTCCTGGCGCAGGCGAAGACCGGCGGCTGCGGTGTTCTGATCATCGACGAGGCCCAGGCGCTGAACCATTCCACCCTCGATCAGGTGAGGCTGTTGTCCAACGTGGAAACCCCCAAGGCCAAGCTCCTCCAGATTGTCCTGGTGGGCCAGCCCGAGCTGGAGGAGCGGCTGGCGACCCCCCGCCTGCGGGCCCTGGCCCAACGGATCGCGGTGCGCTATCGGATCAATCCCCTGGGCTTGGAGGAAGTGGCCGACTACATCCAGCATCGGCTGAAGATCGCCCGCGCCGAGCGTCCGCCGGAGTTCACCCAGGAGGCGATTCTGGCGGTCGCCCGGGCCTCGCGGGGAATTCCAAGGAAGATCAATTTTGTCTGCGACGCGGTTCTGCTGGCCGGATTCGTCCGCGAGACCCGAACCATCGACGCCGGTGTGGTCGCGGAAGCGCTGAAAGAAAAACTTGAACCGGTTGCGTAAATCCCCGTGGCCGCGCTGGACGGAGTTGCCAGCCGCGCAAGGCGCGAGGAGGACGGCGCAGCCGAAGGAGCGCTGCGCCGACGACGAGCAACACCGCGCGGCGAAGCAAATCCGCCCAGCCCTTCGGGTTGCGGCGGCAGGCGGCCATTTCCTTCGTCACTCCTCCTCGACGTACTGTCATCCAGTACGCCATCGTCGTCGTTCCTTGGATCTGGCCGCCTGGCGCTCGCAACGCGGCTCACGCGGATTTATGCAGCCGGTTCTAAAAGAAAAGGAGGTTCTGGCATGAGCTTGATCTCGCAGGCCCTGCAAAAAGCGGACCACCCGGCCCCGGCGGCGGCCCCGCCCCCCGCGGGCGGAAAACCCAGATGGCTCTACGGCGCGGCCTCGCTGGCCGCGCTGGCTTTGCTGGTGGTGCTGATTCCCCGGGGCGCTCGCCGGGGTGTTGAATCAAAACCCGCAATGACCGCCGCCGCCTCCAACCCGGCACCCACCCAGCTGGCGAAGGCGAACCTGGGACTCAACCTCCTGCGCTCGGCCGAGAGCCAGTGGCGGTTGAGCGGGGTGATCGCCGGAGGCCAAGGAAAATCGCTGGCGCTCATCAACGAGCAGGTGGTGGAGGAAGGCGGGACCATCGGCCGGGCCACCGTGACCCGGGTTACACGCAACGAGGTGGATCTGGAAGAGGATGGCCAGACTCGAACGCTGAAGCTGAAGTAGAGTTCTTACTGAAAGCGGACGAAGGCGTCCTTGAAGTCTGAAAACCGAGGGTCCGAAGCCAGCCGCTGACGTTCCCCTTCTGCTTCGGCGCGCGTCACGAATTGCCCCACGTAGATCCGAAACTGCTTCCTTCCCAGGCCCCGGGAAGACTCCGCGAGAAAAGCCGGATAGCCCAATCCCTGGAGGTATTCCACCGCCAGGGAGGAAGGTTCCCTCTGGCGGTAGACGGCCACCTGCAGGGTGTAGGGGGAAGGCTCCACGGAGGAGGGGGAGGCCTGCAGAAATCTCTGCCCGAGCGGATAGCTCAACAACCCCAAGAGCGCCAGTGACGCGACCCACCCCCCTTTCCGGCGGGATGGTTCTTTCTTCCGGGGCGCCTTAAACACCTTCAGCTCCTCTTCCAGGGTTTCCCGCTCCCGCCGCAGGCGGATGAGCTGGGCGCGCAGGGACTCCATCTCCCCTTTGAGGATTTCAACGCCGGTCCACTGGGGATCGGCCGCGGAGGAGACGGGAGACGATCTCTTCTCAAGCACGGGGGCCCCCGGCCTGTTTCGCCTGCCGAGGTATTCCCCGTAGAGCCGTGATTGAATCTCGGTTTCGGTGAGGACCTTCACGCCGGGGGTTTCTGGAACCATGATCTTTTAGGCCAACCTCAAACGCAGAAGCACCAGGCTCACCTCGCCCATGTCCCAGCGGCCCTCTTCCTTGAATCGAAGCGACTGGCAAAGGTGGATCGCTTTTTCCATGCGGGTGGAGGTTCGGATCACCACTTCCTGGTAGCCTTGCTCGCGGCAGAACGACAGGGCGGATTGGATCAACCGAAGGCCGATCCCCCGGCGGCGGTAGGCCGGATCCACGAACAGCCGCCTCAAGATGGCGGTCTTTCCGGCATCGGCCTTGACCCCGAGGGTTCCCACGATTTTTTTATCCTCCTCGGCCACCAGGAAGGTGGACTTGGGAGGTGAATAAGAAGCCCGAAATCCCACCAGATCGTTGGTCTCGTAATGGGGCGCTTCCCTCGGGAACTCCGAGGCAAGGACCCCCGACACGAACCGGAGGATCGCATCGGATTCTTCCGGCCGCGCCGAACGAATCATGTCTGCTTCAAGGCGAGATCTTATAAACCTTGTCGTTCCTGCGGACCCGCTGGGAGACCTTGATTCCCACCTCTTGGCCGGTCTTCGCCTCGGTGATGTCGGCGCGGTCGACCTGCATGGACTGGACGGTCTCCTTCAAATCGGTGGTGTGTCCGCGGATCCAGAGGTGGTCCCCCAGCTTGAGCGTCCCCTTGGAAATCTTGATGATGGCCGCGCTGGGCACGGCGAAGAAACCGATGATCTCGCCTATCTCTTGACCTACGGGAGTGGTTTCCGCCATCAGGGTGCTCCTTTAAAATTAAGACACTCTACCTCAAGGGCGGGGGGAAAGCAAGTGATTTAAGGCCACCTGGGCCGCGTCCTGCGAGGCCGCTTTTTTGTTGGGGCCAGAGCCCTGACCGTAGACCTTCCCTCTCCAGCCCACCGTCACCTGGAAACGGCGGCGGTGCCCGGGGCCGCTTTCCGCCACGACGCGGTAGTCGGGGGTCACGCGAAAATAGCGCAGGGTGTATTCCTGAAGGAGAGACTTGTAGTCGGCGTCGGACTCGCCGGAGGCCGACTCCTCCACCATCTGGTGAAAGAGCCGGTGGATCAGCCTCGAGGCCTCCTTAAACCCCCGGTCCACATAAACCGCCCCCAGGACCGCCTCGAGAGCCGAGCCGATGACCGAGGGTCTTTGCGCCTCCCCGCGCGCCTTCTCGCCCGGGCCCAAAAGAATCCAGCGGTCGAGGCCCATCTCCTGCGCGATCTTCCCCAGGGAGGCGCGGCTGACCACGTGGGACTTCACCTTGGCCAGATCGCCCACGGCCGCGGAGACCGGCGAGCGCTTGTAGAGCTCGTCGGAAATCACCAGGCCCACGACCGCGTCCCCCAGGAACTCCAGGGTCTCGTTGTCGCCCGGGATGGTGCCGGGCTTCACCGAGGAGAAATGAGAGCTGTGAACCAGGGCGTGGTTTAAGAGGGACAGGTCTCTGAAGCGGACCCCGAGCGCTTTTTCCAACTGATGGAGCTCCTTGGTCCGTTCGCGCGGCGGCTGGCCCCGGAAGAAGAGGCGCATCATAGGAAACTCCGGATGGCGCTCTTGACCACCGATAAGGGAACCCCCCGCCGCACCACCACCTTCCCCACCGCGGCCGGCAGAACCCACCGCTGAAGCCCCTCGGCCCATTTCTTGTCGTGCGACATCGCCAAGAGGAGATCCCTCATCGCCACGGCGCGGATCCTGGAGGGAAGCCCCAGATGGGTGAGGAGCCCGCCGATTCTTTCGGCCTCCGCCAAAGAAAGAAGGCCCAGCGTCCCGGCGATCTGAACCGAAACCCTCATCCCCAACGCCACCGCCTCGCCATGCGCGTAGGCCCTCGAAAAATGGGAGGCCGCCTCCAGGGCGTGGCCCAGGGTGTGGCCGAGGTTCAAGACGGTTCTGATCCCCTTCTTCTCGAACTCATCGGCCGAAACCACGCGGGCCTTCACCTTCACGGCGCGGCCGATCACCCAGGCCAGCTCCGAGGGCCGGCCGCGCAGGCGCTCCACGGTCGTCCGCTCAAGGAAAGCGAAAAGCTTGGGATCCCGGATCACCGCGCACTTGGCGATCTCGGCCAACCCCGAGCGGAACTGGCGGTCGGGAAGGGTCTTTAAGAAATCAAGCTCGATAAAAACCCCGCGGGGCTGGTAGAAAAGGCCGGCCAGATTCTTTCCCTGCGGCAAATCCACCGCGGTCTTTCCGCCAATGGCCGAATCCACCTGGGCCAAGAGGGTCGTGGGAAGCTGGAGGTAAGGAACCCCCCGGCGGAAAAGCCCGGCCACCATCCCTCCGACATCGCCCACGACACCGCCCCCCAGCAAAACCAGAAACGGCTTCCAACCCGGCCGCGCGAGGCGGGTCAATTCGGCGAGCAATCGGCTGACCGTGGCCATGCTCTTGGCCCGTTCGGTGTCGGCGATCGTCAGGGTGGAAACCGGAAATCCCGCCCGGGTCAAAGCACTCACCACCGGGGCGCCGCAGCGCCGCAAGACGGTGGGATTGCTGATGATGACGGCGCTGTTGCCCGGCGCGAGCCGCCGGGTCCAGGCCCCCAGGCGCTCCAGGCGGCCCCGGCCGATCAAAACGTCGTAGCCGCGCGCCCCCAGAGAGACTCTCACCCGGATGGGCGTGGGCATCATACCCCCAGCCCCTTCAAGAGAAGCCTCACCAGCGGCCAAAGAAACCTCTCCATGACTCCCAGGTAAAGGGCCGCCAGGACCAGAACAATCCCCCACGGCTCCAGGGCCAGGAGGCGCCGGGCCCAGGAGGCCGGAAGAATCCCCGCGAGAATCCGTGAGCCGTCCAACGGCGGAATGGGAAGAAGATTGAAGGTTCCCAGGACGAGATTGACCAGAACAAAATACTGGGCCAGCGCCTGAATCCATTCCGGCAGGAAGGGAGCCGCCCACCTCAAGAGCGAGGCGGTCGCCCCGGCCATCAGGAAATTGGAAAGGGGGCCCGCCGCGCCCACCCAGATCATGTCCCGCTTGGGATGGGCCAAATCCAGAAACGACACCGGGACAGGCTTCGCCCACCCAAAGACAAAGGGGGAGCGAAAGAAGACCAGCGCCAGCGGCAGGACCACCGTGCCGATCGGGTCGATGTGCTTGAGGGGGTTGAGGGTCAGGCGGCCGGCCCTCAAGGCGGTGTCGTCCCCCAGCCGGAGGGCCGCCCAGCCGTGGCTGACCTCGTGAATCACCACCGCCATCATGAAGACGGGAAAAAGGAGCAGGAGACTTAGGAGGAACTCCATGGCCCCTTTCTCCGGGTGAGCGCCCTGGGCAAACCGATGTCGGCGACCACCAACCTTCCCCGGCAGGCCAAGGCCTCGGGTTTCAGCAGGCCCGCCTTGGGCAGGCCGCAGGTCACTGTGACCTTCGCGCGCGCCGCCACCGGCAAGGGACGGCCCGTATCCGCCGACATCCCGGAGGGCAGATCCACCGAAAGGATCGCGATCCCGCTTCGGTTCATCCAGCGGATCGCCGAGCCAAAGGGCTCGCGGACGTTCTCCTTCAAACCGGTCCCCAAGAGGGCGTCAACGATCAGGTCAAAACCCCTGCCCTTGCCTCGCCATCGGTCCCAGGCCTTCTCATCCGGAAGAAACTCATAAGGCAAGCCCAGCCGGCGGACCATCTCCAGGTTGGTCCTCGCGGCGCCCCGGATCTTCCGGGGGCGCGACAAAACGGCCACCCGGACCTCGAAGCCGGCATTCACCAGATGCCGGGCCGCCACAAAACCGTCTCCTCCGTTGGCTCCCCCGCCCGATAGGACCAGGACCGAACCGCCGCGCGGCAGCAGCGGTTTTGCCTCGCGGGCCGCGGCGGCGCCGGCATGCTCCATCAGGATAAGCTCCGGGATGCCGAAGCGCTTCTGGGCGAGCTCGTCCAAGCGGCGCATCTGGCGGGCAGTGACTCCCTTAACGGATCTCACCGCCAGCGGCGACCGGCTTGTCGAGGGTCAGGAGACTTAACCCCTGGCCATCCGACGCGGCCAGGACCATCCCGCTGGAAACCACACCACGAATCACGGCCGGCTCCAGGTTATTGACCAGAACCACGAGTTTCCCCGTCAGGCTTTCCGGCGTGTAGTGGCGGGCGATCCCGGCCACGATCTCCTTCTCCTGGCCACCCGCGTCCACCCGCAGCAAGAGAAGCCGGTCGGCCTGCGGATGGAGCTTGGCCTCCAGGACCTTGGCCACCTTCAGCTCAACCTTCTTAAAGTCGTCCAATGTGATCATGGGTTTTCCTTTATTATGAGGCTGGCAGCCGCTCAAGAAAAGTGACGTACGATTGATGAATCCACCCCCGGCAGAAATCGGGAGGCTCGATCGCCGCCCACTCGGGGCCCTGGGAACGGATCTGGACCACGGCCTCCCGGTCGAGAAACCCCAGGGAGGCGTAGGCGGCCGAGGGTCCGGACCGGACGTGCACCTGCCGTCCCGTCACGCGCGCCTGCGATTCCGAGGGGCCGGCCTTCAGATACGCCCTGGAAACAAAAACGGGAACTTGAGGGGGCAAGGCCACGCCAAACCATTCGCTGCGCTTCTCCAGGACATTGACCCTGGAGCCCTTCGGCATCGAAAGAAGAACCTCCCCGGAAAGAGACGGCAGCCCCCGCACGGAGACGCGATCCCCCGTCACCAGACCGACGAAAGGAACGAGCTGTCCCGTTTCATCAGACCAGGAAGTGATCGGTTCAGCCGGGGATATCAAAGGGGCAAAAGCGAGAAGGGCCAGCCCCGCGAGGAAGAAACCGGCGGTTTTTCTCTCCGGCGCGTTCCGGCGCCAGAGAGACCCAGGGGGCAGCAGGGTCACTCTTTCTTCTTGGGGGCGGGGGCGGCCGGCGCCTTGGCGGCAGGCGCTCCCTGCTTGGGAGCGGCACCCTTGGCGGGTGCGGCCCCCTTGGCGCCAGGGGCCGCGCCCTTGGCGAGAGGAGCGCCCTTGGCCCCGGCAGCCGGCGCGGGAGCGGCCGCGGCGGCCTTCTCCTTCTTGATTCTGATCCTCAAGTGCTTGACCTTCGGCAAACCCAAGAGGGGGGCCGTCTCCACGTCGAGCAAACCTTGACCCGCCAGGCGATGGATCCTCTCCAACCGGGAGAGAACCGAGCGGTGCCGCTTCATCTTGGACGAGGACTTTAAGCTTGAATGCAGAGACATGTTTAGGAGGAAACCTTTTTCACAAATCCATCGTGATACGTTTTCCTTAGGGAGGCCAGGGTGGAAACCGCTTGGTCGCGGGTCCGGTAACCGGCAACCCTCAATTCAAAATAGCGTCCGCTGGCGACCACCTGGGCGTTCAAGCCCTGGCGGCGCAGGCGCTCCGCTTCCGTGCGGGCTGGGCCCTCGGTGACGTAGCTGGCCAGCTGAATGACATAAGATCCCGCCGCCGCGGGAGAGGCAACGGCCGCGGAAACCTTCCCGCGGGTGAGCTCTTCCGACTTGAGCGAGACGGAGGCCACCTCCACCGTCTGCGGGCGGCTCACCTCCGGAGCGGAAGGCTTCACCGCCGCCGGCGCCACGGTCAATGCCTTTCCCCGTTCCACGCCCACGCAGAAGCCCCCCAGCACCAGAAGGGACAGCCCCAGGATCGCGCAGACCAGATCCTCATAGGCGATCCGAACCCGCAGGAAGCGATGCGGGAAGAAGAGGGGCGTGATCCCCTTGGGCTTGGGTTCGGCCTTGAGCTCGTCGAACAGCTCCTCCTGCATGGGCCAAATTATACCACATTTACGCCAAGCTGGAGGGGCACAGGCGCTTGAAGTCGCACCAGCGGCACTTGGCCGGCGAGGGGTCGGCGGTGAAATCGCCCGAGCGGATCTCGTTGGCCAGCGCGAGGATCTTCTCCCTGGTTTGGCTCAAGGCGGCAGGATCTTCCTCGAAGGAGAGCTTCTCGTTGGCCTGCAGGTAGTAAAAGCTGATCCGCCGGGGGTCCAGGCCGAAGATCTCCTGGGCGGCCACGGCGTAAAGCCGAAGCTGGAGGCGCTCGTCGGCGTCGGCCTTCTCTTTGGGTTTTCCGGACTTGTAATCCACGATCTCCACCCCGCCACCGGCAAGCCGGTCGATCCGGTCCACCACCCCCCGGATCGTCACATCGCCCAGGCGCAGGGTGAAGGGCTTCTCCACCGCCAGCGGCGCCTCCCACCGGCCCTCGTGTTTCTTGAAGAAATCGGTCAGGATCTTGATCCCCAGCTGGCGGTACGTCTCATCCTGCGCGGCCTCGCCGTAGCGCCCCGGCGCGTGGAGCTTCTCAAAGGAGGCCAGGAGCTCTTTCAGGCCCGCCACCTCCGAGGTCTCAATCATCCGGCGGTAGAAGGCCTCGAGGACCGCGTGGAGATCCAGCCCGAAGGTCATCTGGGCGGTCGCGGGAACCGGAATCTGGTAGAGATAGGCATAGAGGTATTTCGCCGGGCAGTAGCGGTAGGTCTGCAATTGAGAGTAGCTAAAGGCCTCCGGCAGCTTCAGGGCTTTGGGTTGACCCCCGGCGGGCTTGGGGCTCGAGCGCAGATGGGAAGCCGCCTGGGTGAGCTTGGCCATGAGGCCCTCAAATCCAGCCTGGTCATCGGCAGGCAGGCTCTTCACCTGCGAAAGGAGCTTGAGCACCTGGCGCTCGACCGCGGGCGAGGCCGCCTCCGCGGCCTCATCGGACGCGAGGGGTTCGACGGAGGGAAACGGCTCTTTCCGGATCTCCGACGAAACGGCCCCCTCCAGCATCTCCCGCGCAAAGACCGAGGCGCGGTGGTAGGCCCTCTCCTGGGTCATCAGAATCAGGCCCTTCCGGGCGCGGGTGGCCGCCACGTAACACAGGCGCCTCTCCTCCTGCAGGTGCCAATCCCCGGAAGGAAGGGTCTCCTTCATCAGGGCCATGGGGAACGGGACCGGCTCGGGCCGGGCCCTGGAGGGAAAACGGCCCTGGATGAGGGAGAGCAGGATCACCCAGTCAAACTCCAGGCCCTTGGCCTGATGGACCGTCATGAGCCTGACCCGGTCGCCCGGCTCCTCTTCCTCGTCGGAAAAAGGGTCGGCTTGAATCTCCTCGATCGCCTCCAGATAGAAAAGGAAGGCCTCCAATCCCTTGGCCCGCGGGTGATGGGCCGCGTACCGGTAAACCAGCCGGAGGAATTTTCCAAGAGCCGCCAGGGGGCTCGCCCGGATCGCGGCAGGCTCCGGCGCCGGCGTGAAAAGAGCCTTCAGGAAGGTCGATTCCACCGCCCAGGGAACCAGGCGCGCCGCGTCGCTCAAACCGGGCCCGGAAACAGCCTGCTCCATCTCCCGCAACAGCTCACCGGAAGCGGCCGCCAGGGTCTCGCTCAACCCCGCCGGCTCCTTGGACCGAAGAATCTCCACCAGGGGCACCCGGCGCTCCTTGGCCAGCCGGTTGGCCGGCAGAAGCTCCTGAAGCGGAACGCCCCAGACCGGGTGGGACAAGATCCGAAACAGGTGGAGGCTGTCGGCGGGGTTTCGGACCACCCTCAAGAAGGCGATGACCATCTGGATCGCCTCCTGCTCGAAAAGCTCGATGCCCTGGGCCAGGTGAAAGGGGATCTTCCGGCCCTCCAGCTCCTTGACCAGGAGATCCTTGTGGGCGTGGGCCCGGTACAGAACCGAGATCCGGTCAAACCGCCTTTCGGCCTCCGGCTGGCGCGCGTAGAGCGATTCGATGATCTGCCTGACGGCGGCGGCCTCGTGCCCCTCGTTGGAGCAGGTCCACACCTGGACCGGCCCCTGGCTGGGATTCTGGGTCCAGATCTTCTTGGAGGGATCGAAGCGGTCCGGCTCGTTGTGGGCGATCAGGCGCGCCCCGGCAGAGAGAATCGCCGGGGCGGACCGGTAATTCTGGGTGAGCTTCAGGACCCGGACCTGGGGGTAGGCCGCCTTCATCATCAGGAAGCTCGCGAAGGAGGCGCCCCGGAACCGGTAGATCGCTTGATCGTCATCCCCCACGACGCAGAGGTTTCCCGGCGGCCCGGCCAGAAGGCTCACCAGGGCGATCTGCGCGACGTTGGTGTCCTGGAATTCGTCCACCAGGATGTACCGGAATTTCTCCCGGTAATGGGCCAGCAGGGCCGGATGGTCTTGAAGCGCCTTGAGGGTCCTGACGACCAGGTCTCCGAAATCGAGCATCCCGGACTGCTCTTTTCTTTCCTCGTAGATCCGGTAGACCCGCTCCATCTCCCGGGCCGCGGCTTTCTCCTGGGCGTCGGAAAGGGTGGAGGCCCAGGCCGCGTACTCGAGGGGTCCCACGAGCTCGTCCTTGGCGCGGCCGATGAAGCGCAGGAATCCGTCGATGCAGGCGGAGGGATCGGCGAGATTCCAGTGAACCTTGAGCTTGAACTCGGGCAGGAGCCGCCGCATGAAGATCCACGACTCCAGCCGGTCCAAAAGGGTGAACCGCGGCGCCAGACCCAATCCGAGGGCGTGATCCTGAAGGAAACGGTGGCAAAAGCTGTGGAAGGTGAAGCAGTTCAAGTCGTCCGCGAAACGGCCCAGGAGTTCCTCGACCCGTCGGCGCATCTCCTCGGCCGCCCTTCGGGAGAAGGTGAGCGCGAGCAGGTTGGAGGCGGAAAGATCCGGGTTGAGGTTCAGCAGATGCGCCACGCGGTGGGCGATGACGCGGGTCTTTCCGGTTCCGGCGCCGGCCAAGACAAGGACCGGGCCTTGGGTTTCGGTGACCGCCTGGTTTTGCTCCGGGTTGAGGCCCCCTAAGACCTGCCCCGCTTCAGGGCTTCTTGCTTTCAACGGCAAGGGGGAATTCAAAGTCGATGGCCGTGGCTGGTTCGTCGGCCGGATTAAAATCCGTCTTCAGGTTGGCGATGAGCACCCGGACGGAGGTTGTGTTGGGATGGGGCCTGGGGAAGGCCACATAACCGTCGTAGGCGATCCCCGGGTGGACATAGCCCCCCGCCAGGCGGACCGATTTGATCAGGTAATGGAGCTTTCGTCCCCCGCCCCCGCCGGCCAGGGCCGCGGCCTTCAGCGGAATCCCGTAGGGGCCCGGGGCCAGGTCTCCGGTGGACTTGGCGTAGGCCCAGACGTTGGCTTTGGTTTCGTACAGGGCGGAGATGTTGTCCGGGGACAGCTCGGCGTATTGGATGTTGAGGTTGTCGATCATCACAAAATCGTCGGGGTTGACCTTGATCTTCTTGGCGCTGTGATTGGCGACCTTCACGTAGAAAATCAGGGTCTCGGCCGGATAGGGGTTCTTGCCGGCCAGCTTGCCGAAGATCTTCTCATTCTTGAAGAAGTTCTCCAGCTCCGCCGGCGCGGCGTAGCGGACGGTGACGTCGATGCCCAGCTTGGAAACCGAGGCGGTGGGCGGCGTGACGGTCAGAGGAGCCAAAACAACCTCGGGCTGGTGAAGCTCGATCTGCCCCTTGGGACGCTCCAGGATGGCGAAGCCCCTGCCGCAGCCCGCGCCGTTAAGAAGAATCAGTAGAACGAGTACCTGCCTCATCGGGTTAGTCTCCGTTGGTTTTCCAAGTAAAGGTTCTGTGCTTCAGGGCGAAGGAGCCGTAGCCCCCCGCCCCGGTACGAACCCATTGTATCGAAAAAGGCTCCCAATCCTGAACCGTTGAGGGACCCATCAAGCGCAGACCCGACAAAAGCCTTCCGTCCAAGTCCCCTGTCAGGGTCCCCTCCATCTCCCGTCCCAGCCAGAAACGGCCTCGCGCCCGGGCCCTCACCAAAGAACCCGCCAGGGCAAACTCCTTCAGCGCGAAACCCTCCTTGAAGCTCCACTCCAGAAGGGCCTCCGAGCCCGTGGCCAGCGGTCCCGCCGACAAGAGCTCCAGGACCAGCCGGTCGCGGATTCCGAAGGAGCCGGGATCCATTCGAATCTCCGAAACCCTCACCCGCCAACCCACCCTTCCGGCCCTGACCAAAGAAACCGCCGGCTCAACCCGCAGGCCCACCAGGTGCACGCGGGCCCCTTGAGGGCTCTGCAGCTTGATCTCATCACCCCGCAGCAAACGCAGGGGGGCCCACACCACCGTCTTCGCCGAGACGTGCCAGCCGGTCAGGGCCGACGCGGACAGGCAGATCCCGTTGGCCAAGAAGGTGACCGGCCACGGGATGAGCCCGGCCAGCGCGAAGAGGGCCGCCGCCAGCCCCAGCTTCTTAATCAATCCTTCAAGGCCTTTTCTTCAGGATCTCCTGGACCGCGCCGGAACGAACCAGCTCCAAGAACCCCTCCACCACTTGAGGATCAAATTGGGTTCCGGCATGGGCGGCAATCTCCTGGGCGGCTTGCCCCACCGACATCGCCTTCCGATAGGGGCGCTCTGAAACCATCGCCTCAAAGGCGTTGGCCACCGCCAGGATCCGGGCCCCCAGGGGAATGCCCTCCTTCGCGAGCCCCTTGGGATATCCGGTCCCATCGTAGCGCTCGTGGTGGTGCAGGATGATCGGAATGGCCGGCTCCAGGATCTCGATCGACTGAAGGAAGTGGGCCCCCTTGACCGGGTGCTCCCTGATCTTGGCGAACTCCTCCGGCGCCAGCTTCTCGGTCTTCTTCAGGATCTCCTGCGGGATCCCGACCCTTCCGGCATCGTGGAGCCAGGCCGCGTACTGAAGAGGCCCCTCCTGGCTCTCGGAGAGTCTCAATTTCCGGCCGATGGCCAGCGCCACTTCAGACAAGACCTTGGGATTGGAAACCCCATGGGGGGCGTGGGTGTCCATCCCGTCCAGGATCGCGCTCAAGCTCTTGATGGTCCCCCAGGTGATCTTCTCCTGCCGTTCGTACATCTGGGCGTTCCGGATCGCCACGACCGCCTGTTCGGCCAGGGTGGTCAGGATCTCCTGGTCCAAGCTGCCGAAAGAACCCTTGAGCTTCCCCCGGACGCGGATCACCCCCATCACCTCCTCCTCCACCAGGGGAACCACGATCTCTTCCCTGGACACCCACAGACGGGCCGTGGAAGCCACCCGGCCGACCCTTCCCTGCCCCATCCGGATTGGTTCTCCCTTGAGCGCGGCCGGCTTGACGGCGTCAACCTTCGCCTGGGGCTGAAGCCGCTTCTTGGAGGGGTCGACAAACCAGATTTCGCAGGACCGGGCCCTCAACACCTGGCAGGTCAAGCGGGCCACCCGGGGCAGGAGCTCCTCCAGGTTGAGGGTGGAGCTGATCAGCCGGTGGATCGTGTGGACGGTGGAAAGGGCGATGCACCGGGGCTGGATCGCCTCGGAGAGGTTCTTGAGCTCTTGGCGGCGCTCCGCCTCGGCCAGGACTGTCTCCAAGGCCAAGGGGGCCCATTGAAGCGTCTCGCGGGGGAAGGCGTTCAGGTGGTTGCAGAGGGCGACGTAACCTTGAACCTCGCCCTCCGAAACCACCGGAAGGCAGACGGCATGGCGCTGGATGGGGCAAATGAAGGCGTAAGAATCCTTGCGCGCGCGCGCAGTCTCAAGCGCCTTCAGAAAACGGTTCTGGCAGGTCCGGCGGTTCCCGGCGGAGGCGCGGACGAAACGGCAGGTCCGGCAAGCCGCCGAGTACTCCAGGGATTTCGGGGCGGCCGACGGGATCTCCCACCAGATCGGGGCCTGGACCCCCCGGATCAGAATCTCCTTGAGCCGCTTGAAGCGGGCCGCCTGAATCAGGTCGCGTAAACCGGTCACCTTAAGAGACCAACCTCCTTAGCTCATCATTATACGAAGAGCTTGCGATATTCATCCATCGCAAAACGGTCTGTCATCCCGGCGATGTAGTCGCAGATCACCCGGTGGGGAGGCTCCGCCTTCAAGCGCTGGGTGGCGGTGAAGGGGAGCTGATCGGGATTCTTGAGATACACCTCGAACAAAGCGGTGACGACGCGCCGGGCCTTGTCGGCCATCCGCACCACCTTGTGGTGGCGGTAGAGCTTCTCCTGGAGAAAGGCCTTCAAGGGCGAGCGCGAACGGGACATGGAAGAAGAGAAGGCGATGACCGGGCCCGGCAGGCGCTCGGCATCGGCGGGCCGCCGGATCCGGGAACGCCCGATCCTCCGGGTCGATTCCCGCAGGAGGTCGGTGACCTGATCGTTGATGAGCCGCCGGATCACGGCGTCCTTGCGCTGACGGGCGGAGGCCTTCGGAAAAAGCCCGCGGACCTCCTGCTGGGCCTGGCGCCAGAGGGGAACCGAGCCCAGGGCTTCCACCTTCAGCAGGCCCGAGGTGATGCCGTCGTCCAGGTCGTGATGGTCGTAGGCGATCTCGTCGGCGATGTTCACCACCTGGGCCTCCAGGCCCAACTGGGGGGCCGGGGCTTTCCCGTCTTCCAGGGCCGCCCGGTGCTTGTTCAGCCCCTGGCGCACCTCCCAGGTGAGATTGAGCCCCAGAAAGCCGGGGTAGCGATTCTCCAGACGGTCCACAATCCGAAGGGCCTGCAGGTTATGGTCGAACCCGCCGCGGAGCTTCATGATTTCGGCCAGGGCATCCCCTCCCGAGTGGCCAAAGGGGCCGTGGCCCAAGTCGTGGGCCAAGGCGATGGCCTCGATCAGGTCGGTGTTCAGCCCCAGCGTCCGCCCGACGGTCCGGGCGATCTGGGCAACCTCCAGGGTGTGCGTCAGCCGGGTCCGGTAATAATCCCCCTCATGGATCACGAAAACCTGGGTTTTGTATTCCAGCCGCCGGAAGGCGGTGCAGTGGATGATCCGGTCGTGGTCGCGCTGAAAGCAGGTCCGGTAGGGATGCTCGGCCTCCCGGCGGTCCCTCCCCCTGGAAGCGGAAGAGGCGATGGCGTAGGGGGCGAGGGTCTTTCGCTCGATGGCCTCCAGCTCGCCTCGGGTGAGCACCGGGTCTTCAGGCGCGCCGCTTCGGGCGCGCGGGGCTTCGAAGCGGAAAAGCCCGGGCCAGCAGCCGGTGAGCCGTGTCGAGCGATTGGGAAACAACCCGGTGATCGGCCAAGACCGGCATGAAATTGACATCCCCCGCCCAGCGCGGAACCAGATGAAGATGGAGATGGCCCGGGATTCCGGCGCCGGCCGCCCTTCCTAAATTGAAGCCGACGTTGTAGCCCTGCGGACGGAGAACCTTGCGCATCCGCTCCATCCCATCCAGGGTCAGCCGCCAGAGATCCAGCCACTCTTCCTGGGTGAGGCGGCTCAACGCTCCCACATGCCGGTAAGGCACCACCAGCAGATGTCCGTTGTTGTACGGATAGCGGTTCAAGACCGAGTAGGCGAAAGTGCCCCGGGTGAGGACAAGCTCCTTGGCGCCCGACCGCGGGCGGCGCAGGCGGCAAAAGAGGCACCCCCGCCCGTTCACCGCTTTGGGCTGAAGGATGTAGCCGATCCTCCAGGGGGCCCAGAGGCGTTTCACCCCGCCACCTCGTTTTCCGCGCCAGGAGGGGAAGCCTCCAAGACCGCCGGGGCAATCTCCCGGGTCAAGACGGAGGAGGCGGCGGTTTCATCCAGAAAGGCCAATCCCGCCAGGCCATAGAGGGAAAGGAGCTCGTGAACCGTCGGCAGGTCCCAGAGAGGAATCCGGCACCCCTGAAGGATCAAGCGGGCGTTAAGCTCGATGGGATAAGGACCCAAGAGAAACTTCCGGCATTTCCTGAAGGCGACGGCCTTCGCCTCCTGGGAGATCCGCAGGGCCGCCGCTTCCGTCAGGGGGCCGTCCACCGGGAAGATGAGCCAATCCCGTTTGCCGGAACCATCCCCCCTGGCCCAAAGCGCCCGTTGGCCGCTGGCCCGGGTGATCCTTTCCACCTTCCGGAAGGCGGGCAGCAGCAGCCGGCGGCCCTCCACCTCCGCCATCTCGTTGCCCCACTGGCAGACGAGCCAGACGATCTGCTCCTCCAGAGGTTTGCGGAGATTCTCGCGCAGTTGGTTCACGCGGTTGTTGAGAGCCTTGTAAAACTGCTCCCTCGATACATCCTCCGGGACCCATTCCAAGCCCTGAAGAACCGGATAGGCCGTCAAGAGCCAAAGCTCAAACAGGCGGTCCGGGATCCGGTAGAAAACCCCGTGCCGGACAACCAACCCGGCCTCTTCGAGAACCTCAAGCGCCCGCTTGACCGCCAGCCGGCCCCGTCCCGCCGCCTGATGGATCTCCCCGAGCCGGTGATGGCCCCCGGCCAAGGCCGCCAGAACCTCGACCCAAAAAGGCCGCGCCACATCCACCGGCAGCGACTTGAGGCGCTCTTCGAAGCGGCCTCTTAAAATGCCCGCGGGCCGCAGCAACAACTCGGCCAGGGTTTTCCGGATGACATCGGCCGGGTCCGGAGGATCCCCTGGAGGAAACGCCCGCCCAAAACCGGTCAGGAGAAGATCCAGATATTCCGGGTAACCCTGCGCCAATTCTATGGTCAGCCGGGCAAGGAACGGGTCAAGCGTTTGGCCCTGGGGGTGGCCGCGGATCGCGCGAAGGGCCGAGGGAGGATCCAGCGGCGCCAGGGGTATCACCTCGAACTGGCCGAACAGGAGGTTGAATCTTCCCTGCAGGATGGCCTGGGCCTCGGCGGGCCGGGAGGAGATCAGAACAAAAAGGGTGTTGTGCTGCATCATGATCTTCTTGCCCAGCCTTCCCAGGGGGTCCTTGACGGCCAGGGCCCTTAAGCCTTGAAACTCGTCCAGGACCAAAAGGACCAGGCGGCCGGACTCCTGGGTCAAACGATGAGGAAGATCCCAGAGCCGGTCAAACAGCTCCTGGGTGTAGCCCCCCTGGGCCACCTCCAGAAGCTCCCGGGCCTCGGCGGCAAAAGAGGGGACGCGGCCGCGGCAGCGCTCGATGAGCCCGCGCAGGTCCCCCAGAGGAATCTCCCCTTCCCCGTCGCTTTTGAGGAACCCATAAAGGAACGACGTCAGAAAACGGAGGGTCCACTCGGTGGCGCTTTCCTTCTCCCGGATCTCGAGGTAAACGGCGATCAGCAAGGGGAAGCGGCAAACCTCTTCCTGCAGGATCCTTCTGATGAGGAAGGACTTGCCCGCTCCCCCCGGGCCCAGCAAGGCCAGATTCTGGCGGTATCCCGCCGAGAATCCCTCGATCCTCTTGACCAGGGCCGAGCGGATCTCCTCCCGCCCAAAAACCATCGGCGTGTTCATGAGGCACGCCCCTTCCAGCACCGAAAGCTTGCCCGGGCCTTCCGCTCGGAGTCGGGCTGCCCGGGAGTGTCGGAACCCCCGTTCGGGGTGTCCCTGCGCGCCTCACCCCCCTCCCCCGGTGGGTGGCCATGCGTCGCGGGGCTGCCCGGGAGTGTCGGAACCCCCGTTCGGGGTGTCCCTGCG
>JACOVG010000014.1 GCA_016177405.1 Candidatus Omnitrophota bacterium | reverse complement strand
CCGACGCCTTCGGCTTCAACAGCTTCACCACCTCCACGGTGGACGACTACACGGTGATCAAGGGCCAGGCGAGGGTCGTGAGGTCGGCGGCGGGAACTTTGACGCAAGGACTGGATGGATCGGGAGGGAATTCCAGCTCTCAACTGGTGTACACGTTTGATGAAAACGGGAAACTGCTCTCTGTTGAAGAGGTGGACGCGACGGTGACGAGGGGCGGGGTTACCCTGGCGGCGAAGGGAACGGTGAGCCTGGGGACAGACGCCTTTGGGACCTCCACCCAAACCATCACAAGGAACCGCTACATCGTAAGCGCCCTGGGGCAGGCGCGGGTGGCCGCGGCCTCCACGGAAAGCGTGGTGAGCAACGTGGACGGCTCTCAAGCGGTGAGCCGAAACTTGGTGCGGTACGCCTACGACGATAAGTCCAGAGCGGCGGAGGCTTTTGAGGTGAGCCAGTTTGACTTAAACGGCGACGGCGATTTCCTGGATGATGGCGAAAGGATTGCCTTTACCCCCTTGAGCTCAAAGGCATGGTCCAAGGAGGGAGTCACCGATGGAGGGTCTGGAATGGCTCTCTTTGCCGGGACCGTGACCGACACGACAGACACCTTCGGCAACAGGACGCAGACCTTGACGCGCAACCTCTATTCCATGACCCGGCGGCAGGGCGACAGCCCAACAGGCCAGATCCGGGTGGACCGGAACGAGACCTTCGCCTTTACCCTGAACCTGGACGGGACGGCGGCCGAAAGCCACGGAAAACTGGATTACCTCTATGACGATGGAGCCCGCCTGACCGATATCCAGGAGCTTTCCGTCAGCTATCTGGACCTGAAGGATCTTGGAACCCAAGAAGGGGCCCTGGTTGTAACCGAAGCGATCGACGCCGTGGGCAACCGAACCCAAACCCGGGCCGCCACCGAATACGAGCCGGACTCCAAGGGGATTGTGCGGGCAATGGTCACCACCACCACGACCATCGGCAAGGGGCTGGAGGGAGGGATCTCCACGACGGTCAGCAAGGTGACAACACTTTACTCCTCCGGCAATGAGCAGGCGGCGGACCTCGCGCAGACGAACTACGCTGCCGGCGGAAGCATCCTGCCGGAGTTCGACCAGAATGGAGACGGCCGGTTTGACCTGGTGGGTGTCGCGATCGGAGCGCGGGATGAGCTGGTCGACTACACCGACCCGATCGACAGACAGGCCAAGCAGCATCGAGGTACGGTTACCGTTTCCCAGGAGGTGGGTGGAGTCCAGAATGTCAATCTGGTTTCCGGGACGTATCGCGCCATCTCTGGAATGATCCGGCTGGCCAACTCGACTACCCAGGGCGCCAGCGCGAGCCCGGATGGAACTTCAGGCAAAGCCCTCTCCGAGGTTTCCTATACCTATCGGGAAAGCGCTCCAGGGGCGCGTGGAGAGCTTCTGGCGCAGACCGACGAGGAGGTGACGCTCACCGCCTTCGGCCGCGCCGTGACCCACCAAGGAACGGCCGCGATCAGCCAATCGCTGTTTGGCGACGTGACCGAGACGCGGATCTCCAACAACGAGACGGTGATCATCAACGGCCAGGCCCGCCAGAGGAGGGTGACCACCACGGCCGCCATCTATGGGCCGGTGGAGAACGTCAGCACGAGCAGCACCCAGACCGATTCGGAATACGACACGGCCGGCCGCCTCACCTCCCAAACGAACCAAACGACCGCCAATGCCGTCAACGTGGACGGCTCCACCTCCCAGACCCAAAGCGCCACCCGCTTCAGCTACGGCTTGAGCGCTGACCAGGATGGAGACGGGACGCTGGAAGTCGCCGATGGGGACCACTGGGGAGCCACCGGCGTCCAGGACCTTGAGATCGCCTACACCCATCCGTTCACCGCCGCCGCCGAAACCCACACCGGGGCGGTCACCACCACGACCGACCTCTTCGGCGGCAAAGGCCTCATCAAGACCACCAGCAGCTACACCAAGCTGGAGAGTTCCGGCCTCTTCCGGGTGACCCAGGCCATCACCGACAGCGAAACCCGCTCCCTGCAGGGGGATCGCTCCATAAGCCGGATCACCACCACCAACAGCTACACCACCGGAAACGAAAACGCCGGCAATCTTCCCAACACCGACTATGTGGACCCCGCCACCGGGGCGATCCGGACGGATTACCTGGTGGTGGATTTTGACGGCAGCCAGCATATCGCGGCCGGGTTGCTGAAGGGCTCTTCCGCGGCCGGCAACTCCACCGATACCGATCTTCTCGGCAATATGACGACCTCCGCGGATTTGGACGGCGACGGCAAGGCCGGCATCCAGCAGGAGTTTGTCATCTTCCACAACCAGGCGAGGCTCTCCGGCTCCATCAATGAGGTGCGCGCCCAGATGGTGGACGGCGCCGTCTCCACCAGCCGCTTCGAACAGGCCTACACCTACTCCCAGGCGGGGGAGCGCTCCGACGACACCGCGATTCCATGGGCCGACACCGATTATCTGGCGGGCGGGCAGTTCAAGCCCTCCCTGGATCCCGACGGAGACGGCAAACTCAATCACCGGGGGCTTCTCCTTAAGGTGGAGGGCGGGGTTTCCTCCGCCTCGGACGACATCCTCGGCAACCGAACCGTAAGCCAGGTGACCCAGCGGTACGACGTGCGCCGGCAGAACCCGCGCCTTCACCTGGTCCAAACGCAGGCTCACACCACCAACATCGACGGCTCCTTCAGCGACAACCTCTCGGCGACGAGGTACCTCTACACCGAGGGGGGCGAGACGGCCGCCGACCTTGAGGACCCCGCCACCCCCTGGGCGGACACCGACTACGTGACGGGAGGCGTGGTGGCAGCTCCCTTCGCGGCCGCGGACGGGACGATGAAGTGGCAGAACCTGGTGATGGGGGCGCAGGATGGCGAGATCTCCTACGCCGATCCCCTCCTGCAGGCGGACAAGACAGCCCAAGCCGGCGTGACGATTGGCCGGGACTTAGGCGGCAACCAGTATGTCAACGAGGTCCAGAGCGACTACCGGGTGATCCTGGGGCGGGCGGTCGTCGCCGTCGCCACGACGGACGGCCGCAACCGAGGCCCGGATGGAACGCTGGGCTACAGTCTGGGCAAGCTCCAGTATGCCTACAACGCGCAGGGGGTCTTGACCGGCGCCGACGAGCTTGAGGCGACGCTTACGCGCGACCTGAACGGAGACGGCGACACCAGCGATTTCGCGGAGGAGACCACCGCCGCCGGGACGATCTTCATCAACCGCTCGCCGTTTGGCGATCACACCCGGCAGGTGAGCGACACCACGTATGAGGCGATCGGGGCGATCGGCCAGGTGAGGCCCCGCTCGGTGACCACCAGCGCCGAAACCCGGGACCTGTTTGGCAACGTGAGCACGAGTCTTACCGAGACGGACTCCACCTACGACACGGCCGGCCGCCTCACCCAGCAGGAGAACCACACCCTCGCCGATGGCGTCAACGTGGACGGCTCGACCTCCCACACCGAGAGCAGGTCCGGCTTCGGCTACGGCCTGGTGGCGGACGCCGACGGCGACGAAAACCTGGATGTTGCCGACGGCGACCGCTGGGGCGTTGAGAGCGCCCAGGATCTGGAGGTTGGATACGCCGATCCCTTCACCGGCCTGGCCGAGAACCACATCGGACCGGTCACCCTGACCACCGACCTCTTTGGCGGCAAGGGGCTCGTCAAAACCACCAACACCTACACGGTCTTAAACGCGAGCCTGATCCGGGTGCTCCGGGCCGCCGCCCAGAGTGAAACCCGCTCCGCCCAGGGGGATGTCTCCATCAGTGCCGTCACCACGGTCTATGGCTACACGGACGGCACGGAGACAGCCGCCGATTTGGACGACCCAAGCACCCCTTGGGCAGAGACCGACTACGTGGATCCGGTCACCGGGGCGATCCGCTCGGAGTATCTCACCACCGATCAAGGCGGCACCCGCCTCCTGATCGGCCTCCTCAAATCCGCCGCGGCCGCCGGCGCCTCCACCGACACCGATCTCTTCGGGAACGTGACGACCCCGGACGACATTGACGGCGACGGCCTCTCCGGCATCCGGCAGGAATTCCAGGTGATTTATGGCCAAGCCAAGATCCGGGAATCGGTGAACGAATCCCGAACCGGCAACGCCTTCACCGGCTCTGTGACCACGGCCAAGCAGGTCCTGCATTACGCCTACAGCGCCGAGACCCCGATGCGGGCGCAGGATCTGGAGGATCCCAGCACCCCCTGGGCCGACACCGATTATCTCAACGCCGACGGCACCCTGAAGGCCAATTTCGACTTGAACGGGGACGGCCTCCTGGACATCCGGGGGCTGCTCGTCCGGGTGACCGGCGACGACAACGTGACCCGCACCACCGACTTCTTCGGCAACACCTCCACCACCACGAGCCAGGTGAAGTACCTGCTTCGGCGATCGACACCGCTTCTGGCCCAGAGCGACGCCGCCACGGAGACGCGGAATATGGACGGCTCCAGCTCCACCAGCCACTCCGTCACCCGGTCCAGCTACAGCACCGGCACGGAGGCCGGAGCGGATCTTAAGCGCACGAACTACGTTCTACCCGGCACCGACACCCTGAAGCCGCAGTTCGACCCGGATGGGAATGGGGTGTTCAATTATGGGAATCTCCTCGCCGCCGTGGAAGAGACGGAGGTTTCCTACATCGATCCGTTCGACGGTTCCAGCCGCCAGTTCACCGGCGCGGTCACCCTCACACAGGACGTCTTTGGAACCCAGGGGGTTATCACGGCGTCCAACCGGTACTGGGTCTTCAACGGGCAGGGACGGCCGGCGGAGGCGGCCACAGCGAGCAGGACAAAAACGGCGGATGGAACCTATTCCGATGGCGAGAATCACGCGGTCTACTTCTTCAGTGACGGCTCGCAGACCGCCGACGATCTCCGGGCGTTCGGGAACGCCAACCTCCTCGATCCGGATGGGACCATCAAGGATCTGTACGACCAGAATCAGAACGGCCTTCTGGATCAGACCGGCGTTCTTTACGGCGTCCAGGAAGGGATTCTCCAGGGGACCCTCTTGAGGCCGGAAGAGGTGACCGGATGGGAGTTTGACTATCCTGGCAGGCCCCCTCAAACGATCCGGGGACAAGGGACGGTGATCTCCGATCCGTTCGGCTCCATTTCGGTAAGCGTCACCCAGACCGAATATGAGGTGAAGCGGGGCCAGGCCCTGGCGAAGATCGTCTCCACGGAAAGCTCCTCCAGGGGCTTCGACGGCACCCAGGGCCAAAGCGCGAGCAAGGTGGCCTATACCTACGATGACAAGGGCTTTCTGGAGACCCGGGATCTGGATGGGGACGGCTTGCCCGATGGCGTTAAGGAGCTGCCGGCAAGCATGACCTTTGCCGGAGAGACAATCAGCGAATTCCCCGGAACCATCTCCATCAACCAGGATCCCTTTGGGACCTTGACCAAGACCTTCCAGATCACCGAGCGCTTCATCTTTATCCTCAACAAGCCGTTGGCCGAGCTGACCACCGTTCAAACGGAAACCCGGAGCTTTGACGGCGCCACGACCTTGACCCTCAACAAGCAGCAGAGTCAATTCACCACCGGCGCCGAGGTGGCGGATCTCGACGGGAATGGGGTGGTGTCGGATGAGGAGCTGGCGCAGATTCTGCCGCAGGCTGATCCGGCAAGCCGCCGGAGGTATCTGAATGCCACGGGCCTCGCGTTCATTCCGGCACTCCTTATGTCCGCCGCGGATCGGACGATTTCCCTGCAGGAGTTCTTCGGGTTCACCGAGGCGGATGTGGATCCGGGATTGGCAGGCAGCCAGCCGTTTGACTTCAACGGCAACGGCTCCACCGCCGACGCCGAGATTGCCGGCACCCTGGCCAGGACGGCGGACCTCCTCGGCAACGAGACCCAGGCCGTCACCACGACCGATTACACGATTCTGCTGGGACGGGCCCTCGCCCGGGAGGCGGCCACCCGCTCCCTGGGGCTCACGTTCGACCTGGCCCGCTCCGTCACCGGGAGCCGCCTGCGGTACGCGTACGATCCGGCTGCCGGACGGCTGGTGGATGTCTATGAGCCGGAGGACGCGCCGGTTTCCCTAAGCGAGGCGGAGTTGGGGGCCTTGACCGGCACCCTCTGGGATCTGGATGGGGACGGCCGGGCCGCCAGCACGATCACCCTGCACGGGTCGCTCTCCGCCACCCAGGACATGCTGGGGACCACCTCCTGGACCCATACGCTGACGACCTACCTCGACCCGATGCTGGACTCCGACGCCGACGGCAGGCCGGACGCCCACGGCCGGACTTTGGCCGAGGAGACGGCCACCCGGACGATCACCCGAACCTGGGACGGCTCGGAGACCACGACCCAGAATCTTCTCCTCTACAGCTACGATCTGGCCACGACACGGCTTCTCGACACCCGGGAAGGGGTTCCTTACTGGGCGATGACACCGCAAGAGGCAGCCCAGCTTGCCGGCACGGAAGGCCAGCTTGATCTTGTGGGCTCGCTCGACAGTTTCCTGACCGATGCGGAGAGGGCGCAGAGGGCTGCCGTCGGAGGGCGGGTGGGATTGATTGATGAGCTGACGGAGTTCCTGACGCAAAACCCAGCCGCCACCCCGGAGGAGACTCAAGCCTTCCTGGATGGGCGGGAAGGGGCGCTTGCCGCGGAGCGCGGCACCCTGCAGGCGGAATTGGCCACGCTGACGGGGGTTGCGGGCCGCGCCGCCCGCGACCGCCGCGGCGAGATCAACCGGCGGCTCGCCTGGATCGAGGGGTGGCTGGCCCAGAAGGCAGACTTCCTGGCTGCCCAGCCCGGCATCGGCGATGAAATCCAGGCCCAGATCGCCGCCCTCGAGACCGAGCGGGCCGGCCTGCAGGCGGAGATTGCCGATCTCCAGGGTCAGCAGGCAGACCTGACCGGCCAACTGCAGGATCTGGACCAGACGCTGACCGCTCTTAACGACACGCTGGCCTCCTTGACCTATTCCTCGCTCACCCAGCAGATCAATCTCTTGGGGGATGAGCTGGACGATCTTGAATGGGACCGGCAGGAGCTTTGGGACAGCCGGTTTGACGGCAGTCCCTTTGGCGCCGCCTCCAACTGGGACAACACCACCTCCGGGAACTACACCGACTATCAGCTCATGCTTGTGGACATGAACAACGACGGCCTGGCGGACTTTGTGCGGACCTGGAAGGGGAGCGGCGGCACCCAGGTCAAGGT
>JACOVG010000013.1 GCA_016177405.1 Candidatus Omnitrophota bacterium | reverse complement strand
CGAGCCCTCTCCCCCAGACCAAGGGCGGGGGAACTGCGATGGACAGGGGACTCGGAAGGTGGGAGAGCAATGCGCGCAGGGGCGATCGAAGAATCATGGCAGGTAGTGGAAGGGGTTCTGGGGTTTCTGCTTCCTGCGGACCTCGAAGTGAAGGGCCGAGGCCCTGGAGCGCCCGCCGGCGCCCACCCGGGCGATCACCTGATGCTGGTCCACGCCCTGCCCGGGATTCACCAGAATCTCCTCAAGGTAGGCGTACACGGTGGCGAAGCCCTCGCCATGATCCAGGATGATCGTCTTGCCGAATCCGGGAAGATTCTCATGGGTGAAGCTGACGCGCCCCCCTCGGGAGGCCTTGACCTCGGCGCCCCGCGGGGCCTCGATGTCTATCCCCTTGTTGATGCCGCCGGCGCCCCGCAGGCCAAAAACCGAAACCACCCTTCCCTCCACCGGCCAGATGAAGCTTTCCCGCTCCTGGGCCGGTTTCTCGACGGAAAAACCGGAAACCGGACGCCTCGCGGGTGGAACGGTCAGCCTTTGGCCTGTTTCAATGCGCTCGGCGTCCGAAAGCCGGTTCGCGGCCGCCAGCTCGCCCACCGTCACCCCGTAGCGTTTCGCGATCCGCCAAAGGGTCTCCCCTCGGACCACCACGTGATAAAAGGTACCGCTGGCGGATGGGCTCTCGCGGGGCGGCTGAAGATACTGCGTGCAGCCCGCCAGAAACGCCAAGCCAAGAATCCAAGCGGGTGAGCGGAAACGAACCGTCGCTCGCCTCGCGGCTCGCTCCTCGGTAGGGAACCCAGGTTCCCTACCGATTCCACCCTCCTTAAAGAGACGGGGGACGGTCTCCCCCGTCTGCCCCCTTGCGGTTCGAGAGCCTGTCACCCCTGCCTGTGTTGCCAAGAGTTGAGCGGGTGAGCGGAATCGAACCGCCGTATCGAGCTTGGGAAGCTCGTGTTCTGCCATTGAACTACACCCGCAACGAGTTCCTACCGTGGCCAAACCATGCGAAGGAGACTCTATCATATCGCTACACCATGCTGGCTGAGGCAGCGTCTGACGTTCAACGGTCGGAACTCGTTCCAGGGGGAAAACGCGCTCCGCTGGTTTTCCCCCTGGTATTCCCCTTTCCCGGGCCTGCCTTCCCTGCCTACCGGCAGGCAGGGGCAGGAAGGTCTTGTTGGGGGGAATTTCCCATTCCCCCCAACATACCCCCCTTTCCGAAGGAAATCACCTTCCCCAAGTAGAGATTTCATAGCGCGATGGATTTGCCGAGGGATTGAAAAGCCCGCCGGCGCGCGAGCACATCCCGGAGGCTGCTATGAGCCAAGCGGCTGGTCCCAAACGACTCAATGACCAGGGAAGCCGTGACCGATCCAAACTCCACCGCCTGGCACAGGGCCGGCCAGGTCAAGCGCTTCCGGGTCGCGAGATACCCCAGGGCCGCGCCGGCAAAGGCGTCGCCGGCTCCGGTCGGATCCTTCACCCGGGAAACCGGATAGCCCGGGAGTGAAAAGAAGGCCTCCCGGCTGGCCGCCAAGACCCCGTGCTCTCCCTTCTTGACAACCGCCACCGCGGGCCCCAGGCGGCAAAGGGCCTTTGTGGCCTCCACCAAACTTGAGACGCCGGTCAGGAGCTTGGCCTCGGAGTCGTTCAGGAAAACCATGGTCACCTTCGTGAGCAAGCGCAGGAAGGAGCGCCGCTGGCCGCGGATCCAGTCGGCCCGGGAATCGCAGGCGGTGATCCGGGGGCGCGTGAGCTGGCGCAAAACATCCGCCTGCAGGCCCGGGTGGATGTTGCCCAGGAAAGCCGTCTCCACCCTCCGCAAGGGGTCAGAGAGCTTCGGGCGAAACTGGGCGAAGACCCCCAAATCCAGGAACTCGGTGGTGGCTTGGTGATGCTCGTCGTAGCTGCCCTTCCACCGAAAGGTCTTTCCCGGCACCCGGACAAGGCCCGAGCCGTTCACCCCGCGGCTCGACAGCAGCCGGCCGTAGCGGGACGGGAAGTCGGTCCCCACCACCCCCACCACATGGACCGGGCCCCAGAGCCTGGCGGCCAAAGCGGCGTAGGTGGCGGAGCCGCCCAGGATGTTGTTGGCCGAGCCAAAGGGGGTCCGGATGGAATCCAGCGCAATCGAGCCGATGACCAGAAGACTCATGATTCTCCTTGGGTGCGTAAGTGATGGTCAAGCGCCTTTTGAAAGGCGCGGGCCGCCCTCTGGGGGTCGGGGGCTTGGCAGACGGCGCGGACCACCGCGACCCGGCTGGCACCCGCCGATAATACCGCAGGCAAGGTTTTGAGGTCAATGCCGCCGATGGCGACCCACGGAATCCGAAGGGCCTTTTGAACCTGACCCAGCAGGGACAGGCCCGCCGGGCGGTAATCCGGTTTGGTCGGGGTGGAGAAAACAGGGCCCACCCCCACGTAGTCGGCCCCCTCCCGCTGGGCCTGCCGCGCCTGCGCCAGGGAGTGGGTGGAGCGGCCGATCAGAAGCTTCCGGCCCACCCAGGCGCGCGCCCGCTTCAAGGGAAGATCCTCCTGCCCCAGGTGAACGGCATCGGCCCCGCACAAAAGCGCGACGGCAATCCGGTCGTTCACCACCAACAGGCGCCGGAAGCGCCGGGTCAACCGGCGCAGGGCGCAGGCGGCCGACAGGAAATCCCGGTCGCAGCCGGCCTTGTCCCTCCACTGGATGCAGTCGGCCCCTCCCCGGAGAGCGGCCTCCGCCACCGGGAGAGCCTCCCTGGATCCCAGCGCCTGGGCGTCAACGATCACGTAAAGACGTACGTTTTGAAAGGAGATTTTGCTCAAGATCGTAAACCTTGAATCGAAGCTCGCCAAACGCGCGGGCCTTCGAAACCGACAGGCATCGGGAAAACTCCTCCAGAACCCGAAGGGATTCCTCCACCCGGCGGACATTGGCCAACAGGAGATCCGGAAGGCCCCGGTGGGCCCTCCCCGGCCCCCGCCGGCCCGGCGAGCCGACATCCCGGATGGAATCACGGCAGGAAAGAAGGCCCCGCAGGGGCAGCGCCTCGGCCGACCGGGTGAGGGCGTAACGCAGGCGCTGGCAGCGGCGGGTGAGCGAGACGTCCAGCCACACAAACCTGGCCACCTCCTCGCAAACCCTCAAGCCCTCCCGGGCCCGGTTCAGGTTGGCATCCACCACCCGCAAAAAGCCCTTGGAAAAGCGGCGGCTGCCAGGGGGGTTCACCGAAGCGGTCCTAGATCTTTCGCAAGCGCTTGATCCGGCGGATCAGACCGGTGGTGGAATGGCCGGCCAGGTAGGGCACCGCGATCACCTTCCCGCCGTACGATCGAACGAGGTCGGCCCCCACGATTTGAGAGGGCTTCCAATCGCCGCCCTTGGCCAGAAGATCCGGCCGGAGGGCCCGGATGAGCGACAGCGGGGTGGGCGCGTCGAAGACCGTCACAAAATCAACCGCCCTTAAGCCGGCCAGGACCCGGCACCGCTCGCCGGCAGGCGTCAGGGGCCTGCCCGGCCCCTTGAGGCCGCGGACCGACCGGTCGGAGTTGACCCCAACCACGAGGACGTCGGCCCTGCGGCGGACCGCCGCGAGATACGCCACGTGGCCCGCGTGCAGGAGATCGAAGCAGCCGTTGGTGAAGGCGACGGACCGGCCCCGGCGCTTCAGCCTCTCGACCTTCTTTCGAAGCCGCGCTAAGGAAAGAATCTCGCCCACTTTCACGAGCCGGAAAACCGCGCCTCGACCAGCTCGCAGAGGATGTGGGCGATGGTGATGTGGGATTCCTGAATCCTCTGGGTGGAATCCGACGGAATCACGATCGCCTCATCCGCCAGCTTCGCCAGGTCCCCGCCGCCGCGGCCCGTGAAGGCGACGGTCGTGAGACCCATCGCCTTGGCGCGCCGGATGGCGGCCAAGACATTGGCGGAGGAACCGCTGGTGGAGATGCCGACGGCCGCGTCCCCGGGCGAACCCAGGGCCTCGACCTGCCTCTCGAAGATCTGCTCGAAGCTGAAATCGTTGGCGATGGCCGTGAGCGCGGAGGTGTCCGTGGTCAGCGCCAGGGCCGGAAGCGCCCGCCGCTTCACCTTAAGTTTCCCGACGAGCTCCGCGGCAATGTGCTGGCTGTCGGACGCGGAGCCCCCGTTGCCAAAGAGGAGGATCTTCCCCCCGGCCTCCAGGGTCCGAATCCAGAGCTCGGCCACCCGGCCGATGGCCGGCACGAGGTTCTTCAAAACCTGGGTCTTGGTCTCAATGCTCTCGGAAAGACCCGCCTCGATGAAGGCCGCCGCGTTAACCAAAGAAAACCTTCGCCAGCTCATAGAGATCCCGGTCCACGGTTTTAAGTTGGGAGACCGCCGTTTCAATGGGAATGTTCGCGATCTCGTTGCCCCGCAAGGCCGGCATCTTGCCGAACTCACCGCGCAGCACCAGCTCCACCGCCCGGACCCCGAAACGGGTCCCCAGAATCCGGTCAAACGCGGTCGGAGACCCGCCCCTTTGGATGTGTCCCAGGACGGTCACCCGGGTCTCGAAGCCGGTCTTGGCCTCGATCAGCTCGCCCAGGTGGTGGCCCACCCCGCCGAGCCTCACATGCCCGAATTCATCCAGCTTTCCTTCCTGGGTGACGGTGTCTCCCTGGATCTTGGCCCCCTCCGCCACCACCACTATGGAGAAGGTCTTTCCCCGCTCATGACGCTTTCGAAGAAGCTTGCAAACCTCCTCAAGGTTGATGGGGACCTCCGGGATCAGGATCACGTCGGCCCCGCCGGCCAGCCCCGCGTGGACGGCGATCCATCCGGCATGGCGGCCCATCACCTCCGCCACCATGATCCGGTGGTGGCTCTCGGCCGTGGTGTGCAGGCGGTCGATCGATTCCATGGCGATGTTCACGGCCGTGTCGAAGCCGAAGGTGAAGTCGGTTCCGGAAAGATCGTTGTCGATCGTCTTGGGCACCCCCACCACGCGGAAGCCCTCTTGAAAAAGCCTGTTGGCGACCCCCAGGGTGTCCTCCCCCCCGATGGCGATCAGGGCCTCCAGGGCAAGCTCCGAGTAATGCTTCTTCAAGGCCGCCAGGGCGGCGGGGTCCTTGTAGGGGTTGGTCCGGGAGGTGCCGAGAATCGTCCCCCCCTTGGGGAGGATCCCGGAAACGGAGGTCAAATCCAGCCCGATCACCTGCTTCTCCACCAATCCCTTCCAGCCGTTCTTGATTCCGATCACCTGGATCCCCTCCGGGTGGGCCTTGCGGACGATGGCCCGGATGACGGAGTTCAGCCCCGGGCAGTCCCCGCCTCCGGTCAAGACCCCGAGGACCTTCGGTTTGGGGCTCACCGGACCTCTCCCCCGTAATCGAAGCCCCGGAAGGGAGGCGCGTAGGGGTCCTCCTTCTTGAGGCCCTTGGCTTCCTTCGCGTCCCGGTGGGAGATCTTGGCGACGTGAACCCTCACCGAGACCGGCTCCTCCACCCCGGAGAGCATCTCCTGGACGCGGGACTTGACCAGGGCCTGCAGGCGCTCCGTGGCCTCGGGGATGTGGGCCTCCGACCAAAGGTTCACCCGGCAGCGGACCAGGATCTTGCCCTTGGCGGCGACGACGTCGCTGCGCAGATCCTTCACCTCCGGCATCTCCTGGGTGGCGCGCCGGATGAAATCCTCAATCGCCGAAAGGGAGATGGTCACCTGCCCGTCGGGGTTCTCGAAGGCGATCGTCTTCTGCCGCTGGGCGCGGGCCAGAAAGAGCTGGGCCACCACCCAGTTCAAGAGAATCAGCCCCGCCCCGGTCATGAGGGCCCAGACCCTCAACTTTTCCTCGTGGTAGACCGCGTCGAGAAACCAGAGGGCCTTCTCCAGCGGGACCCAATGCATCGAGAAGGCCATCAACCCCAAACCCATCAGGATGAACAAGACGAGGTACACGCTCATCACCACCCAAAGAAGAACCTTCATGAAAACCTCCTATTCGTCATCCCCGCGAAAGCGGGGATCCTCACTTTCGTGAGGATGACGTCTTTAGGCATCGCCCTTGCCATGCACGTGGGCGATGGAAACGTGCACCTCGGTGACGGCCAGGTGGGTCATGCGCTCGACCATTTCAGAAACCCGCTCCTGAACCTGGCTCGCCATCTGGGGGAGGCTCACCCCGTAATCCACCACCAGAGAAATCCAAATCCGGGTCTCCTGGTCCCGGGTCAGGACCTTGACGCCCGAAGCGGAGCCCCACGGAAAGAAACCCTTCCAGACCCCCGCCACGCCGGCCACCTCCTTGGCGGCCGCGGCGGCGATCGAGCCGATCACCTCATGGTGAATCGAAACGGTCCCCAGGTCCGTTTTCCGAGGCATCCCCCTAAGTCCCCACGAGCTCCGAAGCGGTCTTCGAGGTGCCCATCATCCGCTCCACAAAATCGGTGGTGTAGCGCCCGGCCAGGAAATCGGGATTCCGCATCACCTTCCGGTGAAACGGCAGGGTGGTCTTGATCGGTTCGACCATCATCTCCTCCAAGGCCCGGCTCATCACGGCGACCGCCTCGCGGCGGTCCCTGCCGTGGACGATCACCTTGGCCAGCAGGGAGTCGTAATGCGGAGGAACCCGATAGCCGGCGTAGAGGTGGCTGTCCACCCGGACGTGAGGCCCGCCCGGCGGCTGATAGAAGGTGACCTCTCCCGGGCAGGGCATGAAATCCTGCTCCGGGTCCTCGGCGTTCACCCGGCACTCGATGGCGTGCCCGTTCACATGGATCTCCTCCTGGTGAAAGCCCAGCCGCTCGCCGGCGGCCACCCGGATCTGCTCCTTGATCAGGTCTATCCCGGTGACCGCCTCGGTGACCGGGTGCTCCACCTGGACGCGGGTGTTCATTTCCATGAAATAGAAGTTCCCCGCGTCGTCCACGAGGAACTCCAGCGTCCCCAAGGAATTGTAATTGACCGCCTTGGCCCCCCGGACCGCCGCCTCGCCCATCCGGCGGCGCAGCTTGGAATCCACCACCGGGGAGGGAGATTCCTCGATCAGCTTCTGGTGCCTGCGCTGGATCGAGCAGTCCCGCTCGCCGAAGGCGACCACGTGGCCGTGAGCGTCCCCGGCCACCTGAATCTCCACGTGGCGGGGCCGTTCGATGTATTTTTCGATGTAGACGTCGGGCACGCCAAAGGCCGCCTCGGCCTCGGCCTGAGCGGTCATGAAGGCGGAGATGAGCCGCACGTCGTTGTGGGCCACCCGCATTCCCTTGCCGCCGCCTCCGGCCGCGGCCTTGATGATGATGGGGTAGCGGATCGACTTCGCCGCCCGCAGGGCCTCTTCCTTGGTGGTGACGGCCGCCGGCGTGCCCGGAATGAGCGGGACCCCCGCCTTGCCCATCACCTTCTTGGCCTCGATCTTGTCTCCCATCAGGCGGATCGCCTCGGGGTGGGGCCCGATGAAGGTGATCTTGCACGATTCGCAGATCTCGGCGAAGTGGGCGTTCTCCGCGAGGAAGCCGTAGCCGGGGTGGATCGCCTCCACATCGGTGATCTCGGCCGCCGAAATCAAGGCGGGAATGTTCCGGTAGCTCGCCGCCGAGGCGGCCGGCCCGATGCAGACGGCCTCATCGGCGAGCCGGACGTGGAGGCAATCCACGTCGGCCTCCGAATAGACCGCCACGGACCGGATCCCCATCTCCCGGCAGGCGCGGATGATCCGGACGGCGATCTCTCCCCGGTTGGCGATCAGGATCTTTGAGAACACGTCGCGCTGGGGCTACGCGGGCTCGACGAGGAAGAGGACCTGACCAAACTCGATGGGCTGGGCATTTTCAACCAAGATCTTGACCAACCGTCCCTTGACCTCGGATTTGATCTCGTTCATCAGCTTCATCGCCTCAATGATGCACAGGACCTGGCCCGGCTCAATGACCTGACCCACCTCCACGAAGGGAGGCGCTTCAGGGGCCGGCGCCCGGTAGAAGGTCCCCACCATGGGGGATTTGATCTCCACGCCGGCCGCCGCGGGGACCTGCTCCACGGGCGCGGGAGCGCCCCCGGAGGCCTGCGGTGAGGCCGCGATCCTCTGCACCAGAACCGACTCCTCGCCGGATCCGGCCTTGCGCAGGCGGACCTTCATCCCCTCCCGTTCCAGCTCCACCTCCACCAGCTGATGCTCGTTCATCAGGGCGATCAGCTCTTTCAGCTCTTTGAGGTTGACCATGAGTTCTTAGGCCCTCCCGAGGTACTCCCCGTTTCGGGTGTCCACCTTGATCCGCTCGCCGGGCTCGATAAAAAGAGGCACCTGAATCTTGAAGCCCGTCTCCAGCAGGGCCGGCTTCATGGAGGACTTGGAGGTGTCCCCCCGCAGGCCCGGATCCGACTCGGTGACCTGAAGCACCACCGTCGTCGGCAGCTCCATCCCCATGAGGCGCCCCTGGTAAAACTCCGCCTTCACCTCCATGTTCTCCATCAGGAAGTGGGCCGCGTCGCCCAGGTCGGCGGCCTCGAAGGCCTGGCTCTCGTAGGTCTCGTTGTCCATAAAGTGGTAGGTGGTTCCGGCCCGGTACTGAAACTGCAAGCTGCGCTTCTCGATGAAGGCGTCCTCAAACTTCTCGCCGGCGTCGAAGGTTCGGGCGAGGATGTTCCCGGTCTTGAACGACCGGAGCTTCGTCCGGACAAAGGCCGCCCCCTTGCCGGGCTTGACGTGTTGAAACTCGACCAGGGTGTAAAGCTCCCCGTCGAACACGAGGACCATGCCGGTTTTGAACTGATTGGTGGAGATCATGAAGGCTCTATTTTACCTCGACTTCTTAAGCAAGCCAACCAGGGCGGTCAGCCCCAGGGTGTAGCTTTCCGTCCCGAAACCGGAGATCTGCCCCCGGGCCACCGGGGCGATCACCGAGGTGTGCCGGAACGCCTCCCGGGCGTAGATGTTGCTCAAGTGGACCTCCACCACCGGCAGGCCCACCGCCTCCAGGGCGTCCCGGATCGCCACCGACGTGTGGGTGTAGGCGGCCGGGTTGATGAGGATCCCCCGGTAAACCTTCCCGGAGCGGCCGATCGCCTCGACCAGCTCTCCCTCGTGGTTCGACTGAAGAAAGGTGAGCGCCACCTTGAGCTTCCGGGCCAGCCGGGTGAGCTCCCGGTTGATCTGGGGCAAGGTCGCCCGGCCATAGATCGAAGGCTCGCGCCGGCCCAGGAGCTGCAGGTTGGGACCGTGAATCACCAGGATCTTGGTCATGGGGCCGCGCCAGGTTTCTCCGCCTCTTCCACCAGCATGACCGGTATCCCCTCCCGGATGGGATACCGAAGCCCGCAGGCGGCGTTCACGCAGACGATCCTTTCCCCCTGCAGGATGACGGCGGCCTTGCAGGCCGGGCAAGCCAGGATCGCGAGCAGCTCTTTGTCGATCATCCCTCCACCTCCATTTGCGTAAGGGTTTGAACACGGCTTGATTTCAAATTGGCCAAGGCCCCCTCAATCACCCCGATGGCCTGCACGCACTCGCGATAGGCGTTGCTCACGCGCGTGCCGGCATCCTTGACCTTGTTCTCCATGACCTCGTTGAGCGTCTTCACCGCTTGCTCCACGGAAGCGACAAAGGCCTCCAGGCGGACCTCGTCGATCTGCCCGACGTTGCTCAAGTGGAGATCGTACAGCGACAAGAGGTAAGGCACCGTCATCGAATAGGGCATGAGGACCACCCGGTACTCCTTGTAAGAGCTGTAGTGCGCCTTTCTCAAAAGGCCGTAGGCCGAGTCGGGAACCGCGCAGACCGCCACCGATGTGGTCGAGGAGGGGTCGAGATACTTGGAGACCTCCCGGGCCCGTTCCAGGATCCTCCGCTCGATCTCCTTGGCCAGAGCGGCTTTCTCATTTTCATTCTGGCTCTGGCCCAATTGATCCAACAGCTCTATGCCGGTGAACTTGGAATCCACCGGGACCACCCTCCGGTCGAAAAGAACCAGGCCGAACTCGACATCCCGGTAGGGGCTTTGGATCCACTCGGGGGGAAAGACGCGCAGGACCTCCCGCAAGATGTTCTCCCCTGCCTGTCCCGATTTCCGTCCCGTGAGGGTTGACTGAACCGACCCCAGGCGGTCGCTGATTTCGTGAAGCTTCTTTTGGGAAGCCTCCAGGTCCTTCTGCCTTTCCCCCTTGAGCGTCGCCAGATCCCTCGAGGTTTCTCCCACCTGCTTGAGGAGTTTCCCCAGGTCGGACTGCAAGGCGGAATCTCTGCCCCACTGGGCCTGAAGATTGTTGACTGCCGCGGAAAGCTGGGCCAACGTTTGCGTGAGGGCATCCAGCTGGTTGAGCTTCTCCAGCTTCTCCGCCGGCAAGGGCCCGCTCACCAGATTCCAGGTCTTGAAAAGGAGGGCGAGCAGAAGGCCCAGAACAACCACCGCAAAAACGATGGGCCAGATCATGGAACCTTGGACCTTTCCACAAACTTGGTTCTTAGCTCAAACAGCACCCCGGACAAGAGCTTCTCCTCTTCGGCGTTCAGATTTCCCTGGGTCTTCTCCTTGAGCATCCCCACCATGTCGATCAGGGAGCGGGCCTGCTCCAGATCCGTCTCGGCTTGACCGGTCATGGGGTTGGGCACCTCCCCCAGAAACATCATCGCCTGCATGGAGACGGATGAAACCAGGTGGGTGAAGGCGGCCGAGGTGGGAGCCTCCCGGCCGGAGGCGGAGGGCTTCGAGGGACCGTTGGCCTTGGAGGGCGGGGCGCCCTGCTTTTCCCGTTCCACCTGGGACTTCCAAGACTCGTCCACCCTCTTGGGGACACCCGGAAGGTCACTCACCGGCCAAGCTCCGCGCCCGCCGGCTCCTCGGAAGCCGCGGGTTGGCCGATCACCACCACATGCTGTTCCGGATTCAGAACCTCGAACATGCCCCTGCGGACATCCTCCTCCGTCGCCATCAGAATCCCGGCTTCATACCGCTCGTCAAAATCAAGCCCCAAACCATAAAGCTCGTTCAGGCACAACTGGGAGAGCCTGGCGCCGGCCGATTGGCGGGCGATCCGCCGCGCCCCCAAAAGACCCTGCTTGGCCCTTTGGAACTCCTGCGGATCGAACGGTTCTCTCGATAGGCGCCTCATCTGGTCCAGGAGCGCCTCCCGCACCTCATCCATCTTAGCGGGTTCCGCCAGGGCGTAAAGGACGAAGGCGCCGGGATCCACCCCATGGATCGCCGAGGCGCCCACCGCGTAGGCCAGGCCGCGCCGCTCCCGGACCTCGGCAAAGAGGCGCCCGGCCCCGCCCGAGAGAAGGTTTTCCGCCAAATCAACGAGCGGCAGGCGGGGATCCGAAAGAGCAATCCCCGGGAAGCCGATCAAGACGAGCCCCTCCTGACGGGGGACCGCCTCCAGGTGGGAGCGGGGGGAGGTCAACTCCGGCTCCTCCGGGGGCTCCGGCAGGGCGCCAGGCCCCGGGGAAACCTTCTCGAACGCGGCCGTCAGATGCCTTACCGCCTCCTCTTTCTTGAAGTCGCCGGCCATTCCCACCACCATCCACTTGGGATCTCTGATCATGTCGAAGAACGCTTCGAGCTCCGCGTGGGTGACGCGGGAGACCGCCTCCTTGTTCCCGAGAGGATCCAGGCGGTAGGGATGAACGGTGAAGAGGGTCCGCATGAGCCGGCGGATCCCCCAGGAAAAAGGGTCCTCCTCCTGGGCCGCGAGCTCCGCCAAGAGGAGCTTGCGCTCCTTCTCGAGCTCGTCGGTGGAAAAGCCGGGCTCCTGAATGATCTCGCCCAAAAGGGAAACGGCCTTGGGAAGCTCGGAGCCGACCACCTCGATCGTCAGGTTCAAGGAGTTCCTGCCGCTTACGGACACGAGCGAGGCCCCCATCCCCCGGAGAAGGTCGTTGAGCTCGGCCGGGCCTCGCCGGCGCGTGCCGCGCAGGAGCATGCGGGCGGTCAGGGCGGAGATCCCATTGTTCTCATCGTCCTCACAGCGCACCCCCGCCGCCATCGAGACCTGGATGGTCACGAGAGGGACGCGGTGATCCTCAAGCAGGATCAGCCGCAGGCCGTTCTTCAAGGCCGCAAGCTCCGGTTTGGCGGGCGCCGCCGCGGCTTGGGCCGAGGAAAAGGCGCCTTCAGAAGCCCTTCCCTGGGGCACCAGGGTGGTGACCGTCATCCGCTCGCCATCAAGATAACGGCGCGCGACCCTCTGCAAATCCTGCGGGGTGAGCTTCATCATCCTCTCGACGTACCTTCGGGAGAAGTCGGGATCCCCGGCCAAAACCTCATGGGTGGCCAAATCGGAGGCCCGGCCTGCCACCGTTTGACGGCCGGACAGATACTCCCGGACCACCGCCTTTTGGGCGGCCTCAATCTCCCGCGGGGGAAGGGGTTCCTCTCGGACCTGGCGAAGCGCCTCCCCAAGAAGCGCCTTGGCCCGGGCAAGATTCTCCGGCTCAAGGCGCATGGAAACAACGAAAAGGCCACGCTGGCTAGGGGTGTAATGGTACGAATGAACCGAGTAGACCACGCCGGTTTCCTTCAGGCCTTTTTCCAGGACCGAGCCCCTGCCGCCGCCCAAGATCCAGGAAAGGCAGTCCAGGGCAAAGAGATCGTCGCTGGCAAGCGCCACCCCCGGAAAACCAACCGCCAAGATCGCGTGGGCGGCAGGCGCTTCCTTCAGCGCCTCGCGCGGGGAAAGCTGGAGGGGCTCCTCCACTCTGGTGCTGGGAGGGACCCTCCCCGGCGGGATGGCCTGGGTCAGCTCCTCAACCCGGTCGAACAGCTCCTTGGCCTTGACATCCCCGGTCACCGCCAGGACCACGTTGTTAGGCACGTAATACCTGCGGTGGTAAGCGGCCGCCTCCTCCCGGGTCAACCGGGTCATGAGGGGCTCGTATCCGATGATCGGGATCCGGTACGGATGGACCTGGTAGGCCGTTTCAAAGAGGAGATCCCAGGCCAGCCGCTCGGGATCGTCATCCCGCATCTTCAATTCCCGCAGGACCACGTCCCTCTCCTTGGAGAATTCGGCGGCATCCATGCTGGGGGAGAAGAGGGCGTCGAGGAGGAGGTCGGCTCCCTGGCGCCAGAACTCTTTGTTCACCGTCAGCTGATACGCGGTGGTGTCGTACGTGGTGTATCCCTGGGTGGTGCCCCCATACGAGCGGGCCTCCGCTTCCACCTGGCCCACGCCGCGGCGCCCAGTTCCCTTGAAGAGCATATGCTCCACCACGTGGGAGATGCCGCTGCCAAGGAATTCCCCCTCCGTGGCGGAGCCGGCGCGGACCACCGCGTGGAACGCCACCAGGGGTTTGGAAGGATCTTCCTCCACCAAAAGGACGAGGCCGTTGGGGAGGACCTTCCGATGAATGGGGGCGGCGGCCGCCACGGGCCCCGAAATCGCGGGCAATTCTGGTTTAGCCACTGGCAGACTCCGGCAACCCGTAACGAGGAGGGCGAGAAAAAGAGATAAAACCGGCTTCATAAATCACGACCACGGGGGTTTATGAGGCCGGTTCTAAAATCGTCTTCGGCCTTCTCGCAGCTTTCGCCGCCGAGCGACCGAAGGTTTCTCGTAATGCTTCCGGGCCCGAACGACCTTGAGGATCCCTTCCCGTTCGACCTTCTTTTTAAGGCGCCTTAAGGCCTTCTCTAGAGGCTCGTTTTCTCGGACTTCGACAACCGGCATGAGTTCGTAACTCCTTTAAAATCATGATACAACGCCCCCGCCCCCCCGTCAACCCTTCTCGAAACATTCCGACTCCCCAGTTCATCGGAGTTCCCCCGCCCTTGGTCTGGGGGAGAGGGCTCGCTCCGGAGATCTGGCTGGGTGCTCGGCGCTCCGCTTGCAGAACCTCGGCGTCCACCCTCGCCCAAATCCAGCGGGGGAGCGGCCAGACCCAATGGCGCCGTTTCCGCTGCGCTTCGCTCCTGCGCGCCCTGGTCCTGCGGACCACCGCCAGGATCTCCTAAGGCTCGCCCTTCCCCCATCCCCAGGGCGGGGTGCTCTCTTACGAAGAGACGGATCGGGGTGTGGGGTGAGACTGCGGACACGGGTGACGCCGGAGGGAGGACCCGCCGCCACGCCCGCAGGTCCCGAGCGACGTTCGTCCTTCGACAAGCTCTGGACGAACGGAGTCGAGGGGCCGAGGACGGACGGCGGGAGTACCCGCAGGCGGCAGGACCCGTGGCCGGCAAACCCCCACACACCGGGCGGGGGCCTCGGAAGCTGGCATCCAGATCTCCGGAGCGAGCCCTCTCCCCCAGACCAAAGGCGGGGTGGTCTGCGAGGACCCGTGGCCGGCAAACCCCCACACAGAGGGCGGGGGGAGGTTAGTCGGGCTCGTAGCGGATGAGGAAGTCGTACTGGAGGGCGGCCTCGGAAACGTCGCGGGAGAAGGCGGGATAAGGGGCCGCCTGCTGGACCTCCCGGAGGGCAGCCTCGGAAAGCTTGGGGTCAGAGCTCTCCAGAACCTGGGCAGTCACCAACCGCCCTTCGGGCTCCAGGGTCAAGCGCATATGGACAAAACCCCGAATCCAGACCGCCGGAAAGGTCAAGCGGCCCTTCAGGTGTTCCCTCACCTTTTGCCGATGCTCCAGGGAGAGGAAAGAGCCCGACAGCATCTGGATTGACGCCCCGCCGTCATCCCGGGATCTCTCCGCTTGATGTTCAGGCGGCGCCGGACCCTTGAGCGGCCCGGCCAACTCCTTCCGGGACGGAGCCGGAGCGGCGGGTTTGGGCGCCGGTTTCTCAAGCCGGGCCGGGGCCGGAGGCGGAGCCCGCCGGGGTTTTTCGACGGCCGCCGCGGCAGGGCTTACCGAGGGGCGCTTGACCTCCACCAAATCCTGGGCTTTCACAGCCGCCTGCTTCGCGGCCGCCGCCGCTGCTGCGACAGACGGAGATCCCATAAAGGTAACGGAAAGGGGCTTGCCGGTCGGGACGTAAGCGATGAAGCCGCGCGGCAAAGGCAGGGCCAGCACTCCCGCGTGGAGCGCCAACGACCAGCCCAGGGCCCCTTTCAGTCTCACGAAGCGGCGCGGGTCCGGACCGCGGTGGTCCAATAAGCCAAACCGGTGTAGAGCCCCAAGAAGAGGCTGGAGAAAAGGAAATCTCCGACCAGCGACCGCTGAAAGTAAGGCAGCGCCGTGACAATCGCTCCGGTCAAGCCCGCGGCCGTCTTGGGCCAAACGCCGCAGAAGCCGGTCAGCCAGTCTCCAACCGAAAGGGACAGATGAAAGATCGGCGAGGAAACCAGCAGTCCAGTCAGGATGGAGCGAAAGCTGGGGCGAACCTTCAGGGCCACCAGCGCCGCCGCCACCAGCGCCACCGCGACCAGGCGCACCGCGCTGAAGACGGAAATGCCGATCGCGAGCTCACGAACCAGCATCCCGCCCAAGCCCACCCAGAAAAGATCCCGAGGCCTCAAGAAGCAGGCCGCGCACAAGAGAGCACCCAAGATGGGAGCCGCGCCCAGTTCATGTTGAAACGCCGCCGCCATCAAACCCCCCACCGCCACCAGAACCCAAGTCAGCTTCATAACTCCTCCTTCGATTCATCCAATTTGAATGTCACCGGAATCTCCACCACCCCAGCCACCGCTTGAGAGCCCTTCCGAGCCGGAACAAACCGCCAAGCCCTTAAAGCCTCCAGGGCCGCCTGATCCAAAACCGCGTGGCCCGAGCTTACGGCGATCTCCACCCTCTCCGGCAGACCGGAGGCGGCGACCGAAACCCGAAGCACCACCGTTCCCTGCCAGCCTCGAAGCCTCGCCGCCCAGGGATAGGCCGGCGCCGGATTGCGAAAACCCGCCGGCGCGGCCACCGAAAAAGCCCCCGGGGTCACCACCGCCTCCTGGGGCTTGAATCCCAACTTCTCCCGCTGCTCCTCTTCCCCTTCCTCTTTGTCCAAGGGCTGGGGGTCCACCCACTCCAGCTCCAGGATTGCCCGGCCCCGAACCACGTCCGCCTTGGGAGGAGCGCCGGCCAAGCCGAAGTGGATGGCGGGGAGAATGAACAGGGCATGCACCCCAGCCGACAGCAGGGCGGATTTCGCCAACCTTAAGCTCAACGTTCCTTTTCCTTTCGGCCGGAGGTCAGCAGGTTAACCCGTTTGACCCCGCTGGCCTGGGCCGCCGCCAACACCTGCACCACCCGTTCGTAAGGGGTGGCCTGATCGGCACGAATGCCCACCCGAAGCGACTCCAGATCCGGATGGCCCGCCAAACGCGAGCGCAATTCCTCCAAGGTCACCGCCCGCCCCTCAAGCTGAACCGCGCCCTCCCGGGTAACGGTCACCATCCACCGGTCACCTGACGCCAGCGGTTTGGAAGGCCCGGCCCGCGGCAGTTCCAGCGGAAGCCCCTGAACCACCTCCATGGTGATCACCGACGACATGAAGAAGGCCAACAGCAGGAAGAAGGCATCGATCAGGGGAATCATCTCGATCCTAGGTTTCGAGGAACGGGGAAAATAAATCCTCACGAGGAACCCTCCGCCGATCGTTTGCGCCCCGCCAAGAGCTCAAGCGCCGTCGCCTGGCGCTCCATGTCGTGCGCCACCTCCTCGGTCTTGGCGGTGAAGAAATTGTACGGCGGAATGCTGACAATCGCAATGGTCAGCCCAGCCGCCGTGGTGATCAGCGCCTCGGCGATCCCCGCGGCCACCTGATGGGGGTCGGTGATCCCGGCCCGGCTCAAGAAACCGAAGGCCCGGATCATGCCGGTGATCGTTCCGTAGATGCCCAAAAGCGGAGCCAGGGTGATGGTCGTCTCCAGAACGCCGAGGTACCGGCGCATCGGCCGCAGCTCCTCCTGGGCCTGGGCCTCCAGGGCGCCGGTCACGGCCGCGGGCCAATGCTCCAGGCCGCGGGTCAGCACCCGGGCCACCGGATCGGAGAGGGCGCGTCCCCTGGCCAGCGCCTGGGAGATTTGCCCCTGCTCGATGAGCGCCAGCATCGACTCCACGGCGCCGGCGTCCCGCGAGCGCCGGATCTCCCTCCAAAAGAAGAACCGCTCGCTGATCACCGTGAGCGCCACGATGGAACAGGCGAGCAACGCCCACATCACCGGGCCGCCCAGCTTAAACCACTCGTAAAACATCAGGCCTCCTTCTTTGGAAAAACCACCGGGGCAAGATCCAGGGGTTGGCTCCCTACCTCCATCTCAAGCTCCCGGTTTCCCAGCGTCTCATGCCAGACGCGGAGGGTATGTCGGCCCTCCGGCAGACCGGTCAGCTCGAAGCGTCCCTCTTCATCCGTCACGGCAACGGACCGCCCGGGGGCGACGAAGACCCAGCCGTACATCCAAGGGTGGACCCCGCACCGGACGAGGTACCGGCCCGGTTCATCAAATCTCCAGACGATGTCGGCCCCATCCACCTTCTGCCACCGGTGCATCAGCATCTCGGGCCTGCCCTCCCGGAAGATCCGGACGTTGTGGATCACTCGGTCGGAGTTCCGGATCGCCAACGATTGACCCGCCGCGGCGGCCACGACATGAGGGCTGAAAACGCACGCCTTCTGGTCCATCAGGAGATGAAGGGGCTCTGGCTGGACCTGAGCTGGAATCTCCGCCCAGACCACAGCGTTTTTAACCCCGCCAGCGGCGCTCACCTCGAGCTTCGGCGAAGCCTTCTGAATCGGCCCGCAGCCCTCGATGGGATACGCCTTGCTCTTGGCCTGAATCGTGATCGTCTCTTGGGCAGGCGGTGAACCATCGACCCTCACCCTTCCACGAACCTCCTGCGCGTACCCGGAAGAGGCGGACGCCAACAAGAGGAGTGTGAAAAAGCCGGCTCTCATCTTACTGCTCATATTGGCGGTATTCCCAACGGATCTTGTCACCCAGCTTGAGTTTGGTTTTATAGGGGGAGACCTTCTTCGAGCCGTTCACCGAGACCACCCACCAGCGGTTGGCCGCGGGATCGGCAGCCACTCCGTCGATGGCAGAGGTCTCCCGGGGGTCACAGCAGACCGACCCTTTCTCAATCGGGAAAACCGCGGTGGTGGCCGCCTCCGGCGTCGCCCCACGAGAGACGATGACCGTCTCATGGATGGCCGGCTTTCCGGCTGGGCCATAGTCCACCTCCAGCGTCACCGGAAACTCTCTCGGCACCGTCGCGCACCCCGCCGCCAGCCCCAGCATCAGTAAGACTCCGGCGCACCGCACAAGCCCCCAACTCATAGCCAGGGTCATCGCTCCACCGTCAGCCCCACGGAGGCCGCGAGCCCCTCGGCCGGAAAACCCAGCACCTCGGCATACTGGCGGTCGGTCAGGTTGTCCACCCTCAAATGGCCTCTCAACCACGGCTTGAAGCGGTACTGCAGCAGGGCATCGAGCTTGAGGTACCCCTTGGTCTTGTTGCGGGAGTTGGTGCCGGTGGACTCCTCCCGGCTTGAGACCAGCAGTCCCTCCAGGCGGGCGTCCCACCTCTTGGAGGGGGCAAACCCCGCGCTGAAGCCCACGGTGTTCTTGGGCACCCTCAAGAGCTCCTCGTCGCTGGGATCCTCGTTGGCCTCCAGGTGGGTGTAGGAGCCGGTCAAGGTCCAAGGGTCCCAGGGTTTGAGCTCAAGCTCCAGCTCCGCCCCGCGAATCCTCGACTTGCCCACATTTTGAGGCGCGGAAACGGTGGACGAGACCCGGACGGTCTGAATCAGATCCTCGTACTCCGTCCGAAAGAGGGTGCCGGACCAATTGATCCGGTTGTCCCAGAGCACCTGGTCAAAGCCCATCTCCCAGGTTTCGCTCTTTTCCGGAGAGAGGTTGGGGACACCAAAGCCGGGAAAGAAAAGCTCGTTCAGGGTGGGAGGACGGAAGCCCTGGCCATAGCCCCCGCGCGCCTTGAGACCCCAGGGCTCGTGGAAATAGGCCGCCGACAGGTCGAAGACCTGATCGCTGCCGAAGGCGCTCTCCCGAAAGAACCGGAAACCGGCAACCACCGTCAGGGGATCAACGGGCCGCCACTGATTCTGGAGGTAGGCGGCGCGCGTGACCTGGGTTTTCGAAAAACTCCGGTTGTCGGCCTCCCGGTCTTCGAACTCCAGACCCACGGTCAGCGCGTCCCAGGAAACCGGAGTGAAGCGGTTCATCCATTCGGCGCCATAGCGCTCGGTATCCAGCTTGAAGAGGCTGTCGGTTTGGGTGCCGCCGTTGGAGGGATCGTTGTCGATGAAGTTCGAGATGGCCGTGGAGAAGCGCCAGGTTTGGCTCCACCAGGCCGTCACCGGGGCTTCCAGGCGGACCGTCCCGATGGTCTGCCGTTCCCGGTCCCTCCGGTTCGTGTCCGGGCGAAAGGGGCCGTCGTCCACCCCGACCACGGCCCAGATGTGGCGCAGGGTCAGATCCGCCGTTGCCTGGTTGGGCAGGTCATAGCCAATCCGTGTGGAAAGATTCAGATTTTGGTAGTCGTCGTTCTGGCTTAGGCCGTTGGCGTCCATCCGGGAGGAGGAGGCCGACAGATGCCACGGCCCCGAGGCCCCTTGCATGGAGGCGGCTTCCCGAAAGGTGTCCAAAAGGGTGCCATACTCCGAGGTGGCGGAGAAGGTGAACGGCCCTTCGCCGCGCCGGGTGACGAGATTGATCACGCCTCCCATGGCGTCCGCGCCGTAGAGGGTGCTGCCGGGCCCGCGGAGGATCTCGATCCGTTCCAGATTATCCGGCGTGAAATGGTTGAAATCGAAGGAGCCGGTGGTTGGGCTGGCCACATGGGCGCCATCCACGGTCACATGGACCTGGGTCGCCGACGCCCCCCGAATCACCACAGCCGTCGTGCGTCCGATGGACCCGGTCCGGCGGACCAGGGTCTCCGGCACGTCGCTCAAGCCCTGCGAGACAAATCCTCCCTTGACGACGCTTAAGCGCTCGGCCGGTATCACCGAAACCGCCCGGGTCACCTCCTTGGCCGGGGTCTTGGCCTTGGTGGCGGTGACGACCACCTCCTCCAGGCGGGTCGGCTCCTCCGCGAAAGAGACGGCGATAAGCTGCAAGCTGTAAGCGGTGAGAAAAAGAAGAACTCCTGACCAGCGGCGCGCGGCCTCAACCAACCGCTTAGCCCAAGCCGGCTGGCTCATGAAATGAAGGTGGACATAGGAAGCCAGGAGACTGCCGTAGGCATACCCCTCCAGGCGCCTGCCCTCGCCGCCGGCCGACCGGGCCTCATAAGGGGCCCGCTCCTCCACGGGAATCCCCACGGCTTGCGAGTGATGGAACTCGTGGCCCCTGGCCTTCTCCCCTGCCCTCGCCAGGACCGTGGTCCGGCAAGCCCGAAGTTTCTTGTATCCGAAATGCTGAAGCCGGTCGGTCATCCGAATCTCGGCCGGGACAAGTCCCACCATGGAAAAGCTCCTTCTCTTTGTGGAACGGATGCTTCGCGAAAGATACATCAAACCCCCGCACTCGGCATAGGTGGGCAGCCCAGCGGCCGCCTTCTCCCGAATCTCCCGATGGAGGGAAGCGTTCCTGGAAAGCGGCTCGGCGAAAACCTCGGGGAATCCCCCTCCCAGATAGAGCCCGGCAGCCCCCCGCGGAAGGCTCCGATCCTTTAGGGGGCTGAAGGGAACCATCTCCGCCCCGAACTTTTCAAGAAGCTCCAAATTTTCCGGATAATAAAAGTGAAACGCCTCGTCCCTGGCGACCGCGATGGGCACCCTCCTCATGTCATTGCGAGCCCCGAAGGGGCGAAGCAATCCCTGAGATTGCTTCGTCGCCAGCCTCTGGCCGGCTCCTCGCAATGACCCTAAAATAGCTGCTGCCTCCAAGGGGGGCGCGCGCCGGGCCAAGCGCAGCAGAGCCTCGGCATCCACGCTGTGCTCCATCTGCTTGACCAGGAGAGCCAGAATCCTCTGCCAGCCCTTTTGCTCGACGGAAGGGACCAGCCCCAGGTGGCGCTCGGGCAGCCGAAGGCGGCCGTCCTGGGGCAGAAAGCCGACCACCGGCACCCCGGCCAGGGTCTCAATCCCCCTCTTCACCAGGAGGGCATGGGCTTCCGAGGAAACCCGGTTCAGGAAACAGCCGGCGATCTTGACCTTCCGGTCGAAATCCCTGAAGCCTCTCACCAGGGCGGCGGCCGAGCGGGAGAAAGAGCCCGCGTCCACCACCAAAAGAACCGGCAAGGCGAGCTTCTTGGCCAGCTCCGCGGTGCTGGCCTCCTCCCCGGTGGGCCCGATCCCATCGAACAGGCCCATCATCCCTTCCACCAAAGACAGGTCGGCCCCCTGGGCCGCCCCGGTCAGGATGGCGTTCAAGGAGCCGGAGGGAACGAGCCAGGCGTCCAGATTCCGGCAGGGGCGTCCGGCCGCCTGGGTGTGATAAGCGGAATCGATGTAGTCCGGGCCCGCCTTAAACGGCTGGACCACCAGACCCTTTTGTCTTAAAAGCGCCGCCAGCCCCAAGGTCACGGTGGTCTTGCCCGCCCCGCTCGCCGTTCCGGCGATGAGAAGCCTGGGGACCCTGGTCATCGGATAAGCCCAGCCAAGCCCAGCGCCGCGAAAAGGGACAGCCCCGAGGCCATCCACATCACCCGGATCGCCTGGGGAATGACCGCCCGGCCTAACGGCCTAAGCGGCTCACCCAGAAAAGGGGTTTCAACGGCAAGACCCTGATACCGGTTGACCCCGCCCAACCGGACCCCCAGCGCTCCGGCCATCGCCGCCTCGGGGATCCAGGAGTTCTCCTGGCGCGCCCTGGGATTCTTGAGAAACGCCCGAAGAGAACCGCCTCCCGGCAAGCCCAGCAATCCCGCGGCCGCCGCGATGAGGCCGGCCGTGATCCAGGCGGGGAGGGCGTTCATACACCGGTCAACGGCCGCCGACGCCTTTCCAAAGCGGAGGTAACGGCTCGACCGGTATCCCACCATGGAATCGAGGGTGTTGACCGCCTTGTAACAGCAGGCCAGCCCCACCCCGCCGATGGCGGCGTAAAACAGGGGTGAGACCACGCCATCCATGAGGCTCTCGCCGATCGTTTCCACCGTGCCGCGGGTCACCTCCGGTTCGTCAAGCTCCCCGGTGTCCCTTCCCACGATCATGGAAAGCTTCCGCCTGGCCAACGGCAGATCCCCTCGCTCCAGGGCGCGGAAGACCGGCCAGCTTTCCACCGCCAGATCCTTGGTGGACAAGCAGATATAGAGGAAGGCCGCCTCCATCCCCAGGGCAAAAAGCGGCGAAATCCGCGCCGCCCAACCCACCACAAACCCCACCAGGCCCCAAGTCCCCCCGCCGATCAGAAGAACAAGAAGAATGCCGCCCAAAAGCTCACTGCGGATCAGGCGCCGGAGGGCGGCCTCGGAGCTTTCGATCACCCAGCCTAAGCCCCGGATCGGATGAGGCAGCCAGGCCGGATCTCCCAGCAGGAGATCCAAGCCGTAGGCCAAGACGATCCTTAGACCGATGGCTTCCATAGAGGAAGAATCTCCGAAAGGTTAAGAGCCTTTTCCACCTGATCGGCCAGGAAATCGTAAGGGTCCCCTCCCTCACCCGCACCCTCTCCCCCCCGGGGAAGCAGCCGATTCAGAAACCAGCGCCTGAAGCCGGGCTCATCAAAGAGCCCATGCAGGTAGGTGCCCCAGACCGGTAGATCGGCCAGGCGGCAGCCGTCCCAACCGTCGGCCGCTTGGCCGCCCCGGCGGGTGATCCGGAAAACCGGCTCTCCCTTATGGTTCGCCTCAAGACAACCGGCATGAAGCTCGTAGCCCCGAATGGTCAGCCCGCTTTCCGGGTGGACCCCCTCCACCTGAACCGTCACCTTGGCAGGCGTAAACCGCGTGGAGGCGGGCAGGAGCCCCAGACCCGCCACGCTGGCGTAAGCGGACTCGACGTGGGCCGGATCGCGAATCCACTCACCCAGCATCTGGAAACCGCCGCAGATCCCGAGCACCTCGACACCGGCTTGGAGAGAGCTCTTCAAGTACGGCTCGAATCCCCGCTCCCTCAGCCACTGAAGGTCCGAGACCGTGCTCTTCGTGCCCGGCAGGATCAAGAGATGGGGCCGGGGCCGCCGGGCGTCCGGTGGCGGCCGGGTGAGGTACTCCACCTGGACCCCGGGCTCCTCTTCTAGCGGCTTAAAATCGGTGAAGTTCGCGATCTGGGGGTAGCGAACCACCTGAATCCGGATCCAGGAGCCGTTGGCGGAAGGCTTCGGCAGGGGCGCGGCCGGATCGGACAAGGCCACCGCGTCCTCCTGCGGGATCCGAAGGTCATGAAGAAACGGAACAACGCCGAAAACCGGAAGGCCGGTCCGCTGTTCAAGCCAGGTTAAACCCGGATCCAGCAGGGACCGCTCCCCCCGGAACTTGTTGATCACGAAGCCTCGCACGAGCCCGAGATCCTCCGGATTCAACAGGGCGAGCGTTCCCACAATTTGAGCAAAGACCCCGCCCCGCTCGATGTCCCCCACCAGAATCACCGGAGCCCGAACCTTCCGGGCCACCGCCATGTTCGCCAGATCCCACTGGGCAAGATTCACCTCGGCGGGGGACCCGGCCCCTTCGATCACGATGAACTCAAACTCCCCAGCAAGCCGGTTCAAGCTCTCTTCCATCACCTGGATCAGGCGCTCGCGAACCTCCCGGATTCCCATCGCGGGCAGGCGCCCCTCGGGCTTGCCCAGGACGATGAGGGAGGAGGTGTGATCCGCCTCCGGCTTCAGGAGAACAGGGTTCATCTCCACCGCCGGCTCCACGCCGGCGGCCCAGGCCTGCGCCGCCTGGGCATAGGCCATCTCGCCGCCTGCGCGCGTGACCCAGGCGTTGTTGGACATGTTCATCGCCTTGAAGGGGGCCGCCCGGATCCCCCTTCGACGGAGAATCCGGCACAGGGCGGTCGCGAGAACCGACTTCCCCACGTGGGAGCCGGTCCCCTGGAACATCAGGAAATCAGTTTGCATGCGCGAAGAGCCCCTTCATCGCGGTGATGAGCCGTTCGTTCTCACGCCGCGGCTTCACCGCCACCCGGAAGAAACGGCCGGGCGTGAGACCGGTAAAGTCGTCGCAGGTCCGAATCAAGATTCCTTGGCCCTCCAGCGCCTGACGGATCTCCCGCGTCGAGAGCTCCGGGTCGGTCAGCTCGCACAAGAAGAAGTTTGCCTCGGAAGGATGGATTCGAAGGCCGGGCACGCTCCTCAAGTCCTCCAGCAATTCCAAGCGCAGTTTCGTGAGCTCCCGCCGGCTCTCGGCCAGGTGACCGGACTGCTCCAGAAGCCAGGGCCCCAACCCGGCGGCCAAGGCGTTCAGAGACCAAGGAGGCTGTTCCTGGGCCAGCGCCGCGGCCATCCCGGGCTCGGCCGCCAGGTAGCCGATCCTCAAACCCGGCAGGGCGAACGATTTGGTCAGGGAGCGCAGGACGATGAGATTCTTAAAATGCTTCACCTGGCCGGCCATGGAGTAACGCCCGGGATCAGGAACAAAATCAAGATAGGCCTCGTCCACCACCACCGTCGCCTGATGTTTGCCGGCCGCCGCCAGAAGCTCCACCAGGCTCTCCCTGGGCCAGAGGGTGCCGGTGGGATTGTTGGGGTTGCACAGGAAGATCAAGCCGCTCTCACAGCCGGAGAAATCGCTGGGAAGGGATGGCGGCCTGAAGCCGGGCGCCTGAAGGGGCCAGAGAGAAATCGGCTTGCCCCTGCCCGCCAGAGCCCTTTCGTATTCGGTGAAGGTTGGAACGGCCACCACTGCCCGCCGGAACCGTGAAGCGCCGGCCGCAAGGTGAATGAGCTCCGCGGTTCCGTTGCCGGGCAGGATGCACTCCGGCTCAAGACCATGAAGGCAAGCCGCGGCGCGGCGGAAATCCAGATAATCCGGATCCGGATACCAACGCAGACTCTTGAGGCCTTCCGCGAGCCGCCCCTCCCAGCCCGGCGGCGGGCCCAAGGGGTTCAGATCCGCGCTCACATCAAGGACCTCTGGGGGGTCGAAGCCGCGGCGCCGGCACAGCTCCCAGATGTTCCCGCCGTGTGGGCTCACCCCGCCACCATGGCCATCAGCAGGAGCGTTTCCAGAATCTCATTCACGGCCCCCAGGGTGTCCCCGGTGATCCCTCCCAGACGGCTCTTCACCCAGGTGTTGAAAAGCGCCGCCACCCCGAGGGTCAAACCCAGCCACACCAGAACCTTGGGGACGACCCAGAAGAAGAGACTGCCCCCCAGCGCCAGAAGAACCGCCCAGGCCACCGCGCCGGGAACCTTGCGGCCGGTCACCCAGGAGCCCAGACCCTTCCGGCCCGGACCATAAGGAAAGAACTGGGCCGACAAAACCATCCCCAAGCGGCTGAACAACCCCGCGGTCACCCAGGTTCCGAGGACAAGGCTCGGTCCCGTCCTCTGGAGGGCTTCCCACCTCAAACCCAGAAGAAGGATCAAACCCACCACCCCAAAAACCCCCACGCGCGCGTCCTCCATGATCCGGCGGCACTCTTGCCGATCCTTCCCGCCCGCGAGACCGTCCAGGGTGTCGGCAAAACCATCCAGGTGCAGCGCGCCGGTTAAGAGCACCGCGGCCGCCAAGCCCAAACCGGAAGCCACCGGCCAGGGCAAGAAACGAAAAGCTCCGCAGGCCACCCCGGCCCCCGCGGCCCCCACCGCAGCCCCCACCAAGGGAAACCAGGCAAGGGCCCTGCTCATCCGCAGGGAGGGATCGGACCCTCCCACCCTGGAACCGACCGGAACGATGGTCAGAAAGGAGAAGGCATCTTGAAGAGCGCGCAGAAACTTCACGGTGTCCCCTCGCTCACTTGGGCCTCGGAAAAGGTGGCCATCTCCGAAAGGATCCGGACCGAGGCCTCCAGGATTTGAAAAGCGAGGGCCGCTCCGGTCCCTTCTCCCAGCCGCATCTGAAGCTCCAGGAGGGGCCGAAGCTCCAGGGCGTTGAGCAAAAGGCTGTGGCCGGGCTCCACCGAACGGTGCGCGGCGATGAGAAATGGCTTGACCGCCGGCGAGATCCGATAGGCCAGGAAGGCCGCCACGGTGGAGATAAAGCCGTCCATCACCACCGGAACCCGGGCCGAGGCGGCCGCTAAGGTGATGCCGGCCAGACAGCCGATCTCAAAACCGCCCACCTTGGCCAGACAATCCATCGGGTCCTTGGAATCAGGCCGGTTGAGCTTCAAGGCCTGGTCGATCACCTGAATCTTCTTGGAAAGCTGACCGTCCGTGAGCCCTGTGCCGCGCCCGGAAACGAGAGAGGCCTCCACGTTCAGCAGGGCCGCCGCCAGGGCCGCGCTGGCGGTGGTGTTGCCGATTCCCATCTCTCCCAAGCCGACGACGTCTATGGCGCGGGCGGCGTGAATCCTTTTGAAGAGGCGAAAACCCTCCTCCACGATGCCCTGGGCCTCCCCCGGGGACATGGCCGGGCCTTGGGCCATGTTTTCGGTGCCGGCCTTAAGCTTGACGCGGATGAGCCCGTCCGCTTTCGGAAGATCGGCCGCGACACCGGCATCCACCACCAGAACCTCGGCGGAAGCCGCGCGAGCCAGGACGTTGATGGCAGCACCCCCCCGCAGAAAATTCAGGACCATCTGAGCCGTCACCTCCTGCGGAAAGGCCGAAACCCCCTCCCGGACAACCCCATGGTCCCCGGCCACGGTGAAAATCACCTTGCGCTCGAGCGTGGGGGTGACCCGCCCGGTCATCCCGGCCAGGGCAACGCCCAGATCCTCCAGCCGGCCCAGCGATCCCAGCGGTTTGGTGAGCGAATCGACCCGCCTCTTCGCCTCGGAGCGCGCCTTTTCATCGATGGCGGGAATCTCAAGAAGGGAAAGCAGTTCGTTGGTCATTTGATCCTCATGGGTATCCCGGCCACCATCAGGTAGACGCCGTCGGCGCGGGAAGCAATGGTCTGATTCGCGTTTCCTAAAAGATCCCGGAACCTCCTGCCCAAGGCGGAGCCCGGCACCACCCCCTGGCCCACCTCATTGGTCACCACAATCGCCGTCAACCCCGGAGCGCGCAAACAATCCGCCAGGGCCTCAAGCCTCTTTTCAATCCGGGAGGGAGAAACCTTGGCCAGAAGAAGGTTGGTCACGAAGGTGGGAAGGCAATCCAGCAAGAGAACCGATCCCGCGGGAAGATCCTTCAGGGGCAGGCGCTCGGGCAGCCGAAGCGGTTCCTCCAGCAGCCCCCAAGCGCCGTTTCGCTGTCTCCGGTGGCGGGCGATGCGGGAGCGCATTTCGCCATCGCAAGCGACCGCCGTGGCGACAAAGAGGCGCCTCTTAAAGGCGCCCCGGTCGGCAAGCCCCAAGGCGAAGGCGCTTTTTCCGGACCGCGCCCCCCCGGTGACCAGGATGAGGCCTCCCTGCCCCCGGCCTCCGGAGACAAAACAGGCCTCGTTCTTACGAGAGTACGAGGCCATCTTGGGTTCCTCCCCCTCGAAGGAACATCGGGAAAATCCTTTCTATGTGGGACACCGCGAGGTCTCCTGGCTTGCCCGACCTTTCAGCGCGCCTTCCCATCCGCCATTTTGTTTGGTGGACAGTGGCTGGATCTGCGCTAAGGTTCTCCGCCAACTTCTTTGGCGGAGGCGGGCTTACAGTGGCGGGGCCGCGCCTGACTTCCTGCCCGGCATCAGGCAGGTCACAGGGCTTCCCTCACACGATGTCTATGTGGGCCTATCTTAAGGCCCCTTCAAACGAAAATCAAGCCTGAAAGAAAAGCTGCATCCCGGTGAAGACAGCGAGGGAAACCACCAGCCCCGCCAGGAGCACCCCGGCGGCGATCGCCGGGAAGGCCAGCCGGAAAGGCAGTTTAAACAAAGAGGCCGCGGCGCAGCCGGTCCAGGCCCCGGTCAAAGGCAAGGGGATCGCCACAAAGATGGCCAGCCCCAGCGCCTCATAACGCTCGACCAGCCCGCCCTTCTTCCTCGCCCGGTCAAAGAGCCACTCAAAGAACCTTCGCCAGAGTTTGAACCGGCGCAGCCTTTCGGAGACCGGATCCAGGAACAGAAGGAGAGGAATCACCGGAAGGAGATTCCCCAGGACAGACCAAAAGAAGGCCTCCGGATAAGACAGCTTCAGGGCGATCCCGACCGGTATCGCCCCGCGCACCTCCGCGATGGGCAGGGCGCCGACCAAAACCGTCACCAGCGGCGCCGGTAGAACCGACAGCATTTCCACCAAAATCTTGATCACGGTTTAGAGCACCTCCTCCGAGGAAACCTCTCCCTCTTTCCATCCGTGCGCGCCGATCAGCGGGACAAAGACACAGCCGCAGATCTCACGGGTCTCGATCCCGCCGGCCTCGCGCCGGACCACCGTCAGGGTCTGGCTTAAGGCGGAGCCCACCGGAATCACCAGCCTTCCCCCGGGAGCCAGTTGGTTCACCAGGACCTCCGGGACGCGGGGGGCCGCGGCCGCCACGAGGATCCCCTGAAAGGGGGCCTCGTCGGGCCAGCCCGCCGTTCCATCCGCGATCAGAATCTGGACATTCTTCACCGAAAGCGACCGAAGCAGTTTGGCCGCCGAGTCGGCCAGCGCGGGGACGCGCTCCACGGAATAGACCTTCGAAGCCAAAAGGCTTAAAACGGCCGCCTCATAGCCCGATCCGGTTCCGATTTCCAGAACCCGGCCGGCGGGTTTCAAGGCCATCTCCTGAATCATCAAGGCGACCATGTAGGGCTGGGAGATCGTTTGGCCCTCCCCGATGGGCAGGGGATGATCGCTGTAGCTCTTATCCAAGTGGCCGGCCGGCACAAACAGGTGCCGCGGCACCCTGGCCATGGAGCGAATCACCAGGGGGTCGCGGATCCCGCGAGCCAGCAATTGGTCAGCGACCATCCGCCGCCGTTGATCCTCGAAGGCGGGCTCCATCCAGCTTTATCCCGGCCGGCGCCGGACGCGCCACAGCATCCGGAAGAACCTGGCCGTATCGCCCAAGGGGCGGATGAAGCTCAAGTGCTGACGGGTGTAAACCGAGGCCACCGGAATCGACGCCACCCGGTAACCGGCCCAGGCCGCCTTGAGAACCATCTCCGACTCAATCTCAAAATGGTCGGAGGTGAGCGTGAGCTTCTCCAGGACCCCCCGGTGGATCATCCTGAACCCGCACTGGGTATCCGGGATCTTGGTGCCCGCCAGGCGCGAGAGGATCCAGGACATGCCAAGGTTGGTGAGCCACCGGGTGAGGGGCATCCCCCGGGGGCAGCGCATCCGGTCGCCCACGATCAGCTGGCCCCGGCCTTCCCGGGCCGCCCGGAGAAAATTCGGAATCTCGCCGGTCTCATGCTGCCCATCGGCGTCCAGCGCGATGATCCACTCGAACCCCGATGCCAAGGCATATTGAAAACCGTCCCGCAGGGCCCTGCCCTTGCCCCCGTTGGCCGGACGCGAAAGCACCACGGCTCCGGCGGCCTGGGCCCGGGCCGCGGTGGCGTCGCCCGAGGCGTCGTCCACCACCACCGCCGCCAGCCCCAGCGCGGCGACGCGGCGGACCAAAGGCCCAACGGAGCCTTCGGCCCGGTAGGCCGGGATGACCGCTACACAACGAGCGGCGGGGCCGGTTTCCAAAACTCCTGGAAGAGATACCATTGGGTGGGGAAGCGTTCGATGTAGCGCTTTAAGATCGCGAGCAGCTCCCGCGTGAGAAAAAGCTCCGCCTCCGGGCCCGGCATGCCCTGGGGGGCCGAAAGCGGCGGCTCCACGAAGAGCCGATAGTTGCCGTCCTTCTCCCGGATGAGGAAGGTCGGGATGATCGGCACCCGATGGCGCACGCTGAAAGCCGCGGGGCCGGTGGGCAGCTGGATCGGACGGCCAAAGAGGGAGAGCTTCACTCCCCGGTGAAAGAAGTCCCGGTCGCACACCAGGGCCAGCATCTCGTTTCTCCGGAAGATCCCCTGGACCTCCTCCACAAAGCGCCGGGGGCTCATCCGCTGGATGGCCAGCGCCTTGACTCCCACCCGCTGACGCTGGCGGTTGAAGAAGCGGTCCACGAAAGGGTTCTGATGGGTCAAGACCACCGCGTTCACCGGAATCCCCATCAGGGAATAGTAGGCCCCGGCCAATTCGTAGTTGCCCAGGTGGGCCGTGACCCCGATCCCTCCCCGGCCCTCTTGAAAAGGGCGCTTCGCGTTCTCCAGTCCCTCGACCCGGATCCATTTCGAAAGCCGCCGGTGGTCCAGCCGGGAAAAGAGGAAGAAGTCGACCAGGTACATGGCGAAATTCCGGAAGACCTCCCGGACCAGAGGCGCCGGGACCCGGGGGGTGTTCAGGACCGCGGAAAGATTCTTGGAAACGGCTTCCCGGTCCCTGGGAGAGCGGGCGTAACTCGCGTCGGCCAGCCGCCTGGCCGTCCACAGGGCCACGGGCCGCGGCAGGGTCAGGCACAGGTAATATCCCGCCAGATAGACCGCGTAAAAGAACACCTTCTAAGAGGAGCTCAAGATGAGCCGCGCCGCATCCAGAGCGGCCGACGGCTTTCCCATCTGGGCGGCCCGGCCGGCCATGGCCTTGAGCCGGCTGGGCTCATTCAAAAGCCCCTCCACGGACAGCGGCAGCGCCTCGGGGCTGGGCGCCTCGCAGGCCACCCCGGCGGCCGTCAGGAAGCGGGCATTCTTGACCTCCTGACCCGGGATCGGATCCAGGATCACCATCGGCAGACCCTTGGCCAACGCCTCGGAAGTGGTCAAGCCGCCCGGTTTGGTCACAATGAGCTGGGCCACGCTCATGAGATCGGAGATGAACTCCACATGCCCGAAAACCCGAATCGGGTGTTTTAAGCGGGGCGCCAGGGTGATCAGCCGGTGGTACAAGGACTCGTTGGTGCCGGCCACCACCAAGAGCTGGACAGGCCGCCGGATCCGATCCAGGGCTTTGACCGCTTCCACGATGGGCCCCAATCCCTGCCCCCCTCCCATCAAGAGAAGGATGGGGTCATCGGAAGCCAGCTGAAGCCGCCGGCGGACCCCTTCGGCGTTGGGCTTCTGGGCGAAGGCGGGATCGATGGGGATGCCCAGGGTGTGGATCCGTTCGGCGCCGATCCGCCTCTCGATGAGCCACTGCCGGGTCTGCGGGGCGCCTACCACGTAGCCGTCGACCTCGGCGTGAACCCAGAAGGCGTGCGGCGAGAAATCGGTCAGGATGCCGTACAAAGGGGTGGTCAGGCCGTCTTCTCTTTTGACATGGGCCGCCAGACCGCAGGGGAAGGCCTGGGTGCAGGCGATGGCCTGGGGCTGGAACTCGGTCAGCAGGGAGATCAGGCGCGGCGAGTCGTAACGGTGAAGGAGCTTGCGGATCCTCTCCGAACGCTTGACGATCACCGGATTATCGTACAGGTAGTCCCAGAGCTCGGGAAGCTTCTGGATGACCGACAGGTACATCCGGTCCACCATCCGGGCCAAGATCGGATTGAGGTACTGGAAGGCATCTATGGAAAGGACTTCGCACCGGGGGTGAAGCCTTCGGATCCCCTCGCTGACCGCCCGGGCCGCCTGAAAATGGCCCGAGCGGCCGGTGATGTACATCACCAGGATCCGGTCGCGCATTAGGAACTGATCGCCAGTACCTTCCGGATTCGCTCGAGAGCCGTTTTCAACCGCTCCTCGGGTTCCACCAGCGCGAAGCGGACGAACCCCTCCCCGTACTCGCCGAAGCCGCTGCCCGGAGCCACCACCACACCGGCCTCGTCCACCAGAAGCTGGGCGAACTCAAGCGAGCTAAGCCCGCTGAACTTCGGAGGGATGCGGGCCCAGATGTAAAAGGTGGCCTTCGGAAGCGGCACCTTCCATCCGATCGCGGCCATGCCCTGAACCCAGAGGTCCCGCCGCTTGCGGTAGGTCTCGACCAGATTCTTCACGAAATCCTGGGGCCCGGTTAAAGCCGTGATGGCGGCCTCCTGAACCGCCCGGAAGATGCCAAAATCAATGTACGATTTGGTCTTCTCCAGGGAGCGCAGGATCTGCGCGTTGCCGACGGCCCAGCCGATTCTCCAGCCGGCCATGTTGTAGCTCTTGCTGGCCGTGTGAAACTCGATGCCGTTGGCCTCCTTGGCCCCCTTGACGTTGAGAAGGCTGGGCGCCTTGTAGCCGTCGAAGACGATGTCGGAGTAGGCGAGGTCCGAGCAGAGGATCATCTCCTTCCCCTTGGCCCAATCCACGAGCTCCCGGTAAAAATCCAGATCCACGCAGGCGGCCGTGGGGTTGTGAGGATAGCTCACGAAAAAGATCTTGCCCATTCGGGCGACCTCCTTGCCCAGGGCGCGGAAGTCGGGCCGGAAGTTGTTCTCTGGGCCGATCGGGATGTTGTAGAGAATCCCGCCGGCCATGATGACGCTGTTGGCGTGCGGGGGGTAGCTGGGCGTGGGGACCAATCCCATGTCGTCGTTGTTGAGGAAAGCCAGGGCCAGGTGGGCGATCCCTTCCTTGGAGCCGATCAAGGGCAGCACCTCGGTCTTGGGGTTAAGGACAACGCCGAAGCGCTCCTCGTACCAGGCGGCGATGGCCTTCTTCAAACCCTCCTCCACATCGCCGGTGGGCCTGGAGTAGCGGTGATTCTCCGCCCTGCGGACCGAACGGCACAGCTCCTCCACCACGTGGGGAGGGCTGGGGAGGTCCGGGTTGCCCATCCCCAGATCGATCACATCGATCCCCTTGGCCTTCGCCTTGGCCTTCAGATCATCCATGATGGTGAACAGGTACAAGGGAAGACGCTTCATCCGGTTAGCTTCTGTCGGCATTGAGATCTCCAGGTTGGAGTGCTTCGTAGGCATGGTAAGAAGACCTGACGTACGGCCCTGACTGCACGTGAAAGAACCCCAGCTCTCTCGCCCAGTCCCGATACCGGTCAAAGCGGTCCGGGGTAACAAAGCCATGAACCGGCAAATGGCGCGGGGTGGGCCTCAAGTATTGCCCGATCGTCACCACCTCGCAGCCGGCCTCCCGCAAGTCCGTGAGGGCCTGGCGGACCTCCTCCGGCTCTTCTCCCAAACCCACCATGAGACCCGACTTCATCTTGACGGCGCCCCGGCCCAATTCCCCGGCCAGACGAAGGACCTGAAGCGACCGCTCGTAGCGGCCCTGCGGACGGACGCGCGGGGTCAAGCGCTTCACCGTCTCCAGGTTGTGGTTGTAGACCGCCGGGCCCGATCGAATCACCTGTTCGATCAGCTCCCTTCTCGCGTGGAAGTCGGGCGTCAAGACCTCCACCCGGGTCCGGGGAGACCTCTTCAAAATCTCCGCCACGCATCTGGCGAAGTGGCCAGCGCCCTCGTCGGCCAAATCGTCCCGCGCCGGCGAGGTGATCACCGCGTGGCGCAATTGAAGCCGCTTAACGGCCTGGCTCAAGCGAAAGGGTTCCGAATCGTCCACCGGGTCGGGACGAGCCGTCTCGACGGCGCAGAAGCCGCAGCGCCTGGTGCAGCGGCTGCCCAGGATCATGAAGCTCACATTCCCGCTGGACCAGCATGGCCCCAGGTTGGGGCACAGGGCCTCCTGGCAGACGGTGTGAAGGGAAAGCTCCTCCACCAAAGCCCTCGCCTTGGACCATGAGTCCCGCAGGGTGATCGGGCGCGTGATCCACGCCGGGAATTGCCGTTCAATCGTTCGCGGCATAGTAGACCGATTGGCCCAGCGCCGCGGCGCTGGCCTCCCAGAGTGATTCGCTCATCGTGGGGTGCCCATGGATCGTCTCCACAAGATCGTTCAGGGTGAGCCCGCGCTTCACGGCCAGGGCCGCCTCGCCGATCATGTCGGTGGCGCGGGCCCCGATCATCTGCGCCCCCAGGAGGGTCCCCTTTTTCCGGTCGGCCACCACCTGAACAAAACCCTCCGGCTCCTCCAGCGTCTGGGCGCGGGCAAACCCGGCGAGGCTCACGGTGCTCACCCGGATTTCCCTGCCCCGTCTTCGGGCATCGTCCGGGCTCAAGCCCACCGACGCGATCTCCGGGTCGGTATAGATCACCTCCGGAACCACCGCGTAGTCCACCTTCCGGGAGCCCCCCAGGGCGTTTTCCGCCGCCAGGGCCCCCTCGTAGCTGGCCGTGCAGGCCAGCTGATAACCGGCCAGGAGATCCCCCACCGCGAAGATGTGCGACAGGCGGGTCCTCAATTCGCTGTCGGCCGGGATCCCTCCCTTTTCAAGCGTGAGCCCCAGGGCCTCACAACCGGCAGGCGGTTGAGCCTTTCGCCCGGAGGCCACGAGGACCTTGTCCGCGGTCAAGGTGGTTGAGGTTTTTTTCAAAGAAATCTCCGCCTTTCCCGAGGAGGTCAGCCGGACGCTGTCCACGGGGCTGGCGGTAAGGACGGCGGCTCCCCTGCGCTTCAAGCTCTGGTGAAACGCCTCCGAAATCTTGGGGTCCTCGAAGGGGAGGACCCGCTCGGCCGCCTCCACCAGCGTCACCGAAACGCCCAGATCCAAGAAGTAGCTGGCGAATTCCGACCCCACGACGCCGGCCCCCACCACCACGAGATCCTTGGGGAGCTCGACCTCCTTAAGGAGCTCGTCGCTGGTGACGACGACCCGGCCGTCGACCGGGCAGCTGGGCAGCCCACCCGCCCTGGAGCCGGTGGCCAGGATGATTCCCTTGGCGCTGATCCCTGTCCGGCCTTCAGGGCCCTTCACCTCCACCTCGTGGGCGGCCTGGAGCGAGGCTTCCCCTTCCATCCAGGTCACGCCATTTTTCTTGATCAGCGCCGCCAGCGCGCCGCGCAAGCGCCTGACGATCCTCTCCTTGCGCGCCACGACCCCCGCCAGGGAAACCCGAAAGCCGCCCGTCAGCTCGACCCCGAGGCTCTGGGCGCTCCTCATCTGACGCATGAGCTTGGCGGTGGTCCCCAGGGCCCTGGAGGGAATGCAGCCCCGGTTCAGGCACGTGCCGCCCAAGAAACCGGAGTCCGCCAGGGCAACCCGCGCCCCTGTCCGGGCGGCCCGAATGGCCGCCGAGATTCCCCCCGGGCCGGCCCCTACCACGCACAGGTCGTACGACTCCATCAGAGGGTCTTTATTCTCTCCACGATCGCCTGGGTCATTTCCCGGGTCCCGACCGGCGGCACGGGATCGTCTTTCTTCTTCAAATCGTAGGTGACCCGGCGGCCTTCCTGAATCACCCCGGCCACCGCCTGCTCCAGGCGGTCGGCCGCCTTCGACTCCCCCAGGTGCCTCAACATCAGAACCCCCGACAGGATGGTCGCCACCGGGTTGACCTTGTTCTGGCCGGCGTATTTCGGCGCCGAGCCGTGGGTCGCCTCAAAGACCGCGGTCTCATCTCCGAGGTTCGCCCCCGGGGCCACTCCCAATCCCCCCACGATCCCGGCGCACAGGTCCGAAACAATGTCGCCGTACAAATTGGGTGTGAGCAGGATGTCAAACTGGTGGGGCCTCTGCACCAGCTGCATGCACAGGTTGTCCACCAGGCGCTCCTCGAACTCCACCCTGCCCTGGTACGCGGCGGCCACCTCTCTCGCCACCTTCAGGAACAGGCCGTCGGAGAACTTCATGATGTTCGCCTTGGTCACCACCGTGACCTTCCGCCGGCCGTTGGCCAGGGCGTACTCAAAGGCATACCGGGCCACCCGCCGGGTTCCGGTCTCGGAGATCGGCTTCAGGGAGATGGCCGAGTCCGGCCGGATCGTCTTGCCCCCGCGGGCCTTGACCCAGGCGATCAGCTCCTGGACCTCGGGGGTGCCCCGGTCGTACTCGACGCCGGCGTAAAGATCCTCCGTGTTTTCCCGGACGATGACCAGATCGGCCTGCCGGTAAGAGGTGACCACGCCAGGATAGAGGCGGCAGGGCCTCACGCAGGCATAGAGATCCAGCGCGTGCCTTAGCCCCACATTGACCGAGCGCATCCCGGTCCCGATGGGGGTGGTGATGGGGCCCTTCAGGGCCACCTTGTTCCTTCGGATCGACGCCAAGAGGGGCTCCGGCAGGGGCGTGCCGAATTTGGGTATCGCCCCCTCGCCCGCCTCATGGATCTCCCACTCAAAAGCCACCCCGGTGGCCTCCAGGCAGGTCCTGGCCGCCTGCGCCACCTCCGGGCCGATGCCGTCTCCCGGAATCAAAGTCGCTCGATGAGCCATCCTTCCTCTCCTAAAGGGAACGAACGAATCGATCCAGCCTCGCCAACCCTTCCTCAATTTGAGCCTGGGAGGCCGCGAAGCTTAACCGCACATGGGTATCCCAACCAAAACTCTCTCCGGGTATGGCCGCCACATGAACCTCTTTGAGGAGCCTTTCGCAAAAGGCGTTCGAGGCGAGCCCCGTTTGAGAGACATCCACAAAACAGTAGAAGGCCCCCGAGGGCTTGACCCAAGAAAGCCGGGGGATCTTCTTGAGTCCCTCGACCAAGCGATCACGGCGGGCGGCGAATTCCCGCGCCATCTGCCGGACAAAATCCTGATCCTGGGTGAGCGCGGCCAGCGCCGCCCGCTGGCTGATGGAAGAGGGGTTGGAGGTGGAGTGATCCTGAAGCCGGCCGGCCGCCTCCACCACCTCGGCCGACCCGGCCATGAAGCCGATCCTCCATCCCGTCATGGCGTACGCCTTGGAAACCCCATCCACCAGAAAGGTCTTCGCGTAGACGTCGGCACCCAAGCTCGGGACCGAGGTGAAGGCGCCGTCGAACGTCAAGGCGCTGTAGATTTCATCGGAGATGATCCATTTCCCCCGCTCCCGCATCAGGCAGGCCACGGCGCTCAAGGTGGCGCGGCTTAAGACCGTTCCGGTGGGGTTACAGGGGCTGTTGAGGATGAGGCCCGCGGTTTGGGCCGTGATCAGGGGCTCAAGCTCCCGAGCTTGGATCTGGAAGCCGTTTTGTGGGCTGGTTCTAACCTCCACGGGCACGCCGCCGGCCAGACGAACCATCTCCGGATAGCTCACCCAATACGGAGAAGGGATGAGAACCTCCTGGCCCGGATCGACCAGAACCTGCAGGAGGTTGTACAGCGCGTGCTTGGCCCCGCAGGTGACGGCGATCTGGGCGGGCTCGTAAATGAGCCCGCGATCCTCCTTCAGCCGGCGGGCGATGGCCTCTTTCAGTTCCGGGATGCCTGTGGTGGGGGTGTATTTCGTGAAGCCTTCCCGGATCGCCGCGAGGGCCGCCTGCTTGATCGGTTCCGGGGTGTCAAAATCCGGTTCCCCCGCGGCCCAATTCACCACCGGGGCCCCCTGGGCCTTGAGCTGTCTCGCCAGGGCGGTGATCTTGAGGGTCGCCGAGGGCTGGACCTTCTCCATCCGCTGGGCCAGCAAAAGGGAACCTCCTTGAGGTTTTAGGGCTCTCTTCGGCCCTTGAAGAACTTTCGCAAGTTGCCCAAAAATCCGCGGGGTTTGCCCTCCGACTTGGGCTTGGCTTCAGGCTTGGGTTTGGTTTCCAGCTTGGGTTTCGGCTTGGGGGGCTCGACCGGCTCCGGCCCCGGCGCTTCTTCCTTGCGCGGCTTCACCTTGGCGGGGGCCTCCAGCTTCTTCTCCGGGCGGGCAACGACCACCAGCTCCAACACCGCCATGGAAGCCCCGTCTCCGTTGCGAATGCCGGAACGGAGAATCCTCGTATAGCCGCCGGATCTGGCGGTAAAACGGGGCGCCACTTCCGAAAAAAGCCGGCGGACCAACGACGGATCGCCCAGGCGGGAGATGGCGCGCCTCCGGTCGGCCAAGGTGCCGGATTTGCCCAGGCTGATCAGGCGCTCAACAAACCGCTGCGCCGCCTTGGCGCGGGACCAGGTGGTGGTGATCCGCTCATGCGTCAGCAGGGCTTGGGCCAAGCTCCGCACCGTGGCCTTGCGCCAGCTGACGGAGCGCCCCAGATCTCTCGTGTAAACCGAATGCGGCATGAAAGAACTCCCTTAGGGGTTCAAGGTTAAGAAGAAACGGAAATCTGATCCAGCATGCCCTTGTCCAGCTTCATCCCCAGCGTCAGCCCCATGCCCTTCAAGATCTCCTGAATCTCCGCCAGAGACTTCTTGCCGAAGTTTCTGAACTTCAGCATCTCGGGTTCGTTCCTTTGCACGAGGTCGGCCATCGTTTTGATCTTCGCCTCCCTCAAGCAGTTGGCCGAGCGGACGGAAAGCTCCAGCTCGGTCACCGGAAGGCGCAGCTTCTCCAGGATGTCGGGCGACAGGGCCGCTTCCTCGACCTCGCCCTCTTCACCCGGGATCTCCCCAAAGGCCGAGAAGACATCCAGGTGGCGCTGAAGGATGTGGGCCGCGGTCAGGAGGGCCTCCTTGGGATTCAGGGAGCCGTTCGTCCAGATCTCCAGGATCAGCCGGTCGTAATCGGTCATCTGACCCACCCGGGTGCTCTCCACATGGAAATTCACCCTGCGCACCGGAGAGAAGATCGAGTCGATGGGGATCACCCCGACGGCCTGCGCCTCCTTCTTGTTCCTTTCGGCGGGCACGTAGCCCCGGCCGATCCCCAGCTCCATCTCCAGATGCAGCTTCGCGGGCTTGGTGAGGGTGGCGATGGGCAGCTCGGGATTCAAGATCTCCACCGTCTCATCGGCCTCGATCGCTCCGGCCTTGACCGAACCCTTGTGCTCGGCCTTCAAGGTCAGGGTCTTGGGGCTTCGGGCCCGGGTTCGGAGGATCAGCTTCTTGATGTTCATGACAATCTGCGAAACATCCTCCTCCACGCCGGGGATCGCCGAAAACTCGTGCAGGACCCCCCCGAATTTGATGGAGGTGACGGCCGCCCCCTCGATCGAAGAAAGCAGCACCCGGCGCAGGGAATTCCCCACCGTCATGCCGTAGCCCCGCTCGTAGGGCTCGATCACAAATTTCCCGTACGTGGGGGTGTACGTCTGATCATCCACCTCGACCTTCGAGGGCATCTGAAAATCACGCCAGGCAATTCCCATTCGCTACCTCCTTGAGGATTACGGTTATTTCACTTTGAATAAAGCTCGACGATCAGCTGCTCTTGAATCGGGAACTGAACATCCGCCCGGGAAGGCGTTCCCGCCACCGTGGCCATAGGCTCGTTGGGATCCCGGGTAAGCCAGGGCGGCAGGGGCCGGTCCTTGGTCAGCTCTCTCACCTCCTTGATTCTTTTCAGGAAGGTCTCCGAGCCGGTGAGCTTGAGGCTTAAACCGGCCTTGACCACAAAGGAGGGGATGTTCACCCGCCGGCCGGCCACCTGCACATGGCCGTGCCGGACGATCTGGCGCGCCTGCGGCCTGGAGGAGGCGAAACCGAGCCGGTAGATCACGTTGTCCAACCGGCGCTCCAAAAGCTCAAGAAGCTTCTCTCCGGTGACGCCGGTGGAGCGGGAGGCCGTCGAAAAGACGTGCCGGAAGGGACGCTCCAGCAGGCCGTACATCTTTTTGACCTTTTGCTTCTCCCGCAGCTGAATCCCGTAGTCGGAGAGCTTGATCCGGGCGGAACCATGCTGTCCGGGCGCGAACGCGCGGCGGTTGAAGGGGCATTTGTCGGTGACGCACTTGGTCCCCTTCAAGAAGAGCTTCATTCCCTGGCGGCGGCAGATGCGGCAGGCCGGACCTGAATAGCGGGCCATGGGCTTCTAGACCCTCCTGCGCTTGGGCGGCCGGCACCCATTGTGGGGCACCGGGGTCACGTCCCGTATCAGGGTGATGGTCAATCCCGCCGCTTGAAGGGCCCGAATGGCGGACTCCCGCCCTGAACCAGGCCCCTTGACGTGCACCTCCACCTCCTTGACCCCCAATCCCAGGGCCTTTTTGGCGGCATCCTCCGCGGCCACCTGGGCGGCGAAGGGAGTGGCCTTCTTGGAACCGCTGAAGCCCACGACACCCGTCGAGGACCAGCACAGGACGTTGCCCTGTTTGTCGGTGATGCTGATCACCGTGTTGTTGAAGGTCGCCTGGATGTGGGCGACACCGGCGGTGACCGCTACCTTCAGTTTCTTCTTTGGGGTTTCATTAGCCATGAGATGAACGATTCCTTATGCCGTTTTGGCCGCGCCCCCGGCAGGGGCGGAAGCCGGTTTCTTTCTGACGCCGACGATCCGGCGCGGTCCCTTCCGGGTCCGGGAATTGGTGTGGGTGCGCTGTCCGCGAACGGGCAGACCCCGCCGGTGCCTGGTTCCCCGGTAAGAGCCGATGTCAATCAGGCGCTTGACGTTCGACGAAATCTCTCTTTTCAAGTCGCCTTCCACCTTGAAGCCCTGGCTGATCACCGAATTGATCCGGGTGAGCTGATCCTCGGTCAAGTCCTTGGCCCGAATGGCGGGATCGACCCGCGCCTCCGTGAGGATCCGGCCGGAGAGGTTGCGCCCCACCCCGTAAAGATAGGCCAGCGCCACGTCGATTCTCTTCTCCTTGGGAATGTCCACGCCCATGACACGCGGCATCGTTTAACCCTGCCTCTGTTTGTGCCGGGGATTGGTGCAGATGACCCGGACCACCCGTTTTCTCTTCACCACGCGGCAACGCTCGCAGATTCTCTTGACCGACGCTCTCACCTTCACCTTAAGCAACCTCTCCTTTCATTCAAACCTTCGCGCGGAAGGTGATCCTTCCCCGCGTCAAATCGTAAGGAGAAAGCTCCACCGTCACCTTATCTCCCGGAAGGATGCGGATGAAGTGCATCCGCATCTTGCCCGCCACATGCGCCAGCACCTTGTGGCCATTCTCCAGCTCCACCCGGAACATGGCGTTGGGCAGAGCCTCCGCCACCTTTCCCTCTACTTGGATGGATTCTTCTTTGGCCATTCCGTCAGAATCTCCGGGCCCGACTCGGTGACGGCCACCGTGTGCTCAAAGTGGGCCGACCAGCTCCCATCCTGCGTGACCGCCGTCCAGCCGTCCTCCAGAACCTTCACGGGCCAGCGCCCCGCGTTGACCATCGGCTCGATGGCCAGGCACATCCCGGCCTTCAAGAGGGGCCCCTTCCCGGGCGCTCCGTAATTCGGGATCTGCGGCGCCTCGTGCAGCTGCGAACCAATGCCGTGCCCGACAAAATCCCTGACCACCGAAAAGCCGCGCGACTCCGCCTTCTTCTGAATGGCGTGGGAGATGTCGGACAAGTGCTTTCCGGGCTGGGCCTGTGCGATCCCCTCGGCAAGCGCCTCCTCCGTTGTTCGAAGCAGCTCCCGCACCTGCGGACGAACGTCCCCCACGGCGACGGTCACCGCGCTGTCGGCGTAATAACCCTCCAGCACAACGCCCGCGTCGATCCCGATGATGTCCCCCTCCGAAAGCTTTCGACGGGAGGGGATCCCGTGCACCACCTCATCGTTCACCGAGGTGCAGATGCTGGAGGGATAGCCCCGGTAGCCTTGGAAGGCCGGCCGGCCTCCCCGGCGGACCATCGCCTCGCGGGCCAAATCGTCCAGCGCCTGCGTCGTGACCCCGGGCCGGACCGCCGGCACCAAAGCCTCCAGCACCTCGGCCAAGATTCGGCCCGCCCGGCGCATCGTTACAATTTGACTGGGGCTCTTCAACTCAATCATCCTTGGTTTAAAAGGCGCTCGGCCGTAAGGAGCTCAACCAGCGAGCCGTACTCCTCCTCCAGTCCGCGCCCGACGGGAAAAGAGCGCAGTTTCCCCTGCCGCTCATAAAAATCCAGCAGGGGCCGCGCCGTCTCCTCGTAAACATCCAACCGCTTCAAGACCGTTTGACTCTCATCGTCCGGCCGGATCGCGAGGGCCCCGCCGCAGCGGTCGCACACGCCTTCCTTCTTCGGACGCAGGGTCGCCGTATGAAAAGGCGTTCCGCACTGGCTGCAAACCCGGCGGCCCGAAAGCCGCTCCACGATCTTCTCGCGGCTGACGGTGAAGTTCACCGCCAAATGGACGGGCCGATGGTTCCACCGCGCGAGCGCCTCGTCCAGATCCTCGGCCTGACGGGCCGTCCGGGGAAAGCCATCCAGCACGAAGCCCTGGGACCCCTCCAGCTTCTCCAGAAACCCCAGCACCATCCCCGTGACCAGCTCATCGGGCACCAGGGCTCCCTTTTCCATGTAGCCCCGGGCCTTCCGGCCCAGCGGTTCGCCCTGGGCAGCCGCCTCTCTCAAGAGATCACCGCTTCCGATGTGAATCACCCCTTGCCTCGCCGACAACAGCCCGGCCACCGTTCCCTTGCCTGCCCCCGGCGGACCTAGGAAAACGAGCCGCACGGCCCTTACCGGCGGGAACGCAGTTTGCCATGCGTGAGGAACCCCTCGTAGTTGCGCATGAGAAGGAACGACTCCACCTGACGCAGGGTATCCAGCATGACCCCCACGATGATCAGCAGGCTCGTCCCCCCGAAAAAGCTCGCCACCAGATACGGAATCTTCAGCCACCTTCCGACCGCGTCCGGGAAGACCGCGATCAGCGCCAGGAACATCGCGCCCGGCAGGGTGATCCGGGTGAGCAGGCGGTCAAAGAACTCCGCCGTCGGGCGGCCCGGTCTGATCCCCGGAATGAACCCGCCGAACTTCTTCATGTTGTCGGCCACATCCACCGGATTAAAGGCGATCGCCGTGTAAAAATAAGCGAAGAAGACAATGAGCCCCGAGTACATCAGGGTGTAAAGCCAATGCCCCCGGGAAAGCCAATCGGCCGCCTGGCGAACCGCCGCGATCCCGGTGAAGCCGGCCACCGTCGCCGGGAACAGAATGATCGACTGGGCGAAGATGATCGGCATCACCCCGGCGTGGTTGACCCGAATCGGGATGTAGGTGGCCTGACCCCCGTACACCTTCCGGCCCACCACCCGGCGGGCGTACTGCACCGGGATGCGCCGCTGGCCCTGGGTGATGGCGATGACCGCCAGGACCACCCCCACCAGCATCACCGCCATGAGAACCAGCGTCGCCGGTTGAATCTGCCGCGCCGCCGGCGAGCCGGGGCTGGCCAGGATGAACATCTGGTGAACCGCCGTGGGCAGCCGCGAGAGGATTCCCGCCGTGATGAGAATCGACATCCCGTTGCCGACTCCCATGGCGGTGATCTGCTCGCCCAGCCACATGATGAAGGCCGTGCCGCTGGCCAGCGTGATGATGGTGAGCATCCGGAAGCCCCACCCCGGAGCCTGCACCATCTGCACCCCGTCGAAGCTGGCCGGATTCTCCAGCCACAGGGAGATGAAGAGGGCCTGCAGGATTCCCAGAACCACCGTCAGGTACCGGGAGTACTGGTTGATCTTCCGCCGGCCGGCCTCTCCTCCCTCCTTGGCCAGCTGCTCGAGCCCCGGAATCACCACGATCAGAAGCTGCATGATGATGGAAGCCGAGATCGCCGGCATGATTCCCAAGGCGAAGATCGTCATCTGGGAGAGGCCTCCACCGCTGAAGAGGTCCATCACGGTGAAGAGGGTCCCTCCCATCTGCTGGCTGATCCTGTCAAAGAACTCCCTTAACGCCTGCCCGTCAATCCCGGGCAGAGGGATGAAATCCCCCGTCCGGTAAACGGCGATGAGGGCCAGCGTCACCACGATCCGGGCCCGAAGCTCCGGAATCTTAAAGCTGTTGGCGAGGGCCTTCAGCATCCCTTAAGCGGTGCCCTGCTTCTTGGGAGCGTCGACCGCCGCCTCGGCCTTGCCGCCGGCGCGCTCAATCTTCTCACGGGCCGAGCCGGAAAAGGCATGGGCGCAGACCGTCAGGGGCTTGGCCAGCTCCCCCTCGCCCAGGACCTTCACGCGGACCCTCGTCGAAGGAATCAATCCCTCCTTCGCCAGAAGCTCAAGATCCACCCGGGTCCCTTCGGAAAAGCGGTCGAGCTGGCCCACGTTCAGAATCGCCCTTTTCACCTCGTGCTTGCGAAACGGCTTGAAGCCGCGCTTGGGAACCCTCCGAACGAGGGGCATCTGACCCCCCTCGAACTCCGGCCGCAATCCGGGACCCGACCGGGCCTTCTGCCCCTTGTGCCCCTTGCCGGAGGTCTTGCCGTGGCCCGAGGATTCTCCAAAGCCGAGGCGCTTGGGGCGCCGAACCGCTCCCTTGGGCGGTGAAAGTTCTCCGAGTTTCACTCCGCCCCTCCCGCGGTCTCGCCGCCGGAATCTTGGCGAAGGGCTTCCATTTCCTTGGGGCTCTCCAGGGACCTCAACCCCTCCACGGTCGCCCGAACCACGTTGATCACGTTGTCCGAGCCCAGCGACTTGGTCAGGATGTCCCGGATTCCGGCCGCATCGCAAACGGATCGGACGGTTCCTCCCGCGATGACCCCGGTGCCCGGGGCCGCCGGCTTAAGAAGAATGCGGCTGGCCGAGTATTCGCCGATCGTCTCGTGGGGGAGGGTGGTCCCTTGAAGCCGAACCCGAAACATCAGCTTGCGCGCCATGGTCAGCCCCTTGCGAATGGCATCGGCCACCTCGTTGGCCTTGCCCAAGGCCCAGCCCACTTGACCGGCGCCGTCGCCCACAACGACCAGCGCGCTGAAGGAGAGGCGCTTGCCTCCCTTGGTCACCTTGGCCACCCGGTTGATGGCGATCACCTTCTCAATCAGATTGGAAGCCGAGTCCTGGGAACCCCATCTCTTTTCAGCCATCAGAGCCCCTTAGAATACCAACCCTTGTGCGCGGGCCGCTTCCGCCAAGGCCTTCACCCGGCCATGAAAAAGAAGCCCGCCCTTGTCAAAGACCACCTGTTGAATTCCGGCCTTCTGGGCCGCCTGGCCCACCTGTTCCCCCAGAAGCTTTGCGGCGGCGGTCGTGCTGCCGCTCTTGGACTTCTTCAGGAACTCCTTGCCTCGGGTGGAACAGCCGAGCAAGGTTTTTTGGTTCAAATCGTCCACCACCTGGGCCTCCAGATGCAGATGACTGCGGTGGACGACAAGCCTCGGGCGCTCCGGGGTTCCCACCACCTTCTTGCGCAATCGGCGGTGCCGCCGCAAGCGCCCCTCTTCTTTGACCGACTTGACCCGTGACCGCTTCATGGGCTAAGCCACCGCCTTGCCGGCCTTGCGCCGAACCACTTCACCCGCGTACCGGATCCCCTTGCCCTTGTAAGGCTCCGGGGGGAAGAAATCCCTGATCCGCGCGGCCACCTGGCCCACCAGGGCCTTGTCCGGGCCCTTGATCACCACCACCGTCGGCTTGGGCGTCTCGATGGTGATGCTCGCCGGAATGGGGAAAATCACCGGATGGGTGAACCCCAAGGAAAGCTCCAGCTTTCCGGCCGAGGCCTGCGCCTTGAAACCCACCCCTTGAATCTCCAGCTCTTTGGAAAAACCTTGATGGACCCCCTCGACCATGTTGTGGATCAGGGTTCTGGTCAAACCGTGCTGGGCCCGGGTGAACCGGTCCTCCGCCTGGGCCTCCACCTTCAGCACGGCCCCCTCCTGCTGGACCTGGACCCCGGCGCACAGCCGATGGGAGAGCTTCCCCTTGGGCCCCTCGGCGCTCACCAGGCCCGGCGCCAGTGTCACCTTCACTTGGGAGGGAATCGTGATCGGCTTCTTGCCTACCCGCGACATGGGATCACCAAACCTTGCACAGCAGCTCTCCACCCACCCCTCGGGCCTTGGCCTCCTGGCCGGAAAAGACCCCCTGGGGGGTGGAGACAATGGCGATGCCGATCCCTGAAAAAACCCTCGGAACCTTGTTCTTGGGCACATAGATTCTTAAGCCCGGTCTCGAAACCCGCCGGACCTTCCGGAGGATCGGCTTCCGGTCCTTCGTGTATTTCAGATACACGCGGATCCTGCCCTGGGGGCTGCCCTCCGTGATCTTCCGCCAATTCTGAATAAAGCCGTTGGACTTGAGAACCTCCACCACGGCAAGGCCCAGCCGCGAAGCCGGCACCTCCACGTGGGGCTTGCCGGCCAAGCTCGCGTTCTGCACCGAAACCAGCAGATCGGACAACGGATCGTTCAGGCTCATCGGCTCCTCACCAGCTCGCCTTCACCAGCCCAGGGATCTCGCCCCGGTGGGCCTTCTCCCTGAAGCAGATGCGGCAGATGCCAAACTTCCGATAGACCGCCCGGGGCCTTCCGCAAAGATTGCACCGGCTCCGGCGGCGAACCGGAAACTTGGCCGGCAGCTTCCAGGTCTGGAGCTTCCCTTTCTTGGCCACTTAACGCTCCCCCTTAAAAGGCATCCCCAGAAGCTTCAAGAGCTCCAAGCAAGCCTCCCGGGACTTGGCGTTCGTGCAAATCACAATGTCCATTCCCTGCACCCGAGTCACCTTGTCGAAGTCAATCTCCGTGAAGATGAGCTGCTCGGAAAGCCCAAAAGCGAAGTTCCCGTATCCGTCGAGCCCCTCCGGGTTCACCCCCCGAAAATCCCGGATCCGGGGCATGGCGACGTTGAAGAGCCGGTCCAAGAATTCATACATTCGGGCCCGGCGTAAGGTGACCTTCAGGCCCACCGGCTGGCCCTCCCTGATCTTGAAATTGGAGATCGCCTTCTTGGATTTTGTCATCAGGGGTTTCTGCCCCGTGATCAGCCCCAGCTCGCGGGAGGCCTGCTCGATCACCTTCACATCCTGGGCCCCCTGGCCCACCCCCATGTTGATCACCACCTTGGTCACCCGGGGGACCTCCATGGGATTACGAAGAGCAAACTTCTTCATGAGCTCCGGCACCATCTCTTTGCGGTAGCGCGTGAGGAGTCTGGGCGCGGGCGCGGCCGCCGTCTTGACCTCCACTCCAGGCATCAGAAGGCCTCCCGGCAGCGGACACAGACTCTGGTCTTGGTACCGTCCTGAAGCCGCTTGAAGCCCACCCGGACCCCCCGCCCGCACTTGGGGCATACCGGCTGAACCTTGGCCAGCGGCAGCGGAGATTCGCGGCTCAAGATGGCCCCCTGGGGGTTGGCCTGGGAACGCTTCAAATGCTTCTTCACGAGGTTCAGCCCCTCCACCAAACCCTTGCCCGCCTCGGGAAAAAGGCGAAGGAGCTTTCCCTTCTTTCCCCGGTCCTTTCCGGTGGTCACCATGACGGTGTCGTTGCGCCGGACGCGAAACATCAGATCGCCTCCGGAGCCAGCGAAACAATCTTGGTGAACTTCCGGTCTCTCAACTCCCGGGCCACCGGCCCAAAAATCCGGGTGCCCCTGGGGTTCTTCTTGTCGTCGATGATCACCGCGGCATTGGTGTCAAAACGCAGCGTGGAGCCGTCGGACCTGCGGATCGGAGCCGTGGTCCGGACCACCACCGCGTGAACCACCTCGCCCTTCTTGATGGCCGAATCGGGTGCCGTCTCCTTGACGTTGGCCGTGATGACGTCGCCGACCATGGCCCACAACTTGCCATGGACGCCCAAGACGCCGATCATGGAGGCCCTCTTGACCCCGGTGTTGTCGGCCACCGCGAGGATCGAGCGCATCCGGATCATGGCGCCGCCTCCTGGGAGGGTTTCACGGGCTCGTCAGCGGCAGCCGGCGCCGGCTTCGGATGAACCTTGACCCGGGTGGCGCCCACCGCCTCCAGCTCTTTGACCCGCTCGGCCTCCCGGTCCTCCACCAAACCCACTCCCCGGCGCAAAACCTCCACCACCCGCCAGCGCTTGTCCTTCGACAGGGGCCGGGATTCCTCAACGCGCACCTCGTCGCCCAACCGAGGCAGATGCTGACCCGTGTCGGCCTTGAACTTCTTAAAGCGGCGAGTCACCCGCCCATAGACCGGGTGGCTCACCAGGCGGGTCACCCGAATGACCACCGTCCGGGTCATCCGGTCGGAAACCACGATGCCAGTCAGATGCCTTCTTCCAACCCCGAGGGTCATTTGGAGACAGCGTCCTTTCTGGTTGCTTCGCCCATTAAGGTCTTCATCCGGGCGATGTCGCGCCGAACCTCGCGCATCCGATGCGGCTTATCCAATTTCCCGGCGGCCTGCTGCATGCGCAGATCAAAAAGCTCTTTCTTCAGCGCCCCCACCTTGATGGAAAGCTCGTCGACCGCCAAGGGCCTCAACTCCGAGGTTTTCATCGCTTAGGCCGCCTGGCGAACCACAAACCGCGTTCTAAGCGGCAGTTTCGCCGCGGCCAGCCTCAAGGCCTCCTTGGCCAGCTCTTCGGGAATCCCTTCCATCTCAAACAAAACCCTCCCCCTGCGGATCACCGCCACCCAGAATTCCGGCATGCCCTTGCCCTTCCCCATCCGGGTCTCGGCCGGTTTCTTGGTGACCGGCTTGTCCGGAAAAACGCGCAGATAAACCCTTCCGCCCCTTTTGACATGCCGGGTCAGGGCCACCCGGGCCGCCTCGAGCTGCTGGTTGGTGATCCAGCCGTTGGCCAGAGACTGCAGGCCGAATTCCCCGAAATTGACGAAGGCTCCGCGGGAGGCCATGCCCTTCCGGCGGCCCCGCTGGGCCTTTCGGTATTTGACCCTCTTAGGTACGAGTGCCATGGCTTGCCGAGCTCTCCAGAACCGTGTCTCCCTTATAGATCCAGCACTTCACACCGATCCTGCCGTAGGTGGTCTTGGCCTCGGCGAAACCCATCTCGATATCGGCCCGGAAGGTCCCAAGGGGAATCTTGCCGTCCCGGTAGCTTTCGACACGGGACATCTCCGCTCCACCCAGCCGGCCGCCGCAGCGGACCCGGATCCCCAAGGCGCCGGAGTTCATCGCCGTCTGGACCGACCGCTTCATCGCCCTGCGGAAACTGATCTGCCGCTCCAGCTGAAAGGCAATGTTCTCGGCCGTCAGCTGCGCGTCGACGGCGGGGTTCTTGACCTCCTTGATGTCGATCGTAAGCTCCCGGTGCGTCAGGGAGTGGAGCTCGTCCCGAAGGCGGTCGATGTCGGCCCCTCGGCGCCCGATCACGAGGCCCGGCCGGGCCGAGTGGATGATCACCCGGACCTTGCTCGCGGTCCGCTCGATCTCCACCTTCGAGACCGCCGCGTTGGCAAGCCCGCTCTTCAGGTGCCTTCGGATTTTATCGTCCTCCACCAGGAGCTTCGGGAAACCCTGCCGCTTGGAGTACCAGCGGGAAATCCAGGTCTTGGTGATCCCCAGCCGATTCCCCAACGGGGGGACTTTATGACCCATGGGGCAGCCCGTCCAATTCAATCGTGATGTGGCAAAAGCGCTTCCGAAACGGCATGGCCCGGCCCATGGGCCCGGCCCGGTAGCGGGTCGCCATGGGACCCTCGTCGGCCAGGGCGCGGGCGATAAAAAGCTGCTCGGCGCTCCAGGCGCCGGTCCGGGTCGCGTTGGACACCGCCGAGTTCAAAACCTTGGCGATCGGCTCGCACGCCCCCTTGGGCAGATTCGAGAGAATGGCCTGGGCACGGGGAACCTCGATGCCTCGGACCAGCCGAAGAACGAGCCGCACCTTCCTGGGCGTGACCGGTAAGAATTTTCCCTGCGCTTTGGAAACCATGGCTTTTCCTTTTACGTGGGGGCGGGAGGCTTGGTGACCCCCTTGACCCCATGCTTCTTGAAGGTGCGGGTCGGAGAAAACTCGCCCAGCTTGTGCCCGACCATGTTCTCCGTCACAAAGACCGGAAGAAACTTGTTGCCGTTATGCACCAAAAAGGTGTGTCCCACAAAATCGGGCGTCACGGTGGAACGCCGGGACCAGGTCTTGATGGGCTTGCGGTCGCCGGAAGCGGCAAGCCTTTCGATCTTCTTCATGAGCTTGACATCCACGAACGGCCCCTTGGAAACCGAACGTCCCATCGTTTAGTTTCTCCTCTTCACGATCCAGCGGTCGCTCACCTTGCGTTTCGAGCGCGTCTTGAAGCCCTTGGTCGGCTGGCCCCAGGGGGAAACCGGGTGGGGGTTGCCCTGCCCGGACTTGCCTTCCCCGCCTCCGTGGGGATGGTCGTGAGGATTCATCGCCAAACCCCGCGTGTGAGGCCTTCGGCCCATCCACCGGGACCGGCCGGCCTTGCCGATAGAGATCGTCTCATGCTCCACGTTCCCCACCTGGCCGACCGTGGCGTAGCACTCCTGCGCGACCATCCGAATCTCGCCGGAGGGAAGTCTTAGCGTGGCGTTCGCCCCCTCCTTGGCCAGCACCTGGGCGGCGGCCCCCGCCGATCGGACCATCTGGGCGCCCCGGCCCGGCTGAAGCTCCACGTTGTGAACCATGGTGCCCAAAGGAATGTTCTTCAACGGCAGGGAATTGCCGACCGCCACCTCGACATTCTCCCCTGCCATGAGGGCCGCCCCAACGGCCAGCTCCTTGGGAGCCACGATGTAGCGCCGCTCGCCATCCGGATACTCCAGCAAAGCGAGCCTGGCGGACCGGTTGGGATCGTACTCGATCGCGATCACCCGGGCGCTCACATCCCGCCGATCCCTTTTGAAATCGATCAGCCGGATCATCCGCTTGTGCCCCCCGCCCCGGTGGCGCACGGTGACGCGCCCACGGTTGTTTCGGCCCCCGGAAGACTTGCGGGGGACCACCAGGCTCTTCTCGGGCCTATCCTTCGTGATCTCCTTGAAGTCTGAGCCGGTCATGTGCCGGCGGGAGGGGGTGTAAGGCTTGTACTCTCGGTTGCCCATGGTTAGCTCGCCACCTCGATCTTGGAACCCTCCGCCAGGGTGACCATCGCCTTCTTCCAGTTGGGCCGATGGCCCCACGAACGCCCCATGCGGCGGGGCTTGCCCATCATCTGAATGGTGTTCACCGAAGAAACCTTCACCTTGAAAAGCTCCTGCACCGCCTGCTTGATCTGATGCTTGTTGGACCGGGGATCCACCTTAAAAAGGTATTGGCGCTGGGCCTGCCCCCGGGTTCCCTTTTCGGTCCGCAAAAGGGTGCGGATCACATCGGCGGCCTGGCTCATTCCTGAAGCCCCCCGATTTGCTTCAAGGCCGCGGCGGTCACCACCAGCTTGTTCGACCGAAGGACATCGTGGCAGTTCAAATCGGAAACCGGCTTCACCCAGACGCCCGGCAGGTTTCTGGAAATTCTCGCCAGGATGGGGTTGGGCCGATCCATCACCACCAAGGCCTTGGCGGTGACCCCCAGCTTCGTCAACAGACGCCCCAGGGGGCGCGTCTTGGGCTCCAGGGTGTCCAAACCCTCCACCACGACCAGCTCCCCCGCCTGAAACTTTGCCTTTAAGCTTTCCACCAACGCCCTCTGACGCAAACCCTTGGGCAGCTCATACCGGTACTCCCTCGGGTGCGGCCCGAAAACGATTCCACCCTTTCGCCAGATCGGCGAACGGATCGAACCGGCCCTGGCCCGCCCGGTGTGCTTCTGCTTCCAGGGCTTCCTGCCGCCGCCTTGAACCTCGCCCCGGGTCTTGGTATCGGCCGTACCCTGCCGCTGGTTGGCCAGATACATCCGGATCGCCTGCCAAAGAATAGCCTTGTCCACCGGCCCGGTGAAACCGGCCGGAACCGGAACCGTCCCGGTGGATTGTCCCTGCGCGTCATGGAGCGCGATCGTTTCGGGCGTCACTTCTTGGCTCCCGGCGCCGGGGCCGCCGCCTTCTTTTCCTTCGCGGGGGCCGCCGCCTTGGTTTCTTTCTTCTTGGCCGAGGCAGGCCGCGCTGCCGGAACCCGCGGAGGCTTCCTCGACTTTCGGATCAAGACCAGCGCCTCCTCATGGCCCGGGACCGAACCCTTCACCAGAAGCAGGTGATTGGCCGAATCGACCCGGACAATCTCCAGGGCCTGGGTGGTGACGCGCTCCCCGCCCATCCGGCCCGGGAGGTGATGCCCCTTGAAAACCCTCGAGGGGTCGGTGCTGGAGCCGATGGAGCCGGGGCGCCGGTGAGACATCGAACCGTGGGTTTGCGGACCCCCCTTCCAATGCCAGCGCTTGACGCCGCCCTGAAACCCCTGGCCCACCGAGGTCCCGGTCACATCCACCCGGTCGCCCGCCTTGAAGAGCTCCACCGTCACGGTGGAGCCGACCTCGTGCTTTTCCTCCTTGGCCAGCCTGAATTCCCGGAGCACCTTCTTTCTCTTCAAGCCTTCAAAGCCCAATTGGACGGCCCGGTATCCGTCGGTTTCCTCGGTCTTGGCGGCCGTCACCTTGCAGGGGCCGGCCTCCAGAACGGTGACCGGCACGGGGCGGCCGTCCTCCCGAAAAACGGTCGTCATGCCAAGCTTCTTGCCGATCAAACCGACGCCGGGCTTCATTTGATCTCCACGTCCACCCCGGCGGGCAGGTCCAGCTTTCTTAGGGCCTCCACCGTCTTGGAAGTGGGGTTCACGATGTCCAGCAGCCGCTTGTGGGTCTTCAGCGCGAACTGCTCCCGCGACTTCTTGTCGACGTGCGGCGACCTCAAGACCGTGAAGATCTCCCGCTTGGTGGGCAGGGGAACCGGGCCCGCCACGGCGGCGCCTGTCCGGCGCGCCGTCTCCACAATCTCGGCGGCCGACCGATCCAAGATCCGGTGGTCAAAGGCTCTCAATTTGATTCGAATCCGAGGCGCTTGGCTCATGGGGTATCCACCTTTGGGCTAACGCCGGCCGGCCGGTGTTCCGGCGGCCGCCTTGCGCGTGGTGATTTCCTCCTGAACGTTCCGGGGCACGGGCAAATAAGCCAACGGCTCCATCGTGTAAGTGGCCCTTCCCTGCGACAGCGAACGGATCACCGTGGCGTACCCCAGCATCTCGGCCAGGGGGACCTCTCCCTTGATGACCTTGGCGTTGGCCCGCTGGGTCATCTCGACAATCCGGCAGCGGCGGGAGCTCAAATCGCCCACCACCGGTCCCAGATACTCCTCCGGAACCACCACCTCCAAATTCATGATCGGCTCCAAAAGCTGGGGGCTGGCCCTGCGAAGACCGTCCTTCAGGCCAATGGAGGCCGCCAGCTTGAAGGCGATCTCCGAGGAGTCCACATCGTGGTAAGAGCCGTCGTGCAGCGTCACCACCATGTCAATCACCGGGTAGCCGGCCAGCACCCCGGTCCGGGCCGCCTCAAAAACACCCTCCTTGACGGCCGGGATATACTCCTTGGGGATGGCACCCCCCACGACCTTATTGACGAATTGAACGCCCTGGCCCCGTTCGGCCGGCTCGATGAGGAACTCCACGTGGCCGTACTGGCCCCGTCCGCCCGACTGCTGAATGAACTTGCCCACCGACTCCACCGACTTGGTGATCGTCTCCTTGTAGGCCACCTCCGGACGGCCCACCGTGGCCCCCACCTTGAACTCCCGCTTCAGACGGTCCATGACGATCTCCAAATGAAGCTCACCCATGCCCGAGATGATCGTCTGGGCCGTCTCCTGGTTGTAGGTCACCCGGAAGGAGGGATCCTCCTCCTGCAGCTTGGCCAGAGACAAACCCAATTTGTCCTGGTCCAGCGAGGTCTCCGGCTCGATCGCCAGCGAGACCACCGGTTCGGGGAAATGCATCGACTGCAGGACGATCGGCTTATCCTCGTCGCAAACCGTCTCGCCGGTCTTGGTCTGCTTCAAGCCCACCGCCGCGGCGATGTCGCCGGCCGAGATCGAATCGATGATCTCCTGCTTGTTGGCGTGCATCCGAACCAGCTTGCCGATCCGCTCCTTCTCTTCGCGGTTGGCGTTGTAGACGTAGCTGCCGGAGGTGAGCCTGCCGGAGTAGACCCGGATGAAGGTGAGCTTCCCCACAAAGGCGTCGCTCATGATCTTGAAGGCCAGCCCGCAGAAGGGCTCTTCCGGCAGGGTCTTGCGCTCGATCTTCTCGCCGGTTTCCGGATCGGTCCCCTGGATGGGCGGGATGTCCAGGGGGCTGGGCAGATAGTCCACCACCGCGTCCAACAGGGGCTGCACCCCCTTGTTCTTGAAGGAGGAGCCGCACAGAACCGGTACAATCCGGTTGGCCACCGTGGCGCGCCTCAAGGCGGCCATGATCTGGTCGGGCTCGACCTTCTGGTCGTGGGCGAAGGCCTCCATGATGACGTCGTCGGCCTCGGCCAACCTCTCAAAGAGCTTGGTGCGCCACTCCTGGATCTGGGCCTGCATCGCCGGCGGCGGATCTTCCTCCCGGAACTCCTTTCCCAGATCATCCAGGTAAATCCGGGCCTTGCCCCGGATCAGATCCACCATCCCCTTGAAGCCGGCCTCCGCCCCGATGGGAAGCTGGACCGGCACCGGCACCGCCCCGCAGCGCTCGGCGATCTGGTGGACCGTCATGAAGAAATCGGCCCCGACCCGGTCCATCTTGTTGACGTAGGCGAGCCTGGGCACTTGGTAGCGGTCCGCCTGGCGCCAAACCGTCTCGGACTGGGGCTCCACCCCGCTCACCCCGTCGAAGATCACGACACAGCCGTCCAGCACCTTGAGAGAACGCTCCACCTCGATGGTGAAATCCACGTGTCCGGGGGTGTCGATGATGTTGATCCTATGCTCCTTCCAAAAACAGGCGGTGCACGCCGAGGTGATGGTGATGCCCCGCTCCTGCTCCTGGGGCATCCAGTCCATCTGGGTCGTTCCATCATGCACCTCGCCCATCTTGTGGAGGCGCCCGGTGTAATAGAGGATCCGCTCGGTGGTCGTGGTCTTGCCCGCGTCGATGTGGGCCACGATCCCGATGTTGCGCGTCTTCTCTAAAGGATAAGTGGTGTCTGCCATGGGATTACCAACGATAATGACTGAACGCCTTGTTCGCCTCGGCCATCCGGTGCATGTCCTCTTTCCGCTTGACCGAGGAACCCTGCCCCTGGTAGGCGGCCACGATCTCCTCCAGGAGACGATCCTTCATCGGTTTGCCGGCCCGGCCCCGCGCGAAATCGCGGATCCAGCGCAGCGCGATGAAGGTGCCCCGGTCATGCCGCACCTCCACCGGAACCTGATAGGTGGCGCCCCCCACCCGGCGGGACTTCACCTCCACCAAGGGACGGGCGTTCTCCACCGCCTTCTGGAAGAGGTCGAGCGGCTGCACCTTCAGCTTGGCCGCCCCCTCGTCCAGCGCCCCATAGACGATCCCCTCGGCGATCGATTTCTTGCCTTCCTTCATCACCATGTTGACGAAGCGGGCGATGAGCCTTGAGCCGTAGCGGGGATCTAACGGCGTGACTCTCTTGTCGGTTCGGCGTCGTCTCATCGCTTATTCCTTAGGCCTCTTGGCCCCGTACTTGGATCGGGACTTCCGCCGCTGGTTCACCCCGGAGGCATCCAGGGTGCCCCGCACAATGTGGTACCGGACGCCGGGAAGGTCCTTGACCCTTCCGCCGCGCACCAGAACGATCGAGTGCTCCTGCAGGTTGTGGCCCTCCCCGGGGATGTAGGAGGTGACCTCCACCCCGTTGGTGAGCCTGACGCGGGAGATCTTGCGCAAGGCGGAGTTGGGCTTCTTGGGGGTCATGGTCTTCACCTGAAGACAAACCCCCCTCACCTGCGGCCTGCCCTGAAGGGCCGGAGATTTTGAGCGCTTGGACTTCTCGCGCCTGCCCTTTCGGATCAGCTGTGAGATGGTCGGGCACATGGGCCTTACGCTTCCTTCCCGCCTTCCGGCGCGGGTACCTCATCAGGCGCCGAGGGCTTTTCTTTTTCCGGCATCAGCCCCAGAACGTTCTTCACCATCTCAATCTCCCGGTGCGCCGGAAAACCGGTTCCCACCGGGATGAGGTGACCCATGATGACGTTCTCCTTCAAACCCTGCAGGTTATCCCTCTTGCCCGCGGTGGCCGCCTCGGTCAAAACGCGGGTGGTCTCCTGGAAGCTCGCCGCCGAGATGAAGCTCTCCGTGGACAAGGAGGCCTTGGTGATTCCCAAAAGGAGCTGGGTCGCCTGGGAGGGCTTGCCGCTTCGCTTCATGATCCGCTCGTTCTCCTCCTTGAACCGCCACTTGTCCACCTGCTGGCCCACGAGGAACTCGGTGTCTCCCGGATCGTCGATCCGCACGGCCCGGAGCATCTGACGCACGATCACCTCGATGTGCTTGTCGTTGATGCGCACCCCCTGCAGACGGTAAACCTCCTGGATTTCGTTGACCAGGTATTCCTGCAGGCGCTTGTCGCCGCCGATTCTCAAGATGTCCTGCGGGACTACCGGCCCGTCGATGAGGGGCTGGCCGGCCGTGACCCAGTCTCCCTTGTAGACGTTGAGGTGCTTGCCGTGCGGGATGAGGTACTCCCGCTTCATGCCGGTGGGGCTCTTGATGATGACGCGCCGCTGGCCCTTCTTGGAATCGCCGAACTCCACGACCCCGTCGATCTCGCTGATGATGGCCGGGTCCTTGGGCCGCCGGGCCTCGAAGAGCTCGGCCACCCGGGGCAGACCGCCGGTGATGTCCTTGGTCTTCGTCGTGACCCGGGGCGTCTTGGCCAGCAGGTCGCCGGCCTCCACCTTCTGCCCGTCTTTAACCACCACGTGGGCCGCGGCCGGAATGGGATAGATGGCCAGCACCTCGCCGCTGGAGTTGACGAGCACCAGCTGGGGGTGGTACTCGCCCCGGTGCTCGATCACGATCCGGTCCGGAAGGCCGGTCGCCGGATCGATGTCGGTGCGGACGGTCACCCCCTCCTTGAGGTCCTCGTAGCGCACCTTGCCGGAAACCTCCGTCAGGATCGGGACGGTGTAAGGGTCCCACCGGACAAAGGTCTCGTCCTTGGCGACCTTCTGGCCCTCGGCGTGCTTGAGGGTGGCGCCCGCGGGAATGGTGTACCGCTCCAACTCACGGCCGTTCTCATCGTGAAGAGAGATTTGGCCGTTGCGATTTAACACGACGAGCTCCTTGCCCTTGGGGACCGCCCGGATGTTGTGGAACTTGAGGAGCCCCCGGTTCTTCGCCTTCATGTGCGAGATCTCCACAATCCGGGAGGCCGTGCCTCCGATGTGGAAGGTCCGCATGGTCAGCTGGGTTCCCGGCTCGCCGATGGACTGCGCGGCGACGATCCCCACCGCCTCGCCCAGCTCCACCAGTTTTCCGGAGGCCAGGTTTCTGCCGTAGCAGCGGACGCACACGCCGCGCCGGGCCTCGCAGGTCAGGACCGAGCGGATCCGGATCTTTTCGATGCCGGCCTGCTCAATCCGGACGGCCGCCTCCTCGGCGACCTCCTGACCAGCCTCCACGATGATCGTGTCGGTGATGACATCGGCGATGTTGTCCACCGCCACCCGTCCCACGATCCTCTCCTTCAAGGGGACCACCACCTCATCCCCCTCAATGATCGCCCCAATCAGGATGCCGTTCAATGTGCCGCAGTCGTCCTCCGCGATGGAGACGTCCTGCGCCACGTCCACCAGACGCCGGGTGAGATACCCCGAGTCGGCGGTCTTCAGGGCCGTGTCGGCCAAGCCCTTTCTCGCCCCGTGGGTGGAGATGAAGTACTCCAGCACCGTCAGCCCTTCCCGGAAGTTGGCCGTGATGGGGCTCTCGATGATCTCGCCGGAGGGTTTGGCCATGAGGCCCCGCATGCCGGCCAGCTGGCGAATCTGCTGCTTGGAGCCTCGGGCGCCCGATTCGGCCATCATGAAGACCGGATTGAAGGGGTCCATTTCCTTAAAGATCAGATCCGACACCTTGTCGGTGGCCCTCGTCCAGATGTCGATCACCTTGTTGTAGCGCTCCCCATCGGTGATCAACCCCTTCTGGTACTGATCCTGAACCTGGGCCACCTCGGCGCGCGCCTCCTTGATGATCGCTTCCTTTTCCTTGGGGACCTGCAGGTTGTCCACCGAGATCGACAGGCCGCCCAAGGTGGCCATCTCAAAACCAAGCCTCTTCACGGCGTCCAGCAGCTTGACCGTCCGCTCGTGCCCATAGCGCTTGTGCACCTGGACGATGGTTTCGCTCAAGGAGCCCTTATCCATCACCTTGTTCACAAATCCGAAGTCGTCGGGCAGAAGATCGTTGAGCTGAATCCTGCCGACCGTCGTGTCGATCCAGGCTCCGGCCTCCCAGAGCTTGATCACCGCGTGCAGCGCCACCTCCCTCTCCTCTTACGCCAGGAGGGCCTCCTCCCGGCAGCCGAACTTCCGGCCGGCGCCATGGGAGCCGGGTTTCTCCCGGGTCAGGTAATGACAGCCCAAGACGATGTCCTGGGTGGGGGTGGTGATGGGGGATCCGTGCGCGGGCGAAAAGATGTTGTTGGACGAAAGCATGAGGAGCCTCGCTTCCATCTGCGCCTCGATGGACAGCGGCACGTGCACCGCCATCTGGTCGCCGTCAAAGTCGGCGTTGAAAGCAGTGCAGACCAAGGGGTGAATCTTGATCGCCTTGCCCTCGATCAGGACCGGCTCAAAGGCCTGAATGCCCAGCCGGTGCAGGGTGGGCGCCCGGTTCAGAAGAACCGGGTGGTCCCGGATCACATCCTCTAAGATGTCCCAAACCTCGAGCCGCGCCCGTTCCACCATCCGCTTGGCCGATTTGATCGTGTGGACAAATCCCCGCTCCCTCAACTTCTTGATGATGAAGGGCTCGAAAAGCTCCAGGGCCATCTTCTTGGGCAGACCGCACTGGTTGAGCGTGAGCTCCGGGCCGATGACAATCACCGAGCGGCCCGAATAGTCGACCCTTTTGCCCAGGAGGTTCTGCCGGAAACGGCCCTGCTTGCCCTTCAACATGTCGGCCAGCGACTTCAAGGGCCGGTTGCCCGGGCCCAGGACCGGCCGGCCGTGGCGGCCGTTGTCAAAGAGGGCATCCACCGCTTCCTGGAGCATCCGTTTCTCGTTGCGGACGATCACATCGGGAGCCCGAAGCTCCATCAGCTTCTTCAGGCGGTTGTTCCGGTTGATGACCCGGCGGTAAAGATCGTTCAAGTCGCTGGTGGCGAAGCGCCCGCCGTCCAGCGGCACCAAGGGCCTCAAATCCGGCGGGATCACCGGGACCGCCGAGAGGATCATCCACTCCGGCCGGTTGCCGGACTTCCGGAAGGTGTCCACCACCCGGAGGGTCTTCACGAGCTTCTTCATCGCCTGGTCGCCCTTGGTCGTCTTGATCTCCCTCTTGAGCCTCTCGACCGTCTTGTCCAGGTCCATCTCCTTCAGGAGCGTCCGGACGGCCTCGGCGCCCATCGCCGCCTCGAACTTATGGCCGAATTTCTTGATGGCCTCCTGGTAGCGCTCCTCGGAGAGAAGCTCCTTCTGCCGCAGCGGCGTGTCGCCCGGGTTGATCACCAGGTACTCCTCGTAGTAGATCACCCGCTCCAGATCCCGGAGGTTCATATCGAGCATCGTGCCCAAGCGGCTGGGAATCGCCTTGAAAAACCAGATGTGGCTCACCGGGGCGGCCAGCTCGATGTGGGCGAGCCTTTCGCGCCGGACCGAGGACCGGGTCACCTCCACCCCGCAGCGGTCGCAGACAATCCCCTTGTGCTTGATCCGCTTGTACTTACCGCAGTTGCACTCCCAATCCTTGGTGGGACCGAAGATCTTCTCGCAGAAGAGACCGTCCTTCTCCGGTTTGAGCGTCCGGTAGTTGATCGTCTCGGGCTTCTTCACCTCGCCGCGCGACCAGGAGCGAATCACCTCGGGCGAGGCCAGGCGGATCGAGATGGCGTCAAACGGGGCCGGCTCGGCCGCCGCCGCCGCCGCGGGCTCCGGCACCAGCCCCAGGCCACGGGCCGCCTGCTTGATGGCATCGCTGTCGGAAACGGTCAACCGCTCGCTGACGATCTCTTTGGTCTTAGACGGCGGGGTCATTTGGTTTTCTCCGTTCTCACGTCCAGGCACAAGCTCTGAAGCTCTTTGACCAGCACGTTGAACGATTCCGGGGTTCCGGGCTGGAGGGCGTGCTCCCCCTTCACAATCGACTCGTAGATCCGGGTGCGGCCCACCACATCGTCGGACTTCACCGTCAAAAGCTCCTGCAGGGTGTAAGCGGCCCCGTAGGCCTCCAGGGCCCACACCTCCATCTCGCCGAAGCGCTGGCCGCCGAACTGCGCCTTGCCGCCCAGGGGCTGCTGGGTCACCAGCGAATACGGGCCGATGGAGCGGGCGTGGATCTTATCGTCCACCAGGTGGGCCAGCTTCATCATGTAGATGTAGCCGACCGTCACGTTCTGATCGAAGGAGTCGCCGTTGAGGCCGTCCCTCAAGCCGATCTGGCCGTCGCTGGGCAGCCGGGCCTCCTTCATCAGATCCTTGATCTCCGACTCCCGGGCCCCGTCAAAGACAGGGGAAACGATCGACAGGCCCAGCACATGCGCCGCCCAGCCCAAGTGGGTCTCCAGGATCTGTCCGACGTTCATCCGGGAAGGAACCCCCAGCGGGTTCAGGACGATTTCCACCGGCGTCCCATCCGGCAGAAAGGGCATGTCCTCCTCCGGAAGAATCTTGGCGATGACCCCCTTGTTGCCGTGCCGGCCGGCCACCTTGTCCCCGACCTGAATCTTCCGCTTGGAGGCCACGTAGATCACCACCCGCTTCAAGACGCCGGGCGGAAGCTCGTCGCCCCTCTTGAACTGATCGATCTCCCGCTCCTCCTCAAACTCCAGTTCGTTGATCTGATCGTTCATCACCCGCAGGGCCTTGCGGAGGGCTTCCTCCCGCTCCTTGTCCTTGAGCCGGAGGTCCTCCAGATCGGCCCGCTCAAACTTGGAAAGATCGCTTTTCTTCACCATCCGGTGCTGGGCCAAGAGAATCTGACCGGTTTCCTCGTCCAGGATCGACTGCTCCAGCTTCTGGCCCACCAGAAGCCGTCCGAGCGTTTTGACCCGCTCTTTCTTGACCGCCTTGATTTGAGACTCGTACTCCCGGCGGATCGCGTCAATCTTGGCCAGCTCTTGGGCCGCCTCTTCCTTGGACTTGGGCCGGGCCTTCTTGCGGGTGAAGATCTTTACCTCCACGACAATCCCTTCCGCCCCGGGCGGGACCACGAGGGAAGCGTCCCGGACATCGCCGGCCTTCTCCCCGAAGATCGCCCGAAGCAGCCTCTCCTCCGGGGAGAGCTCGGTCTCCGATTTGGGAACCACCTTCCCCACCAGGATGTCGCCCGGATGAACCTCGGCGCCGATCCGGACAATCCCGTGCTCGTCCAGATCCTTGAGCGCCTCTTCCCCCACGTTGGGGATGTCCCGGGTGATTTCCTCATTGCCCAGCCGGGTATCCCGGGCGTCCAGCTCGAATTCCTCGACGTGGACGGAGGTGAAAATGTCCTCCTTGAACAGGCGCTCGCTGATTAAGATCGCGTCCTCCAAGTTGGAGCCGCGCCAGGGCATGAAGGCGACCAGCACATCCCTTCCCAGGGCCAGAATGCCGTTTTTGGTGCCGGCCCCGTCGGCGATCACCTGGCCCGCCCGAACCTTTTGGCCCACCTTCACGAGCGGCCTCTGGTTGATCGAGGTGTCGGCGTTGGAACGCTGGAACTTCTTCAGGGGATACGTGAACCGGTCGATCACCACCCGGTCGGCTTGAACCTCTCGAACCGTCCCATCCTCCCGGGCCGTCACCACCGCCCCGGAGTCCTTGGCCGCGCGGGCCTCCACCCCGGTCCCGATGAGCGGGGCCTCCGGAAACAGCAGGGGCACCGCCTGCCTCTGCATGTTGGAACCCATCAGGGCGCGGTTGGCGTCGTCGTGCTCCAGGAAGGGGATCAGGCTTGCCGCCACCGAAACGAGCTGCTTGGGGGAGATGTCCATGTAGTGGACTTCGGAAGGGGGGATCAGGGGGAAGTTGCCCTTGAAACGGCAGAGGACCAGCTTGTCCACAAAACGCCCGCCCTTATCCACCCGGGCGTTGGCCTGCGCGATCACCATCCGGTCGCCCACATCGGCCGATAGGAAATCCACCTTGTCGGTCACCCGCCCGTTCTCCACCTTCCGGTAGGGGCTCTCGATGAAGCCGAATTCGTTGACCCGCGCGTAGGTCGACAGCGACGCGATCAGCCCGATGTTCGGGCCCTCCGGCGTCTCGATGGGGCAAATCCTACCGTAATGGGAATGGTGGACGTCGCGCACCTCGAAGCCGGCCCGCTTGCGCGAGAGCCCGCCGGGCCCCAGGGCCGAAAGCCGGCGCTTGTGGGTGAGCTCGGCCAAGGGGTTCGTCTGATCCAGAAACTGCGAGAGCTGTGAGCGGCCGAAGAAATCCCGGATGAGGCTGGAGACCAGCTTGGCGTTGACGAGCTGATGGGGCATGGTGCTTTCCAGGTCGTAGATCGCCATCCGCTCCCGGACCGAACGCTCCACCCGGGAGAGGGCGATCCGGAACTGGTTCTGCAGAAGCTCGCCCACCGTCCGGATCCGGCGAGAGCCCAGGTGGTCGATGTCGTCCACCTCGCCCTGGCCGGCCTTGAGATTCAGGAGATACTTCACGACCGCCAGAATGGTTTGGGGATCCAGCACCCGCTGATCCAGCGCCAGGTTGAGCCCCAGCTTCCGGTTCAGGATGTACCGCCCCACCCGGCCCAGGTCGTAGCGGCGGGGATCGAAATAAAGACGGGTCAAGAGGGTTTGGGCCGAAGCCAGCGTGGCCGGATCTCCGGGCCGAAGTTTTCGGAAGATGTCCAGGACCGAATCGTCGGTGGCCTTCAGCCGGTCCTTCTCAAAGGTTCGCTGGACCTCCGGGACCACCCGGGTCAGGAGCGCCAGCTCCCGGATCTCCGAGTTCCAGAGCATGGCCAGGTGCTCCTTGGCCAGCTTCTCGAAGCGCGGAATCAGGACGCCGTGGGTCTGGGGGTCCACCACATCACAGGCCAGGACCCGGCCCACGAGACCTTTGAGGTCCGTGAACTCCTGGGCCTTGACCTTCTCCACCCCGCAGAAGGCGTTCAGGATCTCCTCGTCCGTCCCCGCCCCGATCGCCCTCAAGAAGGTGGAGGCCAAGACCTTCCGGCGCCGGTCGATCATGGCGTGCAGGGTGTCGGTCAGATCAAACTCGAACTCGAGCCACGCCCCCCGGTAGGGGATGATCCGAGCGGTGAACATCCGCTTGCCGTTGGGGTGGGTTTCCTCTTCGAAGGAAACGCCGGGCGAGCGGTGAAGCTGGCTGACCACCACCCGCTCATCGCCGTTCACAATGTAGGTGCCGGTGGGGGTCATCAGGGGGATGTCCCCCAGGTAGACCTCCTGCTCCTTCATCTCCTTCGCCAGGCGCAGCCGCAGGCGCACCTTCAAGGGGGCCGCGTAGGTCAGCCCCCGGCGCTGGGCCTCGCTCAAGTCGTACTTGGGTTTTCCGATCTGATAGGAGAGGTACTCGAGCTTCGCCTTGCCCTCCGGGCCCTCAATGGGGAAGACCTCATTGAAGACCTCCTCCAGCCCGGTGTTCTCCCGCCGCGTCCGCGGGACGTCCCTCTGCAGAAAATCCGCGAACGGCTTGGTCTGAATGGACAGCAGGTCGGGCAGAGGAACCGGTTCCGGCAGCCTCCCGAAATCCTTGAGCTTCAAGGTCACTTCAGCTCGACCTTGGCGCCGACCGCTTCCAGTTTTTCCTTCATCGTCTTGGCCTCATCCTTGGAGGCGCCCGCCTTGATCGGCTTGGGGGCCGAATCCACCAGATCCTTGGCCTCCTTCAGCCCCAGGCTCGTCACCGCGCGAAGCTCCTTGATGACCTGAATCTTGTTGGCTCCCACCTCGGCCAGGATGACATCGAAGGAGGTCTTTTCCTCCGCGGCGGCAGCGCCCGCGCCGGCCGCTCCCGCGCCAGCCGCGGCGCCCGCGGCCATCGGCATGGCGGCCGTCACGCCGAACTTCTCCTCCAGGGCCTTGACAAGCTGCGAGAGCTCCAAGACCGTCATCGACTCGATGGTCGAGATCATCTGGCCCATCTTTTCCGTCACTTCAACCGTCTTCGTTTCCGTGGACATGGTTAACCCCCTTTTCCTTTCGAAACCGTTATCGCATGAAGTATGCCAACCAGCTTGCGCTCCACCCCCTTCAAGACCCCCACCAACCCCGACATGGGCGCCTTCATCCCGGCAAACACCTGGCTCAAGAGCACCTCGCGCGAGGGGAGCCTGGCCAGAACCGCCAGCTCCTGGGAAGAAATCTTCTTTCCTCTATAGACGCCCCCGGCCAGCGTGAAGCCCTCGTGATCCTTGGCGAAGTCGGACAGCAGCCGGGCCGCCCGGACCACATCCCCGCGGATCGGGCTTAAACCGCAGGTCCCTTGCAGGTGCTCTTCCAGGGCGCTTAGCCCCAAGTCCTTGAAGACCAGCCGCGAAAAGGAGTTCTTGGTCAAAACCAGATTCGCCTGGATCTCCTTGAGGTTTATGCGCAGCCGGTTGAGGTCCCTGGACGGCGTCTTCGCAATCCGGGCCACCACCACGGTGTCGGCCCCCTGCAAGGCGCCCTTGAGATCCCTCACCAGACCGGCCCGGACCTTCTGCCCCAGGCGCGCCTTGGTGGTTTCGGCGCTCATCACTCCTGTTTTCCCTCCTGGGGATTCAGCCGAATCCCCGGACCCATGGTGCTGGAAACCGAGATCCCGGAGACGAAGCGCCCCTTGACCGAGGCCGGCCTCGCGCGCCAGATCGCCTCCAGAATCGCCCGGAGGTTGGCCGCGAGCGCCTCTTCGGAGAAGGAACGCTTGCCCACCCCCAGATGGATGTCCCCCTGCTTGTCCACCTTGAACTCCACCTTGCCCTTCTTAAGCTCTTGGACGGCCCGGCCGACATCCGCGGTCACGGTGCCCGCCTTGGGAGAAGGCATGAGGCCCTTGGGCCCCAAGACCTTGCCCAGCTTTCCAACCTCCTTCATGAGATCCGGAACGGCCACCATCACGTCGAAGTCGGTCCAGCCGCCTTGAATCTTGGCCAGAAGCTCTTCGGCTCCCACATGATCGGCGCCGGCCTCCTTCGCTTCCCGCTCGGCATCCCCCTTGGCGATCACAAGGATCTTCACCGATCTGCCGGTCCCGTGGGGAAGGATCACCGTGCCGCGGACCGCCTGATCGCTCTGCTTGGGATCGATGTCCAGCGCGATGGCCAGCTCGACCGTCTCGTCGAATTTGGGGGCCGGGACCTTCTTCAGGAGAGCGACGGCCTCCTGGATGGAGTACCGTTTCCCCTTCTCGATCCCTTGGGCAAACACCTCGGTCCGCTTGGACATCGCTTAGGCCTCGACCTCAATCCCCATGCTGCGGGCGGTCCCCTCCACCTGCTTCATCGCTTCCTCCACGGAGGGGGTGTTGAGATCCTTCAGCTTCATCTGGGCGATCTCCCGGACCTTCGCCCGGGGGACCTTTCCGGCCTTCTCCTTGTTGGGCGTGCCGGAGGCCTTGGCGATGCCGCAGGCCTGCTTCAAAAGAACCGACGCCGGCGGGCTCTTGATGATGAAGGTGAAGCTTCGGTCCTCGTAAGCCGTGATCACGACCGGCAGGGTCAGCCCCTCCTGCGCCTTGGTCCTCTCGTTGAAACCCTTGCAGAACTCCATGATGTTCAAGCCGTGGGACCCCAGGGCCGGCCCCACGGGCGGCGCCGGATTGGCCTGGCCCGCCGGGCAGTAGAGCTTGATCGTGGTCAAGACCTTTTTCGCCATCGGCTTAAACCTTCTCCACCTGCCAGTATTCGATCTCCACCGGGGTCGAGCGGCCGAAGATGGTGACCATCACCTTGAGCTTGCCCCGCTCGGGGTTCACCTCTTCGATCACCCCGTTGAAGTTGTTGAAGGGCCCCTCGTTGATCCGCACCGGCTCCCCCTTCTCAAAAACCACCTTGGGGCTGGGCTTTTCCATCTTCTCCTGGGCGGCCTGCAGGATCTGCGTGACCTCCTCATCCTTCAGGGGGACGGGCCTGGCCCCCGAGCCGACGAATCCGGACACCCCGGGGGTGTTCTTGATGAGGTACCAGGTCTCATCGGACAGGTCCATCTGAACCAGCACGTAACCGGGAAAAACCCGCCGGTCGGAGATCTTCTTCTTTCCGCCCTTCACCTCCGAAACCCGCTCCATCGGCACCAGCACCTGGGCGACCCGGCCCTCGGTCTTTCCGGAGTCCACGTAGCTCTGCAGGGTGGAGCGCACCTTCTCCTCCTGCCCCGTCAGGGTGTGGACCACGTACCAGGCCAGCGCCATTGTCACCCGATCAGCCAGGCCATCAGCCGGGCGCAGATCATGTCGAAGAGCCCTATCACCGCCGAAAGCAGAGCCGTCGCCACCAAGACCACCTTGGTCGACTCCCAGAGCTCCCGGGGAGACGACCAGGAGACCTGGCTCATCTCGCTTCTCACCTCTTTGACGAAGGTGACGGCCCTGCGGATCACCCCGCCACCCCTGAGAGTTCAGGAGCGGCAGGAATTGAACCTGCAGTCCCGGTTTTGGAGACCGGTGGTTTACCGTTAACCGACGCTCCTATAAGACCAGGACCCAAGATCATTTGGTTTCCTTGTGCGGGGTGTGCGCCCGGCAAGAACGGCAGAACTTCTTGATCTCCAGGCGGTCCGTGTGCAGCTTCTTGTTGCGCCGGGTCGAGTAGTTCCGCTTCCGGCACTTGCCGCACTCCAAGGTGATAAGCTCACGCATTTAAAGGAAAACCTCGGCTCTCCATCGGGAGTAAATCGACGCTGGGCTACAACGTTGAAGGGGGGCCTTGCGGCCCCCCTTAAGATTGCGGCTTACGCGATGATTTCGGAGACGACTCCTGCGCCCACCGTCCTGCCCCCCTCGCGGATGGCAAAACGGAGCGTCTTTTCCATGGCGATCGGCGAGATGAGCTCCACCTCGACGTTGGCGTTGTCGCCGGGCATCACCATCTCGGTCCCCTTGGGCAAGTTCACCACCCCGGTCACGTCGGTCGTCCGGAAGTAGAACTGGGGCCGGTACCCGGTGAAGAAGGGGGTATGGCGGCCTCCCTCTTCCTTGGTCAGGGCGTACACCTCGGCCTTGAACTTGGTGTGCGGCGTGATGGAGCCCGGCTTGGCCAGGACCATCCCGCGCTCCAGGTCCTTCTTGTCGATGCTTCTTAGCAGCACGCCCACGTTGTCGCCGGCCTGCCCCTCATCGAGGAGCTTGCGGAACATCTCGACACCGGTCACCACCGTCTGGCTCGGCTTGGGCCGCAGGCCCACCATCTCCACGGTGTCGTTCACCTTCACGATCCCGCGCTCGATTCTTCCGGTGCCCACCGTCCCGCGCCCGGTGATGGAGAAGACGTCCTCCACCGCCATCAGGAAGGGCTTGTCGGTCTCCCTTTTCGGAGTCGGGATGAATTCGTCAACGGCCTTCACCAGATCCAGGATCGCCTTCTCGGCGTCGGCGTCGCCGGCGATCGCCTTGGAGGCGGAGCCCTTGATGAGCGGCGTCTTGTCTCCGGGGAAGCCGTACTTGGTCAAAAGCTCCCGAACCTCCAATTCCACCAGGTCCAGGAGCTCTTTGTCCTCCACCAGGTCCACCTTATTAAGGAAGACGACGATGGAGGGCACCCCCACCTGCCGGGCCAGAAGAATGTGCTCCCGGGTCTGGGGCATCGGCCCGTCGGGGGCGCTCACCACCAGGATCGCCCCATCCATCTGGGCGGCTCCGGTGATCATGTTCTTCACGTAGTCGGCGTGCCCCGGACAGTCCACGTGGGCGTAGTGGCGGCCATCGGACTCATACTCCACGTGGGCGATCGAGACCGTCAGGATCTTGCTCGCGTCCCGGACCACGCCCCCCTTGGCGATGTCCGCGTAGCTCCGCTCCACCGCCTGCCCCTTCTTGGCCAGAACCTTCGTGAGGGCGCTGGTCAGGGTGGTCTTGCCGTGGTCGACGTGACCGATCGTTCCGACGTTGACGTGCGGTTTCTTGCGCTCGAATTTCTCTTTAGCAGCCATCGGCTCCTCTTCCTCCTCCTAAAGAATAAAATATCCCTCTTACCTTAAAGCTGGAGACGGGAATTGAACCCGTGACCCCGTCCTTACCAAGGACGTGCTCT
>JACOVG010000001.1 GCA_016177405.1 Candidatus Omnitrophota bacterium | reverse complement strand
GGGTACCCCGCCCTGGGGATGGGGGAAGGGCGAGCCTTAGGAGATTCTGGCGGTGGTCCGCAGGACCAGGGCGCGCAGGAGCGCAGCGCAGCGGAAACGGCGCCATTGGGTCTGGCCGCTCCCCCGCTGGATTTGGGCGGGGGTGGACGCCGAGGTTCTGCAAGCGGAGCGCCGAGCACCCAGCCAGATCTCCGGAGCGAGCCCTCTCCCCCAGACCAAGGGCGTGGGAACTGCGGGAGATTTTCATCCGCGGGCGAAGGTGACCACGGTCACCCGGGCGGCCCCCGCCTTTTTAAGGAGCGCGGCGCAGGCGTTGGCCGTGGCCCCGGTGGTGAAGACATCGTCCACCAGCAGGATCCTGCTCCTGCCCAGCGAGGGGCGCGGCCGAAGGCAGAACGCCTCCCGGACATTCTTGAAACGCTCCGCGCGGGTCAGCTGGGCCTGGGGGGCGGTTGCCCTCCCGCGCTTCAGGAGGCCGCGGGCTTGAGGGAGCGAGAGCTTCAGGGCCAGGGCCCCGGCCAAAAGCTGGGCCTGATCGAAGCCCCGCTCCCTGGCGCGGACCGGATGCAGGGGAACCGGCACCACCCAGTCGGCCGGGTCGTTGCCCATCTGCCGTCTCACCTGCAGGAACATCCTTTCCGCCAAAAAGGGAAGTAACCCGGTTTTCCCGCCGTATTTAAAGGCCAAGACGAGCTCTTGAACCATCCCCTTGTAGGGAAAGCAGCTCACCGCCTCGTCAAAGGATCGGCGGTTCTCTTTGCAGGCCCGGCAAAGCGTGACGCCCGCCCCCGCGCCGGAGAGGGATTGCCCGCACCGGGCGCACCAGGGGCCTTGCCAGAGGGGAAGTTTTTTAAGGCAGGCGGAGCACAGCGGCCAAGACCGGTCGGTTTCCACCGGAAGCCGGCATCCCAAGCAGGAAGCCGGAAAGAGCAGCGACTGGAAACCCGTCAAGAGGCCGCGAACCATGAAGTGAGAATAGCATCGGCGCCGAAGAGGTGTCAACGCGCCTCCTTGTATTGACAAGGCTAGAGTGGGGGCTATAATGGGTTTTGTCTTGGACGCCTGGTTGACCCCTCTGGTTTACGGTTGGTTTCACAAGCCGATGTGGATGGCCTGGATGAGCGGGTTGACCCACCTGGGAGACACCGGGGTTGTGCTGGCGGCGGCCCTTTTGGCCGCTGTCGAAAGCGCGAGCGTCAGGATTCGCCGAGGCCGGTCGGCGGCCCCCCTTCTGGTGTGGCTGGGAATCCCCATCTCTGGCGGGGCGGCCCTTTGGATAAAAGAGGTGGTGGGCCGGCCCAGGCCCTGGCAGGTTTACCCGGCCTGGGAGACGGTGCCGGAAGGGATGAATCGGTCGTTTCCCTCCGGTCATGCCGTGGTGGCTTTCGCGCTGGCGGCGGCGCTGGCTCTTCGATGGCCCAAGGTCAGGTGGCTGGTGTTCGGTTTGGCCGCCGCGGTGGCTGTCTCAAGAGTGGCCTTGGGGCTTCATTGGATGTCCGATGTGGTGGCAGGAGCTGTTCTTGGTGTGAGCGTGGTTCTACTTCTGAATCGTTTGGAGAAAGGAAGGTGAAGGAATCGATGTCTCGAATCGTCTGGTTGGTTGGAATCTTGGTCGTGAGCCTCGCGGCAGGAACGGGTCTTTACGCTGAAGAGCACGGTGGACAGGAGCATGGCGGCGCTGCCAGCGCCCCGGCGGACACCGGCGCCCCCGCTGAAAGCGGGGAAGCGCCCGCGCCATCGGCGCCCGCGCCCGCGGCTCCTGAAACCCCCGCCCCCAGCTCTCCGGCACCCGCGGCCCCCGCCCTGAAGCCGATTGTCATCACCTTTACCGGGAGCCTCTCCTCGCTGGATCAGGCCTCTGCCCCCGCGATGTTGACGGTGGAGGACCGCTACGGGGTGAAGAAAGAGATTGCTTGCCCCGGCGACTGCAAGGTCACCCAGGGGGCTTCCGCCAAGACCCTGGCGGACTTGAAGACCGGAGACAAGCTGACCGTCGAGTACACCTACGATGTCGCCACCGGCAAGAGGACTGCCCAAGCCATCTCGGTCGGTGAAAGCGCGCCGCCGGCAACGCCTTAGAAGCGGCTTTGAATTAAAATAGAACAGACCCTGACGCTGGAGGAGAACTCCAAGGATCGGGTGGTTCCCCGCTGCCGGCACTTCGGCCCCTGCGGCGGATGCGATCTTCAGCAGATGGCCTACCCGGCCCAGGTGGAATGGAGGAAGGAGCGCCTGGTGGAGGTGCTTCGCCGGGAAGGGGGTTTCAGGGAATTGCCCCCGGTGGAAGCGGTCCCGATGGAGGATCCCTGGGGCTACCGCAGCAAGATGGAGTTCAGCTTCGGTCAGGACGGCGACCGGGTCACGCTGGGCCTGCACGAGCGGGCCAGCTTCAGGCGGATTGTGGACATCGTTTCCTGCCCCATCGCCCCGCCGGCGGTGTCGGACCTGCTGCTGGCCATCAAACAGGCGGTGAACCAGTTCCAGCTGACCGCCTACAACCCCAAGATTCACCAAGGATTCTGGCGCTATGCCGTTATCCGCGCCAGCCTCAAGACCGGGGGGCTGATGCTTCTGTTGGTGACCAACGAGGGCTCCAGGGAGCCTCTCGATGCCCTGGCCAGGGAGCTGCCCCGGGCCGTGCCGCAGCTGGCGAGCTTCTGGTGGGGGGTTTCCGCGCGGGTCTCCGACGTGGCCCAGCCGGAGCGGTTGATGCACCTGGCCGGATCCGAGGTTTTAGAGGACGGGGTGGGGAAGATCCGTTTTGAGGTCCGCCCCACCAACTTTGTTCAGCCCAACCTTCTGTTGACCGGCCAAATCTATGAGGCGATCCGGGAAGCGGCCGCCCTCACGGGTCAGGAGGCGGTCTATGACCTCTATTGCGGCACGGGGCTGATCGCCCTTATCCTGGCCGAGCGCGCCCGCGCAGTGGTGGGGGTGGAATCCGAGGCGGAGAATGTGGCCTCGGCCTCCCGCAACGCCGCCTTAAACGGCATCACCAACGTCTCTTTCCTGGGCGGCAAGGTGGAGGATCTCTTGAGGGGCCGCTCCCTTTTTAAGGCAGGCCCCAGGCCAAGCCTCATTGTGGTGGATCCCCCCAGGGCCGGTTTGCACAAGGAGGTCTACGGGCCCCTCCTGCAGGCGGCGGCCCCCCGGATCCTCTACCTCTCCTGCAATCCGGTGAGCCTGGCCCGGGATCTCAAGGTGCTGCGGGAAAGGGATTCGAGCCTTCAGGTGGAGAAGGTCACCCTGTTTGATTTCTTCCCCCACACCGCCCATCTGGAGGTTTTGGTGAGTCTGCGCCGGGGATGATAAAATAAATGGCCATGATGAAAGGAAACGGCAATCTGAAGGAGGCGAAGATCTTCTCCCTCGTTCTGATTCCGCTCTTGGGTCAGTACGTGGTGACCCTGGAGGAGGTGGGGGGGCAGAGGCTCATCCCCATCTGGATCGGCGTCAACGAGGGCAACGCCATCGGCCTGAAGCTCCAGGGGGAGCAGCTTCCCCGGCCGATGACGCACGATCTTCTGACCAACATCTTGAGCGCCTTGGGGGTCAAGATCGAGAGGATCGTCGTGACCGACCTAAAAGAGGGCACCTACTACGCGGCCATCACCCTGGGCCACGGCAACCGCCGGTTCGAAATCGATTCCCGTCCCTCCGACGCCATGGCCCTGGCCGTTCGGGGCGCCACCCCGATCTTTGTGGACGAGAAGGTCCTGAAGAAATGCCCCGTCATCATGAAGCCGATCTCCGATGACGAGGTGGAGAAATTCAAGCAGAACCTTCAGAACCTAAAGCCCGAAGATTTTTTCAAGGGCTTCGAGGAGAAGCCCGGCGGCGAGGAGGAGGAAAAACCTAGCCCACCCGGCGGATGATGGCGGTCGCCACCCGCTGGGCCACCTGGATCTGCGGGAGAAGATGTTTTCGGGCTCGAACCACCACCCGCACGGTGGCCGGGGTGAGGCTCTCCACGGTCACCACGACGTCCGCGCGGCTGATCAAGACTTCAATCCTGCCTTCGTTTCGGTCTTCCTTCTTGAGCTTCCCCAGTCTCTTGGTTTCTTCGACCGCCGCCTTCCAAACCTGCTCCAGGGGCCGGTCCAAATCCACCGTGACCGAATCCTTGCTGACGGCGTAGCCTCCCACCGCCCCCGCCGCCAGGAGAAACGGCGCGCACCCGGAGGCAAGAAGGCTCAAGACCAATAACGAAGAGCCAATCGTTTTCATGGGGTATACTCCTTAAGTGATGGAACAGCATTTTAACATAAAAGCCAAGCCCGACGCGACGGGGGAGGGATTTGGGCCGCCCGCGCCGGCGCTGCCGCTGGCCCATCTTCCCGCCATCCATCTGGCGGCCCCCGCTTGCCAGGATCTGCGGTCGGGGGGGTCCAGGGAGTGGCTCGTGGCCAACGGCCTGGGCGGATACGCTTCCTCCACCGTCCTGGGGATGAATACCCGGCGCGCGCATGGGCTTTTGGTGGCGGCCCTGCGCCCTCCGGTGGGGAGGATGTGCCTGCTCTCCAAGGTGGAAGAGACGGTGGTGGCCCCCTTCGGCCGCTTTGAGCTTTCCTGCAACCGGTATGCCGGGATGGTTCATCCCGACGGCTGGCGGTACCTGGTGGAGTTCCGGCTGGATCCTTGGCCCACCTTCTTTTACCGGATGGGCCAGACCGTTTTGGCCAAGACGGTTTTCATGCTCCCGGGCGAGAATGCCGTGGTGGTGGGCTACACCCTCGTCTCCGCTCCCGGCCCCGTGGAGCTGGTCCTCCGGCCCCTGACGGCCTTCAGGGATCCGCGGTTCCTGTCACGGGAAGATCCCAGCCTGAAGCCCCGGGTGGAGGAATCTCCCGGCGAGGTCCGGCTTCAGATGAACGAGGATGGGCCGGTCCTGGTTTTCCACCACACCGCGGAGCTCGTTCAGCGCTCCGGCTGCTGGTACAAGAACTTCGAATACCCCGAGGAGCCTCCGGCGAGAGAGGACCTCTGGTCCTTCGGCCAGTTTCTGTATCTGTTGAAGGTGGGAGAGTCCTGCGCCCTGGTGGCCTCGACCGGCCGCCGGGGAGGGGTGGACCTGGCCTTCCACGAGAGGCGCCTGGTCAACACCCAGCAGGTTTTGGCCCAGACCATGAGCCCCCCCGGAGAGGGTCCTCTCGCCCGGCGTTTAAGCTGGTCCGGGGAGAGCTTCTTGGCCCAGTGCGGGGCCTCGGAGAGCTTCCTGTTAGCCGGATGGCCGCCGCTTGCCCCTTGGGGACGGGACACCCTGATCGCCCTGCCGGGCCTTTTCCTGTCCACCCGGCGCTTTGAGGCGGCCCGGGGGCTTTTGGCCACGCTGGCCGGCTGCCTGAAGGACGGCCTGCTTCCGGTCCGATTCACCGAGGAGGGTTTGCCGGAGTACGATTCCGCCGACACCTCCCTCTGGTTCTTCTGGGCGGTCTGGCACTACTTGAAGGCGACGCGGGACCTGAAATTCGTGGCCAAGAAGCTCCTGGCCCCCATGCGGGAGATTCTGGAGGCGTACCTCGAAGGGACGAGCTTCGGAATCGGGATGGACGACGAGGGGCTGATGGAGCTCAAGGACGAGACGCTTGCCCTCACCTGGATGGATTCCCGGGAGCCGGGCCGGGGGCCTGAAGAGGCCGGCCCCCCGGTGACGCCGCGCGGCGGCAAGCCGGTGGAGATCAACGCCCTCTGGTACTGCGCCCTCTCGGTGATGGCCCGGGTATCCGACCGCCTTCAACTCAAGCGCTCCGCGACCTATCGAAAGCTGGCCCATCTGGTCGGCCGCAATTTCGCTCGAACCTTCCACTCTCCCCAGGGTCTCCTTTACGACCGCGTATCCGAAAGGGGAGCCGATTCGGCGATTCGGCCCAACCTCCTGATCGCCGCCAGCCTCCCCTTCACCCCCCTTTCCAGGTCTCTCGAACGGAGAATCCTGGAGGAGGCGGAGAGATCCCTCCTGACCCCCGCGGGAATCAGAAGCCTGGCCCCGGGCCATCCGGCCTACCGCGGCCGGTATGAGGGGGATGCCTCCTCCCGGGCCTTGAGCTATCACCAGGGAACGGTCTGGACCTGGCTGTGGGGTCCGTACGCGGCGACGGTCTTGAAGGTGCGGGGCGTAAACCGCCAGACCCAGGCCGCCTTAAAAAAACAGCTTTCCTTTCTGATCCCCCATCTGGAAGCCGGCGGATTGGGGGGCGTTCCAGAGATCTTTGACGGCGATCCGCCCCACCAGCCCAGGGGAGGCCTCTCCCAGGCCTGGGCGGCGGGGGAGCTGCTTCGGGTGATTGCCGAGGCCAAGCTGACCGATGCGTGAGAAGGGCCTCACCCTCCTCGAGGTTCTGCTGGCCACGGTCCTGATGGGTTTGGTCGGCGTCGCTTTTGGAAACGTGCTGGTCACGGCCCAGCGGTATTATATTCAAACGATGAACATCGCCTCGGCCCAATCCGAGGGAGCCTTCGCGATGGAGCACATGAAGCGCCGGCTGCTTCCGGCGGACAGGCTCATCCTGTTCAACGCCCAAGCGCTGGCTTTCCGGGAGAACAATGTTTGGCGCGGGTACCGGCTCAACGCCGCCTCGCTTGAATACGCGCCCGACCTGGGGGTGGCGGCCAACGATGATCCCACGCTGGCCGACCTCAACGGCGCCGCCGCCGAAGCCCCGGCGGTGACCGGCAGCATCGGCACCTTCACGATGCGGCTTCCTGAAGCCGGGCGCTTGGAGGTGGAGATCGTCACCGAGCACGCCGGAGGCGGTGACACGCGGCGCATGCGGCTGGAAACGGTGATCTCGCCCCGCGGGATATAAATGGGCAACCATCAAGGCGCGGCCATGATCGTGGCGGTCGTCACGGCCCTCGTCACGACGCTCATCGCGGCGGTGGTCTTGGAGATAGGCGTTCAGAGACTGGACCTGTCGGTCTTCCGGTCGGGGCACGCGCGAGGAAATTCGGCCTCCGAGGCGGGGCTTCAGTATGCCTTCACCCGGCTGGACGTGGATCCCAACTTCCGAACGGCGGTCCAAAACGACGACGATCCTCCGTATGTGGTCACCTCTCTCCTGGCCGGCAATCCCCTCATCGATGGCAACCCGGTTGTTCCGGATGAGAGGACCAACGATCTTCTTATGGGCAGTCTCACCCCCACCCGGACAGGCAAGGAAGTGACGTCAGCGATCACCTTTGACGCTGGCACAGGCCGTTACCGGGTCCGGGCTTTCAGCCAGGACGTGCCATGACGGCACGGGACGATCGCGGAGTGACCCTCCTGGAGATTCTGGTGGCCATGATCATCTTGGGGCTGGTGACCGGCGGGATCTTCGCCGCCTTTGTGATGGGGCGCCGGATCACCGCCCGGTCCGAGGGGGAGCTGGCGGCGGCCCAACTGGTTTCCGGGACCCTGGAGGAGCTCCGGCTTCCCAACGCCCTGCCGGGCCCCGGGATTTACGTGGACGATTTCATGGCTGCGCCGCCTGCCGGCGCCCAGCGCCTGGCCCTCCTTAACCTTCAGGGGGAGGTTCCTCCGAACGGCAAGAGCGATTTCCGCTTGCGGTTCATGACCGACGCCGGAAGGACCCCCCAGCCGACCTTTGCCGATCACGGCGATGGCTGCCTGCTGATCGTTGAGGGGGCCGACGACCTGGATGGAGACGGGCTCCAGGGGACCGACCTGGATGGAGACGCGACGGTGGACCTCAACCGGATCAAGGTCCGGATTAAATTTACCTCGCCACGGCCCTGATCTTTGTGGTAAATTAGTCGCTCCGTGTCTCGATGAGCGCCAAACTGAAACCCAACCAGACCCAAGGCCCTAAGCCTCCGGAATCGGATCCCCCGGAGACGGCCAAGCTTACGGTGGGCGGCCGATCGGTGGAGCTTCCGATAACCACCGGCAGCGAGCAGGAGAAGGGGATCGACGTCACCCGCCTTCGGGATCTCACGGGGGTGGTCACCCTGGACCCCGGCTTCGCCAACACCGCCAGCTGCACCAGCTCCATCACCTTCTTGGACGGCGAGCGGGGGATCCTCCGCTACCGGGGCTTCCCCATCGAGGAGGTGGCCGAGTACGCCACCCACTCGGAGGTGGCGTACCTGCTGATTTACGGCAACCTGCCAACCCGCCGGGAGCTGGAGCAGTTCACCGCCCGCATCGCCGAGCGATACAACCTGCCCGATGGGATGGAGCGGATCTTCGACAATTTCCCCCGGACGACCCACCCGATGGCGGTTCTCGCCTCTTCCTTGACGGCCCTGTCGGGCTATTACCGGGACCTCACCCATTCCAGCCCGACCCGCGAAGAGATCGACGCGGTCATCCTGACGTTTCTGGCGCAGGTGCCGACGATCGCGGCCTACGGCTACCGCCGGCGGCACGGCCTGCCGATCCTTCCGCCCAAGCGGGACCTTTCGCCGGTGGCCAACTACCTCTACATGATGTTCGGCGCCCAGCAGGACGACGCGGTCGTTCAGGCCTTGAGGCAGATCCTGATCCTCCACGCCGACCACGAGCAGAACTGCTCCACCTCGACGGTGCGCCTGGTCGGTTCCTCCCGGGCCAACGCCTTTGTGGCGGTCGCCTCCGGCCTGGGGGCCCTGTGGGGACCCCTGCACGGCGGGGCGAACCAGGCGGTGATCGAGATGCTCGAGGCGATCCACCAGGACGGCGACAACTTCGCCAAGTACATCGGCATGGCCAAGGACAAGACCTCCGGCTTTCGCCTGATGGGATTCGGCCACCGGGTTTACAAGAACTTCGATCCCCGCTCCAGGATCATCAAGAAGGCCTGCGACCAGGTTCTGGGCAAGCTCGGGATCCACGACCCCCTGCTGGATCTGGCCAAGCGCCTGGAGGAGGTGGCCCTGAAGGACGATTACTTCGTCTCCCGGAAGCTTTATCCGAACGTCGATTTCTACAGCGGCATCATCCTGCGGGCGATCGGCATCCCCACCGACGAGTTCACCGTGATCTTCGCCCTGGGCCGCCTGCCCGGCTGGCTCGCCCACTGGCGGGAGATGCTGGAGTCACCCGGCTTCAAGATCGGGCGGCCCCGCCAGATCTACACGGGCCCCACCCAGCGCAAGTACGTTCCACTCGCCCAGCGCGGCTAGGCTTCCCCCTTCCATGTCCCCCAAGGTTGCGGTCATCGGCGCCGGGAACGTCGGGGCCACCTGCGCCCAGCGGATCCTCGAGCACGACCTGGCCGACGTGGCGCTGGTTGATGTGGTGGAGGGTTTGGCCGCCGGCAAGGCGCTCGATCTGGCCGAGGCCGCTCCGCTCGTCGGCCACGACCGAAAGATTACCGGCTCCACCGACTACCGGGTGATCGAGGGCTCCTTAATCGTGGTGATCACCGCGGGGCTCGCCCGAAAGCCCGGGATGAGCCGAAGCGATCTCCTGATGGCCAACGCCAAAATCCTGCAATCGATCGTTCCCCAAGTCGCGACCCGCGCCCCGGGCGCGATCCTGATCGTGGTGACCAACCCCCTGGACACCATGACGTACCTGGCCTGGCGCTTAAGCGGTTTTCCCCGGGAGCGGGTCATGGGGATGGCGGGAGTTTTGGATTCGTCACGGCTTCGTTATTTTGTGTCCGAGAAGCTCAAGGTTCCGGCGGGGGAGGTTGAGGCCTTGGTCTTGGGCGGCCACGGCGACACGATGGTGCCGGTTCCCGCCCAAACCACCGTCTCCGGAAAGCCGATCACCCAGCTTCTGCCGAAGCCGGAGGTGGACCAGCTCATGCAGCGGGCTCGGGAAGGGGGCGCCGAGGTGGTGAAGCTCCTTAAAACAGGCAGCGCCTTTTACGCCCCGGCAAGCGCGGTGGCCGAGATGGTTCAGGCGATCCTGAAGGACGAAAAGAAGGTTCTTCCGGCCTGCGTTTTTCTTTCAGGGCAGTATGGCCTTCGGGATCTTTTCTGCGGGGTGCCGGCGCGGCTTGGCAAGAACGGGGTCGAGGAGATCGTGGAGATTTCCCTGACGGCCGAGGAAAAGCAGGCGCTGGCTGCCTCCGCCCAGGCGGTGCAGGCCGACCGGGCCGCGGTGGACGCCTTGTTGTGAAGCTTCTCGAATACCAAGCGAAGAAGATCTTCGCCCAATGGGGGATCCCGGTGCCAAGCGGGGCCCCCATTTTTCGTTCCTCTCAACTGACCGGCGCCATCCAAAAGGCCGGTGGCTTCCCCGTGGTCCTCAAGGCGCAGGTCTACGCCGGCGGGCGGGGCAAGGCCGGCGGAATCGTCAAGGTCCGGGATCTCCGGGAAGCCCGCCTGGCCGCCGGCCGCCTCCTGGGCAAGCGGCTGGTCACGCGCCAGACCGGCCCGCGGGGAGCCCCGGTCAAGGCCCTCTTGGCCGAGGAAAGCCTTACCGTCCTGAAGGAAATGTACGTGAGCGTCCTGCTGGACCGGTCGAGACAGATGCCGGTGGTGGTCGCCTCTTCAGAGGGCGGTGTGGCGATCGAAGAGTTGGCCAAGGAAAAACCGGAAGCGATCCTGACCACGCCCTTTGATCCGGTCTCGGGGCTGGGCCTGCCGCGGGCCCGCCGGATTGCCGAGCGCCTTAAGATTCCCCGGAAGGCTCGGAAAGAGGCGGTTCAACAACTTTTAAAGCTCGCTCAGGGCTTTCTGAAGCTGGATGCCTCGCTCGTGGAGGTGAACCCCTGGGCCTTGACCCGGGAAAAGGGTCTCGCGGCCCTGGACGGCAAGCTCACCCTGGACGACAGCGGGCTCTTTCGCCACCCGGAGCTCGCCCCCTTCAAGACGGCCGATGCCGATTCCCCTTCCGAGGCCAAATCCAGAGAGATCGGCATCAACTATGTCGGCCTAAACGGTCAGGTCGGCTGCATGGTCAACGGGGCGGGGCTTGCCATGGCCACGATGGACCTGATCAAGCTTCATGGGGGAGAGCCGGCCAACTTCCTGGATGTGGGGGGAGGGGCCGATGTGAACCAGGTGCGAGAGGCCTTCAAGCTGATTCTGGCCGATTCCAACGTGAAGTCGGTCCTGGTCAACATCTTCGGCGGCATCATGAAATGCGATGTGATCGCCCAGGGGATCGTCCAGGCGGCGAGGGCGATCAAGCTCAAGGTGCCGCTTGTGATCCGCCTGGAAGGGACGAACGTTAAGCTGGGGCGCGAGATCCTGCGGGGATCCAAGCTTGGCTTCGTCACCGCGACCGATTTGAACGAAGCCGCCAAGCTCGCCGTGAAGGCAGCCAAGAAATGAGCATCCTGGTTGACAAGAACACCTGCCTCATCGTTCAGGGGATCACCGGCAAGGCCGGCTCCTTCCACGCCGCCCAGATGCGCTCCTACGGCACTCGGATCGCGGCCGGCGTTACCCCGGGCCGCGGCGGCGAGAAATGGGAAGGGATTCCGGTCTTCAACACGGTCGCCGAGGCGAAAGCCAAAACCCAAGCCAACGCCTCTTGCATCTTTGTTCCGGCCGCCTTCGGGGCCGACGCGGTCCGGGAAGCCGTCCAAGCGAAAATCCCATTGGTCATCGTGATCACCGAGGGGATTCCGGCCCTGGACATGGTGAAGATCAAAAGGGGACTGTCCCCCCGCCAAACCGTTATCATCGGCCCCAACGGGCCGGGGATCATCACGCCCGGCCAATGCAAGATCGGCATCATGCCCGGCTACATCCATAAACCAGGGCCCGTGGGGGTGGTCTCCCGCTCCGGCACCCTCACCTATGAGGCGGTCTGGCAGTTGACCGGCCTGGGGCTTGGCCAATCCACCTGCTTGGGGATAGGCGGAGACTCGATTCCAGGGACCGGCTTTGTGGAGATCCTCAAAATGTTCCAGGCCGACCCGCGGACCAAAGCGATCGTCCTGATCGGCGAGATCGGCGGCACCGCCGAGGAGGAGGCCGCCGACTTTATCCGAGCCCATGTGACCAAACCGGTGGTCGCCTTTGTGGCGGGCGCCACCGCTCCCCCGGAGAAGAGAATGGGCCACGCCGGGGCGGTGATCGCCCAGGGGCAGGGAACCCACGCCTCCAAGATCAAAGCCCTTAAGACCGCCGGGGTGACCGTCGCCCCCAACCCCGCCCAAATCGGCTCCACCCTCGCCAAGCTCCTCCGCCGCGCCCCCTCATAGCTTCCATCGCCGTACCCCCTCATAACCCCCATGTCATTCCCCCGAAAGGGGGAATCCGGCAGGCAGGCCCGGCGCCCTATTTCCCTCTTTTTTCGTATATACTTACTTGTAGATAGACAAAGTGCTGAAGACGAAAAGGAGGAAATTGCCATGCGTCTGCCTGATAAGAGCTTTTGGGCTGGGCTTCTTTTTCTAACCCTTCTTTTGACCGCCTACGCCTTCGCCGAGCAGATCGAGTTCTCCACCTTCTACCCCACCTCTCCCGGAGGCGGGGGCGGCGGGGGGGGCGGCCGCGGACCGGACGCCGCCTTCGGAACCAACTTCCAAGCCCAGGCTCCTCCGGCCAACGGCATGATCGTCGAGGGCAACATCGGCATTGGCACGGCCTCCCCCAATCGGGCGCTGGAAGTGGGCAGCGGCCTCTCGTCTGCCATAGCAGACACCGTCAGCATCTTGGGGCTGAACTCCATCGGCGCCGGCAACGCCGACGGCGGGGCCGTCCTGCTGGATGCCGGCAACGGGACCACCTATGGAGCCGTTCAAGCTTGGCGATACGATACCAACGCGCCGATTCCCTTGATCCTGCAGAATCAAGGGGGCGACGTCGGCATCGGGACGACGAATCCAGCCCTAGCCATGGGCGATGGATCTTCCCCGAGAATCCTTGCCGTTGATGGCGGCGCCGGGACGGGGACTTATGGTCTGTTGAGGTTGATGTCCGGCAATACAGCTGAAGGGATCGCCTACGGCGCCATCTCCTTCGGCTCCTCGGGCTTCACCAGCGCCGAAAAGCGGCTGGCCCAGATCGCCGCTATAAATGAAGACAGCGGTGATGCCCCCTACGGCACACTCCAGTTCTGGACCACCGACGACGGTGTCATCGGGGAACGGATGAGGATTACATACAAGGGCAACGTCGGCATCGGCACGGCCAATCCCCAGTCGCGCCTGCACCTCAAAGGGGTTTCCGGGAATTCCTACATGACGATGGAGTACTCGACGATCGCCAAAAGCCGGTTTGGCAACCAGGCCAATGGTCCTTTCATCAGCTCCGATACCCCAGGTAAGGCGATCGAGTTTTACACCACGCCAACTGGGGGCAGCTCTACGCGGCAAATGTTTATCAATGCCAATGGCAACGTCGGCATTGGTGGGACAACGATGCCTCTGGTGGGTCTGATGGCGGAGAAAAACAATGGCTCTGGTTATGCTGGATGGTTTCGGGCCAGTGCTGCATCTTCCGGTGTCGGCCTAGGGACTGCTATTGGTACCACGGCAGGAAAAATTCAGGGTTTGAGTTCCGGCGGTGTAGCAGCCGACCTCGCCGTTAATCCTCACGGCGGCAACGTCGGAGTCGGGATGGACACTCCCAGCGCAACCCTTGAAGTTAATGGGACCATGAAGGTGTTGGGGGCATGGGAGTCGAAGAACCCCAACACAACATATACCGCACCCTCAGACGGGTTTGTCGTTTTTTCTAATGGCGGCAACGGTGCCGGCGATGATGGGTCGTTGGGGCAGACCCCAGTGGGTTCAACTCGAACACGGGCCTATGGTTATAATGGCTCCATGTTTCCGGTCAGAAAAGGGGATAAATGGAGAGTTACGCACGATGCAAATGGGGGGGGCGGCAATTGTTACGTAGACTGGATTCCTCTAGGACAATGAGAAACCGCTTCCCTATTATTGGGTTTGGCCGGTGAAGGTGAAGCCGCGGATCAACAGGGCCGGGCAGACGGCGGCCGAGAAACCTTGGGCTGGGTCGGCGATCAGGCGGCGCTCCCTCGAAACTGCCGCCACCTGGGAGAAGGCCTCCAGGATCGACTGGGT
>JACOVG010000010.1 GCA_016177405.1 Candidatus Omnitrophota bacterium | reverse complement strand
GGGCCTTTTACTCCGATGTCTGGCATCCCTTCTGGAAGGCCAAGGTCAACGGCAGGCCGGTTCCGGTCGCGAGGGCGAATCTCGCTTACAAGGCCGTGCCGATCTTGCCCGGGGAGAACCGGGTTCATTTCTTTTTCGAGTCGAAGGCGCTTGTTTGGGCTTACCGCTTCTTCGGGATAAACGCCTTGATTTGGGTGGCGGGAATCGTGGTCTTGGCCGGGCGCATCATTGGGGCAGGAAACCCCGCCAGTAGAGAAGCCAGAAACTGACCGGATCGTAGAAACGGTGGACCAGGAAGAGATCGTGGAAGGCCTTCAGATCCAGGGAGGCCAGCATCAGGACAACCGCTCCCATCACAAGCTCCTGCCGCCTGCCCCGCCCGGCCCAGCCGCCAAAAAGCCCCTGTAGAAAAAGGACCGCCCCCAGCCGAACCGGCGCCTCGATCAACAAGAGGTGGCGGATGTTTCTGGCCGGGAGCAAGCAGGTGAAGGCGACGAAGAAAACCGGCAGCAGGGCCCACCTCCAGAGAAATTCCTCTTTTTCCCGGCTCGCCGTCAGGTGCCCCAGCCACCCCGCATAAAGGAAGGCAACCCACGGAGAAAGAAGGATGAGGTCGGCCAGGTACAGAAACCAGGGCCCCTGGTCGTAGAGCATGGCGTAGCGGCTTAGTTTGGCGGAGTGGGTGAAGGCCCATTCGGTCTGCCAGGCGATCGAAAAGCTGCCGGCGGCTAAACCTGTTAAAAGGAAGGCGGCGGCAGCCGGAATGACAGAGACCGCGCAGACCGAAAGAAGAGTCGGCGCCCTGCCCCGCCGCGCCTTCCAGAAGAGAAAGACAAGCGACACCGGCGTGAGGAGGAGGGTCGATTCCTTTGAAAGAAAGGCGGCAGTGTAAAGGGCGGACAACAGCCACCAGCGCTTCGCGGGGGCCTTGGCCAAATTCGCCAGCAGAAGCCAAAAGGAGGCGGTGAACAGGAGGGCCGTCAACGAATCGCCGAGGGCGCGCCTGGCCATCCCCATGTGCAGGGGGGAAACCGCCAAAAGGAGCGTTGTCCAAAGAGCCGTCTTCTCTCCGAAGGTCCGGTAAAGACCCGCGAACATGACCGCGAGGAATGCCAGGAAGCTCGCCAGCGACAGCTCCGAGAGGGACCGAAACTCCGGCCCTCGCAGGCGGACCGCCGCCGCCTGGGCGAGAATGGTGGTCAGGCGGGTGGGGCTGGGATGATACTGGTTGGTTTCGGCGCCGGCCAGATAGTCCTTGAAAAGCTCCGGCCAGACCCGGAGGCCCCCTTGGGCCACCCGGCTGGCATAGGCCAGCAGGTGGCCCTCATCGGCCTGGGGTTGGTACTGAACCTGCCTGAAGGTGGAATGGACCAGGACGCCGGAAAACAGGAGGATGATCGCGAGCCCGGTCCAGCCGGAGCGCTTCATCCGAGGAAGATCAGACCCAATCTCATGACGGCCTGGGCCGCGAGTCCGGCGGCCAGGTCGTCCAGGACGATCCCCAGGCTGCCGGGAACGCGTTGGAGCGACCGGATGCCCAGCGGCTTGACCACGTCGAAGAACCGGAAAAGGAGAAAGCCGGCCAGGTAAACCGGCCATTGGGCCGGCAGGGCCGCGACCGCCGTCATCATGCCGGCAACCTCATCAATCACGATACAGGAAGGATCGGCCTGGCCCATGGCTTTTGCCGTGGGGCCGGCCGACCAGAGGGCCAGCACGATCGCGACGACGCATCCGGCCAACTGGTACCAGGGGCCCACGCTCAAGAACCAGGAAACCGCCAGCCCCGCCAAGGAGCCTGCCGTGCCCGGAGCAACCGGCAGATAACCCAGACCTCCCACCGTGGCGATGGGGCGCATCTAGAGAGTCAGGATGATCCGGCGGTGGCGCCAGAGGAAAGAGACACCGCTGGTCAGGGTGAGGATCACCGTCAGCAGCATGAGCCACCAGATGGCGGCCTCGCCCCGGCTCACCCAGGAGCCGCCGCCAAGCGCCTCGCGGGCGGCCAGGTAAAGAAGGGTGATGGAGATCGCCGTCATCTGAGAGGCAGTCTTGTGCTTGCCCGCGGCCTCGGCCGGAAGAACCTGCCCTTTCCCCAAGGCAAAGAATCTTAAACCCGTCACGAGGAACTCCCGGGCCGCCATGAGGACCACCATCCAGGCGGGGGCCACCGACAGCGCCACGAAGGAAACAAAGGCCGACAAGACCAGGATCTTGTCGGCGATGGGATCCATCAAGACGCCGAAGTCGCTCACCTGGCCCTTGGCCCGGGCGAGCCTGCCGTCCCACAGGTCGGTGAGGGCCGCCGCCGCGAAAACAAAAATGGCCGCGATCTTCGCGGCCAACCCCGGAGCCCACAGCAGGGCAATGAGGATAAAGGACAGGACGATCCGAAGCAGGGTGAGCCGATTGGGCAGGGTCAAGCCGCCACCGAGGCGGCGGTTTCCGCCACCAGGTCGTATTCGGTGGTGTCGGTGACGCGCGCCTGGACAAACTGGCCGGGCCTCAAAACTTGGGAGGCCTTCACGTGGACGAGCCCATCCACCTCGGGCGCGTCGGCGTAGGTTCGGCCTTCGCCGGGCTCATCGATCAGCACCTCCACCTCCCGGCCCAGCCATGTCCGGTTGACCGTCTCGGAGATCCTCTGCTGAAGCGACATGAGGCGGTGAAACCGCTCCTCTCTGACCTTTTCGTGGACCGGGTGGGGCAATCTTTCGGCCGGGGTCTTGGGTTCCGGCGAATAGGGGAAGATACCTAAGCGTTCAAACCGGGTCTCTTCCATGAATTGAGCCAACTCCTCCACGTGCGCCTCGGTCTCTCCCGGAAAACCCACGATCAAGGTGGTCCGGATCGCGATCCCGGGGACCCGGGCCCTCAATCTCTCGATCAGGGCGCGGACGCGGCGGCCGTCCGTTTCGCGCCGCATGGCCTTCAAAAGATCGTCGGCGATGTGCTGAATCGGGATGTCCAGATACGGAACCACGCGCGGCAAGTCCCGAAGGGCCTCGATGAGCCGGTCGGTCACGTGGGCCGGATGGGCGTAGAGGAGACGGATCCAGTGAATCCCTTGGACGCCGTTTAAGGCCGTCAAGAGCTCGGTCAGCTTGGGGCTTCCGTACAGGTCGGCCCCGTAGTAAGAGGTGTCCTGCCCGATCAGATTCAGCTCCACCACCCCCTCACCGGCCAGGGACTTCGCCTCTTCCACCAGATCCTCGATCGGCCTGGAACGGTGGGCCCCGCGGAACTGGGGGATCGAGCAGAAGGTGCAAGCATGATCGCACCCCTCGGAAACCTTCAGATACGCGAAGTGGCTGGGGGTCATCCGCAGGCGGGGCGACTTGGACTCAAAGAGCAGGGTGGGGACCGGCGAGGTCACGAAGAAGCGCTCGGCGGTTTCTTCCATCAGCGCCGGGAGCTTGCGAAGATCGCCGGGCCCCAAGAAGCCGTCCACCTCCGGCAGAAGGGCGAGAAGGTCCTCCTTTTCGCCGCGCCTCTTCTGGGGGAGGCAGCCGGCCACGTAAAGCTTCTTGACCTTACCGGAGCGTTTCAGATCCGCCAGCTCCAGGACGGCGGCGATCGATTCCTCTTCCGCCTCCCGGATGAAAGCGCAGGTGTTCACCACAACACAGTCGGCGGCGGAGGCGGAGTCGGTGAGGGTGTGCCCCGAGGCGGCCAGCAGGCCGCTGACATGCTCCGAATCCACCAGGGTCCTGGCGCATCCCAGGCTTAAGACGTAGACCTTCACTTCACCCCTTCGTGGGTCACCTTGATTCCCTTCTTGACCCCGGTGCCGGGGGAACCCAGTGATTTCCCGTTCAAGACCAGCTCCATCGCGCCGGCGTTTCCGGTCCACAGCTCCAGCTCCTCCTTGGCGGTCCAGCTCTCCCTGGCCCCTTTGGCCAGCACGTTTTGAAAGATCACGGCGCCGTCGGACTTGACCTGCATCCAGACGTCGGCCTTGGAGACGATGGTGAGCTTCAAGGGCTGGCCTCGGGGGACCAGCAGTTTGGCGGGGGCCGCGGGCTCCACGACCCGGGCCTTTGGCCGCTCCGGGGCCCGCGGCGATTTGGGGTTCCCCAGAAGATCGAAGGCCAGGTAGGCCAGGAAGGCGATGCCGATAACGGCCGCCGCCAAAGCGGCCGCCGGACCCAGGTAACGGGGAAGAACGACCTCCTTGGGCTCATCGTGCGCCACCGGGGCGAGGGGGCGCGGCGGAAGCGGCCCATGAAGCGCCAGATATTCCTGGACCAGGGCCGAGCCGTCCAGCCCTAGAAAGTTCGCGTATTTCTTGAGGAAGATCTTCGCGTAGGCGGGATCCGGCAAATCCTCCAGCCGGTCCTCCTCGATCGCCAGGATGAGATCGGTCTGAACCTTGGTGATCTTGTGGGCCTGATCCAGCGTGAGCCCCTTGGCTTCACGCGCGGACTTGAGACGTTCCCCGATCGACATGGTACTCCTCCGGAATCTCCTTCCAAAAGACCTCCCGCGGCTTGGCCCCGCGGATGGGCCCCACAATCCCCTCTTCCTCCATCCGGTCCAAGATCCTGGCCGCCCGGCCATAACCCAGCCGCATCCGGCGCTGAAGGAGCGAAACCGAGGCCTGGCCCGTCTCCACGATCACCCGAACCGCCTCCGGGTAGAGCGAATCCTGAACCTGTTCCTGGGCCTGGCTCCCCCGGGTGCCCTCCGGGACCTCCTCCATGAGAGAGGCCTCGTAGGACGGGCCCTGCTGCTCCTTCCAGAAAGCGCTGACTCGTCCGATCTCCTCGTCGGTGACCAGGGTCCCTTGGGCGCGGACCAGCCGGGAGCTGCCCGGCTGCATAAAGAGGAGGTCTCCCTTGCCCAGGAGCTTGTCCGCGCCGCCGGCGTCCAAAACGGTTCTGGAGTCCACCTTGGAGGCGACCTGGAAAGAGATCCTGGCCGGGAAGTTCGCCTTGACCACGCCGGTCAGGACGTCCACCGAAGGCCGCTGGGTGGCGAGGATCATGTGGATCCCCACCGCCCTGGAAAGATGGGCCAGCCGGGCGATGGCGTTCTCCACCTCGGACTGCACCACGAGCATCAGATCCGCCAGCTCATCGATGATCACCACCAGGTACGGCAGGCTCTCCGGAATCTCCTCCGCCGGCAGCTCCCCCGCCGCCAGCTTGGCGTGGTAGGCCTGAATGTTCCGAAGGCCCAGCTTGGCGAAGAGGCGGTAGCGGGCCTCCATCTCCTGGACGACCCATTGAAGGGCGGCCGGAACCCTCTTGGCGTGGGTCACCACCGGCATCAGCAAATGGGGCAGCCCGTTAAAGACGGCCAGCTCCACCATCTTGGGGTCCACCATCAGGAAGCGCACCTCCTGGGGCGTGGAGGTGAAGAGGATGGAGGTGATGAGGGCGTTCATGCAGACCGTCTTGCCGGAGCCGGTGGTGCCGGCGATCAGGAGGTGCGGCATGTCGGCCAGATCGGCCACCAGGGGGTGGCCCGCCGTGTCCTTGCCGATGGCGATCCTGATCCTGGAATCGGTCTGACGGAATTCCTCCGATTCCAAGACCTCGCGAAGTATCACGTTGGCGGTGGAGGGATTGGGCACCTCAATACCGACGCGCGCCTTGCCCGGGATCGGCGCGATGATTCGAACCGAGGGGGCCTTCAGCACCAGGGCCAGGTCGTCGCTTAGGGTGGCGATCTTCTGGATCTTGACGCCGGGCGCCGGCTCCAGCTCGTATCGGGTGATGACCGGGCCGGTCTCCACCTCCGCCACCTTCACCTCGATCCCGAAATCCCGGAGGGACTCCTCCAGAATCTTGGCGTTGGCCTCGAAGAACGCCTTCGGCTCCATCTTCGCTCCGTCGGCGGAGGCGACGTTGAGGAGATCCAGGCCCGGAAGCTTGAAGTCGGTCCGGACGGCCGGGGCGGCTTCTTCCCGATGGGGCGCGCTCCGGCGCGGAGCGGGCTTCGGCTGGGGCGCGGGAGATGCCGCGGAGACTTCAACGGCCGGCTGTGGCTCGGCCTTCAGGGAGGGCGGCGCCGGAGGAGGGGGGGAAGCCTTGGGCATCCGGATGACCGGCCGGGTCCGGTGCAGAACCGGCGGCTTGAGCACCGCCGATTTGGGAAGCTCCTTGAGCCGGGAGACCGCCTCGGAAGCCTTCCGGCCGCCCAAGGCCAGCCCCGCCCACATCCAGCTCCCGGTCCGGGTGAAGAGGGGCAAGGCCGCCATCTCGGTGACCATCAAGAAGGAAAGGAGGCTTAACGTCAGAAGCACCACGTAGGCCCCCCAGCGGCCGAAGTAATGGACCGTGAAGTTCCCCGCCAGAAGGCCCAGGGTTCCTCCCCGCCAGACGCGCGCCTCCGGCGAGGGCGAGAGGACCAGGGAAAGCAGGCCGCTCACCCCCAGGCAAAAGATAACCAAGCTCACCCACTTCAACAGGGGCCTGGGATTGCTCTTTCCGGAAAAGCGGGCCAGCGACCAGAGGATTCCCAAGATCGCCACCAGGTAGCTCGTGAGCCCGATCGTCGAACGGAACAGGCCCGCCGCCACGGCGCCGGCCACGCCGCAGAGGTTCCGGACCGGCACCCTGGGATGGGAGGTGAAGAAGGACAGATCGGAGGGGTCGTAAGAGATGAGGCTCATGAACAAAAGCAGGCTCATCGCGGTGAACCCGATGCCCCAAAGCTCGTTGCGGCGCTCGGGGCTTAGGGTGAAGAAGGGGCGTTTGGAAGCCCGCGCCATCGGCTTAAGAACCCCCTAAGCGGGGCGCTCCCAGGGCCGCTCCCGATTTCCGCTGGGGCCGCTGGGCGACGGCGATCGGCGCGGCGGGCCCCCCCTTTCCCGCGACCAATTCCCTTCCCGGCGGGGCTCTCCGCCGGAATGGCGCCGGGGGCGGTCATCGCCTCCCCGGGGGCGTTCCGGCCCTCTGCGGGGAGCCACCGGGGGCGTCCCGGGAGGCAGCAGGGCCTGCTTGTGGCTTAGGTTGATTCTGCCTTGAGAATCAACCTCCACCACCTTGACGGCCAGGGTGTCGCCCAGCTTCACGACATCCTCCACCTTGGGGACAAACTGCTCGGAGATCTCGGAAACATGGCAAAGCCCTTCCTTGCCCGGCGCGATCTCAAGGAACGCGCCAAAATTCATGATCCGCTTGACGACCCCCTGGTAGACCTTCCCCACCTCGGCCTCCTGGGTGATCCCCTTGATCATCGCCAGGGCCTTCTCCGAGGCCTGCTGGTCGGCGCTGGCCACCAGCACGGTCCCGTCGTCCTCGATCTCCACGGTCGCCCCGGACTCCTTGGTGATCTTCCGGATCATCTTGCCGCCCGGCCCGATCACCTCGCCGATCTTCTCGGGATCGATCTTCAAGACCGTGATCCTGGGGGCATAGGGCGAGAGATCGCTCCGCGGGGTCGTCAGGGTGGCCTGGATCTTCTCCAGGACCAGCTTGCGCGCCGGCCTGGACTGCTCAATCGCCTCGCTCAAGATGGCCAGGTCCACCCCGGCAAGCTTCAGGTCAAGCTGAAGCGCGGTGACCCCCTGCGAGGTTCCCGTGATCTTGAAATCCATGTCGCCGAAGTGGTCCTCCATCCCGATGATGTCGGTCAGGATCGCGTGGCGCGGCCCCTCCTTCACCAGGCCCATCGCCATGCCGGAGACGGGCGCCTTGATCGGAACGCCGGCATCCATCAGGGCCAAGGTCGAACCGCAGACCGTGGCCATGGAGGAGGAGCCGTTCGACTCCAGGATCTCTGAAACCACCCGGACGGTGTAGGGAAAGGCCTCCTTGGCGGGCATCACCGCCTTCAAGGCCCGCTCGGCCAGGGCCCCGTGTCCGATCTCGCGCCGGCCCGGCCCCCGCATCGGCCGAATCTCACCGACCGAAAAGGGCGGGAAGCTGTAGTGGAGCATGAACGATTTGTATGTTTTGCCTTCGAGCGCGTCGATCATCTGTTCGTCGCGGGAGGTGCCCAGCGTCGCGGCGGCCAGGCTCTGCGTTTGGCCGCGGGTGAAAAGACCCGAACCGTGGGCCCGGGGGAGAACCCCGACCTCGCAGGTGATGGGCCGAACGGTGGTGAAATCCCTGCCGTCCAGGCGCCTCTTCTCTTCCAGGATCATCCCGCGCATGAGCCCCTTCTCGATCTCTTCCAGGGCTTCCTGCACCTGGGCCAAGGTCACGATCTCTTCGGCCTTGGCGGGGGCCTGGGCCGGCGGCGAGAGCTTCTCGAAGACCTCCTGCGAGAGGGCCTTCATCCCTTCGCTCGCCTGCTCCTTTTCCACTTGGGCGCGCATCAGCTCCTTGATTCTTTCTTCGGCCAAAGACCGCGCCTTCGCAAGCAATTGGGGATTCAGCCGGCCCAGCGGGAACTCCCGCTTTGGGACGGAAACTTGCGCCAAAAGCTCTTCCTGAAGGCGGATGGCGGCTTGGCCCTCGGTTTGCCCGAAGCGGATCGCCTCAACGATCACCTCTTCCGGAATCTCCTTGGCCCCGGCCTCCAGCATCACGATGCCGTCGCGGTGCGAAACCACGACCAGATCCAGATCCCCCTGCTCCTCTTCGGCGTAGGTGGGATTCAGCACGAACTGGCCGTTGACCCTTCCCACCCGGGCCACCCCCAGGCGCTGATCCACCGGCGCGCCGGCCAGCCCCAGGGCCGCGGAGGCCCCCAGGATGGCCAGGACATCGGGGTCGTTGGCCCCGTCGTGGGAAAGAACCAGGGCGATCACCTGCACCTCGTTTCGGAAACCGTTCGGAAACAGGGAGCGGATCGGCCGGTCAATCAGGCGGGCGGTCAGGATCTCCTTCTCCGAGGGGCGCCCCTCCCGTTTAAAAAAGCCGCCCGGGATTTTGCCGGCGGCATAGGTCTTCTCTTGATACTCGACGGTGAGCGGCAGAAAGTTGACGCTCGGCTTGGGCTCCTTGGCGATCACCACGGAGACGAGCACCATCGTCCCGCCGTACTGCACCAGACACGCCCCATCGGCCTGCTTGGCCATTCGGCCTGTCTCTAGAATCAATTCCTCTTTGCCGTATCTCGCCGAGACGCGGCGCGCGTTCTCATGAACAGTCACAACAACCTCCTTCTAAAGGGATTACGTTTCTCATTCGGGGAGTTTTTCTTAAAGCCCAGCCGCCTCCGGCGGGGGCTTTCAAAGGATACGCTACTTTCGGAGATTCAGCCGCTCGATGAGCTTGAGATATTTCTCTTTGCTGGAGAGCTTCAGGTACTCCAGAAGCTTCCGGCGCTGGCTCACCATCTTCAGCAGCCCACGGCGGGAATGGTGGTCCTTCCGATGCTCTTTGAAGTGATCCGTCAGGAGATTGATCCTGTTGGTCAACAGGGCAATCTGGACAGGGGCGGAGCCGGTGTCGGTGCCGTGGATTTGGAAATCCTGGATCTTTTTCAGCTTCTCGTCTTTCACTACCGTCATGGCTGGAGCTTCCATTGAGGTAATCTACCACGCCCTTCCGAAGGAGTCCAGAGAAAACCCGGGCGGCCGAAGCTGCCGGATGGCCTGACGCGCCTGGCGGGCATCCCTCTTGAGCTGGCGGGCCAGCGCGCCGGCCGAAGGAAAACGCCTCTCCGGCCGGAGCCGTTTCAAGAAGGCCGTCACCATCCGCCGCCCATAGACAGACCCCTTCAGGCCAAACAGATGGTTTTCCACCATCGGGGTCAGACCCCTTCTGCGGAGAACTCCGGCCGTTGACTTTTTAAAAGTGGGCCTGTACCCGACATTGGCCATCCCGGGATAAGCCCTTTCACCCACCCTGGCGCAAATGGCATAGACCCCCACCGGAGGCAGAACCCCGGCTTCCACTTTCAAGTTGGCCGTCGGGAATCCAAGCTTCCTTCCGCGTCCGGAACCGGCCTTCACCCTTCCCTCGATCGTCGCCGGACGCCCCAGGAAGGAACCGGCCTTCTTCAGCGCTCCCCTGGCAATCAGTTTCCGGATCCGGTGGGAGGCGGCCCGTTGGCCGCGCACCTTCACAGGGCCCACCACATGGACCCTGAAACCGAGCTCGTCTCCCAGCTCCCGGAGGGTCCGCGCCGAACCGGATCTGCCCGCCCCAAACCTGAAATCGTGACCCACAACAACCTCTTTAACCTGAAGGGTCTTCACGAGGTACCGCTTGACGAAAACCCTGGGAGACAGGCGGCAGAAGGATCTTCGGAAGGGAATCACAAAGGCCGCCCGGATGCCCAGCGCCGCGAAGCCCTTCAGGCGCCTGGGAAGAGAGATGAGGAGCTTCGGCAGAAAACGGGGAGCCAAGACCGCCAGCGGGTGGGGGTAGAAGGTGACGGCCGCGGCCGTCCCCCGCACGGCCCTGGAGCGCTGGACCGCTTTGGCCAGGATCGCCCGGTGGCCCCGGTGAACGCCGTCGAAGATCCCGATGGCCGCCACAACACGCTTCCACCCGGGGGGACGCGCGGGCAGCCGGCGGAGAACCCTCACCCCACCACTCCTTGGAAACCCGACAAGGCCACAGCCTTGTCGCTGTGCCGGCAGAATCTACTCCTCGGAAAGTCTGCTGCCGGCACAGACGCCGTCCGAGCTTCCATTCTTCCCGTGCGCCGTCGGACGGCGCAGGCTCCGAGGAGTGGTGGGGTCATACCGCGAGCAGGTGACGGGGCTCGACCTCGTCCAGCTTGACCGCTTGATCGATCGTGAAGGAGCCCACCCGAATGCGCCGCAGTCTTGCCAGGTGCGCGCCGCAGCCTAAGACCTCGCCCAGACCGGAGGCCAGCGCCCGGATGTACGTCCCGGAGGAGCAGGTCACCTTGAGCTCCACCTCGGGCAGGCGAACCGCGAGGATCGTAAGCTCATCGATCCGGATCCGCCGGCTCCTTCGGGGAACCTCCAGGCCGGCCCGGGCCAAGGCGTAGGAACGCCTTCCCTGTATCCGCACCGCCGAATAGGCGGGGATCTCCTGCTCGATCTCTCCCCGGAACCGCCGGCAGGCTTCCTCTATCTCATCCCCGGTGAGAGGGCCCACCTCTTGCTCGGTGAGAATCTTTCCCTCGGCATCCTGCGTGTCGGTGGTCTTTCCCAGCCGGACCGCGGCCAGGTAGCTCTTGTCGCACTGAAGAAATTCCTGGGCCCGGCGGGTGGCCGCCCCGACCAGGAGGATGAGCAGCCCCGTGGCCATCGGATCCAGCGTCCCGGCGTGGCCCACCTTGCGGACCTTAAACCGCCGGCGGACCCGGTCCACCACGTCGTGGGAGGTGATCCCCGAGGGCTTATCGATAAGCAGAAGGCCGTCCATCAAAGCCTTTTGAGCGCCTGGCGTATTCGGGCCAGCAGTCCGGCCCGCACCTGGGCCAGGGTACCGGGGATGGTGCAGCCGCTCGCCAAGGGGTGGCCGCCGCCCCCAAAATGGCGGGCAATCAGATCCACGTTGATCCTCCCCTTGGATCTCAAGTTCACCCGGATCGTTCCGTTGCCAAAGGCGTCGCGCAGGACCATCGCCACCTCGGCCGTCCGAACCGAGCGGGGAAAGTTCACCAGCTCATCCAGCACCTCCTCGCTGGGTTTGAGCGCGAGCAGAACGGGCCGCGACAGCTCCAGCCAAACAATCCGGTTGTCCGGCGTGTGCTGGACCTCGCTTAGAACCCTGCCCAGAAAGCGGATGTCGGCCAGGCTGTGCGCCTCGTAGAGGGCTTGAGAAACCTTGAGAGGGCTCACCCCCCTGGCCACCAGGGAAGCGGCGATCCCAAGAACCCCATGGGTCGTGTTGATGTACCGGAAAGAGCCGGTGTCGGTCACAATCGAAACGTACATGCATTCGGCCTCTTCCTTCGTGGGCTTAAGATGAAAAGCCTCATAAAGCCGGTAAATCATCTCCCCCGTCGCCGCCGCCTTCGGGTCCACCCAGTTGATGTGGCCGAAGCGCTGGTTGCTCACGTGGTGGTCGATGCAGATCAAAAGCGGCGCGCGGCAGACCACGGGCTCCATGCTTCCCAGGCGGCCCAGGACCGGCACGTCCACCGTCATGGCGCAGTCCACCCGGTTCCGCCGGGGCGGCCGATCGATCACCTGGGCCAGCCTCGGGAAAAAGGAGAAGGCCTCGGGGATTCCTCCCTCCTGCGCCAGCCGGGCTTCCTTGCCCAGGCGCTTGAGCAAGGAGGCCAGGGCCAGGGCGGAGCCCAGGGCGTCCCCCTCGGGATTGACGTGGGAGGAGATCAGAAACCGCCGGTTGGCCCGGATTGCCTTGACCACGGCGCGCATCTGGTTTGCCTGCAGGGCCTTCGTCATTCCGGGTTTTCCTGTTTTCGGATGTCGCTTAGCAACTTGGAGATCCGGACGCTCTCGGCCACCGAGGGATCCAGCCGGAAGGAGATCTCGGGGGTCACCCGGATGCGCAGCCTTTCTCCGACAAGCTTGCGGATGAACCCGGCGGCGGATTTCAACCCCGCCTCGGTGCCGGCGGCTGTCCCATGTCCCTCGAGCAAACTGAAGTAGACCACGGCGTGCTCCAGATCCGCCGTCACCTCCACCCGGGTCACCGTGACAAAGCCGACCCGGGGATCCTTGAGCTCATGTTGGAGGATCCTCGCCACCTCCTCCTTGATCGCCTCGGCCACCCGGTTTAACCGCGGGGAGGCCATTTAAAAGAACTCCAGCGTGTAATCGATCATTTCCAGATCTCTCTCCCTTTGGGCGGCCTCCGCCACCTGGCTCAACAGGCCGTTCACTCCGGCCTGATCGGTCCCGACGCAGGCCACCGCCAGGGTGGCCGCCTGCCACTTGTCCTGGTCGTCCGACTCGCAAACCGAGGCATTGAACTTACTTCTCAATCTCGTCTTGAAGCTCAACAGGACCTGACGTTTGGCCTTCAGGGACTGGCTCTCGGGAATGCGCAGCTTCAACATCAGCAGGCCGATGGTCATGGTATGAGAAGATGAATACGCGCTCGGCGCGATTTGAACGCGCGACACCTAGCTCCGGAGGCTAGTGCTCTATCCGGGCTGAGCTACGAGCGCAACGAACCGTTCATTCTAGCACAGCCTCGGCAGCTACAGATAGCGATCGAGCCCATCGCGCGTGAGCGGCGCCCGCCGCTCCTCCTCCAGGCCGCCCTTGGGCTCATCCAGCGGGGAGAGAACCCCCTCGGGCGGGTGGCTGCTCTTAAGATATCCCGGTTCCCTGTCCCCGATGACCTTGTGGATGTGGCCGTAGGGGCCCGCGAGGCCGGCGGCTCCCTGCGTGATCACCACAGCCCCCGGATCCGGGTAGGCCGGTTGAAACCGCCCTCCCTCCCGAACAAGCAGTTTCATCCTTAACAGATCTCGAAGAAGTCCGTTTTCCGAGCCGGTCGCGAGAGGGTCCGAATTGAAAAACCTGACCAGGGTTTGAAGGGGAAGAAAGACGGCGCCGGAGATTCCTGGGGCCCCCTCCGCTTGGGCAAAGCGGTTCGCGTAAACAAACCTTTCGTTCGGATCCTCCCCGCTAAGCAGCAGCCAATAGAGATTCGTCTGCCGGAACCAAAACCACTGCGCTTTCTGCCCTTCCGGAAACTTGAAGCCGGCAAGATCCTCGGTCGAATGAGCCAGTCTCACCACAGGCGCGGACTCCTCCCCAAAACCTCGGACGGATAGAGGTTGATTCCTGTTCTCCAGCGAAGCGGTATCGTCCCTGGCAACGTAGCCTGAAACCAAAGCCGCCGCCAAACCACCGCCCAGAATCAGACGACCCCACCAAGGTAGGGACGTCCGAAGAAACAGATCCCGCAAGCGCCGCCTGGTCTTGATCCGGCGAAGCTCCTGCGTTCCCCGAAACTCCTCGATCTTTCCATCCAGCAGGGCAACCTTATACTCCAAACCTTTGAGATCTTTCTTCACGCTGGCAAGGCGTTCAAGCAGCTCTTCCTTTTGTTTTCCTTGGGCAATATCAGCTGCCGCCTTCATTGCTTTATGAAATAGCGCTCCCGCCCGCTCTTGAGCAGCGACGCCATTTTGGTGGAATGTCACCCAATCTGATTTACCGATCTGAAGAGCTTCCGAGGCCTCCGACAGATTTAGGGAGGCCTTTTTCAACTCGCCTTCCAGCTCCTTTACCCGTTCCTCCGGCGTTCTCCCTCTGCCGGCCGCCCGAACCTTCCCCTCCTCCAGGCCTGTCCGCCGGTCATGTGGCGGGCCGGCGGCGTTATCCTCCAAGGCCTGAACGGCTCGAGGTGTGGCCACTTGGCTGCCTCTTAAGGTCACGGTAGCGGCGCCAAACCGATTGGCCTGTTCCGCTGCCTTTTCCCAGCTCTCCCCGTTAGCCAAGGCCATGGCCAATCCTGCGTTGGTCGCGTCCCCGGCGCCCATCGGACTTTCCACCTTCCTGACGGGGATGCCCGGTTCATCAATGACCCGATCCCCCAAGACAAGAACAAGTCCCTTGGGACCTCTCTTTATCAGGACCGCCTGAAGGTGATAGGCCCTCATGAGCCGACGCGCAAGATCCTCCATCTCACCGGCTTCATGATCCGAAGCGGCAAGATCTTTCTTTCTTATGGAGGGTATGGCGTTCAGGATTCGAGCAAACTCTTCCACGTTGGGAGCCAGGATGTCTAGGGGTTCTTCCCTGTTCACATTCAAGACCGCCAGGATTTCCTCTGGGCTTGAGGTGGTGTTAAAATCGATGAGGGCTGGAACGTTGTGCCGATGGGAGACCTCAAGGAATGAACGGAATAGGTCCGGCTTGTTCTCTAAGATCATTCGCTCGCTCGATGTCATGAGAAACCACTTCATGAGGGGCGAACGATCGAGCAACCGTTCAAGACTTCGCTTCAATTCGTCAACCGCGCCAGGGGGAATTCTCTCTCCTGGCCCTGCCATGAACCCCAACATCTCGCCATCCACCACGTGATGGATGTTGACCCTCCGATAAAAGCCCGGAACCTGAACAAAGATAGGCAGGATCTCACGGGCCGCGAAACTCGCCTGCCATAACCTGTCCAAACTGTTTTCTCCCGTCAGGGCAACCAGGCCAAAAAGGACGTTGTGGTTGGCCAGCGCCTTTCCCGCGTTGATGGATCCGCCTCCGGCATCAAACCTCCATCCGATAAGCTTGACCACGCCGGCCTGGACCCGCCACTGAAGTGTCAGGTCGAGGGGGCTGTTGACGATGACGCCGCCCAACCGGGTCTGGGCCAGGGCCTCCGGGGAGCCAAAAGTCTCTCTCCTCCGGGAAGCCTCAGCGAGGGCTCTTTCCATCAGCACATTCCCAATCCCCCGCGTGACCTCGTTCTTCGCATCGTCCGGCATCCCCGCAAACGTTTCCTTGATCGCCTGTCGGAGCTCCGCGCTGGTCACCTGCGGTCCGGCCATCCGGAGGCGAGACTGAAGGATCTTCAATATCTCTTCCTCCTCCTTCTTCCTGATGAACTCTGCCAGCCGGTCCTTAAAAACGAGCAGGCCCTCCGGCAATGTCCCTGAAGCCTCCTTCGCCTTTTCGTCCACCAGGCCCATCATTCGCACGGCGAGGGCAATACAGGTGCGGTTCTGCTGGCTTGTCGTATTTGCCTTTCCCCAGATGTCCAACATCTCTAGAAGCGTCCCCAGATTAAAAGACACCGGCAGACTTTGAAGTATCCCCTCCAGAAGGAAGGCGGCCTGAAGGCCCCGAGCGACAGGATAAGGATTGATCATGGGGTCAACCAGAAACCCCTCCATGATTTTCCTTGATCCCCCGACATCCCCCTTCAGGTAGAGCCCCGCCGACTCCAACTCCAAGGCCTCGAGAGGATCCTTGTTCTTTACCTCCGTCTCCTCCAGGCCTGCCTGCCGGTCATGTGGCGGGCCAAAGCCGGCCTGGGGTTTGAGAGAGGCGAGGTCAATTCGGACCGGACGCTCCGGCTGGTCTACCGCAGAGTGAAAGAACCAAAAGGCCCCATCCGCGGCCGTCAGGCCGATGGGGCGGTTGTCCGGGCCGTAGGGCGACTCTCCCATCTTCGGAAAGCCGAACCAAGCCGGCCCCTCCACCACCTGGATGACACCTTCCTTGATCTGAAACCTGACCAGCCCAAGCTCCGGATTCTTCCAGGCCGGATCTTGGCGATGAACAAGAACCAGCAGCTCATTCTGTCCTGTCTCCTGGCAGGCAACCCAAAGCTCTCCTTCAACCTTGTTCAGTCTCCGGCCCATCTCTATGGGAACCGTTTCCCCCAAGTTTCCTTTCGTCCGGCGAACCTTGATCGCCAGGGGGGCCAGCAGGTCGTCGGGATTCTTGGTCCGTCCGGTAACCGCCTCGGCATGCCAGGTGGATGTTTCGGCTCGGCGGTAAAGCTCCTGCGGTTTGCTTCCCCGGTATTCATCCTTATCCGGAAGCCAACGAAGCGGACCCTTAATCACGCCGCTGACCACCTGGTGAGGATCCAGCCAGGCCCTGTAAAGGGTATAGCCACCTTGCCCGGAACCGCTCCAAACCTCTGCCGCCCACCTTCCCTGGGAAGCTTCCTTGAGCTGGACCCCGACAGGATTTCTGATCTCCCGAGGAGGATAAGGGTAGGGCCGCGGCCTCAACCAGATGGCCGAGGCCGCTTGTGACCGCGCCGAATCCACAGAGAGCTTCAGTTCCCGCAAGGGGGGTAAAAGCAGGATCTCGCCCGCCTTGCCCCCTGTCCCCGGCTTCCATATCCCGATCGCCGGGTTGCCGTCAGAGCCCATCGCCACAGGCATCTGGTCGAGGGGTCCAGAAAGAACCTTGAAGATTCCCTCCACGTCAACCTTCTCAAGATCGTCTTTGGGGCCCGAGAGGGTGGGCTTTAAAATCCAGACCTCCGGCAGGGTGGATGAAGCGGCCCGGACATCTGGATAAGGATGGGCAACAACAAGGTTCTGCGTGAGCGGGTCAGCCGCCATCCCGAGATGAAGATTTTCCTCGTTCCAGGGAATGCGGTCTGCCAAACGCCTTGGCAAAAGAATCGAACCGGCCCTTCTGTACTCCTCCAGACTGACATCCCAGGCGTAGGCCTTGAGGTAGAAGCCGTCCTCTTCTTTATCCAGAACCCAGATCCGTTCCTTTCCCTTGCGGGTGTCGTCGTAGGCCGCCGCTAAAGGATAGGTGAGGGAACGGGAAAAAACGATCTCCTCGGAGTTCTTTCGCGCATAACCCGACTGGTGCCTCTGTCGAACTTCAACGGTGAGATCCTTTCGGTAGCCACTGTTGTTCAGGACAAAGTGGATGAGCCGCTGGTGCTTGGAATCGAAGACCAGGCCCAGGGGAGCTCCCTCGCTCGACCGCACGTATCCCCTCGCGTCAAAGCCGGACGGCTGAAGAGCCCCGGAGGGCAAGCCGCCGAAGGTCAGATGGAAGCGCTCCAGCTCATAGGATCGAGAACCCGAACCGTTGGGATGAAGAACCAGGAGATCCTCGCCCGCCTTCACCGCATGGACCGGGCCCGCAAAGGGACCAGGGGTTAAGTGGACAACCGGCATAAAAGGAGTTCCTGAAGCCGTCGAGGCCGTCAGGAGATCGAGGCTCTCCCCGCTTAAAACCCCAAGAAGGTTCTCTCCCGGAAAAGGAACCAGGGCTGCCACCGACGCCAACGGCGGCAGTTTCAAGGAGCCCCCTGCCATCAGGACATCCCCGCTGTAGCGGGCCACAATCTGCTTCTCGGTGATCTCCCTCTCTTCTTCTTCCTCCAGGCCTGTCCGCCGATCATGTGGCGGGCCGGAGACGAGGCGCTCCTCGAGACCAGCGCGGGAGGTCCCTTCCTGGGCAGCGGTGGCGCGGACTGCATGGGCAGGGTGGATCGGCCAAGCCAGGGCGAGAATCAGCCCGCCGGCGAGGCAGCGCGTGGGAAACCTCTTTGTCGGGGTCATTGGAAAACAAAAATAAGCTTACTGGGTGGGCAGTCTAATTTCAATAGAAAGTTAGCGTACGATTAACAGTTAAGCGCGCGGGTGGAACTTCGCGTGGATCGCCTTAAGGCGCGCCCGGTCCACGTGGGTGTAGATCTGCGTGGTGGCGATGTTGGCGTGGCCCAAAAGCTCCTGCACCACCCGAAGATCCGCCCCCCGCTCAAGAAGATGGGTCGCGAAGGAGTGGCGCAGGGTGTGCGGGCTGATCTCTTTCTTGATGCCGGCTGCCACGGCGCTTCGCTTGATCAGGATCCAGATCGACTGGCGCGAGAGGGGCTTGCCGAACCGGTTCAGGAAAAGCTTGGGCGACTCCGTTTTAAAACCGGGCCGCACCTGGGTGAGGTAGCGGCCGATCCAGGCCAGCGCCTGGCGGCCCACCGGCACCACCCGCTCCCGGCCTCCCTTGCCCTGACAGCGCAGAAAGGCCGCCTCCTGGTTCAAGTCGGAAAGGGTAAGCTGGGCCGCCTCGGAAACCCTAAGGCCCGAGGCGTAGAGCAGCTCCAGGATCGCCCGGTCCCGGACCTCCTTGGCCTTTCGGCCGCCGACGGCCTGAAGCAGCCGGGTCACCTCTTCCACATTGAGAACCTCCGGCAGGGTCTTCCAGAGCCGGGGAGTCTCTATGGGGCCGGCAGGGTCGGTTCGGACGGCCCCCTGGGAAACCAGGAAGCGGAAGAAGACCTTGATCGCCACGAGCTTCCTGGCGATGGAGGTGGTGGCCAGCTTGCTCTCTTTAAGCCCCATGAGGTAGCGAAGGACGTCGGCGCGGGCGACCTCGGCGGGCGGCTTGGGGGGTTTAAGGTTTTTGGCGAACTGGCGCAGGTCCCGCCCGTAGGCGGCGACGGTGTTGGCGCTTAAGGCCCGCTCCAGATGAAGGAAGTCTAGCGCTTGGTCGATCCGCTCGTTCCAGAGGGGATCCAATCCTTTACCTTCGAGTAGTGGAGCTCCCGGTCAACCTCCCTCTTGACCCGCTCCAGGCGGCCCCGGAAGGAGGGGGGCGGATTCCAGGGCTCCGGCGCCGTGGCCCAGCCTTTCTGGACCCTGTTCAGCTCGGTCAAAATCTTTTGGATCCGTTCGGCCGGCGGCCCGTTGAGGAGCTGGGCCATGGCCTGCAGCTCCCCCGCGGCGCCACTCAAGTAGCGCAGGTCCCTTTTGCGGATCTCGCCGTAGCTGTCCAGCAGGCCGGAGTGCCACGCCTTCCAGAGAGCGAAGTGCTCCTGATAGCGGATGGCCGGCGGATAGGTCGCCTCCGCCTCGGTCTGGAAAACCAGGACCGGCTGGGCCGCCTGGGCGCTCTTGCGCTTGCGGACGAATTTCTTCCTCCATTGCGGCGAGCATCCCTCCGTCGTGAAACAAAGCGCGCAGAAAACGATCAATACCCCTATCCAACGAGATTGCCACGTCGTCCGCCAACGAACTTTGGCGGACTTCCTCGCAATGACGTTCATTCCCTGATCAGCCTTTTAAACTCCGCCTCATCGATCACCTTGACCCCCAGCCCCCTGGCTTTCTCCAACTTGGAGCCCGCGGAGGCGCCGGCCACCACGAGGGTGGTCTTCTTTGTCACGCTCGAGCCCACCATCCCCCCGTGGGAGCGCACCAGCCCTTCGGCTTCAGAGCGCGCCAGGCCGGAAAGCTCCCCGGTGAAGACCACCCTCTGCCCGGAAAGTTTCCCGGAAACCGGCGCCGCCTGAACCTCCTCCATTTTAACCCCCGCGGCCCTAAGTTTCTCCAGAACGCGCCCATTGGCCGGCACCCGGAAGAAATCGTGGATCGAGGCGGCCATCACCGGACCCACCTCCGGAAGCTTGATCAGCTCCTCCAGGGAGGCCCGTGACAGCCGGCCGATGGCGCCAAAGCCGAGGGCCAGGGCCTCGGCGCCGGCCGACCCCACGTGCCGGATCCCCAGCGCGAACAAGAGCCGGGCCAGACCCCTGGCCTTGGAGGCCTGTAGGCCGGCGATGAGGTTGCGCGCCGATTTCTCGGCCATCCTCTCCAACGGAAGGATTTTCTCCACGGTGAGCCCGAAGAGATCGCCGCAGTCCTTCACCAGCCCCTGGGCGACCAGCTGACGGGCCATCACATCGCCCAGCCCCTCGATGTCCATGGCGGTGCGCTGGGCGAAGTGGACCAGCCGCTCCTTCAATTGGGCCGGGCAGTCCAGGCTGACACAGCGGACCGCCACCTCCTCCTCATCCCGCGTCACCTCCCCCCCGCAAGCCGGGCAGCGGCCGGGCATCCGGAAGACCTTCTCCTGGCCGGTCCGCTGGGACTTCACCGCCTCCACCACCTGCGGGATGATCTCGCCGGCTTTTTCGATGACCACCCGGTCGCCGATCCTGATCTCCTTGCGGCGGATCTCATCCTCGTTGTGGAGGCTGGCGCGGCTGACCGTGGTGCCGGCGATCAAGACCGGCTTCAAGACGGCCACCGGCGTCAGGGCGCCGGTCCGGCCGACGTTCACCTCGATGTTCAGAAGCTGGGTGACCGCCCGCTCGGCCGGGAATTTATAGGCGATCATGTACCGGGGGCTTTTCGCGGTGACACCCAGGCGCCTCTGCTGATCGAGGTCGTTCACCTTCACCACCATGCCGTCGATGTGGTACGTCAAGGATCCCTTTTTGGGCTCCCAGCCGTTGCAGTAATCGATCACCCTCCCCATCGAATCGCAGAGCCGGTGATGGGGGTTGACCCTCAAGCCGGCGGCCCGAAGGAGCTCCAGCACCTCCTCGTGCGTCTTGAAGCCCGCGCCTTCCACGGCCCCAACCCCGTAGCAGAAGATGGAAAGATTCCGCTTCGCCGCCACCCGGGGGTCCAACTGCTTGAGGCTTCCGGCGGCGGCGTTGCGGGGATTGGCAAACAGCGGCTCTCCCTCTTTTTCCCTGATCCTGTTCAGCGCCTCGAAGGCGGCCCTGGGCAGGTAGACCTCGCCCCGAATCTCGATCAGCTTCGGGACAGGCCCTTCGAGGGAGAGGGGGATCGCCCGGATCGTCTTCAGGTTCGCGGTGATGTCATCGCCCTGCTCGCCGTCTCCCCGGGTGGCCCCGAATTGGAGGGCTCCCTTCCGGTAGGTCAAGGAGACGCTGACGCCGTCGTACTTCGGCTCCACGACGTACGAGACCTTTTCCCCGCCCAGGAAGCGCTTCACCCGGGCGTCAAACTCCTGAAGCTCCCCGGGGGAATAGGTGTTGTCCATGCTTAACATCGGCACCCGGTGCCGAATCACCCCGAAGGCCGCCAGCGGCTTGCCGCCGACTCTTTGCGTTGGGGAATCCGGGGTGACGAGAGAGGGAAACCGCGCCTCCAGGTCCTTAAGGGCCCGGTAAAGGCGGTCGTACTCGGTATCGGAGATCTCCGGCCGATCCTCTTCGTAATACCTCCGGTCGTGATGCCGGATGAGCCTTCTTAGCCGAGCGATCTCCTGCTTGGGGCTTGCGGTTTTGGGTGGCATGGCGCGGCGGATTTAATAGAACCGGATGCCGAAATCGTCGAACTCGCCGGTGGCTTCCGATTCGCTTGTCTGGGTGTTCCGGATGTACGGCTTCATGGGGCCCTGCCCTATCCGATCGACGAACTTCCGCAGGGCCTCTGGGACCCCCTCCACCACGGCCTCCACCTTGCCGTCGGGACAGTTGCGCACCCAGCCGGTTAACCCCAACTCCAGGGCGGCCGTCTCGGCGGTGTAGCGGAAGCCCACCCCCTGAACCCGCCCGCTCCAGTAGACGTGCAGCCGTTTAAGAGCCTTCTTTACCGTATGATTTCCCCGCATGCCATTGGAATTCTAAATGAGATGATAAGTTTGTCGGGGCGGCCAGATTGTGGCCGGCCTTGTAAGTTGATGGTCCGGCAAGCCGGCCATATCTTCCCTGTGCTGCCAATCGTCGGGTGATCCTGAACACCGTTCAAACTGGCCGTCTGGGAGTGGGTATCGGGGCGGCCAGATTTGAACTGGCGACCTCTGCGTCCCGAACGCAGCGCTCTAGCCAAACTGAGCCACGCCCCGAATGAGCCACTAAATTTTCCTACCCGATAAGATCAGCACTGTCTGACGCTTTCCTGCCGGCAAACTCCTATGCTGGACGTTCAACGGTCGTGGCTCATTATGAGGGAAGAACCACTGCCTGGTTCTTCCCTCATGGCTCCTTTCTCCGGCAAAAGCGATCGGACGGCTGGGGGGCGATTTCCCATCTCCCCCCAGCCTCGCCTGTACCACCCTGGAAGACACCTGGGAGACCCCCCTCTTCCAGATGAAACTATGATGTTCCTTCGCGCCAGTCTTTTTTACCCTTCAGCTCATCCTCCTTCGGCGGGGCGAAGGTCCTGATCCAGCTCTTTTCAATGGCAACCCCCAGGGCGACCAACGCCTCGGACATCGCGGCGTACGCGGTGGGATTGGGTTCGCGAAGCAGAGCCCGCTTCAAGGGTTCGATGGCGCGGGGATTCTTCAGGCCTCCCAGCGCGCGGGCGGCATGCTCCCGGGTCCACGGCTTCCAGCCCTTGAGGCTCCGGATGAGCGGCGGCACGACCCGCTCGTCGCCAAACTCGATCAGCGCCAGGGTGGCCGTGTCTCGAATCTTCGGGTCCCAGTCGGTGAAGGTGCGGACGAGGGCCGGGCCGCAGGCCGGATCCTTAAGCCCGCGCAGCGCCTCGACCGCCTTTCTCCGGGTCTGAAAATCATGGTGGCGGAGGGCGCGGGTCAGGGGGCGAACGGCCTTCCGGTCGCCGATCTTGCCCAAAGCCTGGGCCGCCGCCCTGCGCACGGGGCTTTCCCTATCTCGCAAAGCGGCGATCAACGGATCGAGGGCCTTGGGGTCCGGAATTCCATTGAGCGCCTCGGCCGCTCCGATCCTGACCAGCGGCTTCTTATCCTTGAGAGCGCCGATCAAGGCGGGAACCGCCTTGGGGCTCGCCAGGGCTTCCATCTCGATGGCCGCCTGCCAGCGCACGTTGTCATCCGGATCCAGCCGCAGAGCTTCCTCAAGCCGATCCAGGGATTCCGCCTGCCGGATTGCCCGCCAGGCGGACAGCGCCGACGAGCGCACCGTCGGGATCGGGTCTCGCGTCGCCTGAAGGACCTCCTGGGCGGTGGCCGGGTCCCGCCTTCCCGCCAGAAGGAAACAGGCCTGTCTCCTCTTCTCGGGATCGGGGCTGCGCAAATCGGCCTCGATCTGGGGCAGCTCGAACGCGGGAGTCTTACCCAGCCGCTCCTTAGGGGATTCCGGGGTCAACGAATACCGGAAGGCGTGGCGATCCTCCAGGTGAAACGGCAGAAGATGCTCAAAGAACAGATCGAGCGGAATCCACTGGTAAATCGGGGCCCGCACCATTTCCCGGACCGTCAATTCCCTGAAACCGGGCTTATCCAGACGGAATTTGTAGCGGCCGTGGGTGATGAATTCGTGGCTCACCGGCGTGGTTCCGGCCGGATGCTCATTGATCCAGACCTTCGCCCCCGGGGGATTGGACTCGATGACGATCGTCCGCTTCACGCAGCCCGTCGAAGACAATAGAAAAAACGTGATAAGGGAAACCATCGTCATTCCCGCGAAAGCGGGAATCTGATCCTCGCTTTCGCGAGGATGACCTGTTGTCGGTTGACTCATCTCTTGCCCCACAGGCCGCGCTTCGCCTCGCGGGCCTCCTGCTGGAGTTTGAGGAAAAGCTCGGCGTGCTTGACGTTGGGAGGGATCGTCATGATCTGGGCGTAACCCTGTTTGACCAGCTCGGCGTTCACGAAGGTTCCATCGGTCAGATACACATAGGCCAGGAGGCGGCGGTACCGGTCGTACCTCTCGACATCGAACTCCAAGCGGACCTTCTTGCCCTCCACCAGGCGGCGGTTAAAGTTCATCGCCTCCCGCCCCATGAACTCCACCGGCTTCCTGGGATGATGGATCTCCGGGGTGTCCACTCCGATGTAGCGCACCCGCCGGCCGCCGGCTAAGACCACGGTGTCCCCATCCACCGCCCGCTCCACCAGGGCCTCCTCCGAGGGATACGGCGTCTGGGCCCAGGCGGGCGAAGGCTGCAACGCCAGAAGAGCGAGGAAAAGAGGGACGGCCTGAATGGTCATTTTTCTCACTATAGCATGCCCCGCAGATACTTGGCGACGAGATCCACCTCCAGGTTGACGCGGCTTCCAGCTTCCTTAATGGAGAGCGTCGTCACGGCCAGGGTGTGGCGGATCAGGTGCACCCGGAATCGGCCGGCCTCGATCTTGGGGTCCAGGGTGAGGCTGATCCCATCCACCCCGATGGGCCCCTTGGCCGTGAGGCAGGCCGAAAGCTCCTTGGGGATTCGAATCTCCAGGGTGAGCACTCCCTTCCGCTTGAGGCGCTTCAGCAGGGTTCCCATGGCGTCGACGTGGCCGAGCATCAGGTGGCCGCCCACGCGCGCCCCCAGCCTCAACGACCTCTCCAGGTTGACCATCTCTCCGGCCCGAAGGCCCCCCAAGGTGGTCACCCGGCAGGTTTCAGGAAGCAGGCGAAAGGTCAAGCGGCCGGCCCTCTGGGAGTCCAAGGTGAGGCAAACGCCGTCCACGGCAACCGATTCCCCCACCTGAAGACCGGCCAGGGCCTTTCGGGGCGCGAGGATCAACCGCCCGGCAGGCCGGCCGACCACTCGGCCGGTGGTTTCAACGATGCCGCTGAACATATCCGGTCACCACCAGATCCGGGCCGAACCGGCCCACCACGATCTCCCGAAAACGCAGCGCCTGACTGGGGCGCTCCACCCCATCCCCTTCCACCGAGGTGACCGCCTCCCGGCCGCCGATCACCGTCGGAGCGATCACGAAGATCATTCGATCCACCACGCCGGCCTTCAAGGCGGAGGCGATCACCTCGCCGCCGCCCTCGATTAAAAGATGCGTCACTTCCCTTTTGGCCAGCTCCTTAAGCAGTGCCTTAAGATCCGGGCGGCCTCCCCGGCCCGGCAAGCGCAGGATTTGAGCCCCGGCACGCTCAAGGACCGCCGCCCGGCGTTGGGGCGCCGTGGCCAGAGCTGCCAGGATCACCGGTGTCTTCGAACGAAAGATCTTCGCCGTGACGGGCGTCGAAAGGCGCGAATCAAGGATCACCTTGATCGGCTGGCGGCTGGGCCCCGCCCCCCGGATGGTCAGCTCCGGGTCGTCGAGCAAAACCGTTCTTGACCCGACGAGGATGGCGTCGGCCTGGCTTCTTAAGGCCTGCGACCAGCGCCGGGCCGCGGGACTCGTGATCCAGCGGGAGGCGCCGGAGCGGGTAGCGATCTTGCCATCCAGCGACTGCCCCACCTTCACCGTCACCCAGGGGCGCCCCAGGGTGGCCCAGTTGATAAAGGGTTCGTTAAGCCGGCGGGCCTCTTTCTCCAGGATTCCGACCCGGGTCAAGAGGCCGCGGGCTTTCAGTTTTTTAAGGCCGCGGCCCCGGTTCCTTGGATTGGGGTCTGTCATCGCCGCGACCACCCGCCGGACGCCGGAGTTCACGACCGCCTCGACACACGGCGGGGTTCTCCCGAAGTGGGCGCAGGGCTCCAGCGTGACGTACAGCGTCGAGCCGCGGGCGCGCGGGCCGGAGCGGCGAAGGGCCAGGACCTCGGCATGCGGAGCGCCGGCCCTGCGATGGAAACCGGCCCCGACCACGCGCCCCTGCCGGACCACGACCGCTCCCACCATGGGGTTGGGGCGCGTCCGGCCGCGCGCCCGGGCCGCCAGCGCGAGCGCCAGACGCATAAATCGCCTATCCGCTTCAAGAGTTTTCAACAGGAGGGGTCTGACCCCGTTTGTGGATAACGGCCTTCAAACGCTCCACGCGGTCGTAGGCAACCGTCACCGTGCCCAGGGTGGGCCCGGAGGATTTCCGAAACCCGTGGCAGTCGGACCCGCCCGTGACCAGAAGATCGAGCTCGCGGGCCAGGCGCTCGTAGCGCTTGGCGACAGCGGCCGAATGATCGGTGTGGAAGACCTCGATCCCTTGAACGCCGCAGTCGGCAAGCTCCGGCAGCCAAGATTCCTGGATGAGCCGGAAGGGATGGGCCAGGACCGCCGCGCCGCCGGCGTCCCGGATGAGTTTGACCCCATTGGGAACGGTCAAGGTGGCCCCCTTGACGAAACAGGGGGCGCGATCTCCCAGGTAACGCTCGAAGGCCTCGTCCAGGCCGCGCACGAGGCCCCGCTCCACCAGCACCTGCGCCAGATGGGGCCTTCCGATGATGCCCTGGCCGGCGGCGGCCTGAACCTCTTCGAAGGTGACCTCGATCCCCTTCGTCTTCAAGCGATCGATCATGGCGCGGATCCGGTCCTGCCGGTACTGGCGCATCCGGCCGAGGAAAGCCCGGAAGGTTTCGTCGGCCGGATCGAAGCCGTAGCCCAAAAGGTGCAGCTCCCTGGCCTTAAAAACCACGGTGAGCTCCACCCCGGTGAGGATCTCCAATTTATCGCCCGCGGCCTTGAAAGCCGCCGGAAGCCCGGCCGTCGAATCGTGGTCGGTGACGCTGATCGCCGCGAGATTCAGGGCGGCCGCCCGCCGGACCACCTCCTCGGGCGAGAAGGTCCCGTCCGAATGGAAGGTGTGCAGATGAAGATCGGCCCGGCCGTTACGAAGGGGCGGCGGGTTCACCCTGGACCTGCTCGGGTTGAGGCTTTTGCGCCTTGTGGAGGGAGTCGAGAACACCGTTGACAAACTTGCTGGAGTCCGGCGACCCAAACCGCTTGGCCAGCTCCACCGCCTCGTTGATGGCCACCTTGGGGGGGGTTTCGTTTCCGAAGAGAAGCTCAAAGGCGGCCAGGCGGAGGATGTTCCGGTCCACCACCGCCATGCGGTTCAGAGACCAGTTCGTGGCGTATTTCGAAAGGAGGCTGTCGATTTCGGCGAGGTGGCCGGCGGTCCCCCGGACCAGGGCTTCCAGAAAGGCCCGGGAGCTGACCGGCACCCGATGGTTCTTCAAGAAGATCGCCAGCCCCTCCTCCGGGGGATCCTTGGTGATGTCCAATTGATAAAGGATTTTGAGGGCCGCCTCGCGCGCCCTGGATCTTCTGCCGGTCATCCTAAATCTCCTTGGGCCACGCGGCGTTGGCCATCCACCAGGCGGCGTCGGCCGCCTCCCTGCCGCGGTTGACGCCCCTTTTCTTGGAACGCGCGAGGGCCTGGCGCGCGCTCCGGGCCGTGATGACCCCGCTGGTCACCGGAATGCCGCCGGCCACCGAGGCCAGGGCCAGCCCCGAGAAGACCGCCTGCGAGAGAAAGGTGAATTGGGGCGTCTCGCCCTGCAGGATGCAGCCCACCGCCGCCACGGCCCGGTACCGGCCCGACTTGGCCATCTTCAGGGCCGCCGCGGGAAGCTCGAACGCTCCCGGGACCCAAACCAGATCCACGAGGGAGCGCTTCACGCCGTGGCCGTAAAAGGCCTCCCGCGCGCCGTCGGCCAGACGGCGGACTATTCCTGGGTTGAAGAGACTCGCCACCACGCAGAATCGAACACGCTTGGAGGGCATGAGGGGGAGGGCTTATTCGGAGTCGAGAACTTCCAGAAGGAGGTGACCCAGCTTCTCCTTCTTGGCCTTCAGATACTTCGCGTTGGCGGCGGTGGGGGGCATCTCCAGGGGAACCCGCTCCACAATGGTGAGGCCGAACCCATCCAGGCCCACCACCTTGCGGGGATTGTTGGTCATCAGCCTCACCTGGGTCAAGCCCAGATCGGCCAGGATCTGCGCCCCGATGCCGTAATCCCGAAGATCGGGGTCAAACCCCAGGGCTTGGTTCGCCTCCACGGTATCCATCCCCTGGTCCTGCAGGGCATAGGCCTTCAGCTTGTTGGCCAGGCCGATCCCCCGCCCTTCCTGCCGGAGATAGAGGATCACCCCCCGGCCCTCCTTCTGAACCAGCTTGAGGGCCGATTCAAGCTGCGGGCCGCAGTCGCACCGAGAAGAGCCGAAGACATCCCCGGTCAGGCACTGGGAGTGAACCCGCACCAGAACCGGCGGCTGGCGGATGTCGCCCAGCACCAGGGCCATGTGGGCCTGGCCGTCCACCGACGACTCGTACAGGACCAGCTGGAAATCGCCGTAAGGGGTCGGCAGGGCGGTCTCCACGACCCTCCGGACAAACCGCTCCTTGCGCAGGCGGTATTTGATGAGATCCGAGATGGCGCAGATCTTCAATCCGTGGCCGGCGGCGAACCGCTTAAGCTCCGGAACGCGCGCCATCGTGCCGTCGGGATTCATGATCTCGCAGATCACCCCGGCCGGATACAGTCCGGCCAGCCTCATCAGGTCCACCGCCGCCTCGGTGTGGCCGGCCCGCACCAGGACGCCGCCGTTCCTGGCCTTCAGGGGAAATATGTGGCCCGGCTTGACCAGGTCCGAGGCCTTGGCGTTCGGATCGATCAGGCGGGAGATGGTGGCGGCCCGGTCGTGGGCCGAGATCCCGGTGGTGATCCCGCTCCTGGCGTCCACCGAAACCATCCAGGCCGTCCCCAGGGGGGCGGAAGATTCCACCACCATCGGCTTAAGCTCCAAAAGCTCCAGGCGAGGCGCCTCCATGGGAACGCAGATCAGCCCGCGCCCGTGGCTGACCATGAAATTGACCGCCTCCGGTGTTGCAAACTGGGCCGCCGCCACCAGGTCCCCTTCGTTCTCCCGGTCCTCGTCGTCCACAACGATGACCAGGCGCTTGGCCGCGAGCTCTTCCAGGATCTCTTCGATGGTGTTGAACATAGGGTTACAACGCCGCCAGCTTGGTTTCGATCGCCTTCAGGGTGGCCTGCTCATCCTGGGCGAAGGCCCGCGCTCCCTTGTCCCGGAGGTCGTCGCACAGGGCGCGCAAGCTGGCGCCCCGCGGCGCCAGGACGTGCTCGCGCACCTCCCACAGGATCTGATCGGCGGTCAAATCGGCAATGCCCTGCCGATGGCGCTCCTCCAGGGAAAGCAGCAGGATCCGGTTCCACTCCGTGACCGGCTGGATATCGGTGGGGATTCCGGGAAGGGGCTCCTTCATCACGTTCCTCGCCGCGAGACACCGGGCCTCCTCCTCCGAAAGCCCCGAAACGAACCGGCTCAAATGGCCCAGGGTGGCCTCCGGAAGGGTGTTGGCCGCCCAAGGCCCCAGGAACGGGAGCACGTAAAGGAGACTCGAGTAGGGCTGGTCGCTTTTCACGCCGCTCGAGGCGATGAGGAGCCTCTGCGGATGGACGCCATAGCGCCGAAGGGACTGAAAGAGCTCTCCAAGCCGCCGGATCGTCTCCAGCATCTTTTGCCCCTCGGAATCCCGGTAAAGACCCCGCGGGTCCTGGAAGGGAACTCCCAGAAAGACCGCCTCCAGGATTTCATAGATCTTTTTGGCTTGCGCCGCCGCCACCTTCCCCTTCAGGAGAGCCAGCCTCTTTTGGAGGGCGGGGTCGCGGTTGGCCTTGAGCTTCTCGTCGATCATCGGGTCCACCACCCGGTCCACCCGGCTGACAAACAGGGAATTCACCGAATGGATCCGGGAGAGGTCTTCCCGGATCCGCTCCTCGGAAAGGCCCCGGGCCTTCAGGTTCTCCGCCCGGCGGATCAGACCGGTCAGATAACCCTCCACGGTTTGGAGGTAGTGCAGATCCGAGAAGACCAGGGTCACGTTGGGTTGGACCGCCGGCTCGCCGGAAACGGCCTCGGCGATCGCTCGCGGAGCGGCCGGCAGATTGGGGATCTTGGTGAAGGCCCCCACGCCGGCCATCAACTGTGAAATCCGGCGGATCTCCTTCACCAGGGGCGTAAGCTCCGTCAGCAGGGCCGAGGCCTCTTGAGAGACGCGCCCCTCCCATGCCCATTGGGCGTTGATGGGCAGAAAGATCCGGGCCGCCTCGACGGCGGCCTCGTTGTAAAGAATCTGGTAGATCTCCGGAATCGTCCGGCCGCGCGCCTTGAAAGCCGCCAGCCGCCCGTCCAGGGCGCCCGCCTCCAGAAGCTGTCTGAAGAGGGTCTGGTTGGTCGTCATCCCCAGGGGCCCCTGCTCCCGCGCCACCTCCTGAAGCCGGGTCCGCCAGTCCTGGCCCTCCGGGCATGAGGGAAAGCCGTCCAGCGAGAAGCTGTTGGCCTGAACCTCCGGACCGTAGAGCCGGCGGACCGAGCTCCTGGGAAGGTTTTCCGTGGTTTTAGAGACTGCGATTGTGGATTCCATCGTCTTTACGAAGAGGTTCATTGTACCACAGAGCCGAATAGTATAATGACCCCATGCTCGGTGACCGTTCCGCCCGGCTCGCAGCGTGGCTTGCCATCGGGGCCGCGGCCATCCTGACGGCGGCCCAATGGCCGGTCCTGCCTTACTTCCTAGACAGCTACTACCACTTGAGCGTCATCCAGGGGTTCCGGGACGCCGGAGGCCCGGTTCTCCACGCCTTCTGGGAGGCCGCCCCGGAAGGGCGCCCCCACCTATATCCCCCTGGCTTCCACCTGATCTTCCTGCCCCTGGCCCAGCTAGGGCTTGATCCGATCTTCCTGGCGCGTCTTTGGTCCTGGGCGGCGATGCCGGCGCTCCTGGCCGCGGCCTGGCTTGCTCTCTCGCGGATCTTCGGGCCCCCCAAGGCCGCCCTGACCCTCGCGGTTCTGGCCACCCCTTACAGTTTTTTTCTCTCGGCGGTCAACAACCTTCCGGCCACCGGTGTTCTGGTCTGCACCCTGGGGCTCATGCTCGCTCTTTTCAAGAGGCGGTGGGCTGCCGGAGGGATCCTGCTGGGTTTCTCCTTCTGGCTTCACGCGGGGTTGCCGTGGCTGGCGGCCTTGTCGCTGCTTATCTTCGCGGGAATCGAGCCGTCCTACCGGAAGACCTCCCTGCGGGTCCTGTTTCTTGGAATCCTGCTGGCCGGCCCCTGGCTTTTGCACAGCGTCGGCCACGCCAACCTCCTCCAGCTCCAACCCCGCGGGGAGGAGCGCTTCCTGGAGTTTCCGGTCATCCCGCTGGCCCTGGGGACGGCGGGATTCTTCCTGTCGCTCACGGCCAAGGGGATGGAGCGTTTTCCGGCGGCGCTGGCGGTTGGGTTTGGGCCGATGCTGGCCGGCTACCGTTTCCGTTTCTTCGCGGCCCAGGGGCTTTTTCCGTGGCTTTTGCTGGCGGGGCTGGCGCTGGCGGCGTTGGCGTCGAGGCTGAAATCGGCCAGGCTCCTTTTCGGACTTCTGGCGGGGCTGGCGCTCGCTTCACCTACCCTTTTTTATTCCCAGGGTTCCGCCCGGTGGGCCTTTGCCGACACCACCTTCACCCAGCTGGCCGGCTGGGCCAAGGCGCCGGAGCGGCCTTTCGCCCGGACGATCTTCAACGCCAAGCTCATGAACGAGCTGGCCAACCGGGTGAAAGCGCTGGCGGGGCCGGACGAGCTGATCTACAGCAATTTTCCCTACGTGAGCGGGCTCATGAACGTCTTGACCGGGCGCGCCACCACCAACCGGATGCTGCGGGAGATGGCGGACGTTCATCCTCTCCTGGAGATCGAGCGGGCGCGCCTCATCGTCTGGATCAAGCCCGCCGACGGCAGCGAACCCGCGGAGCTCAACCGGATCGCGCGGAAACTTGGCCTCATCCCCGCGGGGGAAACACCGATCGCCTATCTGCTCACGAATCCCAAGGCAGCCGGAAGCCGGCGGATTCCGAAGGCCTTTTGTCCGGGGTGGCTGGCGGTCGGGATTATGGGGCTGGCGGCGGGGTGGGCGCTTTGGGACTTGCGGCGGTCTCCCGGAGCTTGACCGACACGATCTTGGAGACGCCCGACTCCTCCATCGTGATGCCGTACATGATGTCGGACATGGTCATCGTCTTCTTGTTGTGCGTGATGATGATGAACTGCGAATCCTTCAGGAACTCCCGAAGCGCCCCGGTGAAGCGGCCGATGTTGGTCTCATCCAGCGGCGCGTCTATCTCGTCCAGGAGGCAGAAGGGAGACGGCTTGATCCGGAAGATGGCGAACAGGAGCGCGATCGTCGTGAGGGCCTTCTCGCCGCCGGAGAGCAAGGAAATCGCCTGCACCGGTTTGCCCGGCGGGCGGGCGATGATCTCGATGCCGCTTTCCAGGACATCCTCCTCATCCATCAGGATGAGCCTCGCCTCGCCGCCCCCAAAGAGCTGTTTGAACGTCGCCTGAAATTCCTTCTGGATCGCCTGGAAGGTTTCCCGGAACATCGCCCGGGTCGTCCGGTTGATCTTGGTGATCGCCTCTTTCACATCCTCCCGCGCCTTCTCCAGGTCCGCCTGCTGGGTCAGGAGGAACTCGTGGCGGGTCGTCAGCTCCCTTTCCTCGTCGATCGAGCCCAGGTTGACCGGCCCCATCCTCTGAAGCTTCTCCTTGAGCTCCTCGATCCTCTCCCTGCGCCTGGGCCCATCCTCCGGGGCGGCGGCCGGGGGGTTCTCCTGGCCGGACTCCAGATTCACCTGATAAAGCTGTTGGATGCGGTCTCCGATCTGCCGGCGTGAGAACTGAAGCTGGGCCTGCTCCATCTCCTTGGCGTGAAGCCTGGAGCGGATCTGCTCCAGGTTGCGCGCCAGCGATTGGAACTCGGCCTCCCGCTCCTGGGCCCGGTGGAGCGCCTGGGCCCGGCGGGCCTGGGCCTCCTGCACCTGGGTCTCGACGCGGGATTCCTCGCCGGAGAGCTGGTGGGATTGGGCCTCCCGCTGGCGGCACTCCTCCTCCCAGCGCTTGACCGCCTCCTCGAGCTCAACCCAGTCGTTCCGGCGCGCCTGCTCGAGCTCCCGCGCCTCCTTGAGACTGGCCGTGAGGACCGCGAGCGAGGCCCTGCGGCTTTCCATCACGGAATCAAAAGAGGACAACTCGGCCTTCAGGGAGGCCAGCCCCACCGACTCGGTCTCCCGCCGCCGGGTCTGGTCGGTGATCTGCCGGCGGCAGAGTTCGATCGACTCGGTCAAACCGGCCAGCGCTTCATGTTTTTCCTTGAGGGCCTGCTCCATCTGGAGGGCCTGGCCTCTGGCCTGCGTGAGCTCCTCTTCGGCTTGATCCTCTTCGGCCTTCAAGAGCCCTTCCTCTTCGTTGAGCTTGGCCAATGCCGTGGCCTGGCTGGCCAGCCGGGCCTGGGCCTGTTGGACCTCTTGGCTGGCCTCCTGCAGGCGAGCTTCCAGCTCGGTCATGGCCTGGGTTTCGATGAGGCGCTCTTCCTGCACGCGCCCGACCTGCCTTCGAACCTCCTCCAGGGCCTTCTCATGGTGACCCAGGGCCGCCTCCAGGGATTCCAGGCGGCTCCTGCGTCCGACGACCAGATTCTCCTGCGTGGGGGCGGAACCGACCAGGGCGCTCAAGACGGTGAAGAGCTCCCCCTCCGGCGTGACCATCCGGACCCCGTGGCCGCCGCCGTTCATTCCCTCCGCCAAGCGGAGGGCCCTCTCCCGATCCGGGACAAGCCAAGTCTCCTGCAGGAGAAGCTGTACGAGCGGCTCCAGGTGCGGCGTGATCCCCACCCGCTGGATCAAGGGTTCGGCCCCGGCGGCGAGGGCCGCCGGAGAGCTTCCGTTTGCCGCGCCGCCGGAAGGGACCCGGTCCCGGATCAGAAAAAGGACGCGGCCGGCCTTGGTCTCCTCCAGATGGCGGCGGCAGCGCTCGGCCGCCTGGGCCGATTCCACAAGCACCGCGCCGGCCCACGGCCCCAGGGCCGCCTCCACGGCGGCGCAATCCGGCGCCGCCACTTGGACCAGCTCCGGCAGAAGACCAATGACTCCCTCCTTCGAGACCCGGCCCTCGGCGAGCGCGCTCAAGAGGGCCTTGACGCCGCTCGTGTAGCCCTCGTGGCTGGCCTCGAGCCCCTTCAACATCTCCAGCTGTGAACTCACCCGGGTCACTTCCTGCTCCATCTTCGAGGACTCGGAGCGCATCCCCTGGAGGGTTTCATCCAGTTCGGCCAAACGCGATTGGCGCCCCTGGCGCTCGGCCGTCACCTTCTCCAGATTCTGCTGGGCCCCGGAGAGAACCTCCTCCAAATCCTTGAGGAGCTGAAGAAGCTCCGTCTTCTCGCCGGCCACCTTCCCCGACTCCAGGGTCAGCCGGGTGAACCGCGTCTCCAGACGGGTCAGCTCCTGGCTTGCCTTGGAGAATTGATTCTTGACCTGAACCTCCTGATGGGTTTCCTCCAGGAGAAGCTCTTTGCTCTTGGCGATGGCGGCTTCGGCCTCCGCGATGGCCCGGGCGCAGGTTTGAAGGGTTTGCTCGCAGGCGGCCAGCTCGTCTTCTTTCCGGCGGCGCTCCTCGTCGGACTGGGCGAGGATCTTGGAGAGGTCTTCCAGATTCGCCGTCAGCTCGGTCATCCGGCTCTTCACGGAGGCCGAGTCGGCCTGGACCCTTTCCTGGCGGCCGCGGGCCTCCTGAATCCTTTCCCGGTTCACCGAGAGGCCGCCCTGGACCGTCTGGCGCTGGTGGCTGACCTGAAGAAGGGATTCCCTCGCCTTGGAGAGCTCCGCGTCGGCCTGCTCCAAGCCGGAGCGCACCTCCCGAAGCGCCCCCTCGTGGCTGGCAAGCTTGGTCTCCCACTGATCCATCTCGCCGCGCAGGCCGGCCAACTCCGCCTCCCTGGAACTGAAGCTCGCCGCCAGCGCCGCCGCCTCGGACAGGGCCACCGAGACCTCGAGCCCCTTAAGCTCCTCAAACTGCTCCCGGTAGGCCTTGGCGCGGCGGACCTGCCGATCCATCGAGGCGATCTGCCTTTTCACCTCGGCCACCACATCGCTCAACCGGGTCAGATTCGCCTCGGTCTCATCGAGGCGGCGCATCGCCTCCCGTTTTTGCGACTTGTACTTGGTGATGCCGGCCGCCTCTTCAAAAACCTCGCGGCGGTCCTCGGGCTTGGCGGAGATGATCTGCTCGATCCTGCCCTGCTCGAAGAGGGAGTAGGCCGAGGTGCCGATGCCGGTGCCCATCAAAAGTTCCTGGATGTCCTTCAGGCGCACCGGGGTCTTGTTCAGGAGGTATTCACTCTCGCCGGTCCGAAAGAGCCGGCGGGAGATCGTCACCTCGGCGTATTCCAGGGGGAGCTCTTTGTTGGAGTTGTCTAGGGTGAGGGAGACTTCGGCGTAGCCAACGGGGTCCCGGCGGTCGGAGCCGTTGAAGATGAGGTCTTCCATCCGGCCGCCGCGCAACTCCCTGGCCGACTGCTCGCCGAGCACCCACTTGATCGCGTCGGCGATGTTGGAGTTGTGGACGACGATGTTCTCGGCCACAAAGTTGTGCGTTTCAGCGATGGAAAGGTCGTACACCCACGGCCCCTCCGGCGGAACCTGCTCCACCGCGACAATCTCGTCCCAATCGACAGGAGAACCAATCCATAATTCAGCGGAAACCTGTTCAATAACGGCTTGGCAGGGATTTCTTGACTCAACAACCTTAGAATATTCCCTTTCGCCGCCAAACTTGAGCGCAGGAGCAACAGCGATCTTGACAGCTGCTTTAAGCTCGTCGGCGCGAAGGGCATGGAGCTTCCCATTTTTCAAAGCGAAGAGGGGGTGGTAAGGGGTTGCCGTAACCTCTCGGCCGCTCTTGGTTTGAATCTTGAGCATGAATTCCGGAGCTGTCCGCTTGATGAAGGCCGCCACAGGCCGGGGCTCGAGTTTGAGCGTGGCGGGATTTAAGGAAAGAACGGAAACGCCAAGCGGGTTATCAACAGTCGAGAAGCCATCATCCAGCGTGACGAGATTTGAAGCCTCGCGGAGGGATACTTCAACAAGATCGCCGATCTTCCAGGACTTGCCGGCGACCGTAAGGACTTGGGAAGAGAAACTTAGACACTTGCCGCAGCCGTTGGGACCGACCACGGCGGTGATGCCTGGCTCGAAGGTGAGCTCGGTCGGTTCCGCGAAAGACTTGAACCCGAGAAGCTCGAGTTTTTTAAAGCGCAATACGTTCGTCTTTCCCGGGGAGTTGACTTAAATTATGCCCAATCCGCCCGCGATGTCAAGTGGTTCCTCCAAGACCCCCGATTCGGTGTGCGGGACTGCCAGCCACGGGTCCTCGCAGAACTCCCCGCCCTTGGTCTGGGGGAGAGGGCTCGCCCTTCCCCCATCCCCAGGGCGGGGTACCCCCTGATGAGGCCACGGGTGACGCCTATGTGGGCTGGGCCGGTGAGAGAGGAACCCACGCGAGGGGATGTCCCGAAGCGCACCTCCCGAGGCTGCCCGGGCATGGTTCCC
>JACOVG010000012.1 GCA_016177405.1 Candidatus Omnitrophota bacterium | reverse complement strand
GAACTTACCCGACAAGGAATTTCGCTACCTTAGGACCGTTATAGTTACGGCCGCCGTTTACTGGGGCTTCGGTTCAGCGCTTTGCTCACCTTGCGGCGAGCTAACGCCTCCCGTTAACCTTCCAGCACCGGGCAGGTGTCACTCCCTATACGTCGTCTTCACGACTTAGCAGAGAGATGGGTTTTTACTAAACAGTCACAGAGCTCTCTTTACTGTGATCCCGCCCCGCTTTGGCCCGTAAAGGACCTGACAGGACGAGACACCCCTTCTTCCGAAGTTACGGGGCCATTTTGCCGAGTTCCTTAGCGAGGGTTATCTCGCTCGCCTAAGCATGTTCTGCTTGCCTACCTGTGTCGGATTGCGGTACGAACTCCCGGCGATACCTCGCGTGAGAAGCTGTTTCTTGGCAGTGCGGCGTCAGATCGTTCGCCTTGGGTTTCCCCGCGGCTCCCCATCCCCTCTCGTCCTGGAGATCTCTCCCCAGAACTACCGGGTTAGCCCGGGACATCCAACACCCGGGAGACCCTAGCCCCCTGCGTCACCTCTCACACTCAAGCGCATCACCAGGAGGGGCCGGAATATTAACCGGCTGTCCATCGTCTACGCCTTTCGGCCTCGACTTAGGATCGCCTCACCCTGGGCGGACGAACCTTCCCCAGGAACCCTTAGGCTTTCGGCGTGCTGGTTTCGCACCAGCATTTTCGCTACTCATACCGGGATCCTCACTGCTGCCTCGTCCAGCGGTCCTTACGGTCCGCCTTCACCCTACTGCAGCACGCTCCCCTACCACCCCGTCTGACCGTAGTCAGACGAGATCCGCGGCGTCGGTAGCAGGCTTAGTCCCGATCATTGTTGGCGCGCGACGACATCGACCGGTGAGCTGTTACGCACTCTTTAAATGGTGGCTGCCTCTAAGCCAACATCCCGGTTGTCTACGCCATCGCACATCCTTTGTCACTTAGCCTGCTCTTTGGGACCTTAGCCGGCGATCTGAGGTGTTCCTCTCTTGTCCACGCAGCTTATCCCACGTAGGCTGACTCCTGGGTTCATGGTATGCGGTATTCGTAGTTTGGTTGGGTTCAGCAGGCTGGTAGGCCCCTTAGCCCATTCAGCACTCTACCCCCGCACCCAAGCTTCCCCAAGGCTAGCCCTAGAGCTATTTCGGGGAGAACCAGCTATTTCTGGGTTTGATTAGCCTTTCACTCCGACCCACAGCTCATCCCGTAAGTTTTCAACCTTAATGGGTTCGGCCCTCCATGCACTGTTAAGCGCACTTCAGCCTGGCCATGGGTAGATCACCCAGCTTCGGGTCGACTAGACGTAACTCAAACGCCCTTTTAAGACTCGCTTTCGCTACGGCTCCTCCCCATAAGGGATTAACCTCGCTACGCCTACGTCACTCCCCGGTTCATTATGCAAAAGGTACGCGGTCACCCTTTACAAACCCCTTGCGGGATTTGTCATAGGGCTCCCACCGCTTGCAGGCTGACGGTTTCAGGTACTATTTCACTCCCCTCACCGGGGTGCTTTTCAACTTTCCCTCACGGTACTGGTGCACTATCGGTAACACGGTAGTCTTTAGCCTGGGCCCGTGGTCGGGCCGGATTCCCACAGGGTTTCACGTGTCCCGTGGTACTTGGGTACTCAAGGCATCGAGCCAAACGATTTTCGCCTACGGGACTTGTCACCCTCTTTGGCGGGCCGTTCCAGGCCCTTCGGCTAACCGTTTGGTTGCTCACTCGACGAGGGGACCGTACTCCCCTCCCCCTAAGCCCCACAACCCGCGATCTGCAAAGCGCACGGACTTGGCACAGATCACGTTTGGGCTCTTCCCGTTTCGCTCGCCGCTACTCAGGGAATCACATACGTTTTCTCTTCCTCCAGGTACTGAGATGTTTCAGTTCCCTGGGTTTAGCTCCCGCCGCATTGCTGCGGCGGGTGCCTGGGAATGAACCCAGGCGGGTTGCCCCATTCGGACATCTCCGGATCAAAGCCAGTTTGCGGCTCCCCGAAGCTTTTCGCAGCTTACCACGTCCTTCATCGCCTCCGTGTTCCGAGTCATCCACCATCAGCCCTTGGTAGCTTAACCACCGAAAATCCTCGGCGTCTTGGCGGTGTGACTAAAAAACCCCTATGCAGTTGTCAAAGAGCCAAAGTGTTTACCAATCTCTGGAGATGGGCGGGATCGAACCGCCGGCCTCCTGCTTGCAAAGCAGGCGCTCTCCCATCTGAGCTACATCCCCGAAGTTTTCAGGCCACCGATAGCTAGCCCATAAACTTAGAGCCCATTTTCTGGGCATCTCTCTAGAGGAAAACTCTGGCTTACTGGATGATGACCCTGGGGGCAGGCTGCGCCCAAAATCGTGGGCGCAAGTGGGATCGAACCACTGACCCCCGCGTTATCAGCACGGTGCTCTACCAACTGAGCTATGCGCCCGAGGTGCTGATGGCTGTCGAAGAACAACGTCCGGTAAGTGCAAAAAATAGAAAGGAGGTGATCCAGCCACACCTTCCGGTACGGCTGCCTTGTTACGACTTAGCGCCAGTTACCGGTTTCACCTTCGTTGGCGCCCCCCCTTGCGGGTTGGGCTACCGACTTCGGGTGCCCCCGGCTTCCATCGCTTGACGGGCGGTGTGTACAAGGCCCGGGAACGTATTCACGGCGGCGTAGCTGATCCGCCATTACTAGCGATTCCGTCTTCATGAAGGCGAGTTGCAGCCTTCAATCTGAACTGAGGCGCGCTTTTTGGGATTCGCTCCCCCTCACGGGTTGGCATACCCCTTTGTACGCGCCATTGTAACACGTGTGTAGCCCTGGGCATAAGGAGCGTACGGACTTGACGTCATCCACACCTTCCTCCAGCTCATCGCCGGCAGTCTCTGCTGAGTGCCTGGCAGCTTGCGCCACCGATGGCAACAGCAAACGTGGGTTGCGCTCGTTGCGGGACTTAACCCAACACTTCACAGCACGAGCTGACGACAGCCATGCACCACCTGTGTAAGCTCTCGACTTGACGAGTCCATCCCCTTTCGGTTCAGTACTTCCTACATGTCAAGCCCAGGTAAGGTTCTTCGCGTAGCGTCGAATTGAACCACATGTTCCACCGCTTGTGCGGGCCCCCGTCAATTCCTTTGAGTTTCATCCTTGCGGACGTACTCCCCAGGTGGAGGACTTAATGGGTTACCTGCGGCACCGACCTGTAACCAGGCCGACACCTAGTCCTCATCGTTTACAGCGTGGACTACCAGGGTATCTAATCCTGTTTGCTCCCCACGCTTTCGTCGCTCAGCGTCAGGGACTGTCCAGCAGGCCGCCTTCGCCACTGGTGTTCCTCCCGATATCTACAGATTTCACCCTTACACCGGGAATTCCGCCTGCCCATCCAGTCCTCAAGTTCCACAGTCTACCCGGGCGCTCCACGGTTAAGCCGTGGAATTTCACCGGGCACTTATGGAACCGCCTACCGACCCTTTACACCCAATGAATCCGAGCAACGCTCGCCACCTCCGTATTACCGCGGCTGCTGGCACGGAGTTGGCCGTGGCTTCCTTTGACCGTACCGTCAACCGATCCCGTTATTAGCGGAACAGGTATTCGTCCGATCTGACAGCAGTTTACGACCCGAAGGCCTTCATCCTGCACGCGGCGTCGCATTCTCAGGCTTTCGCCCATTGGAAAATATCCTCGACTGCAGCCTCCCGTAGGAGTCTGGGCAGTGTCTCAGTCCCAGTGTGGCTGACCACCCTCTCAGGCCAGCTACCCGTCAATCGCCTTGGTAGGCCGTTACCCTACCAACTAGCTGATGGGACGCGGGTCCATCCTCGAGTGCCAGGTCCCAGGCCTTGCGGCCCGAAATCCCCGGCTTTTCCCTCAGCCCCTCGCGGGGCCGTGGGCTTATGCGGTATTAGCATCCCTTTCGGGATGTTATCCCCCTCTCCAGGGCAGGTTACCCACGCGTTACGCACCCGTTTGCCGCTCTTCATCAAATCATCGGTCCCCATCCGCCTTGCGGCCTCAAGAAACCTCAAACCCGATGAATCGCTCGACTTGCATGCCTCAACCACGCCGCCAGCGTTCGCTCTGAGCCAGGATCAAACTCTCCATTATGAAGTAGTTTGTGGCTCGAAACCGTCCACTTAAAGGACGTTGTATCAACAGGGTCAAATCATCCAGATTGTCAAAGAGCCAAGATCGGTGAAGATAAAACAAGGGCGCCGAAGTCGGCGCCCTTGTTGTTCCCCGCCAAATCCTCCTGGCGGGACAGCGTCCTTCCTCGCTACCCTATTCCAAATTATCCACTCGTGTCAAAGAGTCTTATGGGAAACTCCTTTAAGGCGTAACCCGTAAAACTGGATAAGTTATACCCTCTTTGGGGCGGGTTGTCAAGCTCGTTTTGGCATGGTAAGCTTGAAGGCAGCCATGGCCCTCAAGCAGACCCTCAAGTTCCGGATCATCGAGGGAATGGCCTTCTTCACCATCCTGCTCATCGTGGTCTTCACCTCCATCATCCTCCTCCGGGAAAAAGAGCTCATCACCCAGAACAACCTTTACCGGGCCCGGGTGGGAACCTTCGCCGCCAAGGAGGCCCTGGAACGGTCTCTCCTTTCCTCCGCGCGCGCCGGCAGCCCAGCCAAGGTCTTTCAAAAGCTGATTCCCATACTGCTGGAGGGCCAGCTGGTCGAGGACGCCGCCGTCACGGACCTCAAGGCAAAGGTGGCCGCCTCCACCGATTCCGGCCTCATCGGCACCAAGCTCTCCGACGAGGAGGCGCTGGCGGTCCGCTCGTCGGTCAGGAGCTACAGCCCCAAGAGCTGGTTCCAGACCCGTCTTGAGCCGGGCCAGGCCGCCTTCTACATTCCCCTGGCAATCGACGACGTCCCGCAGTACGTGGCGGTCCTGCGCTACTCCCTGGGGGACATGGCCCAGGCGATCCGCCGGGTGGGCAAGCTCTGCGCCTTCAGCGCCCTGGCGGTGATCGCCATCGTCATCCCGGTGTGCCTCCTGCTCATCCGGGCGATCCTGGGCCCCATTCAGATCTTGAACCGGGCCACCAAGGATGTGGCGGCCGGCAACCTGGGGCTTAAGGTCGAGGTGCCCACCGAGGATGAGCTGGGAGAGCTCGCCCAGACCTTCAACGGCATGACGGCCGCCCTCGTGAAGATGAAGGAGCGGGCCGAGAACGCCAACCCCCTCACCAAACTGCCCGGCAACAACGTCATCCACGAGGAGATTGAGAAAAGGATCCGGGGTAACCTAAAGTTCGTGGCCATCTACTCGGACCTGGACAACTTCAAGGCCTTCAACGACAAGTACGGCATCGCCGCCGGCGACCAGGCGATCAAGCTGACCGCCCAGGTGATGCGGGAAGCGCTCCGGCAGGGGGACCCCAACGGCTTTCTGGGGCATGAGGGAGGGGACGACTTCATCCTTCTCACCACCCCGGAGAAGCGCGAGGCCGTCACCCAGTACCTGTGCGCCGAGTTCGACAAGCGGATCAAGGAGTTGTACTCGCCGGAGGACCGGGCGCAGGGCCACATCGTCTCCAAGGACCGGGAGGGAAACGTCAAGCAGTTCCCCCTGATGACCTTCTCGCTGGCCGGCGTCACCAACGCCTACCGCCCCCTAAATTCCTACGCGGAGGTCACCAACATCTGCGCCGAGGTGAAGAAGAAGGCGAAGCTTTCCTCCAAGGCGGAGGGCAAATCCAGCTTTGTGATGGACGAACGGACCGCCGACCACGGCGTGGAAGCAAGGAAAGAAGCTAACCCCCCGGAACCTACAGGATAAGCCGAAGGAAGTGGCGCTTGCCGGCCTTTAGGATGCTGCCGGCGGCGATGGGGTAAGAGATCTCGGGATCGGTGAGGCGCTTGCCGTCCAAATCCACTCCGCCCTGGGCCATCAGGCGCCTGGCCTGCGCCTTGGAAGGGGCCAGGCCCGACTCGACGAGAAGCGCCACCACCCACACCTTCCCCTCCTTGACCAGCCTGGCGGGAACCTTGAATTCCGGGATCTCAACCGGGATTTCCCGCTTCCGGAAGAGCTGGTTGAAACCCTCCTGGGCCTTTTGGCCGGCGGCCGGCCCATGAAACTGGGAAGTCAGAAGAAGGGCAAGCCTCTGCTTGGCCTCCATCGGGTGCATCTTGCTGATCTGGGCCAGATCCTCGCCGGTCAGAAGCTCGAAATATCTTGAAAGGAGCTTGTCCGGGATCGACATCACCTTGCCGTAGATCTCCTCCGGCGGCTCGGCGATGCCGATGGCGTTGCCCAGCGACTTGGACATCTTCTGGACGCCGTCGGTCCCCTCCAGGAGGGGCAGGGTGATCACCACCTGGGGCTCCTGCCCAAACCGCTCCTGCAGGGCGCGGCCCAGGAGAAGATTGAACTTCTGGTCGGTGCCGCCCAGCTCCACGTCGGCCTTCAAGGCGACCGAGTCGTAGGCCTGGAGCAAGGGATAGAGCGCCTCGGTGACGGTGAATGAGCTTCCCTCCTTGAGGCGCTTTACGAAATCGTCCCGCTCCAGCAGGCGGGGCACGGTGAGCTTGCTCGTCACCCTAAGGAAATCGGCCAGGCGCATCGGCCCCAGCCACTGGCTGTTCAATTTCACGTCGACGCGCCGGGTGTCCAGGATTCCGCTCACCTGCTTCTGGTAGGTCTTGGCGTTGGCCATCACCTGGGCCGGTGTCAGGACGGGCCGCTCCTCCATCCGGCCGGAGGGGTCGCCGATCATGCCGGTGTAATCCCCGATCAGGAAAACAACCCGGTGGCCAAGCTTCTGGAATTGGGCGAGCTTGCGCAGGAGGACCGTGTGGCCCAGGTGGAGATCGGCCGCGGTGGGATCGAAGCCGGCCTTGATGGTCAGCGGCTTGCCGCGGGAAAGCTTCTTGACGAGCTCCCCTTCCGACAGGAGCTCGGAGATCCCGCGCTTGATCAGGGAAAGCTGGTCGGGTACGGAGTGGGCTTGGGGAGGCGGGGTCAAGATCGTTTAAGGCTTAAGGCGATGCGGCGCTCTTCCTCGTTGACCCGCAGGACGCGGGCCTCGACGCGGTCTCCTACCTTAAACTGCGTCTCGAGGAACGCCGTGATCGCTTCCGGCGCCGCGGCGGCGGTTTCTGCGCCTGCCTCCGGCTGCGCCCCCTTGGCGGGACGGCCTCCGCGCCTCAAGTGGGACGGCAGACGAACCGGAAGCTCGGACAGGTGGACCAAGCCGTCCAGATCCTTCTCCAGCTCGACGAAAAGGCCGAAGGGGGCGATCTTGGTGATGGCTCCCTCCACAAAGGTCCCTTGCGGGTAACGCTCCGCCATCTTGGTCCACGGGTCTTCGGTAAGCAGTTTGAGCGACAGGGCAATCTTCCGGTTCTCCGGGTCGGCCGACAGGATCACCGTTTCAATCTCCTGGCCCTTCTTCAGAATCTCGGAAGGATGGTTGTACCGGCGGGTCCAGGAAAGATCCTGCACGTGGAGCAGGCCGTCGATTCCCTCGGTCAGCTCCACAAAGGCCCCGTACTCGGTCATGTGGCGGACCCGCCCGGTCAGCTTGGAGCCCGCCGGGTGATCCTTGACGAAGGCCTCCCAGGGGTTGGACTCGGTCTGCTTGATCCCCAAGGCAATCTTCTGATTCTCCCGGTCTACGCTTAAGACGACGCACTCCACCTCTTGGCCTACCTGAAGAACCTCGCTGGGGTGCGCGGGCCGCTTGGTCCAGGAAAGCTCGGAGATGTGGACCAGCCCCTCCAGGCCCTGATCGAGATGGACAAAGGCGCCGTAGGGCATGAGGCTGACCACCTTGCCCTTGACGCGGCTGGAAACCGGATAGCGGCCTTCCACCTCATCCCACGGGTTGGGGGTGAGCTGCTTCAATCCCAGGGAGATCTTCATCGTCTCCCGGTCGAAGCCCAGGACCGTCACGTCCAGCTTCTGCCCCACGGAGACGACCTCGCTGGGATGCCCCACCCTGCCCCAGCTCATGTCGGTGATGTGCAGCAGGCCGTCCACCCCGCCCAGCGAGATGAAGGCGCCGAAGTCGGTGACGTTCTTGACCACCCCGTGCCGGATCTGGCCTATCTCCAGCTCGGTGAGAAGCTTCTGGCGGGTGATCTCCTTTTCCTTGAGAAGCGCTTCGCGGCGGGAGACCACGAGGTTGCGGCGGCCCTTATGAACCTTGATGATGATGACGTTCATCGTCTGCCCCACGAGGGAGTCCAAATTGCCGAAGCCCCTTAGGAAGACCTGCGAGGCGGGCAGGAAGGCTTCCACTCCACCGACGTCCACCATGAGGCCCCCCTTGACCTTCCGGACCACCCTTCCCTCCAGGAGATCCCCCTCCTTGGCGGAGGCCATGAGCCTTTCCCAGCCCTTGGCCCGCTCGGCCTTCCATTTGGAAAGAACCACCAGGCCCTCCTCGTCCTCCACGGACTCAAGGAGCACCTCGACGGTGTCGCCGACCTTGAGGGCGGCGGCGTTGTCGAACTCCGAAAGGGCGACCGACCCCTCGGATTTGTAGCCGACGTCCACCAGGATCTCGGTGGCGGTCATCCCGATGATCCGCCCCTGGACAATCTGCCCCTCCTGAAGAGGCTTCAGGCTTTCGTCGTACAGCCTGGAGAGTTCCTCACTGGGCAAGAGATTCACCTCGCTTTCCAACGTTACGGACATAATCCAATAGGATATCAAGAACTTCTGAAGATTGCAACCTGGAATTGTCAATCCGAACCGCCCCCCGGGGGACCCTCAAGGGGGAAGCGGCCCGGGTGGAATCCCGGAGATCCCGCGCCCGAACCTGGCGCTCCACCTGGGCCAGGGTGGTCCGCCGGCCCTCCCCCGCCCACTGGGCGAGGCGGCGGCGGGCCCTCTCTCTCGGGGAGGCCGACAAGAAGATCTTCAGCGGCGCCTTCGGGAAAACGACGGTGCCGGCGTCCCGGCCCTCGACCACCACCCTTCCCCGCCGGCCGATTTCCCTCTGCCTGGCCACCAGGGCCCGGCGCACCCCGGGGATCACCGCGATCCGGGAGGCCGCCTCGGAGATCCGGGGGCTCCGGATCGCCCGGGTCACGTCCCGGCCGTTCACAAAAAGCCGGTTCCGGCCTTGGGGGCCCCGCCGAAACCGAAACCGCAGACAGCGGGCCAGGGCCGCGACCGGACGCGCGTCGTCCAGGCACAGCCCCCCTCGCAGGGCGGCCTGAGCCACCGCCCGGTACATCGCTCCGGTCTCAAGATAGAGGAACCCCAACTTCCTGGCCAGCCCCCGGGCGGCGGTGGATTTGCCGGTGCCGGAGGGGCCGTCAATGGTGACGATCAAGCCGCTCAAGGGGTTAATGGTCGGCGCCTGCTCCGGGCGGCCAGGAGGCTTCTCTTTAGGGAAGAAGGCCTGCCGCCGGCGACAAGGCCCTTCAGGCGGGTGAGCTCCCGGATGAGCCGGGAGACCGCCCGGCCCACCTCGGGCCCGTTGGTCGAAAAGATCTCACCCCAGAGATCGGGGTCGCTTAAAGCCACCCGGGTGGCGTCTCTGAAACCGCCCGCGGAAAGCTTCAGGGCTTCCGGGGAAGCGGCCAGGACAAGGGCGGCGGCCGCCAGATGGGGCGCGTGGCTCACCTGGGCCACCAGGGCATCGTGCCGATCAGGCGGCAGGTTCACCACACGGGCACCCAACGACCTCCAGAGCCTGGAAACCTTGCCCACGGCCGACGGCGGGCTTCGGCGGCTGGGGGTGAGAACGCAAACAGCGCCGCGGAACAAGCCCGCCTGCGCGGCGGCAATCCCGGAGAGCTCGGACCCGGCCATGGGGTGGCCCCCCACAAAGGAGATCCTGCCGGGCAGAACCCTTTCCGCCTCCCGGACGATCCTGGCCTTGGTGCTGGCGCAATCGGTGAGGATCAATTTTCCCGTGGTGATCTTGGCGATCCTCCGCGCCGCCGGCACCACAGAAAGCGGCGGCGTGGCGATGACCACCAGGTCGGATTGGCCAAGCCAGTTGGGGCAAAGCTCGGTGTCGCCGTCATCCACCGCCCCGCGGGCCAGCGCCCGCCGGAGGGTCGCTTCGCTGCGGGAGAAGCCGATCACCCGCCGGGCCGCGCGGCCCCGGCGCAGGGCCAGGCCAAGCGAGCCGCCGATCAGGCCCAGGCCCACGATCGAGATTTGCCGAAATTCGGGTATTAGAGTTCCCTCCCCACCGCGCGGGCCACCCGCTTCAACTCAACCATCAGCTTGGAGAACTTCTCCGGAAGCATCGATTGCGGCCCGTCGGAGAGGGCCTCCTCGGGCTTGGGGTGGACCTCGATGATCAGCCCGTCGGCGCCGGCGGCCACCGCCGCCTTGGCCAGGGGGGGCACCAGGCCCCAGCGCCCGGTCCCGTGGCTGGGGTCCACCAGAATCGGCAGGTGGCTCAAGTTCTTGATCACCGGAATGGCGTTCATGTCCAGGGTGAAGCGGGTCTCGGTCTCGAAGGTCCGGATCCCGCGCTCGCAGAGAATCACGTTGAAGTTGCCGTTCTGCAGGATGTACTCGGCCGACAAAAGCAGGTCCTTCACCGTCGCGGCCATGCCGCGCTTTAAGAGAACCGGCTTCTTCGAGCGGCCAACCTCTTTCAGGAGATCGAAGTTCTGCATGTTGCGGGCGCCGATCTGGATGATGTCGGCGTGGCGCTCCACCAGCTCCAGGTCGCGCAGGTCCATGAGCTCGGTGATGACCGGCAGTCCCGTCCTCTTCTTGGCCTCGGCCAAGAACTTGAGCCCCTCTTCCCCCAGCCCCTGGAAGCTGTAGGGGGAGGTCCTGGGCTTGAAGGCCCCGCCTCTTAGGACGCTGGCCCCCGCTCGCTTCACCTGCTTGGCCACGGACAGCAGGAGCTCGAAATTCTCGACGGCGCAGGGCCCGGCCATCACCACCAGGCGCTTGCCGCCCACCCTCAAGCCGTCCACCTGCACCACGGTGTCGCTGGGCTTGAACTCCCGGGAAACCAGCTTGTAGGGAGCCAGAATCGGCATCACCTTTTCCACCCCCGGAAAGATCTCCAGGGGCTGGACCCGCAAAAGGTCCTCCTCCCCGATCACCCCGATGATGGTCCGCTCGATCCCCCGGGAGATCATGGGCTTCAAACCGATCGATTTGACCTTGGTCACGATGTGCTTGATCTGCGCCTCGGTGGCTTCCGGCTTTAGGACGATGATCATTTCAGCTCCTCCTTTAACGCCTTCATGAAGGCTCGGTTTTCGCTGGGCAATCCGACCGTTACCCGAAGATGGTTTGGAAGATTCCAGGCGCGCAGGTCCCGCACAATGATCCCGCGCCGCAGGAGACCCCGCGCCACCTGGCCGGCGCGCGGCCCCACCCGAAAGAGGATGAAGTTGGCGGCCGAGGGAACGGCCTTCAGCCCCAGCTTGGCCAGCCCCCGGTAAAGGAAGGGCTTCTCCCTTCTCAAGAGGCGCCGGGTGGCCGCCAGGTGCGCGGAATCCGACAGGGCCGCCCGCGCCGCCGCTTGGGCCAGGGCGTTGACGTTGAACGGCTCCCGGACCCGGTGCATCGCCTGGATCAGCTCGCGGGGCCCCAGGCCGTAGCCCACCCGGATCCCGCTTAGGCCGTACGCCTTGGAGAAGGTCCGGGTGATGATCACCGGGTGGGTTTTAAGATACCGCCTCGTGTCCGGATAATCCTTGGCGTCCGCGAGCTCGGCATAGGCCTCATCCAAGAAGACGATCACCCGCTTGGGCAGCCCCGCGAAGAACCGGGCCAGCTCCGTTTTCGTCACGTAGGTGCCGGTCGGGTTATCCGGGTTGGCGATGAAAACGATTTTCGTCCTGGGGCCGACGGCCTGGCGCATCCGGACCAGGTCATAGCGAAGATTCTTCAGAGGGATCTCCCGCAGGCGGGCCGCCGCGATCTGGGCGGCGATCCGGTAGATGAGGAAGGTCGGCTTGGCCGTGATCACCTCCTGGCCGGGATCCACAAAGGCCCTTAGGGCCAGCGTGATCAGCTCGTCGGAGCCGTTTCCCACGATGATCTGATCGGAGGCCACCTTGAGTTTCCGGCTTAGGGCCCGCGTCAGGTAAAAGGCGTGGCTGTCCGGGTAGCGGTGAAGCCCCGGCAGGGCCTCGCGGATGGCCGCCAGCGCCTTGGGGCTCGCGCCCAGGGGGTTCTCGTTGGAGGCCAGCTTGATGGCCCGCCTAAGCCTAAGCTCCCTTTTCACCTCTTCGATCGGTTTGCCCGGCGTGTATGGGGTGACGCTTTTTAGGATTTTTCGCGCTAGTTTCGTGAGCATCATTGCGCCCTATCGGCCGCGGGTCCTGCCGCCTGCGGGTACTCCCGCCGTCCGTCCTCGGCCTTCGGCCTCCGGGCGCGGCGGCGGGTCCTCCCTCCGGCGTCACCCGCGGCCATGGGCATCCTCCGTGGGATAAGAACCCAATACCCTTAAACCCATCGTGGATTTTTGAAGCGTTCGAAGAGTTCTCTTAACCTGGGGATCTAATTCGTGTCCTTCAAAATCGATAAAGAAGACGTACTCCCACATTTTGCGTTTCGAAGGACGTGATTCGATCTTAGTGAGATTGATCTTGTTACGTTTGAAAGACATCAGAGCATCATGAAGCGCCCCCGGTTTGTCCTTCAAGATCATCAGGACCGAAGTTTTATTCTTCCTTCCCCGTCCCGGATTCCTTAAGGCAATGATAAGAAAGCGGGTTCGGTTCTCTTTGCCCACCGGTATGAGCTCTGCTTTCAGTCCGTGTTTTTCGGCCAAATCCAAACTGGCAATTGCGGCTCTTCTTTTCATCGGCCAGAACATGTTCTTATTCCGCAGATCATCCACTGCTTCAGCCGTTGAGCGAGTCTCTCGCCGAACAACATTCAGGTAATTTTTATCCAACCATTGCCGGCACTGAGCCAAGGCTTGCGGATGAGAGAAAATCACCTGTATCAGCTTCCGCTTAGAGCCGCCGCTCGTAATCAAATAGTGCTGTATGGGCATTTCAATCTCACCGAAAATCCGGGCGGGGGACTGCTTGAAATCAACGAATCGATCCAAGGTGTGCGTTACGGACCCCTCAAGCGAATTCTCAATGGGAACCACTCCGAAATCCGCGTCTTCCCGTTCGACCATGTAAAAAACGTCCTCAACAGTTGGGGCATGAACGTACTTGTATTTGTTTCCGAATTTCCTTTGGGCGGCCAGATGGGTGTTGGTCTTCTCCGGTCCCAGGTAGGCAATCGTTTTCATTTTCATTCTTTTTTGGCCGCCTTGGAGCGCTCCAGGGCGCGGCTGGCCCGAAGGACTTCCCGAAAGATCTTGCCAATGGCGCCCGGAGGCAGGGGGCCGGCATTCAACCGGGCCAGGCGCCGCAGAACCTCCTGCTCGCGCCGGCCGTCGAAGATCGGACGGCCCAGCCGCTCCTTGATCCTTCCCACCCGCTGGGCCAGGGTCGCCCGGCGGTTGAGCAGGGAGAGGATCTCGCGGTCTACCGCGTCAATCCGTTTGCGCAGTTGAGGCAGTGTCATTTTGCGGTTGCGGCGCTGGGAGGGGCTGGGGAGGAACGATCCCCTTGAGATCCTCCAGACTGGGGAGGTCCTCCAGGCTCTTCAGGCCGAAGTGTTCCATGAATTCCCGGGTCGTGGAATAGAGGATCGGTCTTCCCACCGCCTCCTTCCTTCCTGAAACCCGGATGAAGTTGAGCTTCAAAAGGGTCTCCAGGACGCCCGAGACATCCACCCCGCGGATCTGCTCGATCTCCGCCCGGGTGGCCGGCTGGCGGTAGGCGATGACCGCCAGCGTCTCCAGGGAGGGACGGGTGAGCCGAACGGTCTTCACCCGGCGGTTCAGCTTCGAGACGAACGGGGCGAGCTCCGGGTCGGTGACCAGCTGGAACCCCTCCGCCACCTCCAGAATCCTTAAACCCCGGCGGCCCTCGGCGTACTCCTGGGAAAGCTCGGTCAGAAGCTGGCGTATCTGGGAAACCTCAAAGGAGGCCCCCAGCACCTCCTGGGCCTGCGCCGCCAAAAGGGGTTTCTCGGAAACAAACAGAAGCGCTTCCAGAATCCGCTTGGGATCGGCCTCGCTCACCCCGCCACCTCCACGCTGCCGGTATTTCGAATCACCCAGATCTCCCCAAAAAGCTGGCTCTGCCGGACGAGGGCCGCCTTCTGGCGGATCAGCTCCAGCAGGGCCAGGAAGGTCGCCACCACCTCAAGCTTGCCGGCCGCCTTGGAGAAAAGCTCCTGAAGGCTCACCCGCTCCTTTTCCTGAATCAGCTCCTTCAAGGCGGCGATTCTCCCCTCCACGGTGAACTCATCCCGGATCACCTCGTGGACCATCTCCGGGGTGAGGCTTCCCATGAATTGGGAGAAGGCGGTCAGCAGATCGAAGAGGCTGGCCTCCACATATTCCTCTTCCAGGGCCGGCGCGCCCGCGGCCGATCCGGCCGAGGGGCGGGTGAATTGAATCTGCCGGCCCTGTTCCATGCCGCTTAACCACTGGGCCGCTTCCTTGAAGCGGCTGTACTCCATCAGCCGCTGGATCAGCTCCTGGGCCGGGTCCGGCTCCTCGAGCTCGGCCGGGGTCAGCTGATCCGGCGGCAGAAGGGATCTGGACTTGATCTGCATGAGGGTCGCCGCCATCACGAGGAACTCCCCCGCGATGTCAAGGTCCAACGCCTGCATCAGCTCCAGATACTTCAGGTACTGGTCGGTGACCTGGGCAATCGGTATCTGGGTGATCTCCAGGTGGTTCTGCTTCACCAGGTACAGCAGAAGGTCCAGCGGCCCTTCGAAGATCTCCAGCTTAACCTTGTAGGCCAATGGCCTCCTTCACCTCGCGCAGGGTGGCCCGGGCCGTCTCCCGGGCGCGCTGGGCCCCCTCCGCGAGGATCCTGTCGATGGACGAGTTGGCGCCGGACGATTCCCTGGCCGCCCGGAAGGGTTCGGTCAAGCGGATGAGCGTCTCGGCCAGCGCCTCCTTGTTCTGGGTGCAGCCCCACAGAGACTTCCGGCATTTCTCCCAAACCGCCGGCGCCTCCCCCGGAGCAAAGACCTCCCAGTAGTGGCAGACGTTGCACTCCTCCGGGTGGCCGGGGTCCGTCATCTTGATTCTTTTGGGATCGGTGAACATCTTCTGCGCCTTCCTGCGGATTGCCTCCGGCGCCTCGGAAAGAGCCAGAAAGTTGTCGTACGACTTGGACATCTTCCGGCCGTCCAGCCCCAGGAGCTTCGCTTCCGGGGCGAGGAGCGGCTTGGGCTCCGGAAAAAGATCTTTTTTGTACAAGAACTTGAAGCGGCGCGCGATCTCCCGGGTCAGCTCCAGATGCGGAAGCTGATCCTCTCCCACCGGAACGGCGTCGGCCTTGTACAGGAGGATGTCGGCGGCTTGAAGAACCGGGTAGCCCAGGAAGCCGTAGGTGGCCAGGTCCCGCCCCTTGATCTCACGAAGCTGCTCCTTGTAGGTGGGAACCCGCTCCACCCATCCCAAGGGGACCACGATCGACAAGATCAGGAACAGCTCGGCGTGCTCGGGGACATCCGATTGGCGGAAGATGATCGATCTCTTGGGATCGATGCCGGCTGCCAGCCAGTCCGACACCATCCCGCGGACCTCGGCCTCGATGCCGGCGGGCCGCTCGTACTCGCTCATCAGGGCGTGCCAGTCGGCCGCCATGAAGAAGCATTCGTACGTCTTCTGCAACTCGACCCAATTTTTAAGGGCCCCCACCCAATGTCCCAGGTGAAGGGGCCCGGTGGGCCGCATGCCGCTTAGAACCCTTTTCACAGCTTCTGGGCCACCGACTCCACTTCGATCACCTCAATGAGGTCCTCCGGCTGAAACTCGGACCAGCCGGAGACCGAGATGCCGCACTGGAAGCCCTCGGCCACCTCCCGGACGTCCTCCTTGAAGCGCTTCAGAGACGAGATCTTGCCTTCGAACAGCTGGTCCGGCCCGCGAAACACCCGCGCCAGGGCGCCGCGGAGAATCTTCCCCTTCAAAACCTGGCAGCCGGCGATCGTGCCGGACTTGGAGACCTTGAAAACCTGAAGGACCTTCGCCTTGCCCAAGGAGCTCTCCACCAGCTTGGGCGCGAGCAAGCCCTCCAGGGCGGCCCGGATGTCGGCGATCGCCTCGTAGATGATCCGGTAGAGCCGCACATCCACCTTCTCCTGCTTGGCCAGAATCTCGGCCTCGGGGGTCATCCCCACGTGGAAGCCGATCACCACCGCCGCCGAGGCCTCCGCCAAGAGGACGTCGGGCTCGGTCACATCCCCCACCCCCGAGTGGAGCACCTTGAAGGAAACCTCGTCCGATGAAATCTTGGAGAGGGCATCCTGCAGGGCCTCGGCCGAACCCTGCACGTCTGCCTTGAGGATCAGATTCAGACTCTTGAGCTTGCCCTCCGCCAACAGCTTGTGAAAATCCTCCAGGCTCACCGCATGACGCCCGGTCAGGGTGACCTGACCGCTTCTCGTTTCCTCCTGCCGGCGCGTCACCACCTCCCGGGCCTTTTTCTCGTCGCCCACCACAAGGAAGGAGTCGCCGGCCTTGGGGACGCCGTTAAGCCCCAGAATCTCCAGCGGCGTCGAGGGGCTGGCCTCCTGAAGGCGGCTGGCCCGCTCGTCCAGCATGGCGCGAACCCTGCCCCAGTAAGGGCCGCTCACCAGGACATCCCCCACCCGCAGGGTCCCCTTCTGCACCAGGACATGCGCCGTGGGACCCCCGCCCTTGCTCAACTGCGCCTCCAGAACAATCCCGCGGGCCGGCTTGGCCGGATCGGCCTTGAGCTCCAGGAGGGACGCCTCCAGGAGAACCATCTCCAGGAGGTGGTCAATCCCCTCGCCGGTCTTGGCCGAAACCGGGGCCACGATCGTCTTGCCGCCCCAATCCTCCGGCATGAGGTTGAGCTCCGCCAGCTGTTTCTTGAGGCGGTCCGGGTTGGCCTGCGGCTTGTCGATCTTGTTCATCGCCACCACGATGGTGGCCTCGGCCGCCTTGGCGTGGTCGATCGCCTCGATCGTTTGGGGCATCACGCCGTCATCGGCCGCCACCACCAGGATCACGATGTCGGTCACGCGCGCCCCGCGCGCCCGCATGGCGGTGAAGGCCTCGTGGCCGGGCGTGTCCAGGAAGGTGATCGACCCTTTGGGCAGGCTCACCCGGTAAGCCCCGATGTGCTGGGTGATCCCGCCGGCCTCGCCCTCGGCGACCTTGCTCTTTCGGATGGCGTCCAGCAAAGAGGTTTTCCCGTGGTCCACGTGCCCCATCAGGGTCACGACCGGCGGCCGGGGCTTGAGCTGGGCCGGATCCTCAATCTCATGGACCGCCTCGATCTCCTCTTCCAGCGTGGGCAGGGCCTGGAATTCGAAGCCGTAGAGCTTGACGAGCCCCCTGACCGGTTCCTCCGTGAGAAGCTGATTGATCGTGGCCATGATCTTCATGCCGATCAACCGCTTGATGAGCTCGCTGGGGGAGATGTTCAGCTTCTCCGCCAGCTCCTTGACGGTCAGGGGAACTCTCACGGAAAAGGGTTTGAGGGCGACCGGTTCGGCGGCAGGCGGCGAAACCGGCTGAACCGTTTCGGGGGCGGCAGGTTTCTCCGCTTTGGGCGGCGCAGGATGCGGCCTGGGCCTGTGCATTCCGGGCCGGCCGCCCATTCTGGGTCGGTAAGAGGGAAAAGAAGGACCCGGCCTGGGGGGCGCCGTGGGCGCGGCGGGCGTGACAGGCGCCGCGGGCGCGGCAGACGCAACAGGCGCGGCGGCAGGCGGCGAGACCGGTTTGTGCGCCACAGAACTTGGCGCATCCGCCTTGCTTTGCGGCGGAGGAGCCGAAGGCGGAGCGGCCGGCAAGACCGGTTTAGGCGCGGCCGGCTTGATCGGAGGTTTTTGCGGCGCGGCGGGCGCGGCCGGCGGCAAGACCAGCTTGTGCGCCACAGAACTTGGCGCATCCGCCATTTTCTGTGGCAGAGGGGGCGCTAAAAATGGGGGAGGCGCCGGCGGCCTTCTGCGGGGAGGCGGAATTCCCCTGGGCAATCCCACCAGTCTTAAGGTGGGCTCCGCGGGCGGCTTCTTGGACAGAATAACTGCGGCGGAATGCTTGGCCGGTTTGGCCGGCGGGGCCTTCCGCGCCTTCGGCTTGACGGCAGGAAGCTTCTTGCGAGCCGGCGCCGGCTTGACGGCCTTCTTGGATTTGGCGGCGGAGGTCTTCGCCATCTTATTCCCCGGCGGCCTCCTTCTTTTCGGGCTCGGGCTCGGCGGTTTCCTGAACCTGGGCCTTGGCCTCGAGTTTCTGAATGAGCTCTCTGGCCCCCTCAAGCAGTTTCACCGCCGTTTTCTCGCCGATTCCCTTCACCTTCAAGAGGTCCTCCAGGGTCGTTTGCGCGACCTTGAAGACCGAGGTGTATCCGGCCTGGTTAAGCTCTTCGAGCATCTTGGGCCCCACCCCAGCCAGGTCGCTCACCGACATCTTGGAAAGGATCTCCTTCTGGGTCTTGGAACGGATGTCGATGTCCAGGCCCGTGAGCTTCGCGGCCAAACGGACGTTCTGCCCCTTCTTGCCGATCGCCAGCGACAGTTGATCGTCCTCCACCACGACCGCGGCCCGCTTCTTGTCCGGCGAGATCGTGATCTCGGCCACCTGGGCCGGGGCCAGAGCGGCCGTCACGTACTCGTCCAGCTTCGGCGAGTACCGGATGATGTCGATCTTCTCACCCTGCAGCTCCCGGACGATGTCCTTGACCCGCGTTCCGCGCATCCCCACGCAGGCCCCCACCCCATCCACCTTCTCGTCCTTCGAGTAGACGGCGATCTTCGAGCGGTCGCCGGGCTCGCGCGAGACGGACTTGATCTCCACGATCCCCTGGGCGATCTCCGGGACCTCCAGCTTGAAGAGCTCATTCACCAGCAAGGGGTGGACGCGGGAGAGAATCACCTGCGGCCCCTTGGCCGCCTTGCTGACCTCCAGGCAGTAGGCCCGGATCCGGTCGCCGGGGCGGAAGCTCTCCTTGGGAGACTGTTCCCGCTTGGGGAGAATCGCCTCGGTCTTGCCCAGATCCACGATCACGGCGCCCCGCTCGAAGCGGTGCATGGTGCCGCTGATCAGGGTGCCGGCGCGGTGAGAAAACTCGTGGTAAACCACCTCCCGCTCGGCCCCCCGAAGCTTCTGGATGATCACCTGCTTGGCGGTCTGGGCCGCGATCCGGCCCAGGCCCGCCCCGGAAAGCTCCTGATCGCCCGAGAAGATCTTGATGGCGCCGGTCGTCCGGTCGATCTTGACCGAGACCTCGCCCCCCTCGGGGCCCACCACCTTGCGGGCGGCGGAGGCCAAGGCCGACTCCACCGCCTCCAGCACCACCTCCCGGTCGATCCCCTTCTCCCGGGTCATCTGGTCAATGACCGCCAAGAATTCCGCGTTCACCTTAAGGCCGCCCCCATCAGATCTCCACGTCCTGCACGGCGCGGACCACCTCGGTAAGAAGAATTCGCGTTTTTTCGCCGTTGTCCAGCTTCAGTTGAATCGCCTCCTCGTTGGCGTTGACCAGCTCTCCGGCCAGCTCCCGCCGGCCGGCTACAGGAACCGCCGTGCTCACCTTGATCCGCCGGCCGATCATCCGCTCAAAGTCGAGTGGCGTCTTAAGCGGCCGGTCCAGCCCCGGCGAGCTCACCTCCAGCACGTAGGCCGAGGGGATCGCGTCGCGCTCGTCCAGCAGGGCGCCGATCGCCTGGTTCAAGCGGCCCAGCTCGTCCAGGGTGATCCCCCGCGCCGTGTCCACCAGAAACCGCAGGACCATCCGGGAGCCCTCAAAGCGATAGGTGAGCTCCACCAGATCGGCCCGGCGGCCGGCCAAAAGCGGCGCCACGAGCGCCTTGACCCTCTCGATGATCGCTTCTTGATCGAACATCCTTCACTCTTTCCTAGAACAAAAAAGTGGGACGCAAAGCTCCCACTTGGGTTACCGCCGGATGGGCGGTCCTCCTCTAGATGTAAGGGTATTATCCGACGGGGGAAGACCCCTTGTCAAGACGGTTCTTGACGAGGGAAATCGCTTCGGCAGGCGTGACGAGGCTGGTTTCTTTCTCACAGCGGAGCTTCACTTCCACGGAGGATTTCTGAAGGGTCTTCTCGCTGATCAGCACCCGGATGGGGAAACCGATCAGGTCGGCGTCCTTCATCTTCACGCCGCCGGAGACCTCCCGGTCGTCCAGCAGGACCTCCAGCCCCGCCTGGGCCATCCCCTGGTAAAGATCCTCGGCGGCCTGCCGGGTCTTGGCGTCCGAGAGGTTGATCGGCACGATCACCGCCGGGTAAGGGGCCACCTCCGCCGGCCACTGGATCCCAAAATCGTCGTGGCGGGTCTCGATGACCGCCGCCAGGATCCGGGTGACGCCGATCCCGTAACAGCCCATGACAAACGGCTTCTCCTTGCCGTCCTCATCCAAAAAGAGGGCCTCGAGCTTGGCCGAATACTTGGTGCCCAGCTTGAAGATGTGGCCCACCTCGATGGCGGCCAGCAGGGCGAGCGGCTTGCCGCACTTGGGGCAAGGGCTCCCTTCCTGAACCGGCTTGGCCAGCTGGGCGGCCGCCTTCTCTTTGGAAGCGGCGTAGGCGCACCCCGAGCACCGGACCACCGTGTCCTCGCCGCTGGCCGCCGGGACCATGAACTCGTGGGAATCCGACCCCCCCATGAAGCCGGTTTCCGCCTCCACCGGCAAGGCCGCGAGCCCGCAGCGCTCAAAGATCCGGCGGTAGGCCTCCAACATCTTCTGGTAATTGGCGTTCAGGCCCGCCTCGTTCCGGTCGAAGCTGTAGGCGTCCTTCATGAGGAACTCCGAGGAGCGGATCACGCCGAAGCGGGGCCTGGGCTCATCCCGGAATTTCACCTGGATCTGGTAGAGGGTTTTCGGCAGGTCCCGGTAGGAGCGGAGCTCGCCGGAGACCAAGGAGGTGATCACCTCCTCGTGGGTGGGGCCCAGCACCATCTCCTTGCCGTGGCGGTCCTTGAACCGGATCATCTCCGGGCCCATCAGCTCGTACCGGCCCGAGCGCTTCCAAAGCTCCGCCGGCTGAAGCGCCGGAAGAAGAACCTCCAGGGCGCCGGAGCGATCCATCTCCTCGCGGATGATCCGGATGACCTTCGAGAGGGAGCGCTGGCCCAAGGGGAGGTAGGAATAGGTGCCGGAGGAGAGCTTGCGGATCAACCCGGCCCTCAACATCAGCCGGTGGCTGGCGATCTCCGCCTCGGCCGGGGTCTCCCTTAACGTCGGAATGTGCGCCTCGGTCCACCGCATGCCCGGCATTATAGCATGCCGCCGTGGGCGCGAACCTCCTCGGCCTTTTCGCTTGAATCGCCCGCCGGCACGCCGGCTTCACCGGCCGCCCGCTCCAGCGCGAACAGCGCCTCCACCCTCCTCGCCTCCTCCAGGCCGGCCCCGGGCCCAGTCGAGGGGCCAGCAACAACATGGTTTGAGTTCAATCCCGCTCTAAAATCTACGTCAATGGTCCCGTACTCATCCTGCAGTCTGTTCAGTTCATGCTCTCTTAAGAAATCAGCTATCCAGACGTCCAAACCTCTGCCGCTTACCGTGGCTTCCATCAGCAGTTTCCTCTCTTCCAGATTCTTAAAAAGAGCCAGGAGGTATGGATTCCTCACAACGGCTGTAAGGTGGCGCACGCGGGGCGGTATGCGATTTCGAAGAATCCAATCCATAACCTTCGTCCCAACCCCTCTGCCTCGATGGAGCGGATCTGGCATCCCTTTTTCTTCACCCACAAGGATATCGCCCAGCACGGCAGTCTCATTGGGGAATCTTAGAAAAACCGCGCCCTTCACTTCTCCATCTATCAAGATCCGGCCAATCAGGGATCGTTCCCCATTTCCCGGAAAAATCCATAAGCCAAGAGTCTCCCCCCCCTCCAGTGTCCCCAGATCAACCACCTCATCCCCCTCCGGGATCCGCACCGCTGGGGTCGGCCTCGCCTCCTCCAGCCCGGCATCGGATTCTCCCACGGCAGCCGATTCTTCGAGCCGCTGGGCAATCATCTCTGTGAGGTGGTCCTCCATCGCCACCACCTCTCCCAGGGACTTCGGATTCTCTTTCTGCCGAGCAAGCGCTGCGTCAAGAAGAGCCAAAACCTCATCTGGAGAAACCCCGTCGGTGGTCGAGAGGGTCTGGACGTTCATGGCCAGCAGACCCGACGGATACCATGGATGGGCCCCGATGAACGTCTTGCCCGCCTCAAGGAGTTTCGCCGCCCGCAAAGAGGTCCAGCCCTTGTTCACATCTTCGACCAACAATGGAATCAACGCGTCCGGAGAAATGAGCGACGCGGTGGGTTCTTCCCTGTCCTCTTCGATGCTCCACCGGCCAGTCAAATACTCCTTGAGCCGCCTCAAGAGGGCTGTCTGTTTTATCGTGCGGATCCGATTCTTCAGAACGTCCAAGTACTGCCTGACTGCTTCCATTCGAGTTGCCGGAGTATCGCTGCCCGTCATAAAGCGCTCCCTAAAAACGCTGTAGGGGGTCAGACCATCCAATTTCCTCCCCCGCTCCAGCGGGAGGTCGTTGATGGCCTGCCCGAATTCTTCGAGGAAGGTCTCTACGCTCGCCAGCCGCTTCACCCCTTTCTCGGGGTCCGGATTTGATCGGGCCGCCTCCAGGGTCCGCTCGATCCTTTCCACCCCTACGCTGGCATGAGAAGTCAAATACCAGAGGTTTGGATCCAAGAGCTCTGTGGCGCTGATCGTGAAAGCGCCTTCTTGGTTTCCGAAATCCACCCTTTCATCGGCTGCCTGGTTCCAAGCCGAGAGCGCCTGCCGGACTTGCTCCGGGCTGGCGGGCTCAAGAAGCTCGACCATCTGATCAACGGTGGCAGATGGGCTTTCCCGAAGGAGGGATTGGGCGGCGGCCAGCGCGCGCTCTGGCGATACCCCCCATCCTCTCTCGGTATTGATATGGTTGAAGCCCTCCAGAAATCCCTGCAGGCGCGCCTGCTCCTCCCTACGCTTCTGCTCTTCTTTTCTCACCCTCTCCTCTTCAATCTTCCTTCGAAGGTGGGCTAGAAAAGCCGCGGGATCATTCCCGGGAAAGACCCTGACCATGGCCTCAAGCTCGGCATCTGAAAAAGGCCACTGGGAGCGGTCCGAGGCGGCTTGAGCCGCTTCCACCAGGGTTCTCACCCGTTTTTCCTCCGCCTCAAGCTTCTTCCTGGCCTGCTCCTGTTTGAGTTGGGCCACGAAGTCGGCCGGCACCGGTTCCCGCGCGCCGGAGAACTCAAGAAAGCCGGTGGCCCGCTCAAGAAGCTCTGCTCCATTGAAGATCCAGCCCCCCTCGGGAGGGTCAGCCTTTGCCGCCGCCAGAAGTTGTTCGATGCGCTCGGCTCTTTTGAGCGCCTCCCTTTCTCGCCAGATCTTATGAAGGCGCTTTACAAAACCGGCCGGCGTGACCGGCTCTCCACCAGACAACAATTGGGCTGCCTCCTGAATCAGCTCGTCGTCAGAAAAACCGGCCTGCCGCAGCAGGGCGCTCTCTCTCGCCGTTTCCACCAGGAGAAAGAGCTGTTGTCGGTTTTCCGCGACGGGCCGCAGCTCTTCCGGAAAGTCGGGCTGTGACAGAAGTTCCGCCAGCTCCTTGGAACTGGTCGCCTTCCCTACGCGGCCGGCCCACCCCTTCTTCTTGGCTTCCTCCTCTCTCTTCTTGGCGTCGTAAATCTTGTAGAGCCGATCAACGAACCAGATGGGTGTTCTCTTTATCTCCTCTATCCCCTGTTCAGCGAGAAGCCTTTCCGCCTCCTGCCGGACGACATCGGGAGGAATGGAAAACTCCGTAAGCTCCTGGGCTGTCTGGGCCTCCCGAATGAGGCGCTCGAGCTTCACCTGGCGGAGGAAGGCCTCCGGCTGGTCGGGGTCAAACGATAATGGCACCGCGGTAAGCCAGCTTTCCGCCTGGGCCTCAAGCCAGCCCTCTTCGAATCCCCAGTAGTCAGGGTTCAGGGCGCTTCTTACCGCCTGGCTCACCCGCCGGATAAGGTCTCTTCTTAGTTCTTCCCCAAGCTGGGCGGCCCGCTCACGCAGGCGTTCGACGAAAGCCCCCTGATCCTGGTCCCAGTCGGTGAAGGGTGCTGCAGAGACGTGGCCTCTTGCTTCCTCTTCAATCTGTACGAACGAAAGGCCAAACTGCTCACTGGCATTTGCTTGAATCCCTATTTCACGCAGTTCCTTCCAACGTCTTTGCTTCGCCAGCTCTTTTAGGTGGGCGATAAAACCCTCCGGGCTAGGCGAGGAATCTTTGTCGAGATAGACGTCCGCCTCCAACTCCAGGAGATTGCTGGGAAAGATCCAGTCCAGAGAGACCCCTGCTTCTTGCGTCTTTCCAAGGCAGAGCCGCTTGAGCTCCCCTCTCTTCTTCTGTCCCTCTTGGGACATCATCTCCCTAAGCTGCGCAACAAAGTCGGCAGGAGTTCCTTTGGGTTTCTCCTTAAGAAAAGCCGCCGCGAGGGCGCCCAGCCTCTCCTGCGCGAGTCCCTGAAGAGAGGGCTCTTTCCCTGCCGCCTCAAGAATCCTTTCTGACGCGGCTAACATCCGGGCCTCCTCCCGCTGACGGGCCTCTTCCTCCCAACTCTTCCGGATCTTCTGCAGTTTCGATTTCAGATCCTCGTAAGTCCACCCTGGATTTTTCTTAAGAAGACCAAGAGCTTCCGCCTGAATCCTGTTGGGCGGCCACCAGGCTTGAAAGACAGGGTCTCCTACCGCCTGCTCGGCCAAGCCCTGGTGGACTATATTCCGCTTCTTATCTTCATAAAGCTTGTCAACCTCATCGTCCCCAAGGCCGTCCACTTGGCCCTTCAGCCGTTCCAGTTCTTCCGACGTCTTGCATTTGCCGATCGCCCCGGCCAACTCAACCCCCTGCCTGTGGTGCTTCTCGCGGCCCTGCACCAATACCTGCCGGAATGGCTCTATGCCATTGGTGGGCTGCCAGGAGTTGTTGCCCTTGAGTCTCTCGCGAACTTTCTCGGCCAGCAGTCTCTCAACCCAGCGCCCTCGGAATCCCGCGGCATCTGCCAGACCTGCCAGATTTGAAGCGATCTCACGGGCCGCCGCCTTCAGTTTCACATCCTCCCCTTGAGGCCCCTTGCTTCCCTTGGCTGGCTTGCCCCCTGCTTCCCCGGGCATCGGTTGCGGAGGAGGGCCGGCTTCGGCTGCCTGGTCGTCCAGCTTCAGCAAAAGAGGGGCGGGGGCGGTGGTCTCGGGTTCGCGCTCAACCGCCTGCTCCGGCGGCGCCTGTGCCGGCGGCGGAATCGCAAGCGGCTGGACAGGGTGTTCCCAGTCCACCTGAACCTCCTCGAAAAGCTCATCCAGCAGATGGGGAGCGGCCAGCTCCCCAATCAAGCGCCTGACCGAAACAACCAGACGCGCGAACGCCAGCCCAAGCGCGTCGAGATTCTTCTCGTCGGGATCAAGCGCCTCGATGGATTGGCCCAAACGATCCCGAACCTCTCGCATCATCTCCTGAACGGTTGCTTCGTCAAAAACGTCCCTCAAGACCTTTTCCAGCTCGCCCAGGAACTGGCCTCGCGCCAGGAACAGGAAGCGGATATCCTCTTTCGATATTCTAAGGAACCGAATGTCCAGGCCTATGGTAAACCGCTTAAAGCGGGCCTCCTCCCGGGCGATCGGATCGTACGCGCGGCCTAACCCGGATGGCGAGGCCAGATCCTCTCGGGGCCGGTACACCCGGACGCCGGAGGGGGCCGCCACCCCGAACCAGGGGAGGGCCGCCCCGGGATACATGGCGGAGAAAAGACGCGCGGCCGCGCAGTAATAGTCGAGGGACTCGACGGCCGGCCAGCCAGAGACGGTGTTGTAGAGATAGACCGCCTGGCCGGCCTCGCCCGTCCATTCCTTCACCCGAATGGGATCGTAATAGGGGGCCAGAATCGTCACCCCCACAAACTGCCCGCCGCCGGGGATGAACCGGACCGGCCGGAGGGCCTGATCCAGAACAAGCAGGCCGGATCCCTCCACCGGGTGGGTGAATTGATCGCTCTCCTTCTCTTCCGGCGGCCGGGCCCACCTCTGCAGGAGGGAGGAGAAGGCCGCTTCCAGCTCCGCGTGCATGATTTCCAGCGCGACGGCGCGGCTTTGCCATTCCAGTTCCTGCCCATTCGTTTCAGGCGCGAGGAGCTCCAACCGTTTTACCTCGTCCAAAAGAACGCTTCTGTAGACGTCGTAATACACCAGGCGCAGGGGAGCCCAGGGAACCCTGGAGAAAGTTAAGAAGGTGTGCCAGGTGATCGCCTCTTCCCTGGCCTCTTCAACGATCTGCAGGATCTCCTCCAGATTCACCCGGCTCTCGGGGGAAAGGGCCTTCAGATTTTCCAGCTGGCGTCTCATCTTAATCGAGACGGTGGGCCAGCCTTCCGTATCGCCCATCAGCGGCTCCAAGCAGGATATGGCCGGCGCCGCCGGAACCTTGCCCGATGGGGCGGCCCTCTCCAGCAAGACCCTGGCCTGCATGATCCGCTGGGCCAGGCGAAGGATTTTCTCAAAGAGGATCTTGGCCTCGGAAATCGCCGGCGCCAGATCGGGGCGTTCGCGGAAATCAGGCCGGCCCTTGTTCGGGACGTATTCCAGAACCGCCCGGCTGGCCGCGAGAAGCTCCCGCGGCTTGGGAGGCGGTTTCTGCCTGATTTTTCTCTCTTTTTCCCTCAAGATCCTTTCAAGCTCTTTGTAGGATTCCTCACGAAGCCACTGTTTGAATTTTGTCTTCTCCGGGGCGCTGCGATCTCTGGCCAACCTCTTTTCCCAAGCGGCGTACTCGCCTCTCTCTTTAACAGCTTTCACGGCGGCCTTGGAATCCTCTTCTGTCTCCTGAACCAGCTCCCCCTTCTCAAAAGGCAGGAGGAGCTTCTCCAGCGCGGAAATGGCCGGATTGCCGCGCATCTCCTTGAGCCCGGCATCCCGCCCCAAACGGCTCACCTGCCAACGTTTCCCCCGCGAGATGGCCTCTCGAACCTCGGGCTCCAGCAATTCAAGATCCGGAGCCAAGGGCCGCATGGCGGGCGACCCAAAGGGAAGGACGACGGGGCCCCCCGGATATTCAGGGGAACCGGTCCAGTTCATCCAGAGCCGCACCTCGGTCCAGGAAAGTTTGCTGGCGGAAGCGGCCGTGACGTTGGGACCCAAGAATCCGCCCTCCGCCTTTTCTCTCATTTCCAGGATTTCCCTGACAACGGCCGGCAGGGCCCCACCAGCGGCCGCTTTGTGTCTCCCCGTGACCCCAGGCACCTGCACCGGGACGAAGAGGTCGGACTCCATCAGGTGGGCCGCCAGGCACTCTGAAACAGCCGCCTTTACCTTGGCCAGCAAAGAGGAAACCCTCATGGGCCTCGGGTCCTGAGCGAGCTCGTCCAAATCCGGGCCAAAACGATCCTCGATCTTGGCCATGATCTGCTCCGGCATCGGATTCGGCAGACTCTCTTGAAGGGCTTCAAGCAGTCTTGAGCGGAAGTGAAGGCCTGCCTCCCGATACAGGGCCGCGTCCGGTCCCTTTTCGGGACTGCCTTCCAGCTTCTTGAAGGCGTCGATAAACCTGTTGTAGTGATCCCCATAGACCGTTTCCACCCGATCTCTAACCCGGGCCCACCCCACCGGATCCTCGGCAGGCAAGCGGGGACCGGAGGGCCGATAAACCCGCATCGCCCCATCTGCCGCCGCCACCCCGAGAAGGATCTCCGGATTTCCGTCCAGACCTCTTTGAAGATAGAACCAGTCGTCCAAAAAGGCCGCCAGCTGATCCATGCCGGGGGGGCCGGTGAAGGAAAGCTGGCAGAGGACAATCTTCTGACCCTTCTCGTGCCATGGCCTAATGGAGTGGCGGTTGTAGTGCGTCCCCATCAGGTGAACCAGATCCATTCCCCCGCCGCCTGGGACAAATCGCGCCGGCGAGTTGTCCTGATTTAAAAGAAGAACCCCGATTCCTGTGGCAAGCCGCGTCCGCTTGACCGATTCGTTCGCTCGGATCTCGCCGGCCTGACTCTGCATGAGCGAAGACAAAACAGCCCCTGTCTCCAGGGTGAGGGCAAGCATGGCGGTGACGAGAGACTCCCTTTGAAAGCGGTAGTCCAAGGCCCGGGTCTCTAAATCTCTCTGGAGCTCCATGGCCTTCTTCCAGCAGGCCAGGCGCAGGGCCTCCACATAGCTCTGGCGCAGGGCCTTGAGATCTGTCCGCTCCATGAGGGCCAGCAGCTCTCCTTGCCTGGCGGCGCCCTCCGCGTCGGCAACCGGCGCGGCAACCAAGTCGTAGGAAACCTTTCCCTGGAGAGGGAGCTTCTCAAGATCGCAGTCCAGGCATGCCTGAATGCGCGGATCGGAGAGCCGGCTCCGAAACGCGGCGATCCTCTCTCGCGCCCAACCGGCCTCCAGTTTTCCACGCTTCCTCCAAAGCTCTTCGTTCAGCAGATCCCCCTCCATCATGACGTCCAAACGCCTTTTCAGAAACTCCATCACTTCCCGGAAAGCTGGGTCGGTTTCAAGCCGTTGGGCCGCCTGCTCCATAGGCCCTCTGCCGCCACCCCCTTGCTCAAGAAACTTGACGAGGGCCGGGAGAAGCTCTTTGACAGGCCCCTCCATCTCCTTGGGAGGGGCATCGGCATCCAAAAGGCGCTGCACCTTGGGAATAACCTCCTTGAAGACGGCCGCGCCAGGCATGCCCTCCACGATCCTCGAGGCCTCTTCCTTGCGTATCCGCTTCACGATAAGGCGCTCAACCGGCCGACCGCCTACGCGGGGCTCCGGCGCAAGGGGGGAGAGTTTGGTCTCCGGGAACTCCAGACTGACCAAGAGGAAGGGCAACGCCCGAGATGCTCCGGCATCCATGACAAGGCGGATTTGCCTTCTCTCCAAGTCCTCGTACTCCGTGCTCACCATGTCCGGGAGATATCCCCCGGCGAAGGCAAGGCCGGTCATCTCATCCAGTAAGCGGCGGACGGGGTCGGGATCCGTAAGGGGCGGGGCTTCCTGAAGGAGACCGGCAGGAAAAACTTCTCTTTCGTCCGCGGAGGCGGCAAAGGGAGATTCCTGAACAGTTTCCGCCGGGGGGACAGCCGGAGAGGCAGGAGCGCCGGGGGGTGTCGGCGCGGGGAATGGCCGATCGGTCAGGCCGGACACCTTCTCTTCGGTGAAAAAACCTCCCAGAAGGCCCTGCGTGATCCGCTCTCCCACAATCCGATTGACCTGCCCCTCCAGAAAGCCAATCTCGTAAACCAGCTCGCCGCTTTTTACGTCGCGCAGGTTGCTAATCCTCTTTCCAAACTGGATGGTCACATCCTTCGCAACCTGGGCCAGGAGGCCGGGATATTTCTTTTCGGGATAGGCGTCGCGCACCACGCTCTGCCATCGATTCCCGAACTGACCCCTGGCAAGTTTCCTTCGCCATTTATCGTCGTCGTTAAGAATCGCCTTGTGCATCTGGTCGAAGAATTCAATGTAGCAGGAGAGGGCGGAAGCGACGGGCTCGCAGATCCTCTCCCAGCCCGACGGATCACCTGCCGAGGCCCTGGGATGGTAGAGGGTGATCCCTCCTTCCGTGGCTATCCCCAAACCGGGTGTCGGCAGATCGGGGAAGACCGCCTGGAGATGGTTCACCGATTCCAGATAAGAACGGAACTGATCCAGGGCAAGCGCGCCGGTCAAGGTGTTGGCCAGAAGGTAGATCCGGTCGCCCGGCTCATACCACTGGGCAAACCGGGTGGGCGTGAAATAACCGACCATGTGCGGGGCGTGGAAGCTGCCGCCGCCTGGGACAAACCGTCTCAAGGTGCCATCGGGGCGGAGGAACAAAACGCCGACCGAGGGAGTCATCCTTCGGATGTTGTTAACGGGGCCGGCGCTTGGCCTGGCCTCTCTGGCGGAGCTCCAAACCGCCTGGGTGGCGGCTTCTTCCTTCACCAGATGAAGCGCCTCAAACCCCATCAGCCAGATTCTTATCTCAAGATCGACGGCTCTACCTTCGTCGGCAGGGTCGGCCTGGGAAAGCTCTTCCGTCAAGGCCTCGAGGGCAGCCGACAATGCCAGCCGATAGGCATCGTAAAAGACCGCCCGGAGCGCCCGGGCGTCGGCGCGGCGGGAAAGCCGGTAGCGCAAGACCGACCGCTTTTCCTCTTCCATGAGAGCCAGGCGCTTTTTGATCTTTTCTATCTCCAGCGTCTTCTCGCCCGGAGAGTCCTGAAGCAGGGCCCGAAGCAGAAGGCCGGATAAAAACCAATCGCCGGCCCTTTGGGTGAGCGGGCGAAGAAGGTCGCCAGCCACTCCGCCAGGAACTCTTCTTAAATCGCCGCCGACCGCCTTTTCTAAGACGGCGATGGCCTTCCAGATGGTCTCGTTGTCGGCAAGAAACTCCCTGACCATCTCATCCATCGCTTGGATGGCTTTTTCGAGGGAACGCCGCTCTTTCTCGCCCGCTTGAGCGCGCAGGGCGTCCAAACGCTGGCGGGCCGTCCGGCCTGAACGCGGTTCTTCAAGCACCTCCCGCAAAGAGCTCGCAAGCTCATCAAGTTCCTGCCGGCTTGGGGGCTTACGGCCTAAAACCAGTAGTTCTTCTTTTAGCCGCGCCGCGGACCCGACAGAAAGGAAAAACTCTCCGACGTCTCCTTTAAAAACGGGGATCTCCAGGCCCTTCGCCTCTTCTATCTTTTGCCTGACTTGCTCGGTTACTGTCTCCGGGCCCGGAACAAGGGGCCTTAGCAAGGGATAGGTCTTGACGGCTACCGAGAAGGAGTCGAAAAGATCTTCCCACGTCCCATCCTGCCAGCTCATTCGGATGCTCTTTTCAGAACCGTCAACTGCCACGCTGGCTATCGTGGTTACATTCTGATCAAGGGTGTTTCCCTCGGCCAACCGCCTGGCCTCGGCAATCTCTCGGAGAATCTCATCGCCATTGCCGGATGCCGCAGGCAGGGGTAATGGAGTCTCCTCCAAGCCGGTGAGGGCGCGGGGGAGCTCGTCGAGGGTGGTGTCTTCCTGGGATTCGCGGAGGCTGTAGGCAGGGGCTGGGCAGGCGAGGGCCAGAATTAGCCAAAGAGCGAAAAATCGGCGGACAAGGCCGGCTAACGTGTTAGTTCTCATAGGGTTGCTGCGGCAGCTCTAGGACGATTTACCGGAGCTTACAGAAAGTATGGCTGATTCTGGGCAAAAAAACAAGGTAAATTACTGACTATCTATAACCTTAACGTGTGAGATTTCTCGGGCTCCACCCACTTGCCGTGGTGTTGGATGAGGGCGATGAGGCGCTCCTCGGCCTGGGCCGTGGGGATCGCCCGCTCCACCATCTCCTTGCCGACGTAAAGGTTCACGGTGCCGGGGGAGCCTCCCACGTAGCCGAAGTCGGCGTCGGCCATCTCGCCGGGGCCGTTCACAATACAGCCCATCACCGCGATTTTGACCCCTTTCAGGTGGCCGGTTCTGGCCTTGATCCGCTGGGTGGTGGACTCCAAATCAAAAAGGGTCCGGCCGCAGCCCGGGCAGGCGATGTACTCGGTCTTGAAGGAACGCCGGCGGGCCGCCTGAAGGAGATTGTAGGCAAGCTGAAGGACCCGCTGGGCCGGAAGGATTGAGCGGATCACGACCGCGTCGCCGATCCCATCCACGAGCAGGCCCCCCATCTGCACCGCCGCCTCAATAAGGAAGCCGATGTCATCCTGTTTGAAGCGCCGGGCATCCCAGACCAGGACGATAGGACGCCTGTCCCCCGCTTGCTCCAGTTGGCGGGCCAGCTTGCGTCCTTCGGCCAGCAACTCCTCCGCCTGCAGGATATGGAATTTGGAATCCGGGGCAGTCCCCAAAACAAACTCACAAGGAGTTTCCCGGCCGCCGGCCTGGCGCGGATGCGGATAATCGCCGGCCATCAGGCCCACCTTCACCGGTTCCTGGCCGCCGATGACGATCGTTTCGTAGAGGGCCGGGCTGGCCGGGTGGCGCTCCCAATGAAAAGGCCTCAAGGGGGGTGGTACCGCCTTCCCCCCTTGCCAGCGGGCTTGGGCCCAGCCGGCCAGGGCCCGGGCCACCGGCACTTCCTTCACCGGATCTTCGGTGAGTGACACCCGGATCGTGTCGCCGATCCCCTCGGCCAAGAGGACGCCTATCCCTAAGGCCGACTTCAGCCGGGCATCCTCCCCTTCCCCGGCCTCGGTGACGCCCAGGTGCAGGGGATAGGGAGTGCCGTGCCGGTTCAGGGCATCCACCAGCAGGCGGTTGGCCTGCAGCATGACGACCGGGTTGGAGGCCTTCATCGAGAAAATGATCTCCTGAAAACCCTTGGACTCGGCCGCCCGGAGATACTCCAGGGCCGATTCCACCATCCCCTGGGGCGTGTCGCCGAAGCGGTTCATGATCCGGTCGGAAAGAGAGCCGTGGTTGGTCCCAATCCGGATGGCCCTGCCCAGGGCCTTGCATTTCTCGACGAGCGGGGTGAAGGTCTGGGCGATCCGGGAAAGCTCCTCCTGATATTCGGCGTCGGTGTAGCCGCGTTGGGCAAAACGCTTGGAGTCGGCGAAGTTGCCGGGGTTGACCCGCACCTTCTCGGCGTGGTCGGCGGCGGCGAGGGCCGCCTTGGGGTTGAAGTGGATGTCGGCCGCCAGGGGGGTGGTGGAGCCGCTTGACCGGAGAACCTTCTTGATCTCCCCCAGGGCCTTGGCCTCGGCCGAGGTCTGGGTGGTGATCCGGACGATGTCGCATCCGGCGGCGGCCAGGGCGGCGGTCTGCCGCGCCGTCGCTTCGACCTCGAGCGTGTTGGTGGTGGTCATGGACTGGACGGCCAGGGGAGCGTCGCCGCCTACCGTCACGCCGCCCACGCGCACCGGGCGGCTCTTACGCCTAGTTGCCACCGAAAAACGGAAAGATCCGCTCCACCAGCTTGAACTTCACCAGATCGTTGTAGGTCACGACGACGAGGAGCAAAAGGAGCAGGCCGAACCCCACCCGCGTCATCCCCTCCTGGGCCCGGAGGCTGACCGGCCTGCCCCGTATCTTCTCCATGAAGAGAAAGGCCAGGTGCCCCCCGTCCAGGACCGGCATCGGCAGAAGGTTGAAGAAGCCGATCGAGGTGCTCAAAACCGCCGTCAGCTGAAGCAAAGACAAAAAGCCCAGGGCCGCCGCCGAGGAGGTGATGTAGAAGATGCCGATGGGGCCGGTGACCGATTCCTTGAGGGAGAGTCCTCCGGTGCCGATCCTCCAGAGGGCCTGGAGGGTGAGCCACGTGAGGCCCCAGACCCGGTCGGCCGCTTTGACCAAGGCCCGCGGCAGGGGGTATCGCCGGGTGATCACCTCCTCGGAGGGGACAATCCCGATCATTCCGATCCGCGTCTTGACCCCGAGGATGTTCGTCGCCTCCTGAAGGCGCGGCTCAACGGCCTGGGTGAGGGTGGCGCCGTCCCGCTCAATCGTCAAAACCAACCGGGTCCGCTCGCCGTGGATGGCCCGGGTGACTTCCTCCCAGCCTTCCATGGGCTTGCCGTTGATCGCGAGAATCCGGTCTCCGTCCCTCAAGCCGGCTCGCGCGGCGGGATAATCGGGGAGGACCTGGCCGATCCTCGCGGAAAGGATCGGCGCCCCGACGAGATAAATGCCGAAGAAGAGGAGGAAGCCCAGGGCGTAGTTGATGAGGGGCCCGGCCAGTACGATCGAGAACCGCTCTCCCACGGTGCGGGCCCGGTACTCCCAGGGATGAAGGGCCGGGCCCTGGTCCATGGCCTCGCCGGCCATCTTCACGTAGCCGCCCAGCGGAAACAGGCACACCACATACTCGGTGCCGCCCCGGGTGACGCCCAGGATCTTCGGGCCAAACCCCAGGGAAAACCTCTCCACCCTAACGCCCACCCTGCGGGCCATGATGAAATGGCCCCACTCGTGCAGAAGGACGATGGTGCTCAAGGTGACCAGGAAAGCCAGCCAGCCCATCATGGAATAATCCCCCGGGCCTCTTCGCGGGCCCAGCGATCGGCCTCCAGGATCTGGGCAAGGCCGGGATGGGCGAGAGGGTGGTGGCGGTCCAGGACCCGCTCGATGCCGCTTGGAATCCGGACGAAGGGCAGGCGGCCGCCCAGGAAGGCCGCCACCAGCGTCTCGTTGGCCGCGTTGAGCACGGCAGGCGCGGTCCCACCCTGCCGGGCGGCCCGGTAGCCAAGGCTCAAGCAGGGGAATTTCTTCCGGTCAGGCGCCTCGAAGGTGAGCTGTTTCACCTTCACCAGGTCGAGCGCGGGCAAAGAGGAGGACAGGCGTCCGGGATAGGTCAGGGCGTATTGAATGGGGCCGCGCATGTCGGTCACCCCCAGTTGGGCCAGGACCGAACCGTCCACGAACTCGACCATGGAATGGACGATCGCCTCGGGGTGAATCAGCACCTCCACCTGGCCTGCCGGAATGCCGAAGAGGCGGCTCGCCTCGATCACCTCCAGCCCCTTGTTCATCATGGTGGCGGAGTCCACGGTGATCTTGGGCCCCATCTTCCAACGCGGGTGCCGCATGATCTGCCGTTTGGTGAGGCGCCCGAAGGCGCTCGCCGGAACCCTCCTCAAAGGCCCCCCCGAGCTGGTCAAGAGAATCCGTGAAAGGGGCGCGTGGGCGTTGCCCTGGAGGCATTGGAAGATCGCCGAGTGCTCGCTGTCGATGGGCAGGAGCACGGCCTTCCGGGCCTTGGCCTCGCGCAGGACCAGCTCGCCGGCGATCACCAGGGTCTCCTTGTTGGCGAAGCCGACCCTGCGCCCCTTGGCGATGGCGCTAAGGGTGGGTTTAAGCGCGGCCGCCCCGGTGATCGCCACCACCACGACATCGGCGGGACTGGCGGCCGCCAGCTCTGAAACGCCCTCCTCGCCGACTAAGATCTCGGTGCGGCTGCCGTTCACGAGCCTTTTAAGCTCCTTGAAGCCGGAGGCGTCCCGCAGGGCCGCCCACCTGGGTTTGAAGCGGCGGATCTGCTCGGCCAGGGGCCGGACCTGCCGCCCGGCGGCCAGCCCCACCACCTCGAATTGATCGGGGTGGTCCTCCACCACCTTTAGGGTGTTCAGGCCGATCGAGCCGGTGGAGCCCAGCAGGATGATTTTTTTCATCTTAGACGAAGAACTTATCCATGTAGAAGTAGCCGATCGGCGCGGTAAAGAGGAGGCTGTCCAAAACGTCCAGCACCCCGCCCATCCCCGGCAGGAGATTGCCGGAGTCTTTCACCTGACAGTCTCTCTTGATCAAGGATTCCGAAAGGTCCCCCAACTGCCCCAGGATTCCCAGGACAAGCCCCAGGACGGCCAGGTGCGCCACAGGGACCTGCGAGAAAACGGGCCGCAGGGCCAGGGCGGCGCCCAGACTGAAAAGCAGGCCGCCGGCCAAACCCTCCCAGGTCTTGGAGGGGCTGATCCGGCGGATCAGGGTGTGCCGCCCCAGGAGGGAGCCCGCGGTGTAGGCCCCGACGTCGCCGGCCTTGGTCGCCGTCAGGAGAAAAACCACCAGCCACGAGCCGTCCGGAAGCGCGGGCCCGGTCAAGAAACGGAGCTTGATGAGGAAGCTGAAGCACCAGGAGATGTAGAAGATCCCGAACAAGGCGGTGGAGATCCCCACGATCGCCTGGGAGCTGTCCCGCCGCCGAAGCTGAAGGATGAAGAGGACCAGGCAGGCCACCACCATGAAGAAAAGCTCCCAGCCCCGCGTCGGCTCAAAGCCGGAATGGATCGAAAGGGGGATCAACAGCCCCACGGCCAGCCCCACCCACCGCTCGATGTGGATCCCCTTGCGCTCGACCAGGGTGAAGAACTCGTTGAGGGCAAGCCCAATGAAGACCGTCGTCACCAGGGTGAACACCCACACGGGTGAAAAGAAAACCACCCCGATCACCAGGGCAATCAGGATGGCGCTGGTGATGAGCCTTGGGATGAGGTTGGTCATGGGGGGCTACGCTCCGAAGCGGCGCTCGCGGCCCTGGTACTCCAGGAGGGCCGCCAGGAAATCGGCCTTCCCGAAATCGGGCCAGAGCCTCGGGGTCAGATACAGCTCGGCGTAGGAGATCTGCCAGAGGAGGAAATTGGAGATCCGGTGCTCGCCGCTGGTGCGGATCAAGAGGTCGGGGTCGGGCTGGCCGTCGGTGTAGAGAAACCGGCTGAAGGCGGCCTCGGTGAGCTCCGATTCCTTGAGCCGCCCGGCCTTGACCTCCGCGGCGACCCGCCCGGCCGCCTGGAGGATCTCGGCGCGGGCGCCGTAATTGAGGGCAAGGTTCAAGACCATCTTGTCGTTCGCGCGGGTCTTGGCCAAAACCCTTTCAAGCTCCTCCTGGACCCCCGGGGGAAGACCCGAAACATCCCCCAGGACGTTGAGGCGGATCTCGTTGGCCATCAGGGTGGGAAGCTCCCTGCGCAGGTACTCGTTCAAGAGCCGCATGAGGGTCTTCACTTCCTGGGGATTCCGTTTCCAGTTCTCCACCGAGAAGGCGTAAAGGGTCAGAACCCGGATCGAAAGCTCCCGGGCGGCCTCCACCACGGCCCGAACCGATTGGATCCCGGCCCGGTGGCCCATCACCCGCGGCAGGCCCCGCCCCTTGGCCCAGCGCCCGTTGCCGTCCATGATGATCGCCACGTGCGCGGGCAAGCGCTTGAGATCCAGCTTCGAATACCCGGCGAGGCCGGAAACCTTTGGGTTAGCCAACGGAAAAACGGTCAGGGAGACCGTCGGGTCGAGACGGTCTTTTTGGCGGGGGTCTTGGCCGCGGCCGCCTGGGAGGCCTTTTGGGAGGCTTCCCATTGGCGGACCGCTTCGGCGAGATGTTCGTTCTTCTGCTGTTCGTGCGCCAGGGCCTGGGTGAGCTCCTGGGTGGCCGATTGGGCCAGCTCCATCTGGGCCTGGGACTGCTGGAGGGTTTTCTCGAGGGAGCGGTTGGCCTCGGCAATCTGGCGGACCTCCCTCTTCAAGGAATTCAAGGCCTTCCGCTCGCCCCTGGCCTTGCCCGCTACCCCCAGGCAAACCAGGAGCGCCGCCACACTGACGGCCACCAAAGCCAGGGTGGCCCCTCTTAATTTATCGGCCATGCGAGATCCCTCGTCGCTGGCGCTCCTCGGGATGACCGCTTCGCGGTCATTTGTACTCTTCCAGCGCCTCGGCCTTGCGAACCGCTTCAGGCTCTCCGGACTCCGAGGCCTTCCGCAGGACCGCCTGCTCCATCTTGGTCAGCTTCTTGGGCAGGATCACGATCTCCACGCGGCGGTTCTTCTGCCGTCCCTCAACCGCGTCGTTGCCGGCCACGGGCCGGTGCTCGCCGTAGCCGGAAGCCACCAGAAGCTTGGGGCTGACGCCATTGTCCTCCAGAAAGTGCAGGACGCTGGTGGCCCGGGAGGTGGAAAGCTCCCAGTTCGATTTCCATCCGGAATGCTTGATCGGCTCGTTGTCGGTGTGGCCCTCGATGCCGACGTTCCGGTCGGAGACCTTCTCCCGAATCACGGAGGCCACCTTCGCCAGGGTCTGGCCCGCCTCGGGGCGAACGGCCGCCTTGCCGGAATCAAAGAGCACCTCGGCGACAAAGGTGAGGACCAAGCCCCGCTCGGCCATCTCCAGCTTCACCTGCTTCTCGGAGATCTCCTTCTGAAGACGCCTCTCCAGAAGGGATTTGGCCTCCCGAAGCTGATCGGACTCCTGATCCTTCTGCGTCTTGATCCGATCCAGCTCGGCCATGAGCTGGCCGATGCGGTTGACGTCGCTGGGCCTGCCCGCGTAGAAGTTGATGCCGCAGCCCGCCAGCGCCAGAATGAGAGCAAAAATCCCGACCCCCGTCTTCATGAAGTGTCTCATCGCCTGTTGGAATCTCCCTGCTTAGTCGTTTGACGCGCTTTTATTAAGAAAGGCTTCCAGCTTGCTCCACGTTTTGGGGCCCACCTTGCCGTCGGGTGTCAGCCCCTGGGCTTTCTGAAAATCCCGAACCGCCGTCTGGGTGCGGGGTCCCATCTTCCCGTCCGCGGAACCCGGGTCAAACCCGGCGGCCTTCAGGGCCAGCTGAATGTTCCGATTCCGGGCCGATTCCTCCAAGGGCAACGGCGCGGAGGCTTCCGCGGCGGCGGGTTGAATGGCCGCGAGCTCGGCGGGCGTCGAAGGGCTCACCGTGATGGCCGCCAATTCCGCCTGCGGCTGGATGGGCTCCACCGAAATCGCCGGGGCCGAAGCGCCGGCGAAGTCCAGCGAGGCCGATGAGGCGGCCGTCCCGGCCCTGCGCCCCATGCCGTAACCGATGCTGATAAAGACCACCGCCGCCGCCAAACCCGCGACCCACCACCCTGCTTTACCCTGTCCCATGAGAGATAAACCCCCTTCTTGTTAAGTTGGAATTCGTCATTCCCGCGAAAGCGGGAATCCCGACGAGGACGGAAGATCCTCGCTTACGCGAGGATGACAAGTTTCACCTCCAAACAGCCCGATTCTAGCACCGGCACCGATGCCGGTCAAGCGTCAGACGCCTACGCCGCCTTAAGAAGCGCCTCGAACCGCCTGAAGGCCTCTTCCGTGGCAAACCGCAGGCCGCCACCCTGGAAATAGCCCCTAAGCTCAAGCGCCAAGTCCTTGGTGAACTCGCGAATCTCTTTGAAAGCGGCACGAACGCCCAATTGCCGCAGGGCCTCTTTCCTGGCATCTTGATAGGCGGCTTTTTGTTTCGCGGGAGCAGAGTCGTCGTAGGAGATGACGCGTGGAAACAGCCAATAGGAAACAGCTTCTGGATTGATTCCCTTCAAGCCGTCAAGCAGATTCTCCACGAGAGACTCCGGAGCAACCACTCGGAAGTCAATCTCGTTCAAGCTATCATTCTTCGCCCTGATGAGCGCGAGGGCTTGGGCCACAGCGATAAGTCTTGGCCCGTCGGGACCGGAAAGATTCACCAGGATCGGCCGCCCCCTTCCGGTGACATGACCCTGCCTAACCCTCAAGATTTCGCTCAAGGCATTGAACTCCCGCAGGGCCTCCCGCACCGCCGTCTCCTCCAGGCCGGATTTCATCTGCTGCATGGCGGCATCCAGCGCCTTGATCGCGCCGGCAAAGGGGGCGATGAACTTCTCCTCCCCTTCCTTCTTCAAGACAACCCGCATCAGCTCTTTCTCGGTGATCATCTCGCCGCTCGCCAATCTGGCCTGAACAATCGCGAGCGCCTCTCGGGTGAAGGGACGCGGCTTTTGGGCCGCCAGCTCCAACTGCTTAACCCTCTCAAGAACTTGAGTCAAGCGGCCCTGGTACACCGGCCGACTCCTCAAGGCGTGCCATTTGCCAACGGCCTGCCGCGCCAGATCCTCTGGAGAGATCGAACCGTCCATCAAGGCCGGGAACTTCGCTGTCGCCGAGGGGACCTTGCCCTCTTTCACCGCTTGGAAATAATCGGTCAGGATCTCCACCAAACTTTTCTCACCCAGCCAGCGCCGGATTTCAAAGGAGGCCCGGTTGAAATCGCGGGCCGTCTCCGGCGGGGCGTTCAAGATCCCGACACCGACCACGTACCTGGCGTACAGCTCGCCCGGGTCCCCCTTCACCTTCATGCCGAGACTGGACCAGATGGCGCCGTCCGCGTAGCTGCCGAGTGCCTCAAAGACATCGAAAAGATTGGCGATGGTGCAGGCGTGGCCGTCAATCACCTGGGAGCCGTCGGCTTCCTTCATCAGATCGCCCCAGAACTCCTCAAAGTAGACGGCGTTCCGGCTGGCGAAGGGCGATACGCGCAGGCGGTGGGCCAAATCGCCCCTCTTCTCGAAAGCGGCAATGGCATCCCGACCGTCATCGTCGACAAAAGCCAGGGTCACATTGTAGTTGGCATCCACCACGCCAACAGTGGCGATCCCTGCCTCGGTGTCAGGAACCTTGACCAGGATGTTGGAGGCAATCCCGGCCAGATCCCTGGTTTCTGTCTGCATCCGGTCCGCCATCCAAAGATGCCGAGTGGTTCTATCTCGCGCCGCTCCCGGTTCCATGCGGCTTTCGGCAAAATCCTCCCGCTCGATCCGCGGATCCACCTCGATGGAGACGTAGCCGGTTTTCTCTTGGGAGCCATCAAAGATCGGCTTGAGCCGCCTGGCAATCTTTCCGGCAAAATACTTGGTGATGACCCAGTACGCCTCTTCGCCGCTTTTCCCTTCCCGGGACAATTGCTCCATCATCCCTTTCACGACACCGGCCTCGGCCAGCATCGCCTGGGCAACTGCCTTGGCTAGAGCCAGCTCGGTCTCCGGCTTCACATCCGGTGAGGGCTCTATCGCCGCCTTCAGCGCCAGCCCTATCTTATCCTTTGCCTTGACCAGATCGGTCACCTCCTTCTTGAACCCTGTCCATTGCTCCGTAGTCTGTATCCCCTGGAGGGCCTCGGCCTTTTGGCGGCCCGCGTCGGTGGCAAGGGTCAGGAGGTGCTGGATGTAATTCCCTGTCGAATAGGGGTTCATGGTGAACTCCGTGGCGCCCCCCTGGATCGCGGCCTCGATCAAGCCATCGGAGATGTTCTCAAGAAAGTCGAAGCAGAAGATACTCCCCAGCCCCTTCGCCTTCGCGATGTTGCTCTCCTCCAGCCCGGCGTCGTCCAATTTCGGCCCTTGGGGCTTGTCGGTCCAATGGTCGGCTTCGGCCGGCGCACCGGCGGTGGTTTTGGCGGCCATGAAATCGCGGTACTCCTGGGCGGCCCCCTCGGCGTTCATGACATCGGGCCGATGGTAGAAGGGTATCGTCTGCTCAATCAGGTGCTGGGAGATCTCCACCACCAGCGGATCGAGCCCCCAGGTGAGGGCGTTCGGGAAGCGAAGCGTCCCATCCGGATTCCGAAGGGCGAACATGTACCGCCCGTGGGTGCTGGTCAGCCAATCGAACTCGCTGGTCCAGTCACTTAAGCCCGGCTCATTCATGGACCAGCCGGCCTGCGGATCCCAGAACCAGGGAAAGACCCGGCCGTAGCTTTTGGTCACCAGCTGGATTTTCCGTGCTTCTTCGGGAGTTTTGGCCGCTTTGACCGCCCGCTCCACCACCCCGTCGTACATCTGTTGGTACAGCGCGGCCATACGGCCCGCCAGCTCCTCGCGCTGGTGGGCCGGCATCCCGTGGGTATGGGCCTTCCAAATCTCGACAGCTCCAGGGAGTTTAGCCAGCGCGTCCAAACCGGCGACTTCATCGCTGGAGATCTTGTCAAAGAGGGACAAAACTCGCAGGACGATGTTTTGAGGCTCGGTGGATTTGTTGGCAATCCAGATGCCGGCCTCGCGCGCCGCCTTCAACTGCGCGGCGCTTAGGCCGCTGGCCGCGTGGGTGGTGATGGCCGCCCGCCGCCTAAGATCCATCGCCTGGATCTTCCCGTCCATCTGGGTGGTAATCTCCTTCAGGCGCCTGGCCACCTCTGGGCTCGACTCCTCAAGCGGCCTGGGATCTCGCGCTTCTTTCTTGGCCAACCCTACCTCTTCGAGGATGGCCAGCTCCGCCTGTTTCAGCGTGCCGAGCACGCCGGCTGGAATGTTTCTTAACTGCTCCAGCGCGAAATTCCTCATCCTCTCTTCTTCCGCGGCCGTCCGCTGGCCGTCGGCAGGAAAGAGTTTCACGATCTCCTGCGCCAACGCTTGATCCTTGAAATTCACGACAACCGAAGTGACCAGGTCGGAATAGCCGCGGGGGGTCTTCCGGGATATCGCCAGAAGCTCTGGCGGCAAGGGCTGCCCGTAAAGGGTCGCCGCCTGGGCCGCGTACTGGTGGACACCGGCCAGGGCAAGAGACGGATTGCCCGCCGAGGCGCCGTGGACATTCCCGTAGCTGGGGACAACCGGCCCCAAGGGAAAGCCGTGCGCCTGGGCGCTCATCCAGGACATGAAGGAAAGATAGGCCATCTCCTCCACCGTGTGCGGCTTGCCGTCCAGGGCATAGTCCGGCTCGATGTACCAGCGGTCATACGGAACCCCGCCTGCCGGGACCCCAACCGTCTCGACCAGGTGGCGGAGGATCCGGTTGCGCACCCAATGAAAGCCAAGGGAGCTGGGCAGGCCGGGTGCCACCGGAGCGTCGCTGTAGACTTCCTCCAGCCGCTGAAAAATGGTTGCGTCAACCATGCCGTTCGTCTGGGCCGCGTTGACGCCGGACCTAAGCCAGCTCTGGCGGTTCTCAACGTTCTCCAGCTTGGTCTCATCCTGCAGGTTGGCGGAAACCCACCCTGTGACGAGCGCCTCCTGGTAGGCCTTCACCAGATACTCAAAATCTGCCGCGAATCCAGCCGCATCCTTCACATTGTCAATCCGGTGGTGGTCCAGCTCGTAGCTAAAAACCAGCTCTTGCCCGACCAGCGGCTCGGCCTCTTTAGGATTTTCGATAAGCCAGGAAGCGGTGACTCCCAAACCGCCTCGCCGGACAATGGCGGAGGCCAGATTCCCGATGGAGGGAACCCCGCCCTGGTTGCCGTACTCCCGCTCCGAGCGGGTGTGCACGATGTGGTAGATCAAGGGAACCCGCCCGGCCAAATAGGCCCGGAAGAAGGGCTCGAAGAACCTGGGGTTGTTCCCCTGGCGAACCGACGGCCGCAGGATCTGGCGCTTCACGCCTGTTTCCTGCATCGCCTTCATCCGGGCATCGTAGATGTCCCGTTGGGCCGTGGGCCTCCACTCCGGAAAGCGGGTGTTGACAAAGTGGAGGGAATCCAAGAGTCCGTAGGAGAAGGGGGCCCTTCTGTCCGGGGGAATTTCCAAGGTGTAGGGGTTCTGGTACTGCTGGAGTTCCCCTTCTGCCGGAATTACCACCTGAAGCTCCAGAACGACCCCTTGGGCGTAATCCTTCCCTCCGTCCAGAAGCAGTTCCAGCGTGAGGTAATATTCCCCGTCCTTTTCCACCAAGGAATCCCAAAAGATCTCGTACCGGAAAGGCCCTGTGGGCAGGTTCGACCCCGCTTCTTGACGACCGCTCCCCCAGCTTTTTTGCAGGGCCTGAACCACCTGGGCCTTCTGCCGGACATCGGAGAGATCCTTGCCGGAGGCGTGTCTGCGAACACGAACCGCCACCGGTTCCAGGACCGCGTCGACCCATCCGGTCATCCGGCCGCCCCGCATGTTCCGCAGGCGGGCGTAGACGTAGCGGGCCGGGTTGTAGTAAGAAACCGGCGGCTGGTTGTAGGGGACCCCGGGATCGGCGGCCAGGCGCTGCAGGGCGGCGGCGAGCTGCTCCTCGCTCACGTAGTCGGCCTGAACCGCCTCTTCAAAAATCCTTGCAAGCTTATTCATGTCGCCCTGGCTTAAGGCCAGGAGTTCGCCAAAGAGCCGGCTGAAGGCGGCCGGATCTCCTGCCGTGTTTCTAATCTGGTATTTCACATCTACCTTGGTAACGCCTGAACCGGTTCCCATCCCAAAAAGGGCCTGGGCCTTGAGGTTTTGCTCCAGTGTCAGTTTCGGCTGGTAGCCGATGACCGGCTTGGCCTCCTCCAGCCCCGCCGCCACACCCGCGATCGCCAGCCCCGCCCGCCGCTGGAAGTCCAGACCAAGCGCGTGCGGCAGATACTCTCTCAAGGCCGCTTGGGCGGCCTGCCGGAGATTATGGCTTGGATCTTCGAATACGATCTTCCGCAGGAGGTTAACCACCCGCTCCTGCTCATGAAGTTGAGCGGCAATCCTCCCCAGCCCCGCGTCCGGATAGCGATGCGTGACCAGCCAGATGCCATCCGCGGCGAAATCCAACGTATGACTGACCACCCCTTCGGCCTTCTGAACACCGTGTATTTCCGCTTCCCAATCAAAGAGGGGCTGGCCATCCAAGCCGGTCATCGGCTCGGTGATGTAGGAAAGGGACAGGTCTCCCGCCGCCGGAGCCAAATCCTCCAGTTCCAGCTCCCAATTTCCATCCTCAATCCGGGCAACCTCTTCCTCCGCGTAGCCGGCCTCTTTGAGAGCTTCTTTGTCCTTGAGACTCAACTTGTTTCCGTTGGTCAGACTCTTCGCGGCGACCTTCTTGCCGTCCGGGTCAAGCCTCGGCTCGTAATAAACGATGCCGCCTTGGCGCTTCTCCGCCACCTCATACGCGGAGTTTTCCGAGATGATCCGGGCCTTCATCCAAACCCTTCCGCCGCCGGGGTAATGGACGTTGCGCAGGGGGGCCGCGACCATCTTGCCTTCGGTTGCTCCGACGCGGCCCGCCACGATGATGTTTCTCTCCGGAAAAGCGGCCAGGTAGAGGGAGGGCTGAACCGTCCCATCCTGATACAGGCGCACCTTGGCTCCCGCTTTCCTTGCCAGATCAATGATCTCCTGGCCATGGGGACGGTTGAGCACCCAGACCTCGTAATCGGAAGGTGATTTTCTATTCGACGCCGCGATCCGCCTCACGATCTCGTCAAACTTTTGGCGCTTCAGGCTGAAGTCGGCTTTTTGACCCGCGTAGATGACGTTCTCAAGCCGCAGCTCGTCCGGGATCCTCCTGCCAAAATCCGGGGTCACCATAAAAAGGGTCACCCCCCCATCCTGACCCTTGGAGGTCCGGGTGGTTCCATCCACAGGGTCGTTGGCGGTATAGAGAGTGACCCAGCCGGCGGAGAAGACGAGCGGCTTCTCCATCGGCGGAATCTGCGCCTCGTCGGGAACACCTTCCCTCTTCCCTTCACCTGCCCTGTTCCACCAGTTGTGCCCCGCCACACGGAATACCACCTGCACCGCCGGATTCATCCTGGAGGAGGAAGCGCTGTCGCATCCAATCTTGTCACCGGAACCCACCATGTTGCTCAACACCACTCCCAGCGCTCCAATGCTTGTCACCGGGGTGAGATCCGGGAGGACCCTGCGACCGCCATCAAACGAGGCCAATCTTTTCCGATCCACCGTAATCCCTGAAAAGAATCTTCCCAGGGCCTGGATGGCCCTGCTCCGCTCATCCTCGGAGCCAGCGCCGGCTTGCTTTATCAGATCATCGAGACCTAAAGAACCTTCCTCTAATCCGGCTGCAGGGAGAAACCCAAGGTCCGTGGCGAGGCGGTTGGCGGCGGCGCCGAGGTTCTTGAGGTCCTGGCCGGGGTTGCCGGTGCCCAGGAGGGCGACTTCAAGCCGCTTCCGCTCCTTGGGAGACTCCTCCAGCCCGGTCTGGCGCAGGGCATACCCGGGCGCCGCCCAGGTGATAACGGACGTGAAGAGCGCAACCCGCGCCACGAGAATTTTCAGCAGTTTCGAACGCATCTTTAGGTTTCTCCCTGTATTGTTTTTTCTTTTGATTATGCCGCTTCCAGAAGCGCCTTCAAACGATCGTAGGCGTCCTGCGTAAAGTGTAATCCAACCTCTCCAAGGAAATCCTTTAGCTCAAGCGCCAGATCTGGCGTAAGGACGCCGATCACCTTAAGGGACCCAGACCGTATCAATTTCTCCGGATCGTCGCCGAGCCCGAACCGCCTGGCCAACCGGACGATGGCCTCGCGTCGAGCATTCTCTCGGCTCCCCTCCGAACCGCCGTAGGCGATGATCCGGGGCTTGAGGAACTCCTCGGCGGCCTCGCGGTTAATTTGACTCAACCCCTCCAGCAATGGGGAGACTTCCTCCCAGCGGGCTACCAGGAGAAAGTCCACCTCGGGGGCCGAAGGGTCCTTGGCCATCATGATGCTCAACGCCTGGGCGAGTTGGCCCAGCCGTGGATCGGCGTGGGTATCGATGAGGATGGGCCGGGCGGAAAGTTCCGGGAAGCCCTCTGCCGCTGGAATATCCGGCAGTTGCCAAAACTTCTCAAGCCCATTGAGACTCGCCAGCGCCTCCGGCACCGTGGGGGCAGCCGCCGCCGCGGCCCCCTCCTCCAGGCCCGTGGCGGCGAGAGAATGCGCCGTAAGCCACTCATCCAGGCGGCGGGCCGCCTTCTCTACCTGCTCGGTGGGGCCGGAGAAAGCGATGCGCCACCATTCGTCTTCCGGGGCATAGAAGGCGTTGCCGTCCACATAGGTGAGCCCCAGGTCCCAGGGGGTGAATTCCGCGTCGAGCTCAAGGAAGCGCTCCTTCTTGAATAGAAGATAAAAGGCCCCTTGGGGCGGGATAAAATCCACGCCGTGCTTTCGGAGGATATGGGTCAGCAGTTTAGCGTTTCGCTTCAGGTGCTCCACATGCTTGCTGATAAAGGCGTTAAATTCCTCAACATGTTCCTGGCCGTAGACAACCGCCTGCGCTACCATCGCGGCCCGGTCGGCCTTTAACACCCGCTGGTCCAGCATCCGGCCGACAATCGCCGGATTGGCGATGGCCAACGTGCCCAGCCGGCCCCCGGGCTGAAGGATCTCCTTCGATTGGGTCATCAGGAGAGCCACCCGCGTAAGGACGCTGTCGGACAGGTTGTTCAGCTGAAGCTGCTTACCCTCAAAGAGGAGCTGTCCGTAGGCGACATCCAGAACCACGTGAACGTCCTCATACCCCTTCTCCTGAAGCAAGGCGTCCAATTTTTCCAGGAGCTCCTGCGAAATCACGGTGCCGGTGGGGTTGCCGGGGCTGGTGAGGATAAGGACCCTCGTCGCCTCCGGAGAGCTCTGTTTCATCTCATCCAGCGCTGCCTGGATATCGTCAATCGTTGGGACAAAGTCGTTCTCGCGCTGGGTTCCAAACCGATGGATCTGCTTATCCGGGATGACCGCCCGGAGTGAGGAACCGTATCCCACGTAGTGAGGATTGGGGAGAGCCGCCGAAACCGGCTTCTTCTCAACATGCTCCAGCGCGAGGAGGAACTCCTGCAGGGCGGTCTTGGAGCCGGAGAGGCCTGTCGCCACATCATCCACAAGATATTCGACGCCATACGTGCGCCGAATATAGCCGATCATTGCCTCAACGACCGCTTGCTCCAGCTCTTCCCAGCTCTTCCAGCGGTTGCTCTTCAGGGCCTCCTCTACCGCCTGCCTGGCCCATTTAGGCCGCGGCACCGAGGGGGCCCCCACGTGCAGGGGAATCGCCCTTGAGAGAACGTTTTCATCGCTCACGCCGGGCAGAAATCTCGGCAGGCCTCGCTCCTTCCAGAGGGCCCTGGAGCTCAAGGCAAGGGTCGGGTCCGGTTTCCCCTCGAGATAAGGAGGCGCCAGGAACCCTTTGTTCTGCGGCACATCCGGTAAGGAAAGGGCAGCCTGCGGCCAGCCATCCCCTGCCCCGGGAGAGACCTTGAGGGCAAGCCAGCGGGAGATCCCTTTCTGGACCGCCTGGGAGGGGGCCGCGATCGAGCCGCCGGCCGCGGTCTGGTAAGGGGTAACGAGCGCGTTGTTAAAGCCAACCAGCGCCCCCAACGGGTAGTCGTCCAGATCAAGACGCTTCCCGAAATCGGTCATAAAGAGGGTTGTCCGCTTATAAAGAGGGTTCTCCTGGACCCACCGCATCAGCTTCCCCATCGTTGGGGTAGGACCTTCAGAATCTTCGAAGACAACCAGGATTTGATTGGCGGAAGCGTACTTCAAAAAATCGAGCCACTCCTTATCGTCGGCCCGCGGAAAATCAGAGATCTTAAGCAAGATGATCTTGGGGGTTCCGCGCTGTGGGTTCGCGAGATAAAGACTTATCATGAAGCTCCCAAGAGTTGAATCTTCGAAGGCCTTGGTTTGAAGGTATTTCCGGGCCGGTTTTCCGTAGCGTTCTTCAAGCGCTTTCGACAGCCAAATCCATTGGCGCCCATTCGGATCTCGAAGCGCCTTGAGGGGGGCGTCGGTCACATCGGCCGCCATTCGGATTAAAAGCTCCAGGGCGCCGGCGCCGCCAGGAGTTATAAAGAGCTGGGAAGGGTCGATCCGCCTCTCCGGAGCGGTCCACTGACTGGTGAGATACCGCGCCGCGGCCTCCCGGGCCTCATCGGTGCCCAGAAGCGGGGCGTAAGGGTCCTGCTCGGCCCGCGTCTGCTCCACAACCCCCGCCAGGAACGCCCCCGCCGCCTCCTCCAGGCCTGCCCGCCGGTTCTGTGGCGGGCCTGCGGTGGGATCGGGGCGCGGAGGAACGGGCAGGATCACCGGAACCAGCTCATGGGGGTCTTGGGCAGAGGCGCCCGGCGGCTTCCATCTCGCCAAGGGGACCTGGACTCTTTCCGTAGGTGTTTCCTTGGAATCCTGGGAAAGCAGATATTTCAGGACAGCATCAAGCGCCGTTTTCAGGGTCTGCGGCGCGTCTTTCCCTTGAAAGATGGGCTGATCCAGCGAAACCACAAAAACATTCCTTGGAGTCCGCTCTTCCTTCGGAGTGCCCGGGAGAAAGAAGGCGATGTGTTTAAGTTCGCTCTCCCCCATGCGCGCCTTGCGAAGAAGGCTGGTCACCATGCTCCCGACATTCTCACTGGAAATCCCCCCGTCGGCAGCGGGATAGTAGGAGGTTGGCTCCACCGCTACAAGATGCCCTTCCTTCTCAACCTGCGTCTTGAGAATCTCGAACTCCCGCGCCCCTTGCGTCACCTGGAAGGGTGGCTTCGGCTTGGTTCGCGTGGGAAGCGGCGCGGCGTACGGGCCCAGCGCGGCGCGGATTTCTTCTTTATGTTGCTTCTGCTTGGCCGCCGCTTCGCGGCCTTCTTTCTTCCAAGCCGCTTTCTCCCCTGGGGTGATTTTGCTCAAGAAGGTCTCCAAGCCAAGCCGAACAAGATCCTCCTCCCGAAGGCCAGCCAGCGGAAGATGGGTCCACGTTGGATCGCTCTTCAGGATTCTTCGCGTCACGCGAGGCAGAGGAGGCGGCGTTGCTTCTATGCTTGTTTGCTTCACCGTTATTCCACGCCACCACTGCGGCCAGCCGATCTTCGTGATCTGATAGCCGCGGATGGGCTCACCTAGCTGCCTGCGAACAAGCAGGTCACCCGCCGCCAACTTTGTTTTACCGGTGACCCGCTTTTCCACCGGCGGCTTCTCCTCCAGCCCGGACTTGGGCGGTTTGGCGGCTTTTCCGGTCGGCAGTGGGGTCTTGGAACGGCTGTGGGCCAAGTTTTCCAGATTATGTTTTTTGTCGTGAAGGAGAACCATCGAGGTGACTTCATCGTCTGGCTGGACCGGTCCGTCAGAAAGCTGTAAATGGACGCTGCCGTTTTTGGGGCTTCTTCGAAGAATCACCCTCTCGATGAAAAGATTCCTAAAACCTGTAACCTGCGCCTCATGGATCCCATTCCGGAGATAGTCAAGGAAGGCAGAGGCTGATTGCTCATCCGTGAGTCCCGCTTTCTTAAAATCTTCCCAGGTCCCCCAGAACAGTCTGCCTGCCACAAGCATCCCCACGGCCTGCGTCTCCTTGCCTTTTTCCAGAACCGCGGCCACTCTTTGAGGGCCATCCATCAGAAGCTGGTGTTGAACAAATTCGGCCGGGGTATCAGGATTAAGCTTCTTCAAGAATTCCAGGGATGTTTCCGATACAGGGAGAACCGACAATCCATCGGCAGGAAATCCCGCCGCGGCGAAGGGAAGAGCGCTGGCTGCCGCGGCAAACTCCCGGCGGTCATCCATGCTGGAGCGGATAACGGCCTTGACCATCGTTTCGGCATCCGCTTTAGAAACATTGAAACGACCCACAAGCTCTTGGGAAGCTCCATCCTGGACGGCGCCGGTCAGAAGGTCTCTGCCCTTCGAATCCACCAACCCCTTGCCGAATTTCTCCGCCACGCCGGCGGTAAGAACAAAACGGGTTGGAACAAACTGGTGCTCCTTGCGGCAGTGCGCCAGAAGGGAAGCGATGGCTCTGCCCATGTCCTTGCCGACGTCCTCGATGATAGACCTGGCCGAATCTCGCTTGGCTTGGTCAGAATTGTCCGGAGCAGCCTGCTGTGTGAGATCACCGCCATCTTTGAAACCGTATTGCCTAAAGACTGCCGCCAGAACCTCGCCGCCTAATTGCTGTTCCACCTCAAACTCATCCGGTTCCAGGGCTGGCCGATTCTCTGCCGCTCCACGAAACTCGTAGTGGGCCAAGCCGTCTTCTTCGATTCGACCCACGATGGCGTGGCCCACCTCAAACAGGGGCACGGTATCCGAGTCGGCGTTGATCCCGGTGCCCCAGATCATGGAGATCACCCCCTTGGCGCCGGGTATGGTCCCGCTGGGGCTGGTCTCCCCCATCCTGCCGGAGGGGGCGTCATTTCTCACATCCACGCGAACCTTCATCCCCAGCTCCTTCTCGATCCCATGGGCCACCTTCTCGGCCAGGGGATAGTTCTCAAAACCGGGTATGTTGGGCGCGGCAAAAGGCACTCCGGCCCGGCCTGAAACGGGATCCACAGGTCCAGCGAACGAGATGAAGGTGTATTTGAACTTCTCCCTCGGCAGTCCTGAACTGCGGACGAGGGCCAAGATGTGCTGGATGACTTCTTCGGTAATCCGGTCGCCAATCCGGCTGGCCAAGTCACGCTGTTCCGAGGAGAGGATATGGTCGGGGCGAGGAATCAGTTCCAGGATCGCTTTATTCACTCGGTCGGGGGGCGGATTTCCCAAAAGCTCAAGGATCTCCGGCAGCTTTCTCCACTGCGTCGGCTCAAGGATGGTGGTCTCTACCTCCCCCTTCCGATTGACCAAAGCGGCGGCAATGGTGCTACCGTGCAGACGCACTCCCACGGCAAACGGCGCCTTGCCGAACTTCTCCTGGACCGTCTCCTCCAGGCCGGAGGGGGGCTCGGCCGCGGGGCCGAGGGGGATGCCCTCCGCGAATTCACTTGGGGGGGCCTCTTTCTCATCGAGGGGCCGAGGGGGGACAGCCGAAGGGCCGGCGGGAAGGCGGCGGGGACGCTCGGCTTCGATCACGGCTGTCTCCAGAAGATCATCCAGGGCTTCGAAATCCACAGGAGAAATCCGGCCTCCTCTTTCCAGCGCCCTTAAGTTCCCGCGGACTTTTCGGATGACCTCGGCAACCGCCGGCCCCTTTCCATCCTTCAAGCTTCCCTCTATAGAATGAACGCCCTCGAGCAATTCTTTGGAGGGAAAATCCGGATCCCTTTCCTCGTGCCCTTGAGGCGGGGCTTGCACCACGGTCACGTAATCATCGAGCTGGCTTTGGACTTTCCTCCTCCAGGCGTCGCCGCTCACGAGAGGCGAGGAAACCGAGCCCCAGGGATCAACGGCGGGTTGGTCGTTTTCCTGGTGAAATTGGCTCTGGCTCTTTCTGTCGAGGTTCACCTCACCTAAAGCCGATAAAACGAGCTCTATTTTCCTCTGGTTTTTCGGAAGAACGGAAAGGTCGGCCACGGGGCGCCAGCTTGAGGGGTCATCTCCGGCGGTGTCAAAGACAACGGCGTAGCCTCCATCCCTGAATTCCATCTCTTGAGGAGCAGGAGGGACTTGGAGGAAACTTGCCTTCGCTTCGGACAGGCGCTTTTCCATTGCCTTCCGAATGGCGACGCGGATTCCCGGGTCGCGAAGATCCGGGATTCGATTGGAAGCCGGCCAGATCCATTGAGGGCTCTGGGCTTCATCCAGGGCGCGCTGGACGGTTTCCCCGCTTAGCACGACGACATCGCCCGGCAAATGCCTTCCTCCGGCATCGGCCGCGAGGAAACCTACGCTGATCCTGGAGGGATTTTCTGTTTTCAGCCACTTGACCCAGACGGCGCGGCTGCCTCCGAGATTATAAATAACAATCCGGTCGTCCCTATCCGGCTCGGCATAGAGATTCAGCCGAACCACCCCGCCCCACTCGTCCTCTTGGTCCTCCGTTTGGGGCTTTTCCTCCAGCCCGGCAGCTCGCGCAGGAGCCAGCGTCCACAGGTCGAGCGCAATCTGCGCGAGATCATCCTCGCCCTTCCAGTGCTTGTCGGGAATGCCCAAGCCGGGAAGCAGGGTTCCTGCTAGGAACTCCTCGAGCGTCCCATTGCCTGCAACAACCAGATTGAGCCAGCCAGACCTACCGCCCGCTCCCGGGGCGGCAAGCCCCAGGATAGTGGTTTCCGCTCCGGCGCCGTAGAAATTGGCCTTGGGCCTTCTGCCCAACCGCCTCTTTATTGCTCCCGGAAGCTGATCTAACGGCAACTTCGAGTCAGGCAACAGGAATAAACCAAAGCCGCCTAAGCCTTGGAGATCCGGGAGCCGTTTGAGCGTCTGGGGGCTCAAAACGTGCAAATCCTTGCTGGTCGCGTGGGACAAGAGCCCCTGGAATCTCAAGAGGGCCTCCTGAACCTCGTTCTGAACCTTCTCCTGGCCCCCCTCCTCCAGGCCCGTGGCGGAAGAGCTGGCGTAAACGGTCGTGCCATCATCGACAAGTTTCAGCGATTCGTTTGGATGACCATTCGCTACCGTCTGCAGCCAGCTGCGGATCTCTCCGTTGAACATCGTGTCCAAAAAAGATTTACTGCCGGCCACGGGGAAGATCTTCCGACCAGCGTACAAAGACTTCCGCAGGCGGTAAGCAAAAAGCATTTCCGCTGCCTGGTCAACGGTCAAACCGTCCCAGACCGCCGAGGCAGCCTCCGGCTTGCGATTCTTTTCCTCCAAGCCGGCAGCGGAGGGGTCATCGATGGCGGGGGGAATGAGGAGAGCGCTTGCGATGTAGGTCAAAAGATCGCTCTGCTCCTGGGTGGAGCGGGTGGAACCCAAGCGGGGCTCTCGCTGGACGGCTTCGGCCAGCGCTTCTTCAGACGGCGAAAGAGGGCCGGTTCGCCCATTCAGGCGCACCCTTAACCTGTCGACAGGACCTCTAGCAAGATGGTCGTCCGGCTGGCCTTCGGCCACCGCGATCGCCTCATCAGGCCTCACCGCCAGAAGAAGCAGGGTATCCAATTCCGGTTTGGCCTCCGGAAGGAGCCCCTCTGGAAAGCCCGCGGAGGTCCCGCCAGGCCTCACCTCCCAAAGGGAGAGAGTCGGGTAATCCAGAGCCATCTTCACGTCGATCTGGCCCTCAAGACGCTCGGCCGCTTTGAGGACGTCGGGGAAGGTGTAATCCCCCAGGGTCCCGCCGTAATTTTCCAGAACGAGCCCGCCGGCGGCGGTGGCCACCCGGGCAATCTTTTCCACCGGCCAGTCCATGAGGATGCCGACGATGACCGCGGCGGAGTAGGCGTCGCCGGTTCCGGTGCCGTCCCTCTTCTTCAAGCCCCAGAGAACCGGCATCCTGAAATGGGCCGGCCTGCCAAAGATGGAACGCTGGGTGGTCCAGATGAGCGACCCCTTCTCGTCCAGCTTCAGGAAGAGGGCCTCGGAACCGCGGTCCAGAAAATAGCGCGCCGCCTGGCTGGGGGCCCACTTCTTTACCTGGGCATCGGAAAGCCCCTCCCGCAAGCGGATGATGTCAAGCGCCTCCCCAAACGACGGGGTGAAGACGTCGATGAGGGAAAGGAGTTTTTCGAAATCTCTGTCGGAGAGATTCCCCGAACCCCAATGTTGAAAGGGATCCACGACGGTGTCCCAGGTCGTGATGGCTCCGGCTGCCTTGGCTCTTTCCAGGAGCGCGATCACCCCTTTCCCGCCCTTCATGAACCTCTGGGCGAGCTCCGACCCGTGAAGGGAGAAGATCTCGCCCTGGAAAGCCGAGTCCGGGACATCGGCTGGGGTAAGCTCGTTGCTGGCCCCCAGCTGGTGGATGAAATTGCGCTTTCCCTCGGGCTGGGAGAGAACCAGCGTGGAGGCATTCACCCTTCCTTTGGCCGGCTTCATTCCGGAGACCTCCACCCCTTCCCCCGACTCTCTTAAATCCCGCAGAGAAACCAGGAGCTTCTCTCCTTCTGTCCCTTCGCCCACGCGGGAGACATGAGAAACCCGGACATCTCCCCGCTTACCCAGCCCCTGGACCCCGCCTCCCAGCGTCTGCCAGGCAACTCTGGCCCCGCTGTGAGAAGGCCCTCCGGAGATCACCCGCTCCGCCTTGGCCAGGTATGCGGCGGCTCCTTCAGGAAATTGATCCACCACGGTGAGCGGTTTTGCCGGGTCGGCCCAATCGGGAAACGGAAGTCTCTCCTTGCTGCCGGCAACGCCCGGCGGCTGGACCAGGGTGATGAAGTCCATCACCGAAATCCCCGCGAAGACCACCGAGGCCTTCATCCAAGCCTTCTTCACCAAATCGCCGGCCATTCCCGGGTTCGAGACCGGCTCCAGCAAAACAAAATCGTAATCGGCGGGCTCAAGGCCCAATCCCTGGAAGTGAGAAAGCTCCTCGGAGGTAGCGCCGTATAAAACCACCTTGGCCCCCACCCGAACAGACTTCAGCCGCCTCAAGACCTCTGGGTCCTGCCCAATCAGATCCTGAATTCGATAAAAGGCCGCCCGTTGTTTTTCCAGCCGGCGCCCCCCGCGGATGGAAAGCTCCTGAACCTCGGCTGGGACTTGAGCGGCCCGCTCTTTCAGCGTCTTGAGGGGAGGAGAGGCGCGTTTGAAATCGCGCTTCAGCGCATCCGGGTGAAATCGGACGACGGCTTTCGGCTCCTTCTCCGGGTGGGCGACGACCCTGCCGCCCTCCAGGCGATCCACCACGTACCGGATCCCCTGCGGGTCGTTCGGATTCCAGATGATATCGCCCGGATGGGCCTCGCCGGTGAACTCCTCCCCCTCCTCCAGGCCCGTGGCGGGGAAAAGGAGGTCGTGTAACAACCCTTCTACCTCGGCATGCGTTTTCCTTCCCGCCTGCACCTCATTCAGCGCCTGCTCGAAACGGCGGCGCTGCGCCGTCCAAAAACCAACGTTGAGACCTTGAATCGCCCGGCCAAACCTTGAAGCGGCGGGCGGGAATCCTCTTCCGCCGGCGTGCAGGACCAGTTGCAGTTTTAGTTGCTCAACAAAGCTCATGTAGCTGGCGGGATTTACCGCGCTTTGGCCGGGGCTTTCCTCGATTTCGGACCGGGGAACCTCGGCGATGCGGCCGCCCGCTTGAGCCATCAAAAACAGCAGTTCCGAATCTCCGGCAAACTTGTGGGTAGCCATCTTGGGCAGAGCGGCCTTCAGGAACTTCGCCGAAAAGGCCTTGAGTCCCGACTGGAGATCTTCGATGGGAGCGATCTCCGGCATGGCGAGCTTGACCAGGGGGTTATAGAGGAAATATTCAATGAAGTTGTGGGGGCCGATCTGATCGTTGTTTGAAGCAGATCCATTTAAGAAGCGGGATCCGACGGCCGCCGCGCGATCCTCCAAGAGAATGGGCGCGAAGAGGTTGGGAAGCTCGGAGGCTTGCTGGTTGGAATCGGCGTCGGTCATGCCGACCACCCGGGCTCCTTCTTCCACCGCGACACTCATGCCGTATCTCACCGCGCCCCACTTGATGCTTCTTCTGGAGCCCTGCTCCCCCGGCACGAGGTCGAACCATAGATCCTTGAGATCCGGACGCCGCTTGTCCACGGCGTCCTGCAATCGGAGGTATCGGACCTGAACAGGCCCTTCTGGAGTCACCCCTGCCGCTTGCCGGGCCCGATCCACCTCCGCCTGAAGTCCTGCCTCCGGCTTGTCATCCACCACGTAGATCACGAATCGGACACGGCCCCGGGTATCCGCTTCGGCCAGCTTCTTAAGCTGCAGAAGCTTCAGCGTCAGCGAGTCCTGCGATCGAATCCGGTCCACACCCCTCGAGTAGGCGGGAATAACCACGGCCATCTTCAGCTCGCCGGGATGCTTCTCAAGAATCGCCAGCCATTGCTTCTTTGCCGATTCCTGGATGGTCAGAAACCGATCCACCATGTCGGGCTGGGTCTGGCCCAGGCCTTGAAAAAGTTTTGTCAGTCCGGCCGACAATGGAATCTCGGCCAATCTCGCCCCCAGCTCCTCCAGGCCGGAGGGGGGGTTAGGGGCGCGCTGATGGGTAAGAGTCTGCCGTTGCGAGAAAGGTTGGGCAGAAGATGACGGGAGACCCCGCCGCTTCAGGTAAACACTTTTTCGATTGAACTCGTGGCGAGGCGAAACGGAGAATGTTAAGGTGACTGGCTGATCATCGCGATGCGGATTGGCCGAAAGATCTGCAAAGATTTTCCACTGGGCCGGATCCTCCCCGGGGGTATAGAAAAGGACGGCGTAATCGCCACTTTGGAAACTTAGGGCCTGCTCGTCGCGGCCTCCCGCGATGGCTAACGCCTTTTGTTTTTGGACCGCCTTCCAAAATTCCGGATAACGCGCCAGGAAAGCCGCGAGTTCACTCCGGCGCTTGTAAGGGGTGAGCTTATCTACTCCTATATCCCAAGCGCGCCAAAGATCTCTTTGTGGCACCGTCTTCCGGAGCAAATTCCCTATGGTCCTGCCAGGTAAAACCAGAACTTCTCCGGGGAAGGCTCTTTCTGAAGGGTCCTTTACTTGGAACCCAAGACGAGAGGTGAAACCGTCACTCTGGATGATTCGGATCCAGAGGGTATGATCGGCAGGACCAAACCCAGTAGCGATTGCCCGGTCGTCTCGATCTCCCTCTGGAAAGATTATGAAATGAAAACGGTCACTCCATTCCTCCAGGCCGGAGGCGGGCCCTGCGACAAGTTCAGGGCGAGCGGGGGCTGAAGTGAGGGTCCGGGAGAGCTCTTCCTCGAGGCCGGATTCCTTGGGGGCGGCCGGGCGCAGGGCAAAAGCGGGGCAAGCCCAGGTGGTGAGGGAGGTGAGGACGAGCAGGAGGGCGAGGGGTCGCTTATTAAGGAAGAGGCGAGGAACAACGGTGTCAGACACCGGTTTCGGTGTCTGACACCGACTTTCTTCCTGATTCAGGTTTGGCTTCATCGGGGAGATAAAAGCTTCTTTAAACCCTCATCTATTCCATATAGACGGACACCCTGGGCCCGCTATGGGACGGACCCAGGGTGTTGAATCGACTACGTAAGGGAGTTTATCTGATGGACGCGGGGGTTGTCAATATCTCCTATCAAAAACTCAATTACCATTAACATTTGCAAAATATGAAACCCTCTACTATTCAATATTCCCCGGGAGCGGGGCCTCTTCCTGCGGAACCGGCGGGGAAAGATCCGGGAAGAACTCGACCTCCTCGGCCGGTGGCGCCTCGGTGAGGACCGTTTTGTCCCACAAAACCCGGCCGTCAAAGGTCACAAAGGTGATCTGGGCGATCTTTTCGTCCTCCAGCCCCAAATCCTCGGCCAGCACCTCCAGTGTGACCCACTTGCCCAGCTCGGGCAGAAGGCCGTAGTAGAAAACCTCCTCCTCGTCGGCCGGGACAAAGACCTCCTCTTCCCCTTCCCAGTAGACGCCGGCTTCCTCGCCGGTCTCGGTTTTCACCTTGAGCATGATCCCCCGGGGCGGGTCCTGGGGGTCCAGCCAGACCGTCTGGCTGATCATGCCGTTGGCCGGCAGGAGGGCGGGCGCCAAGCCGATGCCGTGAGACTGCTGGCCCTTGGCCGAGGGATGCGCGTGGGCCTTGCCGCCGCTGGCCTCGGCGGAATCCTCCCAGAGCCAGCTGCCTTCGGTGGCACCACCGGGGGCCACGGCGTCGTCCAGCCAGACGGTCTCCTGGGCGAAACTCAAGGCCGCCCAGCCGAAAAGGACAAGAAAAACCAACACCCAAAACTTATTCTTCATGCCGGCACCTCACTGTTTTTGTTCACTGTTCCCGTTTCGAATACCGAAGCGCTATCCCCACAATCAGAAGTCCGACCGAAACGACCACCGCGCGCCAGAAAGGGGATGCCTGATGGGCCAGGATCAGGGGAACCACCAGCATCGCCACCATGTTCATCACCTTGATCATCGGGTTCAGGGCCGGCCCGGCCGTGTCCTTCAGGGGATCTCCCACCGTGTCGCCGGTCACCGAGGCCTTGTGGGCCTCGGAGCCCTTGCCGCCGTGGAGGCCGTCCTCGATCGCCTTCTTGGCGTTGTCCCAGGCGCCGCCGGCGTTGGCCATGAAGACCGCCAGGAGCTGGCCCGAAAGGATCGCCCCTCCCAGGAACCCGCCCAGGCCGGCGGTCCCGAAGGCGTACCCCACAACGATCGGCATGACGATGGCCAGCAGGGCCGGCCCGATGAGCTCCTTCTGGGCGGCCGTGGTGCAGATGGAAACCACCCGCGCGTAGTCCGGGAGCTTCTTCCCTTCCCAGATTTCCTTGTCCTTGAATTGGGCGCGCACCTCCTGGACGATCAGCATCGCCGCGCGGCCCACCGCCTGAATGGTGAGGCTGCTGAAGAGGAAGGGGACCGCCCCGCCGATCAGCAGGCCGATGAAGACGGCCGGCTCCGAGAGGGAGAGGGTGGCCGCCACCTGGCTGTAAGACTGCTTGAGGATCGCGCCGATGTCGGTGAGATAGGCGTTGAACAGCGAGACCGCCGCCACCACCGCCGAGGCGATGGCGATCCCCTTGGTGATCGCCTTGGTGGTGTTGCCCACGGCGTCCAGGTCGGCCAGGGTCTGCCGGGCCTGCGGCTCCAAATGGGCCATCTCGCCGATTCCGTTGGCGTTGTCGGCCACCGGCCCGAAGACATCCATCGAGATGTTGTTGCCGGTCAGTGTGAGCATGCCGATGCCGCACATCGCCACCCCATACGCGATGAAGGTGGGGTTGGTCCCGGCGTAGATCAAAACCGAGGCGAAGATCGCCACGGCGATCGCCAGGATCGCCCAGACGGCCGACTCGTAGCCCACCGCGATGCCGGTGATGATGGTGGTGGCATGTCCGGTGGTCGTGGAGCGCACGATGGACTGTACCGGGGGCTTGCTGGTTTCGGTGAAGTGCTCGGTGAGGCGGTTCACGGTCATGGCCAGCAGGATTCCGATCATGGTGGTCCAGACCGGACGCATGTCCAGGCCCGGCACCCCCAGCGTGACCCACCCCGGCAGGGCCGCGCCGGCGCTTTCGGGAAACCGCAGGTAAAAGAAGCCCAGCACCGAGAAACCAAGGACCGAGGTCACCGCCGAAAGAAGGAAGCCGATGTTGATCGCCCGCATGGCGTCGCGCATCACGTCGGAGGTGCGCACCGCGTAGGTCCCGATGATCGAGCTTAAAACGCCGATCGCCCGCACCAGCAGGGGAAAGATCACCCCCTTGTGGCCGAAGGAGGCCCAGCCCAGGATCATGGCCGAGACGATCGTCACCTCGTACGATTCGAAGATGTCGGCCGCCATGCCGGCGCAGTCGCCCACGTTGTCGCCGACGTTGTCGGCGATGGTGGCGGCGTTGCGGGGGTCGTCCTCGGGGATCCCCTTCTCGATCTTGCCCACGAGGTCCGCCCCGACGTCGGCCGCCTTGGTGTAGATCCCGCCGCCCACCCGCATGAAGAGGGCAAGCAGGGTTCCCCCGAAGCCGAAGCCCAGCAGAACCTCGTAGGCCCTTTCCCCGTAGATCATAAAGATGATGGTCCCGCCGAAGAGCCCCAGCCCGTCGGTGAGCATGCCGGTGACGGTGCCGGTGCGGTAGGCGATCTTGAGGGCCTGGCCGAAGCTGGTCCGGGAGGCGGCCGCCACGCGGAGGTTGCCCCGGACCGCCAGGTTCATCCCGATCCAGCCGACCGTGGCCGAGAAGACCGCCCCCATCAGGAAGGCGCAGGCCCGGCCCAAGCCCACATGCTGTTCCTGGGCGGTGAAGTAGAGCCCGCCCGTCAACAGCAGAATCAGGAAGGCGACCGCCTTGAACTGCTGGACGAGGTAGGCGTTGGCCCCGCCCTTGATCGCCTCGGCGATTTGAATCATCTTGGGAGTGCCCCGGCCCTCCCGAAGGACCTGGCCCGCCAGGAAGCCCGCGTACAAGAGCCCTAGAACCGCCACCCCCAGCACCGACCAGAGCGCCCCCTTCTCCCACACGGAGAAGGCGGGGCTCGTCAGAAAAGAGAAATACTCGAAGTTAGACACGGAAGGCTTGCTCCCTTTTTGAACCCACGGAGATAATGGAAATCCTTACCCTCAACAGCTCCTCCAGCCGCTTCAGATACCGTCGGGCCTGGGGAGGCAGCTCCTCGAAGCTCGTCACCTCGGAGGTGTCCTTGAGCCAGCCGGGGTGCTCCTCGTAGACCGGCTCCACCTCCTGCCAGCGGTCGATCGCCGCCGGGGGATGCGCCAGGAGCTTGTCCCCCAGGCGATAGGCCGTGCAGATCTTCACCCGCGGGGAGTCGTCCAGAACGTCCAGCTTGGTGACCGCGATCTCGGTGATCCCGTTGATCAGGACCGAGGATTTCACCAGGATGGCGTCAAACCAGCCGCAGCGCCGGGGCCGGCCGGTGGTGGCGCCGAATTCCTTGCCCTTGGCGCGGATCTTCCCCATGAGATCCGGCGGAAATTCCGTCGGGAAAGGCCCCTCGCCCACCCGGGTCGTGTAGGCCTTGACCACCCCCATCACCCGGTCGATCTTCGTGGGGGGCACGCCGGTTCCCACGCAAGCCCCGCCGGCGGTGGCGTTGGAGCTTGTCACGTAGGGATAGGTCCCGTGGTCTATGTCGAGCCACGTCCCCTGGGCCCCCTCAAAGAGGACCGATTTGCCCTGGGCGATCGCCTCGTTCAGGAAAACCGGCGCATGGACCACGCAGCGGGCGATCCGCTCGCGAAAACCGGCGTAGGCCCGGTAGATCTCCTCAAAACCAAACGCCGGGGCCTGGTAGAGCCTGGAGAAAAGGGCGTTCTTCTCCTCCAGGTTCATGGCCAGCTTTCTTCGGAAGACCTCGTCGTCCATCCAATCGGCCACGCGGATCCCCACCCGGTTGGCCTTGTCGGCGTAGCAGGGCCCGATGCCGCGGCCGGTGGTGCCGATCTTGCCGGCGCCGACCTTCTGCTCGCGCAGCTTGTCCAGCGCCTTGTGGTAGGGAAGGATGAGGTGCGCCTGGTCGCTCAACCCCAGGTTGTTCTCCACCTCGATGCCGCTCGCCCTCAAGCCCTCGATCTCTTCCAGAAGAACCTGGGGGTCCACCACAACGCCGTTGCCGATCAGGCAGTACTTGCCGGGGTGGAGAATGCCCGAGGGAATCAGGTGCATCACGAACTCGCGGCCGCCCACCACCACCGTGTGTCCGGCGTTGTTGCCCCCTTGGAAGCGGACGATGATGTCACAGCGGTCGGCGAGCATGTCGATCACCTTGCCCTTGCCCTCGTCGCCCCACTGCGCGCCCACGACCACGATGTTCGGCATGGCGGATCAGGAAATCTTAGAGCTTGACCAGTTTGACGCCGAGGACGTCGGGAAGCTTCGCGAGCTCGGCCAGCACCTCGGGGGAGACCGGCTGATCCACATTGAGGACGGTCATCGCCTCGCCCCCCTGGGCCTTCCGGCCGAAGGTCATCCAGGCGATGTTGATCCCGCGCGCCCCCAAGGCGCTGCCCACCCGGCCGATCATGCCGGGCTTGTCCTGGTTGCGGATCACCAGGACCGAGCCGGAGGCGACGGCATCCATGTAGAAATCGTCGATCCGGACGATCCGCGGGTCGGTCCGGGTGAAGAGGGTGCCGTGGATCTCGGTCCGGCCGCGGTCGGTCTCCAGGGTGGTGGCGATCAGGTTGGCGAAGTCCTGCGCCTCGGTGGCCTTGGACTCGATCACCTTGATGCCGCGCTCCTTGGCGATGACGCCGGCGTTGACGTAGTTCACCGTCTCCTGCAAAGCCGGGGTGAGCAGCCCCTTGATGAAGGCGACCGTCACCGGGGCCAGGGACAGGCGGGTGATCTCCCCGACGTAGCGGATCCTGATCTCCCGGGGGGAACCCTCGGCAAGCTGGGCGTGCATGGCGCCCATCTTCTCGACGAGCTTGAGGTAGGGGTCGATCAGGGCCAGAACCTCCGGGTCAACCGAGGGAAAGTTCACGGCGTTTCGCACCCCGCGGCCCAGGAGGCAGTCCCGCACGCAAAGGGCGATGTCGGTGGCCACCGAGAGCTGGGCCTCCACCGTGGAGGCCCCGAGGTGGGGGGTGGCCACCACCTGCGGCAGGGCGAGGAGCTCCTTGCAGGTGGGGGGCTCCTTCTCAAAAACATCCAGCGCCGCGCCGGCCACGTGGCCGGATCGGATGGCGTCGGCCAGGGCCGCCTCGTTGATGATCCCGCCCCGGGCGCAGTTCACGATCCGGACTCCCTTTTTCATCAGGGCCAGCTCGCGCTCCCCGATGAGCTGGCGGGTTTCGTCGGAGAGCGGGGTATGGATGGTGATGAAGTCGGCCTGGGCGAAGAGCTCCTTCAAATCCTTCGCCGGATGGGCGTCCAGCTCCCGGACCCGCTCCTGCGAAAGATAGGGATCGTAGACCACGAGCCTCATCCCGTAGGCAAGCGCCCTCTTGGCCACCTCGGTGCCCACCCGGCCCAGCCCCACAATGCCCAGGAATTTTCCGAACAGCTCCACCCCGGTGAACTTGGTCCGGTTCCACTGGCCCTCCTTGATCGACTGGGTGGCCTGCGGGATGTTGCGGGCGAGGCTCATGAGGAGGCTCATCGCGTGCTCGGCGGTGGAGATCGTGTTGCCGCCGGCGGCGTTCATCACGATGATCCCCTGCTTGGAGGCGGTCTCCAGATCGATGTTGTCCAGGCCCGCGCCGGCCCGGCCGATCACCTTGAGGCGCTTGGCCGCCAACAGCACCTCCCGGGTCACCTGGGTGCCGGAGCGGACCACGAGGCCCTCGTAGCCGCCGATCAAACCGATGAGCTCGGCCGGGGGCAGTTTGGTCTTGACGTCCACCGTGATCCGATCGGACGATTTCAGCAGCTGGACCCCCTCGTCCGAGAGAGGGTCGGTCACCAGGATGCGGATGGGATCAGCCATGGGAGGGCGCCTTCCAGCCCAATTCGGTCAGCGCCTGGGTGAGCGCCTGAAGGCACCGGTCGAGCTCTGCGGAGCCGACCACCCCCATGGAGGCGATCCGGAAGATCTTGCCCGAGAGCTCCTTGCCCTGGCCGCCGGCCACCGTGATGCCCTGCTTCTTGATCTTTGAGATGAGATCCTTGCCGTTGACCCCGTCCGGGACCTTCACGGCGGTCACGGCGTTGGAGGCGCAGGCCGGGTCCGCGTAAAGCTGAAGGCCCAGCGCCTGCAGGCTTTGGCGAAGCGCCTGGGCCTGCCCCTGATGCCGCTGGACGAACCGGTCCACCCCGCCCTGCCCCTGAATCTTTTTGAGCGACTCGTTCAAGCCCACCAAAAGGGTGATGGCCGGCGTGAAGGGGGTGTCCATCTCCTTCTCCCAGCTGGCGCGCGCCTTCAGAAGGTTGAAGTAATACTTGGGCAGGCGGGAAGATTTGGCCGCCTCCCAAGCCCGCGGGCTTAGGGCGATGAAGGCCAGGCCCGGCGGGAGCATCATCCCCTTCTGGGAGCCGCAGACCGCCGCGTCCACGCCAGAGGCATCCATGTCAAAGGGCTCGGCCAGAAGGCCGCTGATCGCGTCCACCACCAGAAGCGCCTCGCAATCTCCCATCGCCTGGCGGATGGCCTTGAGGTCGTAGGCCACCCCGGTGGAGGTCTCGCACAGGGTGGCGAAGACCGCCCGCGCGCCGGGGTGCTGGCGCAGGGCCTCCGAGATCAGGCGCGGCGGCAGAGGCTTTCCCCACGGGGGATCGACCGCGATCACCTTCACGCCGTAGGCCTCGCAGATCTCGCGCCAGCGCTCGCCGAACTTGCCCCCCTGGATCACGAGGGCTTCGTCGCCCGCCGAAAGGAGATTCACGGCCGCCGCCTCCATGGCGCCGGTGCCGGAGCTGGTCAAAATCAGCACGAGCTCCGAGGTTTTAAAGAGCGCCTTAAGGCCCGACTCCACCTCCTGCAGGACGGCCCTGAACTCCGCCGTCCGGTGATGGACCATCGGGCGGCCCAGGGCCTGGCGGACCTCGGGCGGCACGATGGTGGGGCCCGGCGTTAAGAGGATGGGGTCATGAGATCCCTCGCTTCGCTCGGGATGACCGAGCTTGGAATTAAGGTTCGCTTGCTCGGTCATTTTTTCTTGCCTCGGATCACCTCGTCAATCAAGCCGTACTCCTTGGCCTCATCGGCGGACATGAAGAAATCCCGGTCGGTGTCTTTGGCGACCCGCTCCAGGCTCTGCCCGGTGTGCAGGGACAGGATCTCGTTGATCCGGTCGCGCAGGCGGAGGATCTCCTTGGCCTGGATCGAGATGTCGGCGGCGGCCCCCTGCACCCCGCCCCAGGGCTGATGGATCATGATGCGGGCGTGGGGCAGACTGAAGCGCTTGCCCTTGGCGCCGGCGCACAACAGGAGGGCGCCCATCGAGCTTGCCTGTCCCATGCAGTAGGTGGCCACGTCGGGCTTCATGAACTGCATCGTGTCGTAGATGGCCAGCCCCGCCGTCACCGAGCCGCCCGGGGAGTTCACGTAGACGTTGATCTCCTTGTTGGAATCCTCCATCTGAAGGAAGAGCATCTGGGCAATCACCAGGTTGGCCATCAGGTCGTCCACCACCGAACCGATGAAGACGATCCGGTCCTTGAGAAGCCGGGAATAGATGTCGTAGGCCCGCTCGCCCCGGCCGGTCTGCTCCACCACCATGGGAACCAACGTTTGGCTGCGCTCGGTCATCTGATTTTCTCCTCTTCAATTTCCGCTTCACGAATGATGAGATCCAAAATCTTGGCCCGGGTGATGGACCAGGCCATCCCCTCCAAAAGCTCCCTCGCTTCCAGGTCCTTGCGAACCTCCTCCGGGGTCAAGTTCAACCGTTTGGACAGCGCCTCGACCCGCTGGTTCAGCTCTTCCTCGGTGGCCGACAGCCCCTCGGCTTTGGCGACCGCGCGCAGGATGAAGAAGATCCTCACGTCCTTCAAGGCGTCCCGCTTGGCCTGCTCGGTCAGGAGCTTGGAGCGCCCCTCCACCTCCTCGGGCTTGACCCCCCGCGAGATGAGCTCCAGGGTATTCTCCTTGAGCAGTCTCTTGGCCTGCGAGGCCACGAGGGAGGGAGGGACCTCGAAGCTCCAGCTCGCGAGGAGCTCCTCCAGCGCCTGCGATTCCAGCGCCTGCCGCTGGCCGGCCTGGGCGCGCTCGGTGAGCTCCTTGCGGACTTGCGCCTTGAGATCCGCGAGCGTCTGGAAAGAGCCCGCGGCCTGCGCCAGCGCGTCGTCCACGGGCGGCAGAACCTTCTCCTTGATCGCCTTCAGCTCCACCACCAGCGCGGTGGAATCCTTAAGATGAATCTCCCGCTTCTGGCCCGGGGTCATTCCCAGGAGATCCTTGGAGATCCCCTCGGATTCCTTCTCCGGCTCCGGCGCCACCGACAGGAGAAGATCCCTTTTCTTCTCCGGGGCCTTTCCCGCCGGGGTCTGGGTCAGATCCGCCAGGAGAAAGTCGCCCGCCCGGACGGCCCGATTCTCCAGGATGGGCCTCAATTCCCCGTGGTGCTCCTGAAGCTGTTTCACCACTTGCTCGACCGCGCTCTCGGTGATCGCGGCCGAGCGCCGGGTGAGCCGCAGCTTCTTGTACCGGCCCACCGGAACCCTCGGGGCGATCTCCAGCTTGGCGACGTAGGTGAGCGTCCCCCCGCCGGCGGCCAGCTTCAATTCGGAAATCACCGGGCGGCCCACCAGATCCAGGGGGCCCTTCTCCTGCAGGGCCGCGTCGAGCGACCGGTTGACCAGGCGTTGAATCAGCTCCTCCCGGGCCTTGTCCCCGTGGTAGCGCTGGATGAGGTCGGCCGGGGCGTGGCCCACCCGGAAGCCGGGGACCCGGGCCACCCTTTTGAGATCCTGATAGACGGCCTCTTCCTCCTCACGGACAGACTCGGCCGGGACCTCCACCGCGAGCTGTTTCTCGCAGGGGGAAAGCTCCTTTAAGGTCGCGCGGACGGGGAGGTCTTTGGCGGGGGCGGGGGTCATTCTTAAGGCCGGTGCGGCGCCTTCCGGCGCTGCAGCTCCATTCTTTTTTCCTCGCGCGTTTTAAGCTGCGCGGTCAGCTTGTCCAGCGCCTCCTCGGCCGCGCCCAGAAGGTCGTGGGGGTGGCTCGCCTTCGCGGCCAGGGTGAAGCCCTTGGCGTTCAAGGTGAACTCCGCCGTGTAGCGGTATTTTTCCCGGCCGAAGATGGCGTGCACCACATTGATCTTGTGGCCGAAGCGCGTGAGCCTTGTGAGCTTAGGGGTGAGCATCTCCTCAAGGAGCCCCGGCACCTCGAGGTGCCGGCCGGTTATGGTGATCTGCATTCTCTCTTCTGTCACATCCTGAATTTGGGGCCCAAGTAAATCTCGCGGGCCTTGGCGTCGCCCAGCAGTTCGTCGGCCTGGCCCTCGATCAGCACCTTCCCGTCGGCCATGAGGTACGACCGGTCGGTGATCGAAAGGGTCTCCCGCACGTTGTGATCGGTCAGCAGAATCCCCAGGCCCCGCTCCTTCAGCCCCCGGATGATCTCCTGGCACTCGGCCACGGCGATCGGGTCAATCCCGGAAAAGGGCTCGTCCAACAGCAGAAGGGTCGGCTCGGTGGCCAGCGCCCGGGTGATCTCCAGGCGCCGGCGCTCGCCGCCGGAAAGGGTGTCGGCCCGGGACTTGGCCAGGTGGCTGATCCCCAGCTCGTCCAGGAGGGACACCAGCCTTTGGCCTCTGTCGCGGCCGGTCAGGGGAAGCGTCTCCAGGATCGCCAGGATGTTCTCCTCCACGGTCAGTTTTCGGAAGATGGAGGGCTCCTGGGAGAGGTATCCGATGCCGGTGCGGGCCCTCAAGTGCATGGGCAGATGGGTGACGTCGCCTCCCTTGAACCGGATCCGGCCGCCCTCCGGCGGGATCAGGCCCACCACCATGTAAAAACAGGTGGTCTTGCCGGCGCCGTTGGGGCCGAGCAATCCCACGATCTCGCCCCGGCGGACGGACAGATGGACCGCGTCCACGACGCTGCGGCCGCCGTAGCTCTTGGCCAGGCCGGCGATCTGAAGGAGGTGGCCGTTTCCGTTGTCACGATTCATAAGGATTTCCCACCCAAACAATCCGGGGGTGCCCCATCAGGCGCACATCCCCCCGCGGCTGCCAGTAGTCGGCCCGGTCGGCGTAAGAGATCCGGCCGGCCTGGCGGATCACCACGTCCCCCAAACAGGTGACCCGCCGGATCTGGTTCGTATGGGGATCCAGGGCGACATCCATCCGGTCCGAGTGGATGGTCCCCTGCGCGTCCCGCACGACGACCCTCTTCAGAAAGCGGATCTTGTGGCGCCCGTAATCCACCTCCATCGGCCCATCGCAGGTGATCACCGTTTTGCCCTTCGCCCCGGTCAACGTCACCGTGACCTCCTTCTCAAGCTTCACCTTCTTCAAAGAGGGAAAACCGATCCCCCCCTTGCCCGCCGTCGTCATCCCGGGCCGGGTGATCGTCACCCAGTCGGGGGTCCTGCCCATGCCGCGGTCGGCCGACCAAAAGAAGGTGTCGGTGGACAGCCGGGCCCCGTCGGAGGTGACGACGATCACATCCTCCTTCAATTCCACGTCGCGGCTTTGCTTTTGGAACTTTCCCCGCGCCGCGGTGAGGGTGGTCTCCACCTTGCCGAAGCTCTTGGCCGTGACCGGCGAAAGAAGGACGGTCTCGGCCAGCAGGTTGGCCGTTTGGCCCTCAATCACCCATTTCTTCCGGCCGGTCCGGTCGTTGCCCGTCAGGCTGAAGGCGGAGATCACATCCTCGGCCGGCCCGGAAGCCGCCGGGGCCTCCGGCCCGGGCGCGGGGGGCGGCAAACCTTTTGTGCAGCCTGCACCTAAGAGGATAAAAAACAGAGCCAGGAATATCCTCGCTCTTGTGCGTGAGGAACACATCTGATTGATTGAACCTTTGATTTTAACGCACCTTACGCCCGGAATCAACCCCGCCGCCGTCTAAGAGAGGGAAAGGAGGATCTCATCCCCTCCCCTGGCAAGGAGAACCTGCCGGGAGGTGAGCAGGACCAGCCTCCAGCCTTGGATCCGGTCGCCGGGTTTTAAAAGGGTGCCGTTGACCACCGCCGTGGGGGTGGCTGGGTCCCAGAGAATGCCGGTCAATTGAAAAGAGGGGGAGCGTCCGCGGACCGGACGGACGGCCCCCGGAAAAAGGAAGGGGGATTGAAACGGCTCCTCCCGGCCGCCCCAAGAAAGCGGCGCGGCCGGCGCCGGCGCCGGCCGCGGCAAGGGGGCCGCCCGGTCCGACACCGCCACCAGCCACTTCAAGCGCGCCTCAACGGTTTGGGCCGAGGCGGGGGAGAGGGATTTCAGCTCCAGGGTCTCCAGGGGGCACAGGCGCATCGTCCGGCCGCGGTCCACCGCGGCAAGAAGCCCGGCCGCCGAGCGGGTGGTCGTTTGGCCCTTAAGCTCCACCGCGTAAAGCTCCAGCTTGAAGGAGGGCAAGGGCTCGATGGGAATCTCGATCTTCCGTTCCACCATCCCCACCGAGACCTCCGGATCCGGAAAGCCAAACTCTTCCTCGGCCCTTCGGCCAAGCTCCTTAGCCCAGGTTTCCAGCTCTTCCCGGGTGGACAGCAGGCCGGTCAGCCGAGTCAGCTCCTCCTTCAGATGGGCAAACTCTTGATCGGGCTTTTCGTCCATCTTCGTCCGTCCTTCGACGAGCTGTTCCTTGAGCCTCAAGAGCCTCTCGTGCTGGACCTTGAGCTGGCGGACCGCCTGGGTGTAAGCGAAGACCAGCGCCGCCACCACCGCGACCTGCAGAAGCAGGCCCCTCAAGAGGTGCCGCTCCCTGGGGCTGGACTCAACCATGGGGCTTCTCTCCCTTCAGCTCAAAGCGCCACAGCCCCGTGACCTTGGAGTCCGGGATGATGAACCTCACCTGCACGTCGAAGCCCTCTTGCCGGAGCTTCTCGGCCCACAGCAGGATCGGCTCCTCCGCGGGCCTGATGCCGGGCAGGCAGCTGCCCCGGACCTTAAGCCCCATCGCCTGGGAAACCTCGAGCCGCTCGATCGCGATGGAGGCGGGCACCTCCCGGGAAAGGAACCTCAAGAAGGGCTCGGCCGAAAGCTCTTGAGACCGCGCCTGGCCGAGGGCCTCCAGGCAGGCGGCATGGGTGGTCTTCATCTGTTCGTGCATGACCAGGGTCGAAAGCTCCGGCCGGATCGCGTCGAGCTTCAGCTCCAGCCGGTGGGCCTGAAAGGAGAACCAGGAACCCTGAAGTTTGAGGCTCACGTAAATCCCAAAAAGGATGCAGGCGATGAGCCACCCGACGGGACGGCGCCGGGCGGATGGAGCCGCTGTCACGCTAAACCAGCCCGGCCTTGAGGAGGTCCTGGACATCGAGGAGACCCGCCGGAGCGCCCTTGGCGTCCACGATGGGGATTTCGTCGATCTTGTGGGATCGCAGGATCTTCAGGGCCTCCACCGCCAGATGACCCACCGGCAGGGTCTTGGGGGCGCGGGTCATGCAAACGCTCACTTTCCTCTTCAGGATCTGGGGGTCGGTCTCGATCCGGCGGCGCAGGTCCCCGTCGGTGAAGATGCCGATCAGCCGGCCCTTGGCGTCCACGACCGCGGCCGAGCCGGCGCGGGCCCGGGTGATGGCCAGGAGGACCTTCTTCACGGTGGCGCCGGAGGAGACGACGGGGTTGGAAGCGCCCCGGCGCATCAGATCCTCCACCCGCAGGGTGAGCTGTTTGCCCAGCGATCCGCCGGGATGAAGCTGGGCAAAGTCGGTCGCGGTGAAGCCCTTTTGTCTGGCAAGCTCCAGGGCCAGCGCGTCCCCCAGGGCCAGCATCGCCGTCGTGGAGGCGGTGGGCACCAGGCCCCAGGAGGAGGCCTCGTCTTTCACGTAGGTGGGAATCGCCACGTCGGAGCTTCGGGCCAAGCGGGAATGGGCGTTGGCCGTGATGGCGATGAGCTTGGCCCCCAGGCGGTTCAAGACCGGAAGAAGGTGAAGGACCTCGTCGGTCTCTCCGGAATGGGAGAGGGCAATCACCACATCCTGCGGGGTCACCTTGCCCAGGTCGCCGTGCGCGGCCTCGGCCGGGTGCAACCACAGGGAGGGCACCCCCAGCGACGAGAGGGTGGCCGAGATCTTCTGCCCGATGATGCCGGGCTTTCCCATGCCGGTCACCACCACCCGCCCCTCGCACCGCTTGAGGAGCTCCACCGCCTTTTCGAACCGGCGGTCCACCCGGCGCAGGAGGAGATCCAGCGCGTCCCGCTCCACCTTCAGGACTTTCTTGGCGTGCTTGAGGACCGGCGAGGTCATTGAAGGGCGCGGTGGATGGCGGTGAGCTGGGTCAGCAGCGCGGCCAGATCCTTTAAGGGGAGGCTGCTGGGACCGTCGCACAGCGCGGCGGCCGGATTCTCGTGCACCTCCACGAAGAGGGCGTCACAGCCGGCCGCCACCCCGGCGCGGGCCAGCAGAGGGATAAACTCGGCCTGGCCGCCCGAGGAGCTTTTGAGCCCTCCCGGCAATTGGCTGGAGTGGCCGGCGTCAAAGACCACCGGATAGCCAAGCTCCCTTAAGATCGCCAGGGCGCGCATGTCGTTGACGAGGTAATTGTAGCCAAAGCTCGTTCCTCGCTCGCTGATCAGGATCTTCCGGTTGCCGGTGGAGGCGACCTTCTCCGCCACGTTGGCCATGTCCCAGGGGGCGAGGAACTGCCCCTTCTTCAGGTTGACGGCCCGCCCGGCCTTCCCCACCGCCAGCAGAAGATCCGTCTGCCGGCAGAGAAAGGCCGGCACCTGAAGGCAGTCCAGCACCTCGGCGGCCGGGCCGACCTGTTCCACGCAGTGGATGTCGCTTAAAACCGGAACGCCGATCCTCTCCTTGACCTTCTTCAAGACGGCCAAACCCTTCTTCAGGCCCGGCCCCCGGTAGTTCTTCAACGAGGTCCGGTTGGCCTTGTCAAAGCTCGACTTGAAGAGGTAGGGCATCTTGAACCGGCGGGCCAGTTTGGCGATCGCCTCGGCGTGCCGCAGAGCGGAGGATTCGCTCTCGATCACGTCGGGCCCGGCGATCAGGGCCAGGGGCTGGCCCCCGCCCACCAAGATCTTTCCAACCCGAACCGGTTCGGCCATGGCGGGATTATAAGGAAGCCGCTAAGGGCTCCGGGCGGACGCCGCTCTTTTGGGCGCGCGCCAGGCTGGCCCCGATAAAGGCCCGAAAGAGCGGATGGGGCCGGTCCGGTTTGGATTTCAGCTCCGGATGGAACTGACAGCCGAGGAACCACGGGTGGCCGGTGACCTCCACGATCTCCGCCAGGCGCCTGCCCGGAAGATAGCCGCTGACCACCATGCCGGCCTTGGCGAAGGTCTGCTGGTAGTGGCCGTTGAACTCGTACCGGTGGCGGTGGCGCTCCTGCACCTTGCTCTCCCGGTAGGCCTCGTGGGCCAGGGTTCCCTTCCGGAGCTGGCAGGGCTGGGCCCCCAGGCGCATCGAGGCGCCCATCACCTTCACCTTTCTCTGCTGGGCGAGCAGGCTGATCACGGGCTGCGGCGTGCCGATCTCAAACTCGGTGGAGTTGGCCTTGGCCAGCCCCGCCACGTTTCGCGCGAATTCAATGACCGCCACCTGCATCCCCAGACAAATCCCGAAATAAGGAATCCCCTGCTCCCGGGCGAACCGGGCCGCTTTGATCTTGCCTTCGATCCCCCGGCCTCCGAAACCGCCGGGCACCAGGATCCCGTCCACCTGCGCAAGGAGCGCCGCCGGCTCCTTGGCCTCGAGCCGCTCGGACTCCACCCGCTTGATCTCCACGGCGCAGTCGTTGGCGATCCCGCCGTGCCGGATCGCTTCGTAGATTGATTTGTAGGCGTCTTGCAGCTCGATGTACTTGCCCACCACCGCGATCTTGACCGGGCCGTGGGCGGGTGAGAGGGCCGGACGGACCACCTGCTCCTGCCAGGCCTTGAGGTCGTGGCCCCGCTCCACCTTGAGCTCCAGAAATTTGATGATGAGGTCGTCCAGGCCCTGGGTGTGGAAGACGATGGGAATCTCGTAGATGTCCCGGACGTCCCGCGCCTCGATGACGGCCCCCTCCTCCACGTTGCAGAAGAGGGCGATCTTTTCCTTCAGCTTATTGGAGAGGGGCTTCTCGGTCCGGCACAGGAGAATCTCCGGCTGAAGACCGATCTCCCGAAGCTTTCCCACCGAGTGCTGGGTCGGTTTGGTCTTAAGCTCGCCGGCGGCCCGAAGGTAAGGGATGAGGGTCAGGTGAATGTTGATGGCGTTGCCCCGCCCCGCCTCCAGCTTGAACTGGCGGATCGCCTCCAGGAAGGGGAGGCTTTCGATGTCGCCGACCGTGCCGCCCACCTCGCAGATCACCACGTCGACCGATCTTCCCCGGCTGACCCGCCGGAGGGCCTCCTTGATCTCGTTGGTGATGTGGGGAACCACCTGGACGGTGGAGCCCAGGTACGCCCCCTCCCGCTCCTTGCGGATCACCGCCTCGTAGATCTTGCCGGTCGTCACGTTGTTGTCGCGCCCGGTCACCACCGACGTGAAGCGTTCGTAGTGGCCCAGGTCCAGGTCGGTCTCGGTCCCGTCGTCGGTGACGTAGACCTCGCCGTGCTGGTAAGGGTTCATCGTGCCGGGGTCCACGTTGATGTAGGGATCCATCTTCTGGAGGGTGATCTTCAGGCCCCGGGCCTCGAGGAGCCTGCCGATCGAGGCGGAGGCGACCCCCTTGCCCAGGCTTGAGACGACCCCGCCGGTGATGAAGAGGTACTTAGGCATGACTTAAAATTTCCTCAACGCGCTTTAAATCCTCGGGGGTATCCACCGCCACCGTGTCCGCCGGGCTTTCGGCCACCCGGATCTTGAAGCCGTTCTCCAGGGCCCTCAATTGCTCCAGCCCTTCGGCCTGCTCGAGGACGGACGGCGCGAGATTCACAAAGCGCCTCAACGCCTCCTTGCGGTAGGCGTAAAGCCCCAAGTGTTTATACCACAGCTTGGGACCCTTGCCGCCCCGGTAAAACGGGATGGGACTCCTGGAAAAATAGAGGGCAAACCCCCGGGGGTCGGTCACCACCTTGACCACGTTGGGATTCTCGTACCCTCGCGAATCCTCCATTCGGAAGGCCAAGGTCGCCAGGTCCGCCTCCGGGCTTGCCTTAAGGGCTTCAACCATCCGGTCCACCATCTCCGGGGCCAGCAGGGGCTCATCCGATTGGATGTTCACGATGATCGCGGCCGGCAGATCCTTGGCCGCCTGCCAAACCCGGTCGCTTCCGGAGGCGCAGCCGGGGTCGGTCATCACGGCCTCCCCTCCGAAGGCCTTCACCGCCTCCGCCACCCGCCGGTCCTCCGTCGCCACGAGGAGCCGGGTGAGCCGTTTGGCGCATTTGGCCTGGGTCCAGACCCGCTCCACCATCGCCCGGCCGGCCACGGCGGCCAAGACCTTGCCCGGAAACCGGGTCGACCCATACCGGGCCGGGATCACGCCTAGAACCATGGGGTCATTCCAGGACGGCCCTTCGAAGCTCATCGGCCGAGCAGGTGGCGGTGCCCAGCTTGCCCACCACCACCCCGGCGGCGGCGTTGGCGATCGCGGCCGCCTCCAGGAAGCTGGCCCCGGCCGCCCGCGCCAGGGTGAAGACCGAGATCACGGTGTCCCCCGCGCCGGAGACATCAAAGACCTCCCGCGCCACGGTCGGGATATGAACCGGCCTGGCCCCGTCGGAGGAAAAAAGGCACATCCCCTCCTCCCCCAGGGTGACCAGGATGGCCTCGGGGTTCAACCGCTTCAGGATCGCCTGGCCCGCCCGATGGAGGCTGGCGCGATCGGTGATCGGAAAGCCGGCCGCCAGCGACGCCTCTTTTTTGTTGGGCGTCAAAGCGGTCACCCCGCGGTAGGTGTCGAAATGCTCCTCCTTGGGATCGACCGTGATCACCTTGCGGTGCCGCTTCGCCAGCGCCACCACCGGCTTTAAGAGCTCCCGGCCAATCAGGCCCTTGCCGTAATCCTCGATGATCACCCCCTCCACCTCCGGGATGATCCGCGTGGCCGACCGGATGAGCCGCCGGGTCAGACCCGCCGCGAACGGCTTCACCTGCTCCCGGTCGATCCGAACCACCTGCTGATGGTGCGCGATGACGCGCGTCTTGGCGGTGGTGGGACGGGAGGGATCGGTCAGGATGTCGCCGGTGGGAATGCGGGTTTGTTTCAGCTGCCTCACCAGGCGCTCGCCGGCGGAATCGTTTCCAACGACCCCCAGCAGGCGGGGCTGGCCCCCGAGGGCTTTCACGTTGCCGGCCACGTTGGCCGAGCCTCCCGGCATCACCGACTCCCGCTGGGCCCAGACCACCGGAACCGGCGCCTCCGGCGAGATCCTTTCCACGCTGCCCCAGATGAACTCGTCCAGGATCAGGTCGCCGATCACCAGGACCCGGGTGCTTCGGAACTTTTTAAGGAGTGCCTCAAAACGCTGCTGGGTCATTTCAGCCGCTCGTTGACGGCCGCGTGAAGAAGCGGCACCAAGATCTCATGGTGGCCGATCAGGTTGATCCTTTGGCCGCCCAGGGCGGTGGGGCGCAGGAGAATGTTCTGGTGAGGCCGGTAATGCTGGATCATGTCGAGGTTGGCCGCGGTGAAGTCCTTGACGGTGAAGCCCAGGTTGCGGCAGGTGGAGACCGCCTTCAGAAAGACCTCCGGCAGTATCACGGCCGAGCCGATGTTGAGGACCACCCCCCCACCACCCAGCCCGGAGACCGCCTGGGTCAGCTTTCTGAAATCGGTCAGGGAGGCGGCCCCCACGGCGGAGCCGTCGCAGGAGGGGTGCTGATGGATGATGTCGGTGCCAATCGCCACGTGGACGGTTGCCGGGATTTTTTTGCGCCAGCAGGCGGCGAAGAGGGAGAGCTTCTTGAACCTGAACCGGCCCTTCTCAATGAGCCGCCCGACCGATTCCCCCAGGCCCAGCTTCTCCTTCGCCCCCTGCCCGATGGCTCCGTTCAAAAGGTCGGCCGTCTCGCGGGCCATCCCAAAGGAGCCGTCGGCCAGCGCCTCGGCCACCTCCTCGGAGGTCTTCCCCTGGTAGGCGAGTTCGAAATCGTGGATGATCCCGGCGCCGTTGGCGGCCGCGGCGGTCACCACCCCGCGCTCGATCCAATCCACGATCAACGGGGAGAGGCCCACCTTCAGGACGTGGGCGCCCAGCAGGAGGATCACCGGCTTGCCCCGCCGGCGGGCCTGGACGATCGCCTCCACCAGGCGGTGGAGCGATTCGCCGGCCAGGATTTTCGGAAGCCCGTCGAAGAAGGCGCGGAAGGAGGCGCCGCGGGGGGTGGTTTTGGCGAAGGCGTCCCAAGCCACCTTGCTTTTCCGGGAGGCGAGGCTGTAGCGGGCAAGACGCTTCAAATCGATTGTCGGGGGGGCAATCGGTCGCTGCATAGCGTTATTCTAGCAAATTTGGTGTGAGGAATGCCAGCCTGCCTGCCGGCAGGCAGGGTTTTACCCCCGTTCAGCTTACGCGGCCTGGAGGAGATCGGGAGAATCAATGATGTAAAGCGGCTCCTCCAGGCCGGCCCCTGCCGCCGCTTGATTCAGCCGCTGGCGCAGATCGTCTGGAATCTTCTCCTTGATGGCCGCCAGGGTCTTCAGGTGCTTCTCCCTCAAGGCCCTGATCAGCGCCTCCTGGCTGGACCGCGCAAGAGCCGTCAGCGCGATGTTCACCGCCTCTTCCAGAGTGAATCCATCTTGTGCCAGGGTGTTGGCAGGATCCTGGTTCGACCTCTCCGCCCGGTGAAGAGCGGCGGCCACCTCCAGCGCCGGCAGGTCAATCTCCACATAAGGATCGGCCGGCGGCCTCTGAAAACGCTCCTGCCGCATTCGGCGAAAGAGCCACAGATGCTCCTTGGCAGGCCGGAGCCAGCGGTTGTCCTGGGTGAGCGCCCTGAATCTGAACTCGTCCCAGAGAGACCTGTTCTCCTTGTAGACGGAATAGAGATGCCGCAACGAGGCAAGCCACGCGACCGGGTGGAACGGTTCAAAGCCCTCCTCCACCCCTTCCAGGCGGATCTCCCCATCCCGAAGCCCGCCGCTGCGATGCCGGTGGCTGGGCACGCCTCCGGCCTCCGCCTCCCGTGCCGCCAATCCAAAGGCCTCGGCCTCGGAGGGCTGACCGAAGAGGGTGGATCCGGTGTAGATCAGATGGTAGCGGGAGTCGGACGGTTCAATCCGAGCGGGATGATAAGCCAGGCGCCGGGGAAGGTTTCGAAGGTTAAACCGCTGGGCGATCTCTCTGAATTGCTTATCCAGGAAGGGTTCCCCCGCAGAACCGGCCAACACCACTTGAAGCTCCGGCATCAAAACAAAGGCCGCCTCCAGGGCACGCAGAGTGGTTCGACCATTGTCCTTGGCGTAGGCAAGGAGCTTCTCCCGCTCCTTCTCGGAAAGGGAATAAACCACATCCCCTTTAAAGCGGTCCTGCAGCCAGGGTTCCATCACCCGAAGCTCGCCTGGATGCTGCGCGCTCCAGACCTCCTTGGTGAGCAGGTGAAATCCCTTGGTCCGGTCAATCCTCGCCAGCATCGAGTAGATGAAGGTGTCGCGGCCTTCCCAGGCAAGCCCAAAGGCCTCTTGAAGCGCCCTCTTTCTTTCGGGGAGGATCACCTCGAAGATGCGCCTGGCAAACCCCCGCCTGTCTGCTTCGTGCCCCATCTCCAAGAGACTGGCCTTAAATAATTTCTTCTGCCTGCCGACCGTGTCCACGCCGTTGGGAATGGCGGTGTAGCGGCCCAAGTCCCGCTTGGCTCGAAGCGTCTGGTCTATCCCCCGAAACGCCTCTGTCTGGGCGGGGTCCAAGGTGTCGTCCAGATACCCTCGGCCGACCGTCACCACCCGCGAGGCCTTTGTGACCGCCGTCTGCAGGGCGTTGATCTCCTGGGGGTTGCCGGGGTTGACCAGCGCGTGAAGCCGCTGGGCGCGGCGCCGCGAACGATCCTCTTCGTCAGGGATGTGGCGCAGGGAGAGATCCCGCCCCAGATCGTGGAGGAGCTTTTGATCCCGGTGACGCGGGTCACGGACGATGAACTGGTAGCCGGCGTGGGCGGTATGGATCACGTGGGCCGTTTCCGCGTCTTTTAACCGCGGGTCTCTTCGGAAACTGTTTCCAAGATCCACGTCGTCACCCTCCTCCAGATAGAGGGGCAGATACGAGCTGAAGCCGTCGTTGGTCAGGATGATGCCGGCGTGGATGTTCATCTCCCTCAAGGCAAGGAGAGCCCCCAGCGAGAGCATCCGGGCCGCGCGCAGCCGGAAGGCCTTGTCAAAATCGTCCTCGCTGTCAAGGTAGAGACTTCCCTTGCCGCCCTTGAGCCGTTGGAAATATTTATCCTGCTCGATCCCTAAAAGGCGAACCACGCCGACGCGCGCCTCGTGAATCTTGCCCACCGCCCACTCCTCCCCATAGAGGGGCTCGCCCGTGGCGCCTTTGCCTTTTTCCTCATCGAGGAATTTGACGGTGACGCTCTTTCCGGTGTCTTGGAACTTGACGTCCTTCACGATCCTCTCTTTATCCTCGGCCAAAAGAGGCGTCACCACCGTGACGCTGATCCCAAGCCCGGCCAACGCCGAAGAGAGCTCCCGGATGTAGAGCCCCAGGCCGCCGGTGGAGGAGGTGAAGTTGGTCTCCAGGGCAACCAGCACCACCTCCCCGATGTCGGAGGCCCTCAAGACCTTGATCGCCGCCTGCGTCGCCTGCGGCGAGCTCTCCTGGGAGAGGACGGCGATCTCCACCAGATAGCGGTGAAGCCGCTCGGTGAGATCCGGCCGGTAAAGCCGAAGGTCGCTCATCACCCGGGCGAGATCGCTCGTCCAAAGAGGTCCGTCTCCCGCGGGCCCTTCCACGAGGTCGGCCAATTTGCCGAACAGTTCGGAGAAGGGTTTCAATCCCTCCTCCAGGGCCTGGACCAGGCGTTCGGCCACGAAGCTGCGCTCAAACTGCTGTTGGGGCGAAAGCTCCCGAAGACCCTCCCGGTAATGAAGGAGGGAGGCGGCCAGGCGCTCGGGTGTGGCCTCCTCCAAGCCGCTCTGGAATTCAAGGAACGGCTCCAGATAAGGGGGGGCGCCGCGGAGCCACTCGCCGGAGGGACTCAACACCCGGGTGCTCAAGATCAGCCGGCCTTCGGCTTCAGAAGGGGAGGAGGTCTCGCCGTAGTAGAGACGGGAGCCGTCCGGCAGGGCCGCATAAAGCCGCATCGGATAATGGCGGGCTGTTTCGATCGGCTCGCCCGACCACCAAAGAGAAAATTGGACCTGCGGTTCCTGGCCCGGCTCCCTTTGACTCCTGGCCGGCGCCACCACGGCCCACACCTGGATCTTCTCTCCGGGGTGAAGAATCCGGCGCACCCTGACCTCGCCTTCATGGCCAGCCATTGGGAGCATCCCCAGGATGGCGGGGTTTTCGTCGATGACAACCTCCTCCGGCCGGCGTCTGGCCTGAGGATCGCCCAAGACCCTCTCGACCCGCTCGTTGGTCCGTCGGGCAAGCTCCTCCTCGTTGGCCAAAAGCGCATCCACCGTCACCGGCATTCTGTCAGACCACCGCTGGCCTCCGGGAGGCGTCGTCCGATGGCCGTTCCCCAATCCCATAAGGTCCTGATAGGTGAGGATGATGTTTCGGCTGTTTCCCCGAGCCATCTTTCTAAGGAGCGCCTCTTGGATCGCCTGGACCCTCTGATCGGACCCAAGAAATTCAGAAGAAGCCTCCAGAAGCCCCTCCGCCGCGAGGACGCCGGTGAGGCGCTTCACCGCCTCTTGATGATGGGGATCTTCGCTTCGGAGCATCGCCTCGATTTCGCCCGCCAGGGTCGCTGTGTCGTGGGTGGCGCTCATCGCCACCGAGTTGGGGTGGTGCTCGGCGGTGTTCCAGTAATCCGGATCAAGCTCCCCAAGCCCCAAGATGAAGGGACGGCTCCTCGGCAGGCCGGCCTCCCTGCGCATGAGCTCCACCTTGGGGAAAGCGCCTCCAAAATCCTCGGGGATAAGCTCTCCCAGCCTTTCAAAGGCAACCTCGGTAAGAAACCGCTGAACCAGGGTGTGCGAGGGTCCTTCCTTCAGCTCGGAATCCAGCATCCGCATGATCGGATGAATCCACGCTCCCTTGTCGGACTCGGTCAAATCGCCAAACCGGCCGCTGGCCCAAAAATAGCCGGGCCGGAGATAATGATCCCCTTCCCCCCACGTCCTCCGGCCGGCCGAAAGAATCTCTTTCGGGACCTGGCCGCGGTCGTCCACCCGGTGCAGGGGAAACGAGCCGGCTCCAAACCTCTCCTCCCAGGCCTGCTGAAGGACCGCAAAGAGATCGGCCAGATTCTCCCTGCGCCACTTGGCCTCGTTGACCCTCCGCGGGATCCGGCGGAAGGTGTGCAATCCCACAAAGTGGTCCATCCGGACATCGTCCGAAAGCTGGGACACGCGCCTCATCCGTTCGACGGCCAAACGGTAATCCTCCCTGGCCATGGCGTCCCAGTCGTAGGGAAGGTGCCCCCACTCCTGCCCCACCAGGGAGAAATGGTCCGGACCGGCGCCGGTCATCCAGTCCATCTGAAAGAAGCGCTGGTACCTCCAGGCGGCATCCCCATCCACGTAGCTGGGGATGTCCCCCATGATCCGGATCCCCTCCTCGTGGGCCTGGCGGCGCATCGCCTGCCATTGCTCCTCAAAAAGAAACTGCACGTAGGCATAAAACTGCATCTCGTCCTGGTGCGACTGGCGCCAGGCGGCCAGAGCGGCCTCTTTACGGTCTCTTAAGTCCGCAGGGAAATCCCGCCAGCCCGCCTTGAAGGCGCCCGCCATGGTCCTGAAGAGGAGGTAATCCTCGAGCCAGTAGGCATTTTCCTCCTGAAAGAGCCGGAAGGCCGCTGCCCGGGCCGGCTCTCTGCCAGGGACATTCCCTTTGAAATGGGCGTACGCCTGACGGAGCACTGCAAGCTTGATCTCGGCCGAGCGGTTGTAATCCACCCGCGGCGCCCGGCGGAGCGCTTCCAGGAGGGGGCGGAATTCCTGCAGCGCCGCCTGCGCCTTTCTTGACCGCTGAACCTCCGGCACATCGTCCAGGGCAATGTAGAGAGGGTTCCCGGCGAAGGCGCTTAAGGTGAAATAGGGAGAGGGATCCAGGGAATCGGTTTCCATAACCGGCATGACGTAGATTCTCCGGAAACCGCGCTGGGAGGCCCACTTGATGAACCGCCCAAGGTCGTGGATGTCGCCGATCCCCTGATTGCGGTTCGACCGAATGGCGTAGAGGGGCAGAACGATCCCGGCGGTCCGGCTGGAGAAATTGTGGGGCACCGCCTCCACCGGTATCCCCATCGCCCTGGCCTCCTGGAGGATCTGGCCTGCCTGTTCCGGCGGGAGGGTGGAGCGAATCATCTGGGCCAGGGTATCGCAGAATGCTCCGTCCTTTCCCCGGCGCTGGTAAGCCCAGCGGCGGGCGAGCTGTTCGACCAAGATCCGCCCTTTCTTTTCCTCGAGGCCGGCGGGAGGTCCTGACAACGGCCCGCCCAGCTCCAGGAGACGGCGGCCGATCGCTTCCACCGTCAGGTCCTCCTGCGACTCCCTCAAGGCCAAGGCCGGCACAGGCGGCAGGGTAAAGGAAAGGATCAAAAGAGCGGTCACAAAGCGGGCAATAAAAAATGACCTTCCGTTCATCACTGTGGGGTTCTCCGTCTTCCTTGGGTTCTAACTCTTAAAGTTTACACGAGGATAAGGAAGAAGGCAAGGTCATAATCAAAGTATACATTAATATTAACCTCCCCTGCGATGAGTTCAACTGCCCTCTCGCTTTGTTAAAACCACCGTGACCGGGCCGATGCGGGAATGAATCCTGGCCAGCAGGGGTACCCGCCTTTGGTCGGCGCTGAAGAAGACCCGGGCCTTGGCGCCGTGGAAGAAGGGGACCGGATAGGCCAGCTGGGCCTGGCCCTCCACGGCCAAGTGCCTGCCCAGGGCTCCCACCTTGATCTCCGTGATCCGGAGAACCTCGCCCTTCAAATCCCAGTTCTTTCCGTCGGCCGTCACCTGAAGGGGGACATCCTCTCCCACCCGAAGGGGCAAGCCCCGGATGTGGTAAAGCAGGGAAAGGCCGTCCTGGGTCTGGGGTCCGACGGCAACGGTGGTGGAGCGGTTCTTGGGGAGCCGATGAAAGGCCTCTCCCTTGTCGGAATCGAAAAGGATCTCGCTTTCGTGGAGCCTCCAGCGCCGCTTCACCGAGGCCTCAAAATGTTTGGGGCGGCGCGCCTGGGGGTCGTAGAGGCTGGTCAGCTTCACGCGGACCCGGTAAAAAGTCTCCAGGCCCCAGGCGGATCGGGCCTCCAGGGTGAAGCGCAACAGCTTTTTTTCGGAGCCTGATTTCCCCTCCGGGAGAGCGGCCAGGGAAACCAGGCCCACCGGAACCCCCCACCAGTAAACCCGGTACTTCAAATCCTCCGGAACCGAAACGGCCTCAAGGCCCGGCAGGGAAACCTCCGCCTTCTTTCCCGGGAAGATCTGAAACCGGGCACAGCCGGCCAGAAAGACAGCCGTAAGCAGTAAGCAGTAAGCGGTAAGTGACGGTCTCATCGTCATCCTCACGAAAGTGAGGATCCACAACTCGAGTTAGATTCCCCCTTTCGGGGGAATGACAAGACATGTTCCACCGCGGCCAAAACCTCCTCCACCGTGATCGCGTCCAAACAGACAAAGCCGATGGGACAACGGTGGGCCAGGCACGGCCGGCAGCCCACGTCCCGGTGCAGATAAAGAGATCTTTCCCCGACGGGGCCCCACCGGGTTGGGCTCAATCCCCCGCCCCAGCGTCCGAAGATCGCGACCACCGGTGTCCCCACCGCCGCCGCCACATGGACCGGGCCGCTGTCGTTGGAGATCAGGCACGCCGCCCTCTTCAGCAGGGCGGGCAGCTCGCCGACCCGGAAGAAGCCCATCGCCGGAATGGCAGTGCGGCGCATCCGGCGAAGAACCGCCTGGCCCGCCGCGATCTCATCGGGCCCGGTGAGGACCAGCGTTTTCACGCCAGGGCGCTGGGCCAAGCGATCGGCCGCCGCCGCGAAACGTTCCGCGCTCCAGCGCTTCGAGGGACAGCTCGCCCCCGGGTGCAGCACCACCAGGCGCTCCTCGGGCTGAACCCCCCGGGAAGACAGAAACCGTTCGACCGACCGTTCGGCGTCATCGGCGCAAGAGAGCTGAAGGGGCGCCTCCCGCGGGGCAGGCACTCCCAAGGGGGCCAGGAGATCCAGGTTGTACTGGAATTCGTGCCGGGTCCCCTCGGGCTTCACGTAGGGGATCCGGTCGGTCAGAAGCCACCCGAGCCTGCGGGCGTAGCCCACGCGCCTTCGGATGCCGGCCAGCCACGCGGCCAGGATGACGCGGTTGGTGGAATGAAGGATCACGGCGATGTCGAATCGCTCTCTTCTAAGGCGCCGTGAAAACCGCCACATCCCCCAGAGGCTTTTTTCGCGGGCCTTCTTGTCGAAGAGGATCACCTGGTTTAAGTCCGGCAGGCCCTCGATCAACTCCCGGTGGGCAGGTTGAATCATCATGGCCAGGTGCGATTCCGGGAAGTGGAGGCGCAGCGCCCGGATGACCGGCGTCGCCAGCACCAGGTCGCCCAGGCGGTCGGTCCGAACCATCAGGATCCGGGGAGGAGTCATGGAGCCGCCGCCCAAGAGGGGACGCCTCTTAAGACCTGGAGGGCCGCCTCGAACACCTCGTCGGCTGAAAGCCACTGCAGGCACTCGTGGCCGTAGGGGCACAGGGCCCTTTCGCAGGGGGCGCAGGCCACCCGCTTGCGGACCACCAGGGAGTTGGGATTTCGCGGGCCGTACTTGGCCTCATCCGTCGGTCCAAAGAGGGCCAGGGTCGGGGTGTTCATGGCCTGGGCCATGTGAAGGATGGCGCTGTCGTGGGTCACGCACAAGCTCGCCCGGGAAAGGAGCGCGGCGAGCTGGCGGAAGGTCAGGTCCCCCGTGAAATCCAGAGCCTCCTGCCGCATGGAGGCGGTCACCGCCTGGGCCGTCTCCCCCTCCTCCGGGCTTCCCACGAGAACCGGCTGCATTCCTTCTTCCGCCGCCAGGCGGTCCGCGACGGCGGCGAAGCGGACGGGCGGCCAGCGTTTCAGGTGGCTCCGGGAGCCGGGGGAGATCACCATGGTCTTGGCACCGGGCTTTAACCGCCGGGCAACCTCCCTTTCGTCTTCCGGCCCGTAAAAAAGAGGGACCGCGGCCTCCGGGGCGTCCAGCCCCAGATCGGCCACCACCTTCAGGTGCCGGAAGACCCGATGCGCGGGGTCGGGTGGAGGCCGGCGCAGGAGCTTGGTTCGCCGCGTGAAAAGAAACAGCGGTATCAGCGAATGCCGGAAGTCCACCACCAGATCAAAGCGCTGCAGGAAAAGCCCGGCAACCATCGAGATCTGATCCAGGACGTCCGCCCCTTTTTCCAGAACCCAGACCCGGTTGAACCTCGGGTCCTCCCGGAAAAGCGGGGCGCTGCGGGGACCGGCCAGCACGTGGAACTCGCCGCCGGGGTAAGCCTTCCAGAGGGAGCCGATGGCCGGATAGGTCAGGACCGCGTCCCCCAGGTTGCTCAACTCGATCAACAGCACGCGCATCTTCCGCCCAGCCATCACACACCCGCCCCGGTGCCGCGACTCGCGGCAGATCTGCCCAAGAGTATCGGAACCCCCGTTCGGGGTGTCCCTGCGCGCATCGCTCGAGCGCCCCAGCGTGGCGCTCTCACTCTGCCCTCGGCTGCCCTCTCCAAGGAGGGTGGCTCGTTGGGAACCATGCCCGGGCAGCCTCGGGAGGTGCGCTTCGGGACATCCCCTCGCGTGGGTTCCTCCCTCTCCCCCAGCCCCAGGG
>JACOVG010000011.1 GCA_016177405.1 Candidatus Omnitrophota bacterium | reverse complement strand
TCACCCGTGTTTTCATCAGGGGGTACCCCGCCCTGGGGATGGGGGAAGGGCGAGCCTTAGGAGATTCTGGCGGTGGTCCGCAGGACCAGGGCGCGCAGGAGCGAAGCGCAGCGGAAACGGCGCCATTGGGTCTGGCCATCCCCCGATGGCGTTGCCGGGGGTGGACGCCGAGGTTCTGCAAGCGGAGCGCCGAGCACCCAGCCAGATCTCCGGAGCGAGCCCTCTCCCCCAGACCAAGGGCGGGGGAACTGCGAGGGGCCGGAAAGTTGGGAGGTGGTGAGGTGAGGCTGACGGCGGTGTTTTGCGTTTACAACGAGCTGGAGTACCTGGAGTACGCCGTGCGCTCCATCGCGCCCGCGGTGGACGGGATCGTCCTTTGCCTGGGGCTGGCGCCTTACAACGCCTACAACCCTTCGGCGCGCTCCTTCTCCCGTCCGGACGGGACCGAGGCCCTGGCCGACCGCCTGGCGCGTGAGATTCCCAAGCTCACCCTCATCAAGGGGACCTGGAATTCGGAGGTGGAGCACCGGAACGCCGGCCTGGCGCATTGCCTGAAGGACGGAACCGATTACTACTGGCTGGTGGACGGCGATGAGGTTTACCGGGAGGATCACCTGCGGACCATCCGGGAGGAATTAAGGAAACAGCCCCGCGTGGGCACCTTCATCGTGAAGTGCCACATCTTCTGGCGCAGCTTCTTCTACCGGATCCCCGCCGAGATCCTGCCCTGGAGGCCCCGCCGGATCTTCAAGATGACGCGCCTGCGCGGAATCCTTGGGGTGGGCCTGCCGCACCGCCTGCGGTTCATCGGCCAGAACGAGATGAACTCGCTGGGGCCGGTTTATGAGATCCCCTCCGCTGACGCCGTGTTTTACCACTTCTCCTACGCCAGGAGCCGTCAGGCCATGGAGGACAAGCTGAAGACCTTCAGCCACGCCCACGAGATCAGGGAGGAATGGTTTTCCAAGGTGTGGCTGGCCTGGCCGCAGAACCGCCAGATGCTCGACATCCACCCGACCGATCCCCCCAAGTTCGCGAAGGCCATTTATCAGAAACCGGACGACCTGCCGGAGATCATGCGTTCCCACCCGTACTTCACAGCGGAGATCATCCCCTGATGCGAATCCTGGTGACGGGCGGGGCAGGGTTCATCGGATCGCACCTGGTGGACGCGCTGGTGGACAAGGGCCACGCGGTCCGGGTGCTGGATTTGCTGGAGCCGCAGGTGCACGGTAAGAAGAAACCGGCGTACCTGAACCCGAAGGCCGAGTACCTCTGGGGGGACGTGCGCGACCGCGGCGGGCTCCGGCAAGCCCTGGAAGGCATGGAGGCCGTCTTCCACGAGGCGGCCCAAGTCGGGGTGGGGCAGTCCATGTATGAGATCGAGAGGTACATGAGCCACAACGTGCTGGGCACCGCGGTCCTGCTGGATGTCCTCGCCAACGAGCGCCTGCGGCCCCGGAAGCTCGTCGTGGCCAGCTCGATGAGCCTCTACGGGGAAGGCAGCTACCGGTGCCCCGTTTGCGGGCCGGTCTACCCCTTAACGCGCCCGGAGGAACATCTGCGCCGGAAGCAGTGGGAGATGCCCTGCCCGCGGTGCGGCAAGCCGGCGCTGCCTTCGCCCACCCCGGAGGAAAAACCGCTTGCCCCGACCTCCATCTACGCCATCTCCAAACGGGACCAGGAGGAATCGGTGCTCGCCGTGGGCCGGGCTTATGGGATTCCATCGGTCGCCCTGCGCTACTTCAACGTCTACGGCACCCGGCAGGCCCTTTCCAACCCCTACACCGGGGTCTGCGCCATCTTCTCGGCCAGGATCAAAAACGACAAGCCGCCGCTCATCTTCGAGGACGGGCTTCAGTCCCGCGATTTTGTGCACGTCTCTGACGTCGCGCGGGCCAACCTTCTGGTGCTGGAAAACCCCCGGGCGGATTACCAAACATTCAACGTGGGGACTGGGCGGCCCGCGACGGTGCTCGACATCGCCCGCACCCTCACGAAGCTCTACGGCAAGAGCGTGAAACCGGAGCTTCCCCAGAAGTTCCGGGCAGGGGACATCCGCCACTGCATTGCCGACATCTCCAAGATACAAGCGCTGGGCTACCGCCCCCGCGTGACCTTGGAGGAGGGCCTGCGCGATCTGGCCGCTTGGGGGCAGGGGGTGGAGGCGGTGGACCGGGTGGACCGCGCCGATCGCGAGCTTCAGGAGCGGGGTCTCACCCACGGCTAAATGCAGCCCCCCGCCTGCGACATCGTCATACCGGTCTGGAACCAGCCGGAGCTGACCGCCCGCTGCCTTCAGTCCCTTGAGCGCTGTCGAGAGACGCGGGCGCGGCTCATTCTGGTGGACAACGGCAGCGATGCTCCCACGCAAGAGCTTTTGGAGCGCGCCCGCGCGCGCCGGCCGGATTCAATCCGGGTCCTCCGCAACGAGCGCAACCTCGGCTTCATCCGGGCCACCAACCAGGGAATCCGGGCGGGCGATTCCGATTGGGTCTGCCTGCTGAACAACGACACCGTGGTGGCGCCCGGCTGGCTGTCCGAGATGATCCAGGTGGCGCAGGCCGACCCTCGGATCGGCCTGGTGAATCCCACCAGCAATTCGCTGGGCTTTCCCTTGTCGGCGCCTTCGGTGGACGAACAGGCCAAAACCCTCCGGGATCAGCGAGGACGGTGGGCGGAGCTTTCAACGGCCCTGGGATTCTGCCTGCTGGCGCGTCGCTCCCTCTTGAACCAGGTGGGGCTTCTGGATGAATCGTTCGGGATGGGCAATTTTGACGATGACGACCTCTCCCGCCGGGTCCGTCAAGCGGGCTTCCTCTGCGTCCGCTCCCGCGGGGCCTACGTCTACCATGAAGAAAAGGCGAGCTTCCGCCGGCTCCCGGGCTGGGAAGACGCCTTCGACGAGAACCGCCGCCGCTTTGAATCCCGCTGGGGCAAACGAATCAGGATTCTTTGGGGACCCCTTCGGCCCCTGGCTCCCGCGGCGGCCCCGGAGGGCCTGATCAGGGAGCTGGTGGGGCAGGGCCATTGGATCTCTTTCCTGGGGCTTCCGGAAGCCGGCGCGGGAGAGCTCTCCGCCTTGGCCCAGGTTTCCTTCCTGAAGGTTCACCCCAGATTCTGGCGCCTTCAGGCCACCCTCAAGCTTCTGGCCAAGAGAAAAAAGCCCTATCGGCTGGTGGTGAGCTTTGACCCGGGATGGTCCAGATGGTTAAGGGGATTGCGGTGGATGGGCTTTGGTCTCTTGGAGTCTCCATCGGAAAACCAAATCGGCGAGGCATGTCAAAAACTCTCCCAATCTCGGTCGGGTCCGCGTTAATGGAGACGCGACCACTTCCTGCGGCACTGAAATTGCCGCTCTCGGTCGTAGTCATCACAAAGAACGAGTCGGCCCGGCTGGCGGCCTGCCTGGACTCTGTTCCCTGGGCCGGTGAAATTGTGGTGGTGGATGATTTTTCAACCGATGACACGGTGGAACTGGCCAAGCGGTACACCCCGCGCGTGGTCCAAAGGAAGATGGAGGTCGAGGGCCGTCACAGGAACTTCGCCCACGACCAAGCCCGCTTTGACTGGATCTTGAGCCTCGACGCGGACGAGAGGGTCTCTCCGGAGCTCACGGCAGAGATCCTGGAGCTCTTCGCTTCGGAGCCCGCCTTCGATCTCTACGCCATCCCGCGGCGGAACTTCATCGGAAAACGGTGGATCCGATGGGGGGGCTGGTACCCCAGCACCCAGGTGAAGCTTTTCAAGCGTTCGGCCTTTCGCTGGGAGGAGACCACCGTTCATCCCCGGGCCCTGGCCGACCGGCCCTGCGGCAGCCTGCGGGGGGACATCCTGCATTACTCCTACCGGAACCTGGAGGACTTTGTGGAGAAGCTGAACCGCCAGACGACCCTGGAGGTTCAGAAATGGGTTCTGGACGGCCGCCGGATGACCTTGGGCAAGGCCCTCTGGAGGTCCGGCGACCGTTTCTACAGAAGCTACGTCTCCAAAAAGGCCTACCGCGACGGCCTCTGGGGCCTGACGGTTTCCGTGATGGCGAGCCTCTACCAATTCCTAAGCTACGCGAAGTTCTGGCAAGTTCGACGGACCTCGCCATGAGCGGACGGGAGAAACTGACCGCGGTCATCCTCACGAAGAACGAATCCCATCGGATCCGGGCCTGCCTGGATTCGATCCGCTGGGCCGACGAGATCATCGTGGTGGACGGGGAAAGCACCGACGACACCGCAGCCATCTGCCGTTCGTACGGCGCCACCGTGATCGGCCACCGCTTCAGCGGAAGCTTCGCCGATGAGCGCAACCTGGGCGTGGCGGCCGCCACGGGAGACTGGATCCTTCAGCTGGATGCCGACGACCGGGTCACGGAGGGGTTCCGGTCGGCGGCGCGGGAGATCTTAAAGGGTGGGTCGCCGTTTAGCGCCTACCGCTTCCGGAGGGAAAACTTCTTCCTGGGCCACCGCATGCGCTTCGGAGGCTGGTACCATTATTCCCTCCATTTCTTCAGGCGCGGCAGGGCCCGCTATGAGGGGCGGGCCCACGAGGAGCTCCTTGTGGAGGGGCCGGTGGGCCGGCTGGAGACAGCCATCGAACACCACCCCTTCAGCGATTTCAACCAGTTTATGAGCCGGCAAAACCGCTACACGAGCCTGGAGGCCCTGGGCCTGCTGGAGAAACGGGGGGTCCTCCCGGAGAAGGAAATCCGCTACCAGATGGGGATCAAGCCGCTCAAGCTCTTCTTCAAGATGTACGTCAAGAAGGGAGGTTTCCGCGAGGGGATGCACGGATTCCTTTTCTCGGGGCTGTTCGCCTTTGTCCACTTCCTGAAGTGGGCCAAATACGGGGAGCTTCTCGAGTCCCGATGAGGGCGGCGGTTTTTCTCGACCGGGACGGAGTGATCAACGTCCGGCCCCAAGGACGGTACGTCACCCGCGCCGAGGAGTTTGAGTTTCTGCCGGGGGTCCTCCCGGCCCTAAGGCGGCTTACGCGCTCCGGACAGCAGATCTTTGTGGTCTCCAACCAATCGGGCGTCGGGCGGAAGGTGATGTCCCGACGCGCCCTGACCGGCGTCACCCGGAAGATGCTGCGGGGCATCGAGCGCTCGGGCGGCAAGATCCGGGCCGTTTACTACTGCACCCATGCCCCGCGGCTGGCTTGCGCCTGCCGGAAACCCCGAACGGGATTGCTCTTGAAGGCGGCGCGCCGCTGGCGCCTCGACCTGGCCCGATCCTCCGTGATCGGCGACGACACCGTGGATGTGGCGATGGGCCGCGCCGCCGGCTGCCGGACCGTCCTGGTTCTTTCCGGAAAGCAAACCCGCGCCTCGGCCAAAAAGCTCCCGGTCCGGCCCGACAAGATCGCCGCGGACCTGTCCGCCGCGGTCCGCTGGATTCTGCAGGAGGCATCGGAGTGAAGATCCTGCTCCTGCATGTTCCGGCGGGCTCGGGCCACGAGCGTGCGGCCATGGCCCTTCAGGAGGCCTTGGCCGAGCAGGCCCCCGGCGCCCAGGTGAAGCTGGTGAACGTCCTGGATTACGCCGATGACTTCTACCGCTGGTGCTATACCGAGGGGTACCTGGGGGTGATTCGCCGGCAGCCCTGGGCTTGGGGACTGGGCTTTTACGGAACCGACGTCCGGTGCCTGGCGCCGGTGATCAGGAAAATCCACCGGGGGATGAACCATCTCCACGCCAAAGGGCTGATCCCCTTTCTCCTGGATGAGAAACCGGATGCGATCGCGGGCACCCATTTCCTGCCGATGGAAGCGGCCGCCTTCGCCAAGGGCCGGTTCGGGTTGTCGGCAAAGCTCGTGGCCGCCGTCACCGATTTGCGCAGCCACCTCCTCTGGACATCCGCCGGGATCGACACCTACGTTGTGGGTTCCGAGGAGGCCGGGCGCGATCTGGAGCGCTTCGGGGTGGCGAAGGAGCGGATCAAGCTCCTGGGGATACCCGTCGCCCCCCGCTTCGCCAAATCCCACGATAAGAAAGCGCTCAAGGAATCGCTGGGGCTTAAGCCCTCGGCCGCCACCCTCCTCATCGGTTCCGGCGGGGCAGGGGTGGGCCCGGTCACCCAGTTGGTGGAGCTTTTGGAGAAGGTGCCAGACCCCCTTCAGCTTCTGGTGGTGACCGGAAACAATGCCCAGCTCATGGAGGCGTTAAGGGCCAGGAAGGGAAAGCCTTCCTGCGCCGTCAAGGTTTACGGCTTCACGGAGAAGATGGACGAGTTGATGGAGGTTTCCGATCTCATGATCAGCAAGCCCGGCGGCCTCACCTGTGCCGAGACAGCCGCCAAGGGCCTCCCCCTGATCATGGTGGCCCCGATTCCCGGACAGGAATCCCGAAACGCCAAGGTTCTCTGCGCCCAGGGAGCCGGTTTGTGGGTCAAGAAGCTGGGCCAGGTCCCCGGCACCATCGGCACGCTGCTTAAAGAGCCCGGAAGGCTGGCGGCCTTGAGAAGGCGGGCCCTGGCCTTTGGCCGACCGCAAGCGGCCTTCGATGCGGCCCGGCTTCTCACGTGACCCCGCCCCGCCAGGAGCTCAAGCTGCTTGTCCGGAAGACCAAGGACCTCCTTTGCGGATTCTCCTCCGTGGGCCTTCAGGAATTTCCGCGCGTGCCCGCCGCTCACGCTTCCCCGGCCGCCCCAGGCAAGGAAAAGGGGCTGGATCCCATCCGCCGGGAGGCTCTCGCTTGCCGCAAGTGCCGCCTGTGCGAAGGGCGAACCCACGTGGTCTTTGGGGAGGGGTCTCTGAATGCCTCCATCGTTTTTGTGGGCGAAGGCCCGGGCCGGGATGAAGATGCCCAGGGGCGCCCCTTTATCGGCGCCGCCGGAGGGCTCCTGACCAAGATGATCACAGCGATGGGACTGACCCGGGAATCGGTCTACATCGCCAACGTTGTCAAGTGCCGCCCCCCCATGAACCGGCCTCCTCAACCCGATGAGGTGGCCGCCTGCGCGCCGTATCTGGCGGCTCAACTGACCACCATCGCCCCGAAAATCATCTGCGCCTTGGGCAAAACAGCGGCAGCGGCCCTGCTTCAGTCGAATCTGTCCATCGCCCAAATGCGGGGGAAGGTCTTCGCCTGGCAGGGGACTCCCGTGGTGGTCACCTTCCATCCGGCCTACCTCCTGCGTAATCCCAACGCCAAGCCGGACGCCTGGAAGGATCTCCAGCGCCTCCTCCATCTCCTGGCCCCATGACTCCTAGATACGCGGAGGTGGCGCTGGGCATCCGGGTGCCCGGCACGTTCGACTACCGGGTACCGCGGGCGATGGCCGAAAAAATCTTCCCGGGATGCCGGGTTTGGGTGCCCTTTCGCACCCGGAGGCTCCTGGGGATCGTGGTGGGACTGCCTCCATCAACCCAAGTCCGAAAGCTCAAGGAAATCCTCGAGGTCCTGGACCCCGAACCCCTATTGCCCAAGGAGCTGATCGATCTGGGCCGCTGGGTTGCCGGCCGTTATCTGTCGGCCTTCGGAGCCACCCTTCCCATTTTCTTGCCCGGACCGCTTCGGCGGGGCCGCAGCCAAATGAAGAGCAGAGAAAAAGAGCCCTCCCCGCTGGCGCTGCCGAACGTTCCCTGGGCCCTCAACAAGGAACAGCAAGCCGCCTTGTCCCCCATCCGGGAGGCCATCGATCAAACCAGGCATGAAGTTTTTCTCCTTCACGGGGTAACCGGCAGTGGAAAAACCGAGATCTATCTGCAAGCCATTGAATCGGTTCTCCGGCAGGGCAAATCCAGCATCATCCTGGTGCCTGAAATTGCGCTCACCCCGCAAGCGACGCAGCGCTTCCAGGGCCGCTTTGGAGCCCTGGTCGCGGTCCTTCACAGCCGGCTCCTGCCGTCCACCCGCATCAGGGAATGGGAGAGGATCCGGTCCGGAGAGGCCCGGGTGGTGGTGGGAACCCGCTTGGCCGTCTTCGCGCCGGTCAAAGAGCTTGGGCTTCTGGTGGTGGATGAAGAGCAGGAAACCTCCTACAAGCAGGAGGAGGCCCCCCGCTACCACGCCAGGGAGGTGGCCATCGAGCGCGGGAGAATCGCGCGGGCCCCGGTCGTGCTGGGCTCCGCCACCCCCTCGCTGGAAAGCTTCCACCGGGCCAGCGAGGGACCCTTCAAGCTGCTTCGCCTGACCGAGAGGATCGAGGAGGTTCCCATGCCCCAGGTGGAGGTGGTGGACATGCGGCAGGAGGAATCGTGGAGCCGGCATCGCGGAATCTTCTCTCATCTGCTCATGGACGCGCTGGACCAGACCCTGAAACAGCGCCAGCAAGCGATTCTTTTCCTGAACCGCCGGGGCTTCGCCACCTTCGTTCAGTGCCGCTCCTGCGGCAGATCGATCCGGTGCAAAACCTGCCAGGTCAGTCTGACGTACCACCAATCCCAGCGCCTCCTCTTGTGCCACTACTGCCACGCCAAGACCCCCCCGCCGGATCTTTGTCCCCATTGCCGGAAGGAGTACATCCGATTTCAGGGGGTCGGCACGCAGCGGGTGGAAAGCGAGCTGGCCCGGTTCTTCCCCCAGGCCCGGATCGCCCGCCTGGACACCGACGCCGCCCGACCGCGGGGATCCCACGCCCAGATCCTGGGCGCCTTCCAGGCCCACGAATTGGATGTGCTGGTGGGAACTCAAATGGTGGCCAAGGGCCTGGACATCCCAAGGGTGACCCTGGTGGGGATCGTCTCCGCGGACACGGCCCTTAACCTGCCCGACTTCCGCTCGGCCGAAAGAACCTTTCAGCTTCTGACCCAGGTGGCCGGAAGGGCCGGCAGGGGATCGATGCCCGGCCGCGTGGTGATCCAAACCCACACGCCCCACCACTACGCCATCCAGGCGGCCCGGCAGCATGACTACGCCGCCTTTTACCGCCAGGAGATCGAGATACGGCGCTCCCTGGGCCTGCCGCCCTTCGCCAGGCTCGTTCAGGTGATGATCCGGGCCGCCCAAGAGGCGAAGGCGCAGGCCGCCGCCGCTTCTGTGGCGGCCGATCTGAAGCGCCGCCTGCCCAAGAGGGTAGGCTTGCTGGGGCCAGCCCCCTGCGCCATCCCAAAGCTGCGAAGGTTCTACCGGTGGCAGGTTCTTCTGAAGACCGCCCAGGAGAAGGGCTGGGATGATTTGGCGGAAGCGGTCTCAAGCGTCAAGGTTCCTTCCGGCGCCAGGATCACGGTGGATGTAGACCCCCTCTGACGGCCGAGGTACGATGTAGAAAATGATCAAGGCAATCGTCAAAGAACCCGGACAGATCCTTCACGCCAAGGCCCTGCCGGTGCCCGGCCTCACCCCCGACATCGAGCGGCTGATCGCCGAAATGATCGAAACGATGCACGCCGCCAACGGGGTGGGGCTGGCCGCGAATCAGGTCGGCTCCGATCTCGACATCCTGGTGGCCAGCCCGGACGGACAAAGGGGCAAGGAGATCGTTCTTCTGAACGCCCGGCTTTCCGAGCGGGGCGGAAAAGACCGTTCTCCCGAGGGGTGCCTCTCGGTGCCTGGGGTCTCGGCCGAGGTGACGCGAGCCGCCCGGGTGACCGCCTCGGGGCTTGACCGCCGGGGCAAACCGGTCACCCTCAAGGCCCAGGGCCTTCTGGCCAAGATCCTTCAGCACGAGACGGACCACCTGCAAGGCCGCCTCTTTTTCGAGCGCCTTGGCTTTTGGCGGCGCGGGAATTTGCTGCGCCAGTACCGGCAGACGGAAAGCCTCCTCTCCCGTGTGGAGATCCCGCCGGAGGCCAAAGAGTGAAGCTCGTTTTCTTTGGGACGCCGGAGTTCGCCGTGGCGAGCCTCCGGGCCCTGGAGGCGAGCCGGCACCAGGTGGCCGCGGTGGTGACCCAGCCCGACCGGCCCTCGGGACGGAGCCAAAAAGTCGAACCCTCGCCCGTGAAGAAAGAAGCCCAAGGGGACGGCCTTCCGGTTTTCCAGCCTATTGACCTTTCAGAGCCCGCCTTCTTGAGCCGACTACAGGCCTTTCAAGCCGAGCTCGCTGTGGTGGTGGCCTACGGGAAGCTCCTGCCTCCGTCCTTGATACAACCCTTCCCCAAGGGGGCCGTCAATCTTCACGCCTCGGTCTTACCCAAATACCGCGGGGCCGCTCCCATCGCCTGGGCCCTCATCCACGGCGAGCGGGAAACCGGGGTGACCGTCTTCCAGCTGGACGACGAGCTGGACCACGGCCCCATCATTGCCTCGGAGCGCCTGACCGTTCAGGATGACGATGACGCCGTGTCCCTCTCTAAAAAGCTCTCAAGGCTCGGAAGCCTCTGTTTAGCCGGCGCGATCGATTCGCTGGCCGATGGAACGGCGGCACCTCAACCCCAGCGCGAGGATCAAGCCTCCTGGGCCCCCCGTCTTAAAAAGGAGGACGGGTTGATCCGATGGAGTCTTAGCGCTGAAAAGATCCGCCGGCTGGTTCGCGGGGTCCAGCCCTGGCCGGGGGCGTGGACCCTCTGGAAGGGGAAGCCCTTGAAGATTCTTGCCGTCTCGACGGAAGGGTTTCCAGGCGTTCCCGGCGCCAAGCCCGGGACGGTGGTCCTCTCCCACCCCTCGGAGGGGCTGGCGGTTCAGACCGGCCAGGGCAGGATCAAAATCTTAAAGCTTCAGGGCCCGGGCGGCCGAGCCCTGGCATTCGGCGATTTTCTCCGCGGACATCCCATTCCTTTGGGGGCTTCTTTTGAATCTGTTATCGTATAATATCCCTTCATGCCTGAACTGCGCAAAGACCCCCTGACCGGCCGCTGGGTGATTGTCTCCGTTGAACGGGGCAAGCGGCCGGACCAATACGCTCCGCTGGAGGCCCCGGCGGTCTTGGCCGAGAACTCATGCCCCTTCTGCGAAGGGCATGAAGAGGCCACCGCCGCGGAGATCTGCGCCCTTCGCCCCGCCGGCAGCGCCGCCAACACCCCCGGCTGGCAGGTGCGGGTGGTGCCGGCGCTCAATCCCATTCTGCGCATCGAAGGGGCGCTGGAGCGCCGCCCCCATGGAATCTACGACGTCGTCAGCGGGGTCGGCGCCCATGAGGTCGTTGTGGAATCGCCCCGGCATGTGGCCGATCTCTCCGAGCTGGACACCCCCCAGATCGATTTGGCCCTGAAGGTGGCGATGGATCGGTTGATCGACCTGGAGCGGGACCCCCGCTTCCGGTATGTCCTCTTTTTCAAGAATTCCGGCACCGCCGCCGGGGAAGGCAAGCACCGCCACAGCCGGTCGCAATTGATCGCGCTGCCGGTCAACCCCAGCCGGATCAAGGACGAGCTGGACGGCTGCCTGCGCTACTTCGAGGCCAAGGAGCGCTGTATCTTCTGCGATCTGATCCGGCAGGAGCTCCTGGGTCAGGAACGCCTGGCCAAGGAAAGCTCGCATTTTGTGGCCCTGGCCCCCTTCGCCTCCCGTTTCCCCTTTGAGCTTTGGATCCTGCCCAAGCGGCACAGCGCCGACGTCAGCCTCATGAATCCGGCGGAAAGGCTGGATCTGGCCGGCCTCCTGCGGGAGACCCTGGGGGGCCTGCGCAGGGTTCTGAAGAACCCTCCCTACAACATGATCCTTCACACCGCTCCCTTCCGGCGCCCCCGGCTGGGCTACTGGAAGACGATTGACCAGGATTTTCACTGGCACCTGGAGATCGTGCCCCGGCTCACCCGCGTGGCCGGTTTCGAATGGGGCACCGGTTTCTACATCAACCCGACCCCTCCCGAAGAGGCGGCCCGCTTTTTGAAGGAGTCCCCCGGTGGCTGAACTGCGCAAGGACCCCATCACCGGCCGCTGGGTCATCGTGGCCCCGGAGGCCCCGCTGACGCCGAAGGACTTTGAGCCCGAGCCCCGGACCGAACCGAAAGGGATTTGCCCTTTTTGCCCTGGAAACGAAGCGATGACGCCCCCCCAAATCGCCGTCCGCTGCCCTCCGGGCAAACCCTGGAGGAACCGGGTGGTGCCCAACAAATTCCCGGCCCTGCGGATCGAGGGCGGGCTGGAGCGAATCGGGGTGGGGATCTACGACCGGATGAACGGCATCGGCGCCCACGAGGTGATCATTGAAACGCCGGAGCACCTCAAGGAGCTGGCCGACTTCACCCCGGAGGAATTCCTCGAATTGCTTCAGCTCTTTCAGGAACGTTCCCTGGATCTCGCCAAGGACAAGCGTTTCCGCTACATCCTGATCTTCAAGAATTTTGGGGAGGCCGCCGGCGCTTCGCTTAGCCACCCCCACTCCCAGCTCATCGCGCTGCCCATCGTGCCCAAGAGGGTCAAGGAGGAGATGGCGACGGTTCAGCACTACTACGCCCAAAAGGAGCGGTGCATCTTCTGCGATCTCGTGTATCAGGAGGTGAAGGACCGGGAGCGCCTCTTCCTGGAAGGGGATGAGGTGGCCGCCTTCGCGCCGTTTTCGTCTCTGTTTCCGTTCGAGCTTTGGGTGGCCCCCAAGAAGCACGCGGCCCACTTCACCTCGGCGCCGGCGCCGGTGCTTCAGGATTTGGCCCGGGTCCTCCCGCAGATCTTCAAGCGGATGCGGGACGTTCTGCGCGGGCCCTCCTACAATTTCGTCCTGCTGACTTCGGCGCTTGAAGACCGGAACGAAGAGGCGTATCATTGGCATATTGAGATCATGCCGCGCCTCACGCGCGTGGCGGGTTTCGAATGGGGGTCCGGATTCTACGTCAACCCCACCCCACCCGAGTTGGCTTGCCGTTATCTTCGTGGAGAATTAACCGCATAGCAAAAGGGAGACTAGCGAACATGTCGGTGCGCGTTGGCGTTAACGGTTTTGGCCGGATCGGCCGGCTGGTCTTGAGGGCCGGATACAACCGTCCGGGTATCGAATTTGTGGCGATCAACGATCTGCCCGTCGGGGTGGAAACGCTGGCCCACCTGTTAAAGTACGATTCCAACTTCGGAACCTTCGCGGCGGAGGTCCGCCCGGAGGGGAATGACCTCGTGGTGGCCGGCAAAAAGATCAAGGTGGTCAGCCACAAATCTCCCACTGAAATCCCCTGGAAGGCCCTCGGGGTGGAGATCGTGGTAGAGTCCACAGGGCTCTTCACCGATCGGGAAAAAGCCTCGGGCCACCTGGCCGCCGGGGCGCGGAAGGTGATCATCTCGGCGCCCGCCAAGAACGAGGATCTCACCGTGGTCTTGGGCGTCAACGAAAAGGCGTATGATCCTTCCAAGCACCAGATCATCTCGAACGCCTCCTGCACCACCAATTGCCTGGCTCCCATGGTGAAGGTGCTCCTGGAGAGCTTCGGGGTGGAGAAGGGTCTCATGACCACCATCCACTCTTACACCAACGACCAGCGGATCCTGGACCTGCCCCACAAGGATCTTCGGCGCGCCCGTGCGGCGGGCCAGTCCTTGGTCCCCACCAGCACCGGGGCCGCCAAGGCGATTGGGCTGGTGATCCCCGAGCTGGCCGGCAAGCTTGATGGGTTGGCCATCCGGGTGCCCACGCCCAACGTTTCGATCGTCGACTTCACCTGCGTCGTGAAGAAGCCGGCCACCAAGGAAACGGTCAACGACGCCTTCAAGAAGGCCGCGGCCGGGCCCTTGGGCCAATACCTGGAATATTCCGAAGCCCCCCTGGTCTCCAAGGACTTCAACGGGAACCCCAAGTCGTGCATCTTCGACGCTCCCTTGACCAAGGTGACCGATGGCAACGTGGTGAAGGTCTTCGGCTGGTACGACAACGAGTGGGGTTACTCCAACCGAGTGGTGGACCTGATTGAGTACATCGCAGGTCGGTAACCCCAAAACCCTCCGGACCCTGCGGGAGCTTCCGCTGGGGGACAAGCGCGTCCTGATCCGGGTCGATTTCAACGTCCCGATGAAGGAAGCTCTGGTGACCGATGAGACCCGGATCCGGGCCGCCCTGCCGACCCTGCGGCACGCGCTGGAGGCGCGGGCCAAGCTCATCCTGATGAGCCATCTGGGCCGGCCCGAAGGCCGGGTGGTCGAGAAGTACCGGATGAAGCCGGTGGCCGAGGCCTTGAGCCGCCTGTTGGCCGTTCCGGTGCGGATGGCGCCGGACTGCGTGGGGCCGGAGGTTCAAGCGCTGGCCTTGGCCCTTCGCCCGGGAGAAGTCCTTTTGCTGGAGAACCTTCGCTTTCATCCGGAAGAGGAGGCCAACGACGCCGGTTTTGCCAAACAGCTGGCCGAGCTGGGAGAAGTCTACGTCAACGACGCCTTCGGAACGGCCCATCGGGCCCACGCCTCCACCTTCGGCGTGGCGCGGCATCTGCCCTCGGCGGCCGGTTTCCTTCTGGCGCGCGAAATCGAGGCCCTCGATCAGGTGCTCCATCAGCCCGCCCGCCCCTATTGGCTGATCTTAGGCGGCGCCAAGGTGTCGGACAAGATCGGCCTGATCGAGCGTTTGATGGATCAAGTGGACGGGATCTTGATCGGCGGGGGGATGCAATACACCTTCTTCCTCGCCCAGGGGATCGGGGTCGGGAACTCGCCGGTGGAAAAGGACCGTCTCGAGCTCGCTCGCGAAATCATGGCCAAGGCCAAGGCCAAGGGAATCCGCCTGCTCCTGCCGCTGGATCACGTGGTGGCCGAACGTTTCTCCGAGGATTCCCCAACGCAGACCACCGGCAGTCCGGGCGTTCCGGAAGGCCGTGAGGGCATGGACATCGGCCCAAAAACGATCGCCGCTTTCCGCCAGGCCCTTCAGGGGGCCAAAACGATCTTGTGGAACGGTCCCTTGGGCGTCTTTGAGATGAAGCCGTTCGCCCGGGGAACCCAAGCCATCGCTCAAACCCTGGCCGATCTTAAAGCCACGACGGTGATCGGCGGAGGGGACACCGCCGCCGCCATCGGCAGCTTCGGCCTGGTCGGAAAGATGACCCACGTCTCCACCGGGGGCGGGGCCAGCCTGGAGTATCTCGAGGGCAGGGAACTGCCCGGTGTCGCGGCTCTGCGGGGATCATTGAAATGAAGCGCTTGCCCATCATCGCAGGCAACTGGAAAATGAACACCCTCCGGCCCGAGGCCTCCCGTTTGGCCCTGGCGGTGGCCCGGGAAGCCCGCGAAATCACCTCCCAAGTGGAGGTGGTCCTCTGTCCGCCCTTCACCGGGCTGGACAGCGTTTCAGAGAGCCTCAAGGGAAGCCAAGTTCTTCTGGGAGCTCAGGACAGCCACTGGAAAGCCGAGGGGGCCTGCACCGGGGAGGTTTCGGTTCCCATGCTCAAGGAGATCGGGGTGAGCTGGGTCATCGTGGGGCACTCCGAGAGGCGCCGGGGGTTGGGGGAATCGGAGGCCATGATCCATCAGAAGCTCATGGGAGTTCTTCAGGGCGGCTTGAGAGCCATTCTCTGTGTCGGGGAAACCCTGGAGGAGAGAAAGAGGGCCCAAACCTGGCAGGTGATCGAGCGGCAGCTCGCGACGGCTTTCGAGGGGGTTGAGCCTCTCGCAGCGGCCAAGCAGGTGGTGGCTTATGAGCCGGTCTGGGCCATCGGCACGGGGCAGAACGCCACGCCGGCCCAGGCCCAAGAGGTGCACGCGCAAATCCGGCAGTGGCTCTCGAAGCGGTTCAGCCCTTCCTGCGCCACCGCCTTGCGCCTCCAATATGGCGGCTCGGCCAAGCCGGACAATGCCGAAGAGCTCCTTCGCCTGCCCGATGTGGACGGCCTGCTGGTGGGCGGAGCGAGCCTGCAGGCGGAAAGCTTCTTATCGATGCTTCAATCGGCCGTAAAGGCTAAGGGGGGGTGCGCATGCTCTACGGAACCGTCCTGACGCTCCATCTGATCGTCTGCTTTGTCCTCATCGCGGTGATCCTCCTGCAGGCCGGAAGGGGCGGAGGCCTGTCCGACAGCTTCGGCGGGTCCAGCAGCTCCTTCTTTGGAACCCGCGGGGCTGTCTACCTTGTCCGGGCGACCGCCGTGAGCGCCACGGTCTTCATGCTGACCTCTCTGACTCTGGCCTTTCTGTCGGTCCGCCGCGGCCGCTCCCTCATGGAGCGGATCAAGGTGGAAAGAGTCGAACCCGGGCCCGATACCAGTGGCCAGGAGAAGGAGTAGTCTCGCCTTTGGTCTGACGGCTTTTCTTCTGGCCGGGCTTTCTCCCTCTCTCGCGAGCCTTCTCCCCCCTTCGCAGGAACCGGCCCCCTCCTATGGCGATGCCCTGATCTCGGCCTCCCTGGGAGAGCCCTCGACCCTGGTGCCCATCCTCGCTTCGGACAGCGCCTCGGCCGAGGTCTGCTCTCTCCTTTTTAACGGCCTGGTCAAATACGACGTGGACCTGCGCGTGACCGGCGACCTGGCCGAGCGCTGGGAGATCCTGGACGGAGGATTAACGATCGAGTTCACCCTCAAGAAGGGGATCCGCTGGCACGACGGACACCCCTTGACCACGCGGGACGTCGCCTTCACCTACGAAAAATTGATGGACCCGGCGGTGCCCACCCCCTACCGGGGGGACTTCGAGCGAATCGCGGGGTTGACCGTCATCGATGACCGGACGATCCGCGTCCGGTACAAAGAACCCTTCGCGCCCGCCTTGTCCTCCTGGGGAATGTCCATCCTTCCGGAGCACCTCTTGAAGGGGCAGGACCTCCTGACAACGGCCTTCAAGGAAAATCCCGTGGGCACAGGACCGTTCAAGTTCCGCCGCTGGATCCGGGGCGACCGGGTCGAGCTTTCCGCCAACGACGATTACTTCGAGGGCAGGCCCTACCTGGACCATTGCTTCTTCCGGGTGATCCCCGACGCCTCCACGATCTTCCTTGAGCTGCAGGCCCAGGGGGTGGATTGGGCGTCCCTGACGCCGCTTCAATTCGCCCGCATGTCCCAGGCCCCGGCCTTTGAGCGCTCCTTCCGGAAGTTCCGTTTTCCGAGCTTCGGCTACACGTACCTGGGCTACAACCTCCAGGATCCGAAATTCCAGGACCGGCGGGTTCGTCAGGCGATCAATCTGGCCATCGACAAATCCGAGATCATCCAGGGAGTCCTGCTGGGGCTGGGGCGGGAAGCGACGGGTCCGTTCCCGCCGGAATCGTGGGCCTGCAACCCCGAGGTTCAGCCCGCTCCCTTTGACCCCTCTTACGCCCGCGCCCTTCTGGCTGAAGCCGGCTGGAGCGATAAGGACGGCGACGGCGTTCTGGACCGGGCGGGGCAACCCTTTGAGTTCACCCTCCTGACCAACCAGGGCAACCTGACCCGGGAGCTGACCGCCCAGATCATTCAACGCCGGCTCAAGGAGATCGGGGTCAGGGTCAAGATCCGGATCCTGGAGTGGTCGTCTTTGCTTAAGGAGTTCATCGACAAGCGGCGCTTTGAGGCGATCCTGCTGGGCTGGGCCCTCTCGCGGGAACCGGACCCCTTCGACATCTGGCACTCTTCCAAAACGAAGCCGGGCGAGTTCAACTTCATCGGCTACCGCGACCCCCGGGTGGACGAGCTTCTGATCAAGGGCCGGACCACCTACGATGAAGCGAGCCGGCGCAAGGCCTACCACGAGCTGCACCGGATTCTGTACGAGGATCAGCCGGTCTGTTTTCTCTTTGTGCCGGACGCCCTGCCGGCGGTCCACCGCCGCTTCGAGGGCGTTGAGGTGAGCCCCCTCGGGGTGGGGCACAACCTGATCCACTGGTACGCCCCCCGCGCCCGCCAACGCTTCCGGCTGGAGCCTTAGTTGATAGGCCTCCTCGCCCGCCGCCTGGCCTGGACCCTTCCGGTTCTTCTGGGGATCACGGTGGTGAGCTTCTTCACCATGCACCTGGCGCCTGGCGGGCCCACCGACGTCATCACGGACCTCAACATCAAGATCTCCCTTCAGGCCAAGGCCGAGCTCGTCAAGCTTTACGGCCTGGACCGGCCTTTGCCCCAGCAGTATCTCGCGTGGCTCGCCCGGTGCCTTCGAGGGGATTTCGGGCGCTCCTTCAAGGACGGACGGACAGTTTCAACCAAGATCGCCGAGCGGATCCCGGTGACCCTCACCATCAACCTGGCGGCGCTGTTTCTCATTCTCCTGGCAGCCATCCCCCTGGGGGTTTCCAGCGCGGCCGCGGAAGGCTCCCTGTGGGACCACGGGACAGGTCTCTTCCTCTTTATACTCTTCGCTCTGCCTTCCTTCTGGGTGGCCATCCTGGGCCTGGATCTCTTCGGGGTAAGATTGGCTTGGCTGCCGGTCTCCGGCTTAAGCTCCCTGGGGATACAGCCTCTTTCCATGATGGAACGGCTGGCCGACGGGGCGCGCCACCTCATCCTGCCGGTGGGGGTCATGGTTTTAGGCGGACTGACCGGCTACGCCCGCTATCTGCGCTCCTCGGTTTTGAACGTTCTAAAACAGGATTACATCCGAACCGCTGTCGCCAAGGGGCTCTCGGAGAAAGCGGTTCTCTACCGCCACGCCCTGCGCAACGCCCTTCTGCCCTTCATCACCCTGTTGGGGCTGTCGGTGCCGGGACTCCTGGGCGGCTCGGTCATCCTGGAATCCATTTTCGCCATTCCCGGGATGGGGCGCCTCTTTTTTGACTCGGTGATGAGCCGGGATTACCCGGTCATCATGGGCCTGCTCGTTCTGGGGGCCGTCCTGACCCTGATAGGAAATCTCTTGGCCGATTTGGCCTATGCCCTGGCCGATCCCCGGATCCGGTATGAAGAGGAAGCCGGGTGAACAAAACCCTCGCGGCGGGGTGGATCCTCCTGGCCGGCTTCGCGCTGGCGGCCCTGGCGGCCCCCTGGCTTGCCCCCGCCGACCCGGGCGAAATCCACCTGGAAGAGGCCCTTGCGCCGCCCGGCGGCGGCCACCCCCTGGGAACCGACCAGCTGGGCCGGGACCTGTGGGCGCGGATGCTCTTTGGCGGCCGCGTCTCCTTGACCGTCGCGAGCGTCGCCGTGCTTCTGGCGGTCACCCTCGGGGTCGCGCTCGGATCGGTGGCCGGCTACGCGGGGGGATGGGTGGACCTTCTGGTGATGCGCTTCACCGACATCATGCTCTGTTTTCCCACCCTCTTCCTGATCCTGGCCAGCGTGGCCTTTCTGGAGCCGAGTCTCTTCAACCTCGTGGCCATCATCGGAGCGACCAGCTGGATGGAGGTCGCCCGGCTGGTCAGGGCTGAAATCTTGAGCCTCAAGGAACGGGAGTTCATCCTGGCCGCCCGGGGATTCGGGGCCTCCGGGGCCCGGATCGTTGGGCGCCACCTCCTTCCCAACGCCCTGGCCCCGGTGGGGGTGAGCGCGACGCTGGGATTGGGCAGCGCCGTCTTCATCGAATCGGGCTTGAGTTTCCTGGGGATCGGGATACAGCCCCCCACGCCGAGCTGGGGAAACATCCTGGCGGAGGGAAGGGCCACGCTGGGGGTGGGCTGGTGGCTCTCCCTCTTTCCGGGCCTGGCCATCTTTGGCCTGGTTTTAGGCTGCAACCTCCTAAGCGAAGGGCTTCGCAAGCTCCATGATTAGAGCCCTGAAGAAAGCGGCGCGCAAATTGAAAAGGGCCCTCCTGCGCGATGAGCCGACCTACTACGACATGTTTCAAAGCAAGGGGGAGCGGTTCTTCGCCCGGCTTTACCTTCACCAGATCAGGCAAACCTTAAGGGACCAGGGCTGGCAGCCCCCCAAGAAATTGCTAGACGCCGGCTGTCAGACCGGACGCCTGGCCATCCCCCTAAGCCAATGGGGATTCAAGGTCACCGGGGTGGACACCTCGGACCTCGCCTTAAGGCGCTTAAGACTTCACGCCGCACGGGAAGCGGCAACGGTGAAGACCGTGCGGGCCAACCTCGCCCGCTGGCTTCCCAAGCAGGCGTCCTCCTCCTACGACGCCGTGCTCTGCACCGAGGTGCTGTACCTGCGCGAGAATTGGAGGGAGCTTTTGGCCGGACTGATCCGGCTCTTGAAGCCCGGCGGCCTGGGCTTCATCTCCCACCGGCCCCGGGCCTATTACGTGGCCGAGGCCCTGGGCCGAAAGGACACCCAGGCGGCCCAGACCGTCCTCTCCTTGAGGGAAGGGAAGCTCTGGGGCTCTTACTACAACTGGCAAACCCGCCAGGAGCTGGAGGAGATTTACCGGAACGCCCAGATGGAGATTCTCTCCATTGTTCCCATGGGGGTTCTTTCGTGGCTCGCGGTCAACCCAGATGACCTCAACGAAAGCCAGCAAGATCTCCTTTTTCGGGCCGAGCGCGATGTCAGCCCCAAGATCCAAGATTCCGGCCGGTATCTGCTGGTTTCATTCCGGAGGCCTCCCCGCGGAGGAGCCTAGATGACCTGGACACTGCCTTATCGGTATCCGCCCATCCTCACCTATCACCGCCTGGATCCGGTCAGGAGAACCGACACGCCCACCCTCACCCCCCAGGCCTTCGAGCGTCAGATGGAATGGCTGGCCAAGGGATGGAAGGTGATCTCCATGGCCGATCTGGCTTCCGGGCTGGAGGGAAAGAGGCGCCTGTCCGGGCGGTCGGTGGTGATCACCTTTGACGACGGCACCGAGGACAACCACCGGTACGCCTTCCCGGTCTTGAAACGCTTGGGATTGCCGGCCCTCATCTTTGTGATCACGGACAACATCGGAAAACCCGGGTTTCTTAACGCCGATCAAATCCTGGAGATGGAGCGCGGAGGAATCTCCTTCGGGAGCCATACCAGCGGACACGCCTACCTGCCTGAGAAAACGCTTGAGTCTGTCCAGCAGGAGCTGACGGTGTCCAAGGCCAAGCTGGAATCCCTTCTGGGCAAGCCGGTTGAATTCTTGAGCTATCCCGGCGGGGGGTATTGCCTTAGAATCGCCCAGCTGGCCCGAGAGGCGGGTTACCGGGCCGCCTGCACCACCAACCGGGGTTACCGGCGCCGGCCCGTGGACCTCTTCGCCCTGCGCAGGATCACAGCCCACTCCTGGGAACGCTCCCGCCTGGGGTTCCATCTGCGGTTGAGCGGCTTTTACGACTGGACCCGCCGCCTCCGCAATCCCCGATGACCCCGCCCCGGCATCAGACGCCCACCCCTCCTCCTCCGTCCACGGTCGGGCTGCCCTGGAGTATCGGAACCCCCGTTCGGGGTGTCCCTGCGTCTCAAGCGGCCACGGGTCCTGCCGCCTGCGGGTACTCCCGCCGTCCGTCCGCGGCCTTCGGCCTGCGGGCGCGGCGGCGGGTCCTCCCTCCGGCGTCACCCGTGGCCGCAGTCTCACCCCGCACTCCGATCCGTCTCCTCGTAAGATGCCAACGGGAGGGCCGGTGAGAGAGGAACCCACGCGAGGGGATGTCCCGAAGCGCACCTCCCGAGGCTGCCCGGGCATGGTTCCCAGCGAGCTACCCTCCTGGGAGAGGGCAGCCGAGGGTAGAGTGAGAGCGCCACGCTGGGGCGCTCGAGCGATGCGCGCAGGGACACCCCGAACGGGGGTTCCGGGAGTCCTGGGCAGCCCAGCGACGCGTGGCCACCCACCGGGGGAGGGGGGGCGGGGCGGGGGTAATTTGTGCAAAGGCACAATGAGCAGAATTCGCCAAGCTATTGATTTAATGAGCAGGAGTTAGCCATACTTGGCAGTGGTGGGACAAATGATGAACGAGATGAATCGGTTGATGACGATTGAGGAGGTGGCGGCCTACATGCAGGTGAGCCGCTTCACCGTTTACCGCCTGGCCAAGGAGCGCTCCATGCCCGCGACCCGGATCGGCCGGCAGTGGAGATTCCAAAAAGAGGAGATAGACCGATGGATGAGAGAACAGTACCAAAGGCGGAGCTGACCAGCCGTTTGGCGCCCATCGCTTCCGCCTCCCCGCGGTCGTTGCTGCCCAAGGGGATGCGGGAGAAGCTGATTGTGGCCTTTTCCCTGATGTCCGTCGTGCCCCTGCTGGTCTTGGGATACATCTTGACGAACTATGTCTTTCCTAACCTCGAATCGGTGTGGGACCTGTCGATCATCGTGGTTCTGGCCATCACGATCGCCTTCTTGGGATTCCTCGTGGCCCGGAATCTGGTTTTGCCCGTGGTGAAGCTGGCCTCCGAGGCCCAGGCGATCGCCGAGGGGCACTTGGAGCGGCAGGTGGAGGTGAGGGCTCCGGACGAGATAGGCACCCTGGGCCTGGCGCTCAACCAGATCACCTCCAAGGTCCGGGAGAACATGTCCCAATTGAGGGTCTACGGGGAGCAGACCAAACACCTTAACCTCGAGATCAACCGGAGAATCCTGACCTTCTCTCACCTGCTTCAGGTGAGCAATCTCATCACCCAGTCGGCCAAGGTGGAGGAGGTGATCCGCTTCATCCTGGAGAAGCTCTCCCAGCTGGAGGAGGCGGAGCTCAACTGCCTGCTCGAGCCCGCCCCGGAGGCCAACACCTTCGTGATCCGTTCGGCGATGGGGGTTTATCCCGAACAGGTCCAGACCCTTCTGAAGACGAGGCTCACGGCTCCGTGGCTGGCCAAGATGTTAAAAGAGAACCAGGTTCTCGTCATAGACGGCGAGGCGGCGAAGGGCCATTCCGGGGAGCTCCTTCAGGAGCTTTTTGGGATGTCGAACGCCGTTTGCCAGCCGCTCGTGTCGATCGGGCAGGGGATAGGGATCCTGATCTGCGCCAACCGGAAACCCGACTTCACCTACACCGAGGACGCGATCGATCTCTACAAGGTCTTCGCCAAGCAGATGGCGATCGCCATCGAGAACGATCTGCTGGCCAAGCGGGCCGAGGAGCTGAAGGTGATCGACGAGCTGACCGGTTTGTACAACGCCTCGTACATGAGTAGCCGCCTGGATGAGGAGGTCCGCCGGGCGATCCGCTACCACCGGCCCTGCTCGCTGGTGGTGATCAACCTGGACAATTTCCGGCAGTTCACCGATCTCTACGGGGGATTGGCGGCCGAGGGGACGCTGCGTCAGGTTTCGGAGATCCTGAAGGCGAAGGCGAGCGAGGTGGACCGGATCGGCAGGACCTCGGCGGATGAGTTCGCCCTGGTGCTGCCCGAGCGGAACAAGCGGGAGGCGATTGAGCTGGCCGAGGCGATCCGCCGCCAGATCGGCGAGACCGCCTTCAAGAACGGCCCGAAGCCCTTGCCCTGTTCCATCACGGTCTCGGGGGGAGTGAGCGAAAACCCCATCGATGGGGCCACCGGCGAGGAGCTTTTCGCCAAGGCCCTTTCCTCTATGAAGGCGGCGAAGCTGCAGGGCAAGAACCGGGTGGTGGCTTAGGGAGGATGCCATGTCCAACAAAGACAACGGCTTGATTCAGGATCTCTTGAAGTTGATGGTGGCCAAGCGGGCTTCCGACCTGCACCTGACGGTGGGCTCCCCGCCCGTGCTGCGGATCGATGAGGATCTCCTTCCCACCGAACAGCCCCCCTTGAGGGCCGAGGCGGCCCGGGAGCTGATCTACAGCCTGCTCAATCCGGAGCAGATAGCGGCCTTCGAGAAGGAGAAGGAGCTGGACATGTCGTTCGGGGTCGAGGGGGTGGCCCGGTTCAGGGTGAACGTCTTTCTTCAGAGGGGATCCATCGGAGCGGCGATCCGGGCGCTGCCTTTCGAGCTGCGGACCTTCGAGGACTGCGGGCTGCCGGTCAAGCTCATGGAAGAGCTCTGCCGGAAACAGAAGGGTTTGATCCTGATCACCGGGGCCACCGGAAGCGGCAAGTCCACTACCCTGGCCTCCATGGTGCAGTGGATCAATCTGAATCGCAAGTGCCACGTGGTGACGATCGAGGACCCCATCGAGTACGTCTACCAGAACCAGCAGGCCATCGTGGATCAGCGGGAGATTGGGGCCGATTCCCTCACCTTCAAGGCGGCGCTGAAGCACATCCTCCGGCAGGATCCGAACGTGATCCTGATCGGGGAGATGCGGGACCTGGAGACGATCGAAGCGGCCCTCAACATCGCGGAGACGGGCCACCTGGTGCTGGCCACCCTGCACACCTCCGACGCCGTCCAGACGGTGAACCGGGTGGTGGACGTCTTTCCCTCTCACCAGCAGCAGCAGGTGAGGATTCAGCTTTCCTTCGTCCTGCTGGCGGTCCTCTCACAGCAGCTGATTCCCAAGGCCGCCAATACGGGGCGGATCCTGGCCCTGGAGCTTCTCGTGGCCACGCCGGCCGTCCGGGCCTTGGTCCGGGAGGGGAAGGGGCATCAGCTTTACTCGGTGATTCAGACGAGCCAGCGGGATGGGATGCGGACCATGAACCAGTCGCTGGCGGAGCTGTATCTGAACAAACAGATCGCCTATGAGGAGGCTCTGGCCAGAACCACGGATACGGAAGAGCTTCTTCGGTTGATTCAACGCTAGGGGTTCAGGGAGCTTTAGATGACGCCGCCACGCCGGGTGATTGCCAAGCAGCTGGGAGAGCTCCTGGTGGAGCGCAAGGTGATCACGCCCGAACAGCTCACCCAGGCGCTCCAGGTCCAGCAGGACAAGGGAGGGCTGCTGGGCCAGATCCTGGTGACGCTGGGCTTCGCCTCGGAGGAGGCGGTGGCCCAGGCCCTGACCAGCCAGTACGGCTTTCCGTTTCTTCCCCTGAAGCACTACTCGATTGAGACGGAGCTGGTGCGCCTGATCCCCGAGAACGTGGCCCGCCAGTACTGCCTGGTGCCGGTGGACCGGATCGGCGACACCTTGACGGTGGCCATGGCCGACCCCTTGAACTCCCACGCGGTGGAGGACATCGAGATGTTGAGCCGCTGCTCGGTGCAGGTCTTTGTTTCCACCCTAAGCGATGTGGCCGAGGCCATCCAGCGCCACTATGGAGCGTCCGATGGCGGATAAGAGTCCCGACAGGACCGCGGCCAACAAGCCCAAGGGAGTGAAGGACAGGGTCATCGAGGCCCTCATCGCCCAGAAGCTCATGAAGCGGGAAGATCTGGACAAGGCCCTGGAGATCCAGCAGAAGGAGGGCGGGTCGCTGGGGCAGGTCCTCTCCCGTTTGGGGCTGGTCGAATCCCGGGCCCTGGCCTCCGCCTTGAGCCAAGTCCTCTCCATTCCCTCCATCAGCCTTTCCAAGATGGAGCTGGATCCGCAGATGGCCAAGCTGATTTCCCGCAAGCTCGCCTTTCATTATCAGATCGTTCCGGTCTCCCGGCTGGCCAACCAGCTCACCGTGGCGATGGCCGATCCCTTGAATGTTTTGGCGCTGGATCATCTTTCCCAGACCACGGGCCTCACCTTAAGCCCCTTCATCACCACGGCGGAGGAGATTCAGGAGGCCCTGCGGCGCCTCTATGGCGGGGCGATCACCGACACCCTGGAGGAATTGAGGGGCCAAGCGCAGGGCGGGGCCCGGATCGAAATCTTGTCGGAAGGGCGCGGCCAGATCCAGCAGAAGGTGGAGGATCTGGTCCGGCTGACCGAGGAGGTCCCGGTGGTGAAGGTGACCAACGCCATCCTGACCCAGGGGGTGAACCTCAAGGCGAGCGACATCCTGGTGGAGCCCTTTGAGAAAAAGCTTCGGGTCCGGTTCCGCGTGGACGGGGTCTTCCGAGAGGGAGAGCCCTTGCCGGCGGCCATGCACACCGGGATCGTCTCCAGGATCAAGGTCATGTCCAACCTCAACATCGCCGAGCACCGGCTGCCCCAGGACGGCCGGATCAAATTTTCGGCGGCCGGCCATGAGGTGGATTTCCGCGTGTCGGTGATCCCTTCCTATTACGGGGAGAAGGCCTGCATGAGAATCCTGGACAAGAGCCAGGTGGTGCTGGAGATCGACCGCCTGGGCTTCGAGCCGGAGCCCCTCTCGGGTTTGAAGAAGGCGGTGGCTCACCCCCACGGGATGGTGCTCATCACGGGGCCCACGGGCTCGGGCAAGACCACCACCATGTACTCCCTGCTCAAGGTGGTGGACCGCCCAGAGAGAAACCTCGTGACCGTGGAGGATCCGGTGGAGTTCGATTTGGCCGGCGTCAACCAGGTCGCCATCCGACCCGACATCGGCCTCACCTTCGCGGCGGCCTTGCGTTCCATCTTGAGGCAGGATCCCAACGTCATCATGGTGGGGGAGATCCGCGACGGGGAGACGGCCGACATCGCCGTCAAGGCCGCCTTGACCGGACACCTCGTCTTGTCCACCCTGCACACCAACGACGCCATCGGGGCGGTGGCGCGGCTCGTGAACATGGGGATCGAGCCGTACCTCATCGCTTCCTGCGTCCTGCTGGTCGGGGCCCAGCGGCTCCCCCGGCGGATCTGCCCGCGCTGCAAGAAACCCTACCAGCCCCCCAAGGAGTTGATCGAGCTCTATGGTTTGCCGCCGGAGGGCCGTTACGCGAGCGGCAAGGGCTGCAACGATTGCCGGGGGACCGGCCTGGCGGGCCGGGTAGGACTCCTGGAAGCGGTTCCTCTGACCGCGGAGTTGAGGCGGAAGGTGGCGGCGGGGGCCTCCTCCATGGAGCTTCGGGAGATGGCCCGGGCGGCCGGCTTTCCATCCTTGAGGGACCACGCCGTCGCCAAGGCGGCCCTGGGGCTCATTCCGCTCGAAGAGGTGGCGAGAACCACGGTGGGCTATCAGGAGTAAGATCGATGGCCGAATCGTTGAGACAAAAGGTGGTGGACCTGCTGGCGGCGGAGAAGGGAATCGACCGCTCCAAGATCGCCGGCCTGCTGGAGCTGGCCAGGAGCCGGGGCAAGAGCTTCGGCGCCGTCCTGGTGGAGGAGAAGGTGGTCACCCAGCAGGAGCTGCTGGCCACCCTTTCCCGGGGGCTGGGGCTGCCCCCGATCAATCTTTCCCGCTACACGATCGACGCCGGTTTGGCCGAGGTGGTTCCCGAACGGATCGCCCGGCAATACCGGCTGGTCCCGGTTTCCCGGCTCGGCAAGCGCCTGTCGGTGGCGATGGAGGATCCCCTGAATGTTCTGGCCCTGGACGACCTGACCATGCTGACGGCCTACGAGATTTCTCCGGTGATCGCCTCCGGCGCCGACATCGACCAGGCGATCGTCCGCCTCTACCAGCGTCCGGTGGAGCAGATCGAGGCCTTTCTGGAGTCCGTTCCCGAAGCGGCCGCCGAGCAGGCCTCCAAGGAAGAGGAGGTGGTGGACCTGACCGCCTTCGGGATGTCGCTTAAAAGGACGTCCATCGTCAAGGTGGTGGACCTGATGATCTCGGATGCCTTGAAGGGGCGCGCCAGCGACATCCATGTCGAGCCTTACGAGGATGCCGTCCGGGTTCGCTATCGGATCGACGGAGCCTTGGTGGAAGCCTTTCAGCTGGCCAAGCGGCATCAGAATGCCTTTGTCACGAGGCTCAAGATCATGTCGGGGCTGGACATCACCGAGAACCGCCTTCCCCAGGACGGCCGCTTCAAGGTTCGGATGGAGGGCAAGGAGGTCGATTTCCGCGTGTCGGCCCTGCCGATCTCCTTCGGCAACAAGATGGTGATGCGGGCGCTGGATAAGAGCAACCTTTCGGTGAGTCTGGATCAGCTGGGCTTCCTGCCCAGCTCGCTGGCGGCCTTCAAGAAGGCCACCGGCAGGCCCTACGGATTGATCCTTGTGACCGGGCCCACCGGAAGCGGCAAGTCCACCACCCTCTATTCGGTCCTCAATCAGCTCAACGACCCCGGCCGGAACATCCTGACGGTGGAAGACCCCGTGGAGTATCAGGTGGAGGGGATCACCCAGGTTCAGGTGAATCCGGAGATCCAGCTCACCTTCGCCTCGGCCTTGAGGGCCTTCCTGCGCCAGGCGCCCGATGTGGTGCTGGTGGGGGAGATCCGCGACGGGGAAACGGCCGACATCGCGATCAAGGCGTCGCTCACCGGGCAGATCGTTCTGTCCACCCTGCACACCAACGACGCCCCCAGCTCCATCACGCGGCTGGTGGACATGGGGGTGGACCCCTTCCTGCTGGCCTCGAGCCTCATCTTTGTGGCGGCCCAGCGCCTCTGCCGGCAGCTTTGCCCCCGCTGCAAGGTCCCGGAGACTCCGGACCCCGCGCGCTTGAAAGAATGGGGGCTCATCCTTCCCAAGGGGGCGCAGATCTTCACCGGGAAGGGCTGTCCCTACTGCCGGAAGACCGGCTATCGGGGCCGCTTCGCGATCCTGGAGGCGATGCTGGTGGAGGACAAGATCCGCGAGATGATCATCGCCAAGAGGCCGCCGGATGAGATCAGAACCTATGCCGCCGGCCACGGCATGAAGAGTCTGCGGCAGGAGGGGATAGAGCACCTTTTGGCCGGCCGCACCTCTTTGGACGAGATCGTCCGGGTGACCAGCGAGGAATAGCCATGCCGAGCTTCTCTTATGTGGCCAAGATGCAGGATGGAAGGACCGTGACCGGCACCCTGGAGGTGGCCACCCAGCAGGTGGTGCTGGAGGCCCTCCACCGCAAGGGGCTGATCGTCATCTCGGTGAAATCCCAGAGGGGGAGCGGGGCCAAGGGTGGAAGGGTGGGGATGGAAGACCTGGCGATCTTCTCCCGCCAGATGGCGACCCTGGTGGACGCGGGGATCCCGCTGGTGGGGGGCCTGGAGGCGGTGGCCGATCAGCTGGAGAACAAAAGGCTTCGCGAGGTGGTGGCGAGGGTCAAGGAGGCGGTCGAGGGGGGAACCAACTTCACGGCGGCCATCGCCAAGCAGAAGACCATCTTCTCGCCCCTGTTTGTCAGCATGGTCAAGGCCGGCGAGGCGAGCGGCCACCTGGCGGAGGTCTTGGACCGCTTGGCCACGTACCTGGAAAAGAGCGCCGCCCTGCAGCGCAAGGTCAAATCGGCCTGCGTGTATCCGGCCATCGTCATCAGCATGGCGATGATCATCACGGCGGTCTTGATCCTCAAGGTGATCCCGGCCTTCAAGGAGATCTTTGTTCAGCTGGGGGCCGACCTTCCCCTGCCCACCAAGATCCTGATCGCGGTCAGCGGCTTCGCCCAAAAGGGATTCTTTCCGGGCCTGGTCTTTGGCACGGGGGCCTTCTTCTGGGCCCGGCGCGCCCTGGAGACCCCCCGCGGCAGGCTCTGGTTCGACGGGACGATGCTCAAGCTGATGATTGTTGGCAACATTGTCCGGAAGGTGGCGATTGCCAAATTCGCCAGGACCCTGGCGACCCTCGTGAAATCCGGCGTCCAGATCCTCGGGGCCCTGGACATTGTGGCGGAGTCCGCCGGCAACAGCGTCGTCGCCAAGGCGATCCTGGAGGTCCGGAACTCGATCCGGGAAGGGGAGAACATCGCCGGCCCCCTGGCGGCCTCGGGCGTCTTCCCTCCCATGGTGGTCCGGATGATCGGCGTGGGGGAGCAGACCGGGAGGCTGGATGAGATGCTGGTCAAGGTGGCCGATTTCTATGACGATCAGGTCGACGCCGCGGTGAGCGGTTTAACGAGCGCCCTGGAGCCGATCATCATCGCGGTCCTGGGGGTCGTGGTGGGCTCGATCGTTCTCTCGATCTTCCTGCCCATCTTCAAGTTAACGCAGACGCTGGCCCGATGAGGCGCCGCGTCAGGTAGACTTCCTGATGAGGAGGCGCGCCATGAGGACAAGGGGCTTCACGCTGGTGGAAGTGATGATCGTGGTGACCATCATCGCCCTGCTGTCGGCCATCGCGATCCCCAACATCCTTCGCTCCCGGCACAACGCCAACGAGTCGGCCGCCCTCCAGTCCCTTCGGACCCTCTCGACGGCCCTGGAGGCTTACCGGACCAACCAGACCCCTCCGGGTTTTCCCCGCGGGCTGGCGCAACTGGGCCCGGCCCTTTCCGATCCGCCCTACATCGATCCGGTCCTGGCCGGAGGGGTGAAGCAGGGATACCGGTTCCAGTACAACGTGGTTTCCAGGGACCGGTTCTTCCTCTTTGTTCAGCCGACGGCTTTTGGGGTGACCGGATCGCGCAGTTTCTTTGTGGATGAGACCGGCGTCATTCGGGTCAGCACCACCCGGGCCCGGGCCGACGCCTCTTCTCCGGCCCTGGAGTGAAAGGAAGGTGAGCGCCCATGTGGACTAAAAGGAAATTCGGGAGAAACCGGAAGGGCTTCACGCTGGTGGAGATCGCGGTGTCCATTGGCGTAATCCTGGTGGTGATGGCGATGGCCATGCCCCACCTGCTGAAGATGTACATGGTGGGCAACGAAGCGGCGGTCGTTCAAGCGGTCCGGTCGGTTGTCCAGGCCCTGGAGAGCTACCGGGTTCGGGAATCCCGGGGGAACCTGAAGGGAGTTTATCCGGCCTTGCTGACGGAGCTGACGGTCGTCCGCCGGGGGGTGCCGGCCTATCTGGACAGCCGGTTCAGAGGGGTGGCCCGTCCCTTCGGCGAATGGAAGGGATACCGGTTCAACTACCGCGCCTCTTCGCAAAGCCAGACGGTGGGGAACATCACCTACACCGTGGGCACCGGCTATTTCCTTACGGCCGAGCCCATCCGGCGGGGAGTCACCGGACAGAGCAGTTTCTTTGTGGACCAGACCGGGGTGGTGCGGTTCAACACCCAGGGGCCCGCCGGGGCGGGGGATACCCCCGTCGGAGAAGAGCGGTGAGAATTAATTCTTTGGCCCCTTGTTTTCTTAACACTTTATGTATAAACTTAGTTTTAGAGACGTTGTAAGGCATTATAAATAAATGGGTTGTGTATTTTGTGTAAAAGATAATTTGATACTTTATAACAGGAGGTGGCAAGATGGGTTACTTTCGACGTTCCAATCGCGGTTTCACGCTCGTAGAAATCATGATCGTGGTGGCGATCATCGCGCTTCTGGCGGCGATCGCGATCCCCAACATGCTTCGGGCTCGCCACAACGCCAACGAGACCGCGGCCATCGCGGCCATGCGGACCATCTCGACGGCGCTGGAAAGCTTCCGGGCCAATCAGACCCCCACGGCCTATCCGGTCGCGCTGTTGACGCTGGGGCCCGCGGGTTCCAACCCGCCTTACATTGATCCGGTGCTGGCCAGCGGCTTGAAGCAGGGATATCGGTTCACGTATTTTAGGGTCAGCAACGATTTGTTTACCTTGAGTTCCGTTCCGACAGCCTTCAGGACGACAGGGACACGGGGCTTCTATGTGGATCAGACCGGTGTGATCCGGGTCAATCCCGTGGGTCCCGCGGGTCCTGGGAGCACGCCTTTGGAATAAGGCCAAGGGAATCTTAAGGGAGGCCGGAAACCGATGAGCGGGCAGTGGTCCGTGAAAGGGGCTGCTGCCCGTTCATCTATTTTAGGCTTCACCTTATCGGAGGTGGTGGTCAGCACCCTCATTGTGGCGGTGGCGCTGGTGGGCCTCTTGAGCGCCTTTCTGGCGGGGCTGGTGCTGGTGGAGTCCAGCCGGAACATGGCGGTGGCTTCCTCCGACGCCAGGACCGTTTTCGAGGAGATGCGGCGGCTGTCTTCCACCAACCTGCTTCAGGTGACCAACCCGGCCACCCCATGGGGCACCTGGGCCAGACAGCAGGGGTTGACGACCCTCTCCAACGAGACCATCACCGAAGAATTCTGGGTGGCCAAGACCAACCAGGGGTCCCGGATCAATCGGACCAATCCGCCGAACCTGGTGGAGGCGAGCCTGACCGTCTCTTGGTCCGAGAAGGGCCGGAATCGTTCGGCCCAATTCACAAACTTGATCACCAAAAGGTGACCGATGACCATGGACAAAAGCGGCATGACCCTGACAGAGGTGCTGGTGGCGGTGGCGGTCTTCAGCGTTGTGGCCGCGGCCATTGTGACGGCCCTCTTGTCGGCCGAGAGAACCTTCTCGGGCGGCTCCAACCAGGCCGTCTTGACCGCCGAGCTGCGGCGGGCCCTGGACCGGATGGCGCGGGAGATGACCGAAAGCGCCTCCGGCCGGATCCAGTCGGTCCCGGTGGACGGCCGAAGCTACCCCACGGTCTCTTTTCAGGTTCCGGAGGACTTAAACGGCGACGGCGCCGTGATCGACGCCAACGGCAGCATCGCGGAATGGTCCATGCCGATCACCTATCAGGCCGGATCCAGGAACAGCTGTCAGCGCCTGGTGGCGCCCCGGGGGCCGGGGCCGGCCAATCCGCCGGAGATCCTGGGCAATCACATCACCGCTTTGTCGTTTCGCCGGCGTCTGCCGGACGTGGTGGAGATCTCTTTGACCGCCTCCACCCTGACCGAAACCGGCCAGCTTCAGACCCGGACCTTGGCTACCCGGGTCAAACTAAGGAACTGAAACAAGGAGGTCTTCGATGAACAAGCTGTGGCTGTTGGCAATCTTGCTCTTGCTGGGAACAGGGATGGCTCTGGGGTTTAACGCCATCCGGGAAAAGAAGGAAACGGCGGCTTTTGTGCCGGGCGAGCTCCTCGTTCAGTTCAAGGCGGATGTTACAGAGCCCACGGCCAAGCGGCTGATCCAGGAGGCCGGCGCTTCTCTGAAGCAGAGGATCGGACCGGAGGCGCTCTACCTCGTGAGCTTTCCGGAGAAGACCCCGGTGGAAAGGATGCTGGCCCGGTTTAAGAAGCTCCCCGAGGTTGACTTTGCCGAGCCCAACGGGATCGTCCAGGGTCTCTTCCTGGACTGGGTCTTTCCGGCGGAGGCTTACGCCGAACCGGCGAAATCCACGCTGGGAGCGGGGGCGCCGGTCAAGGTGGCGGTGATTGACACGGCCATCGACGCCAGCCACCCGGCCCTGTCCGGGAAGATCGTTCCGGGCTACAACTTCACCAGCAACTCCACCAACACCCAGAGCACCGGCTCGGGCGTGGACTGGCACGGGACCGCCGTCTCGGGGCGGGTTCTGGACGGGGCGGGGGATGCCAATGTCCAGATCATGCCGGTGACGGCCCTCTCGGCCGGCGGGTCGGGGAGCTGGGCCAACGTGATCAACGCGGTCAACTACGCCACCGACAACGGCGCCACGGTCATCAACTTGAGCCTGGGCGGCAGCGGCTACTCCGAGGCGCTCCAGCGCTCCATCGACCGGGCCAACGAGAAAGGGGTGATCGTGGTGGCGGCGGCCGGCAACACGGGCGCGGATCAGCAATTTTATCCGGCGGCCTACCGGGGGGTCATCTCGGTGGCGGCCACCAACGAGAGCGGCCAAAAGGCCAGCTTCTCCACCTACAACAGCACCGTTGACATCTCCGCGCCGGGACAAACCCAGAAGCTGTTGACCCACGGGGGCGGAACCCGGATGGCGGCGGGAACTTCCTTCTCGTCTCCCTTCATCACCGGGATGGTGGCGATGCTCAAGTCGGCCTTTCCGTTTCTCACGGGCTCTCAAGTGGAGACGGTCCTCAAGACCCAAGCCAAGAGCCTGGAGGGAAAGAACAATTCCAAGTACAACGGCAAACTGGGGGCCGGATTCCTGAACGCCCTGGACGTCGGGCGGTGGATGCGGGAGATCCGCGACGGGACCTTCCGGTTCCCGTGGCAGGCCGCGCCGCCCAGACCGGCTCCGCCGGTCGTGGCGCCGCCTCAACCGATTCCCCAGACCCCGTGGCTTGCCCGGGGAAAGGGGCACAAGGGGACTTATGTGTTGAGCCCCCATGGCGATGTGGTGGTCCAAGAGTCGAAAAAATAAGCGCGGGTACACGCTGGTCGAGCTGGCGATCACCGGCGGCATCGTGAGCCTTGTGGCAGCCGCGGCGGTCTTCGGCGTCGCCCGGTACCGGAACAACGCCGAGGATGCCCGGATGGAGAAGGAGCTTGGCTCGATCTATCAGGCGGTGCAGGCCTACCGGCTGGTGTACGGGCGGTTTCCGGCCAGCTACGCGCAGTTGAGCGAGTTCATCACGGTCCCGAACTTTGACCAACGCTATGAGCTTAACCCCAATCCTTAAGGGAGGTGTCGAATGAGAAACCAAAGAGGCGCCATTCTGATTCTGGTTCTTTTGGCGCTGGCCGTCGTCACCATCCTGGGCGGGGCTTTCGTGAACCTGGGATTCCACGAGCAGCGCTTCGCCGGCCGGTCCCAAGCCGGAACGCAGGCCTTCTATTTTTCGGAGTCGGCCATCGACGACGGCTTGAGCTGGCTGAAATCCCAACTGGTTCCTCCCCAGGGGACGCAGCCGGTGGTGCCCTTCCGCTGGCAGGACCTCGGGAGCCGGGGCTCCTACGGCGGGTCGTACCTTGTGACGATCGATCCGGACGACAACAATCCCAACACCCAGGTGAAACGCTACACCATTGAGGGCTGGGGCGTGGCTGGCCCCCGGGCGACCCCCCTGGCGGTCCGGCGGACCCGGCTCACGGTGCAGACCGAAAGCTTCGCCCAGTACGCCTACTTCACGAACAGCGAGAAGACGCCTGCCGGGATGCAGGTCTGGTTTGTGACCGGCGACCGGATCAACGGGCCGGTCCACACCAACGGCCAGCTGGCCATGTACGGAAGCCCGGTGTTCGAGGGTTCGGTCAGCTCGGTCGCTCCGACCATCCGCTTCTGGGACAACAACCCCAAGAGCCAGCCGGTCTTCAAGGAGCCCCCCAAGCTGGGGGTGGCGCCCAAGGAGTATCCCAAGGTGTTCCCGGAGCAGACCAAGCAGGCCGCCCAAAACGGAGGCCTGGTCTTGAAGGGAGACACCGCCGTGACCCTGCTTTCGGACGGAACGATGCAGGTGACCAACTCCAGTGCGAAGCTCAACAACAGCGTGGTCGCACTGCCGGCCAACGGGGTTTTGTATGTGGACGGCGGAACCTTGAACCTCAAGGGCACCCTGAAGGGCCAGCTGACCGCGGGAGCCAGCGGCGACATCCGGGTGGTGGACTCGGTCCGCTACGCGGACGACCCGAGGCTGAACCCCGACTCCAAGGACATCCTGGGGATCGTCGCCGGCAAGAACGTGGTGGTTCCCCAGGAGGCCCCTGCCGACCTGGAGATCCACGGCACCATCATGGCGATCGACAAGTCGTTCGGGGTGGAGAACTATTGGGAAAGACCCCCCAAGGGCAAGCTCACGGTTTACGGCGGTTTGATCCAGGCCAATCGCGGACCGGTGGGGACCTTTAACCCGGTGACGGGGCAGAAGATGTCCGGTTACACGAAGGATTACCAGTACGATCCCCGCTTCGGGCGGATGGCGCCGCCGTTTTTCCCCACCACGGGAGATTACAAGTCGCTGGTCTGGCAGGAAAAGAAGGATTAATCAGCGGGAGGAATCATGAGCGGACGGTTCAAGTGGCAGGTGGGTCTGATCCTGGGCGTTCTCGTCTTATTTTTCATGATCCGCTGGGGCCTCGGGGGGGCTTCGCCGAGGCACAACCCGAGTCAGCCCCCTTCCGGGTTTTCGCTCAAGGGCGAAGAAACCCTCCTGCCTTTACCGGAGCCGGAGGAGCTTGGACGGGTGCTCGCGCCCGAGGGCGGCAAGGTTCAGCCCGCCAAGACAACAGCTTCCGATGAGAAGAAAAACGAAGTACCTGGCTGGGCCGCTCAAGATCCCGCGCCCTTCAAGCTCCCTCCGGAGGAGGCCAGGCGCCTCAAGAAAGAGGGAGCGGTGACCTATTGAAATTGAAATGGAGGCCATGATGAAAAACCTAAAAGGATTCTTCGTCGCGACAGCGGTGGGCCTTGCGATCGGGCTTCTGTTTGGCCTGACCGTTTACGCCGAAGAGGCGAAAAGTCCCGTGCTCAAGGACGTGAGCTATTTCGGTGGAATCGGGAATCAGGAGATGGGCTGGCAGGGAGGGATGGGTTTGGCTCTCCAGGACCAGGAGATTTACCTGTGCGGTCTGGACATGAATCTCTATGGGGGGCAGGCCCTTCTCGCCAAATTCAACGCGTCCGACACCTCGTCCCCCGTGTGGGCGCTGCGCTGGCCCAACCGGTACGCCTCGGGCCACTTCAATTCCGAGGTCTTTTGCGACGTCGTGGCGACCCGAGAGAGCGTTTACGCGGCGGGCCGCAGCTGGGCGGCGGCCGTGGACAAGATGGGAGACAAGGAGCACAAGGGGGTGCTGGCCGCTTTTCCGAAAACCGGTCCGACCGGCTCGGCGCTGGGGGGAGCGGCCTGGGTGACCAGCCCGAATTTCTTCCCCTACCAAGGGAACGAATCGCTCCTCTCGCTGGCGAAGGCCGAAGAGGGCGGCTCGACCTTTCTCTACGCGGCGGGGTACGCCCAATCGAACGGCAGCAACAACATCGCCGTCCTGGCCAAGCTGGACACCCAGGGCAGGATCCTGTGGACGAAGGTTTTAGGCAGGAGCGACTATTCCATGTGGAGCCAGGGGGATGCCGTGGCGGTTTTAAACGGCCACCTCTATGTGACCGGCTACACCCATTATCACGGCACCAGCTCGACGATCCGGCCCCATGTGGGGCTCTGGAAGGTGGATCCTGCCGGCAACGTCCTCTGGTACCGGGAGTCTCCGCAGCCGATCCGGCAGGATGCCCGTTTCACGGTGGGGCTGGCCGTCTCCGGGGACGCGCTGTATTTGACCAGCACCATGGAGAAGGGTCCCAACGGCGGGTTCGACGCCCTGGTTTTGAAGTACGACGAATCCGGGAATCTGATCTGGAGCAAGCCATGGGGAGGCTCCGGGGATGAGGCGGCCTTTGGGATCGCTGTCCTGGGCCAGCGCCTCTTCGCGGTGGGCCAGACGACCGGATGGGTGGGCGGCGCTCTGGATGCTTTCCTGCTGGAGATGGACTGCGGCAACGGAGATGTTTTGTCGGTCAACTACCACGGAGGCGCGGCGGACGACCTGTTCATGGATGTGCGGGTGGCCGATCGCCGGCTCTACGTGGCGGGTCAATCGAAGTCCATGGCGCAAGCGGGCAATCTGGCCGGCCAATCGGACTTGATGCTGGCTCGATACGATTTGGAGCTGCCGCCTCCGATCTTGACGCTGCCCATCGACATCAGGCCCGGCTCTTTCCCCAACCCGGTCAACCTGGGTTCCAAGGGGAATATCCCGGTGGCGATCCTCTCGCTTCCGGGCTTCGATGTCACGGCTTTGGTGGACAGGAAATCGCTCACCTTCGGGCGGACGGGCGATGAGAAGTGCCTGTTGGAGGGCAAGGTCAAGCCGGAGGATGTCAACGGTGACGGGTTGTTGGATCTCGTGGCCCATTTCGACACCGAGAAGACCGGCTTTCAGGCGGGCGACACCCAGGGGATCCTGAAAGGGAAGACCCTGCAGGGCAAGCCTTTCCTGGGCACCGATTCGATTGTGATCGTGCCCCTAAAGAAGGAGCTGCCCGAGAAACCGGTGCTGCAGCCGCCGCCGGCCCGTCAGCCCGCGGGCAGCCAACCGCCGGCCCGCTCCATCGGCCGGGGAGGTGTTCGGGGCAAGTCCGCCCCCCGCGAGAAGGGACTGGATTTTTAGGACGCTTTAGAGCGCCTTTTCCCAGGGTGCCAGGTTTAAAACCTGGCACCCTTTTTTTGTTGTTGTGGTAGAATCACCCAAGGTGTCAAACCGCTTTTTGGAACAGCTCCAGGGTCTCACGGCCCGCTTCACCCTCGCGGAAAAGCTTTTCAAATCATCCTCCGCTTCCATCGGCCTCGATCTGGGCTCCAGTTTCCTCAAGGGGGTGCGCTTAAGCAAAGAGCCGAAAGGCTTTAAGCTGGAGGAGGCCGTCTGCCTGCCGGTGGGGCCCAAGGGAGATGGAAAGACGCAGGCTCTTCAGGAGCTCGCCGCGGAGCTGAAACTGCAGGGGGCGAAATTGTCCACCGCGGTTTCCGGGGCCCAGTCGGTTCTGCGCACCGCGACGTTTCCGAAAATGACCAAGGAAGAGCTCGGGGCGGCCCTGGCCTTTGAGGCGGAGAAGCACATCCCCTTTAAGCTGGAAGAGGTTTTCTTCGATTTCCAGATCCTGGAAGAGAAGCCGGGCAACCGGATGGAGGTCCTCCTGGCCGCGGCCCGGAGGGATCTGGTCGACTCGCACCTCGCGGTTCTTCAGGGGGCGGACCTGATTCCGGATGTGGTGGATTTGGAGGCCTCCGCCTTGGCCAACGCCTGGGAGGTGAGCCCCGCGGGGCAGGACCAGGAGGTCGCGGGATTGGTTCACCTGGGCGCCCGGGGAACCCTCGTCAACTTCTTCTTGGGCAAGCGGCTTCAGTTCAGCCGGGAGATTCCCTTTGGGACAAACTTTTTTTCCGAGGCTCCCGCCGAAGCCCTTCAGACCAAATGGGAGGAGTGGCTCGCCCAGTGCAGGACCTCCTTTGACTTTTATGAGAACCAGTTCGGTCAGGGGGTCAAGCGGCTGGTGCTCTCCGGAGGCGCCAGCCGGAGCGCCGGTTTCCTCAAGTGGCTTCCGGAGGCCTCGGGGTTGCCGGTCGAGCCTTGGAACCCTGCCTCGGGGCTGACCTGCGCTCTGGAGGCGAAGAAGCTGGAGGAATGGGGCAGTGGTCTGGGGGTCGCCATCGGATTGGCCATTCGGGGTTTCGCGGGGGCTTAGGAGGTGGCGGGGTGATCAAGATCAACCTCCTGCCGCCCGATGTCCGGCGGACAAGAAGAGGGCCAGGGGTCAAGGTTCCCTGGAAGGCCGTTGGGATCGGGGCGGGGGTGTGCCTGCTCGTCTACTCCGGGGCCCTCTTCTTCTTCAATCAGGCGCAGAACAGGACGCTGTCCCGGCTGACCAGCGAGTGGCAAGGCCTGGAGCCCGAGCGCGCGCGGCTTGAGCAGAGGAAACAGGCCCTGCTGAACCTTAAGAACCGGGCCTCGGCCGTCACGTCCATGAAGTCGCCGGACGCCAAGTGGGCTCCGCGGCTGAACCTTCTTTCCGACGCCCTGGTGAGGAACCTGTGGTTTACCGCCCTGGTCGGCGTGAAGACGCCCAAGAGCGAAACGATGGGTTTCCTTCAGTCGGAGCTGAAGGATTTTGTCCCGGGCCAGATCCCCGGTTTCTCCGAGCAGGGGGAGCTGCTGGGCCTTTCGCCCAACACCCCCGAGGCCGGCGGCGGGGCGGCCCAGCCCGCCGCGGAGGAGAAGTTTCTCGTTGTTCTGGCCGGCGTCGCCCTGGTGGAGGGAAAGGAATCGGCCGCCCCGGTGACCCGCTTTCTGCAGAGGCTCAAGGAGCATCCCGATTTTTCCAAGTGGTTCACCGGGGTGGAGCTGAAGGATGTCTTTCACCAGCAGGTGGGAAAGGAAGAGACGAGTGCCTTCGTCATCCTGCTTTATCCGACTGGAAACTAGCCGGTGGCGGACTTGAAGCTGACGCCGGCCCAAGAGAAGCAGATCCTCCTCGCGATCGGGTCGGTGGTGGGCTTGATCCTCTGGGTCAACTTCTTCCTGCTGCCGCAGACCAGGGCCCTGGCCGAGGTACGGCCCCTGGTGGAGGCCCAGCGGCAGCAGCTCACCCAGCTCCAAGGGGAGCTTTCCCGCCTTCCGGCCATGGAATCGGAAATCCAGCGGCTTTCCGGCGAATTTCCGGATCCGAGCTCGCCCCTGCCGCCCGAGGAGCAGCTTCCCCAGCTTTTGAAGACAATCACCGACTACGCCCGCCGGTCCCAGGTGAACCTGTTCACCTCCAAGCCCACGTCGGACGTCAACAAGCTGGAACCCGGCGTCAGCGGGTATCTGGAGCTCTACATCCTGGTGGCGGTGGAGGGGGGCTACCACGCCATGGGCGGCTTCTTGGACGCCGTGGAGTCTTCGGACCTTCTGATCCGGGCGCGGGAAGTGATTCTTAGCCCCCACCCCGACAACCCGATGCGCCACCGGGGGGTCTTCCTGTTTCAGTCGTATCTGATGCCCGGGCCCGTCAGGAAGGATTCCGATGGCTAGAACCGGTTGCATAAATCCCCGTGGCCGCGCTGGGCGCAATTGCGAGCCGGGCAAGGCGCGAGGAGGACGGCGCAGCCGGAGGAGCGCTGCGCCGACGACGAGCAACGCCGCCCGGCGAAGCAAGTCCGCCCAGCCCTTCGGGTTGCGGCGGCAGGGGGGCATCTCCTTCGTCACTCCTCCTCGACGTACTCCAGGGAGTACGCCATCGTCGTCGTTCCTCGGATCTGCCCCCTTGGCGCTCGCAACGCGGCTCACGCGGATTTATGCAACCGGTTCTAAAAAATTCGCGGGGCTGGCGGCGGGGCTCCTGTTGACGCTCGGATTCGCGGCCGGGGCGGCGGGGGAATACCAGTCCAGGGGAAAGAGAGACCCGTTCATCGCGCTTTTGACCGAGGAGGGGGTCCGGGTCGTCCCGCCCGGTTTGGACGAGGGGGAGGAGACCGGGATAGAGTCCCTGGTGCTCCAGGGGGTGGTGTTTGATCCGGCGGACGATTCATACGCTCTGATCAATGGGAAGATTGTCCGGGTGAACGACGACATCAACGGAGCCAAGATCCTGGCCATTACGCCCACGGCGGTGACGGTGCTGGTGGAGGGCCAGCCGCACCGCCTCACGTTGAGCCGCACCCGCGAGGAAGGGATAACCGAAAGCCCCACACAGGGAGAAGAGACGCCATGAAGCCGACCCCGCTCCTTCTTTTACTTGTTTTATCCGTTCTCCTTTTTTCCGCAGGTCCGCTCACCACCCAGGGGGAAGAGGCCCTGCAGGTGGTTCAGGCGATCTCGGTGGAGCCGCCCCCGATCGCGGCCGAGCCGGGGAGCCTGTCTTTGGATTTCAAGGAGGCGGAGATCCAGACGGTTCTCCAGGCCCTGGCCCGGAAGGGAAAAATCAACATCGTCACCGCCGCCGACATCCAGGGCATCGTTTCGATTCATCTGGAGGGCGTCAGCTGGGAGCAGGCGCTGGACACCATTGTGCGCACCTACGGGCTGGCCTACGAGAAGGAAGACAACGTCATAGTGGTGACCACCCTGGAGGAGCTGAAGACCCGCCGGGAGGCGGTGAAGGAGCTGGTGGAGATTGAGCCGGTGACCACGAAGGTGATTCAGCTTCGCTACCTGGACGCCGCCGATGTGAAGAACTTTCTCGAGCCGCAGTTGACCGCCCAGGGCAAGATCTCGGTGCTGGAGATCACAGGACAAAAAGGTTGGGAATTCGGCGGCGCCGAGGCCGGCAGCTCCACGAGCGGTTCGGAAACCCGGGAACGCCGGGAGCGGGAGGCGGCCCGCTCCAAGGCGATTGTGATCACCGATACCCCCACCACGATCGACCGTCTGGAGAAGATCCTGACCAAGATCGACACCCTGCCCCAGCAGATCCTGATAGAAACCCGCGTCATGGAGGTCAGCAGAGACCTGCTGCGCGATTTCGGGCTGGACATCGGAACCGGCACGACCGGTGTGGAAAGCGCCACGGCGCTGCCCACGGTGTTCTCGGCGGCCAAGCAGAATTCCGAATCGGCCGCTCCGATCTCCATCGCGGAAACAGGAGCCCAGGTTTTGGCGACGGCGGTCACCCCTTCCAACTTCGGCCCCAAGGCCTCGATCGGCGGGGCGGGAACCGGTATCAACGCGGGGTTGGAGTTTCTCTTTCGGAAGCTCAATGAGCCGCAGTTTGAGGTTATTGTGCGGGCCCTGGAGGAGGACCTGCGGACCAACACCCTCTCGGCCCCGCACGTCCTGACCCTGTCGGGCCAGGAGGCCAGGATCCTGATCGGTGAGAAATACCCGATCATCGAGCGGACGGTTTCAGGGGGCGACTCGCCCCAGACCACGGAGTCCCTCTCCTACTACCAGGACATCGGGATTGAGCTCTTCGTGGTTCCCTCGGTGGGGGGCGACGAGCACATCGACCTGATCGTCCACCCCATCATCTCCACCCGCGGCTCAACGATCGGCACCAACGCCTATCCCATCATCAACATCCGGGAGGCCGAGACCCAGGTGGTGATGGAACATGGAGAGACGATCGTCATCGGGGGTCTTTTGAAAGACATCAAATCCAAATCGAGGATCGGCCTTCCCTTTCTGGGCAAACTCCCCCTGATCGGATTTCTCTTCTCGCGGGAGACGGTGGACACGGAGAAGATTGACCTCCTGATCTTCATCACGGCCAAGATTGTTGAGCCGGGAAGCCTTTCCCCGGAGGAGACCGAGCGCCTCCAGCGCCGGTACGAGGAGTTTCTGCGAAATAAGATGTCCGTCCGAAAGGGCTCTTCTCCGAAGCCCCATTAAAACCCAGGCTGCTTGTTGACCAAGACCGTTAAGGCCTACGCCCTTTTCCTTCCGGAGCTGAAGCAGCTCCTGGCGCTCCGGGACCTCGCCACGCTCAAGAGCGCCTTGAGGGAGATCAATCCCGTGGATCTGGCCGAGGGGTGGTCCGAGTTCACCCGGGAAGAGCAGCTGACCCTCTTTCAGATCCTGGCGACCCGGCGCGCGGTGGTCGTTTTCGAGGAGCTGGATGTGAAGGACCAGGGCTTTCTCCTGACGGCCCTGGGGGATCAGGGAACCGGGCAGATGGTGGAGGATCTCCCGCCGGGCGAAGCGGCCCACCTCTTCCGGAAGCTTCCCCGAAGGGTGGTCCGGAAATTGACCAACCTCGTCAAGAAGGAGGAGGCGGCCGAGAAGCTCGAGCAGTCCCTGGCTTATCCGCGCGGGACCGCCGGGGCCCTCATGCACACCGGTGTGGTGCGGCTCAAGGAGTCGATGACCGCCTCGCAGGCCCTGGAGCTGGTTCGCGCCTTGACCCGCACCCATGTCCACGAGGAGGGGCTGTTGGCCAACCTCTATGTGGTCAACGGCGGCGGCTCCCTGATCGGCTTCGTGTCGCTGCAGACGCTGGTGTCGGCGCCCCACGACAGCCTGGTGAAGGAGCTTCTCTCCTCCGCCTCCGCGATCCGGATTCAGGCCGGCGCCGACCAGGAGGAGGCGGCCCGGCTGGTCGCCAAGTACAATCTCCTCTCGGCGCCCGTGGTGGATGAAACCGGCCGTTTGGCGGGGGTGCTGCTTGTGGACGACGTGCTGGACATCATCCACCAGGAGGCGAGCGAGGACATCGCCAAGATGGCCGGAACCCGCCCCGAGGAGTTCAAGGCGGCCAACATCTTGAGGATCGTGAGATTGCGGCTGCCGTGGCTGGTGGCCTCCATCGCGGGCGGAGTCTTGGTGTCGTTCGTGATCAAGCACTTTGAAGGAACACTGCTGGCGGTCGTCGCGCTGGCCTCCTTCATGCCGCTCATCGCGGCGATGGGCGGCAACGTGGGGTCCCAGTCGGCCACCATCGTGGTCCGGGGTTTGGCCACCGGACAGATTCAAGCCGGCGAGTGGACAAAGATCATGGTCAGGGAGCTGGCGGTGGGGCTCATCCTGGGATTGTCGTACGGTCTTTTGGTGGGGCTCTTCGCTTTCGGGCTCTATGGCCGGAGGTATGGCGCCTATTTTGCTTTGGTGGTTTGCCTGGGGATGCTGACCTCCATGGTGGTGGCCGCGACGATCGGCGCGGTGGAGCCCTTTTTCTTCAAGCGGCTGGGGATCGACCCGGCCACGGCGACCGGGCCGCTCATCACCACGATCACCGACCTGATTGCCACCGCGACTTACTTGGCGCTGGCCACCTCGATTCTCTTATGAAGCTAAGCTTTTGGACGGCTCTTTTGGCCGCGGCGGGACTTGGGCTGGCGGCCGCGCCGGTGGAAGCCCAGTACCGGCCGCCTCCGGCCCCCAAGGAGGAGGTGAAGGAGGAAGAGACCTTTGAGGACGCGGTGGATCTGAAGCGGTTCCGAAAGGGCCGAATCGACTGGGACACGCAGCAGCTTGTCGCCAGCGGGTTCACCGCCTTGCATGGGGAACACGAGAAGATCTTAGAGGAGTTACAGCATCTGCGCCGAGAGCAGGAAGCGCTGAAGAAAGAGCTTTCCGAGCTTAAGGCTATTGTTAAGGAGAAGGAATGAAGGAACTTTTGATCAATGTGGAACCGATGGAAACCCGGGTGGCGGTGGTGCAGGAGGGGGCCTTCGACGAGTTTTACGTGGAGCGCTCCACCCCGGCGCCCCTTCTGGGCAACATCTACAAAGGCAAGGTGACCTCCATCGTGCCGGGGATCCGGGCCTGCTTTGTGGATTTGGGAATCGGGAAGAACGGCTTTCTGTATTTGACCGACATCGTCGGGCCCTCTCCGGAGGTCGTGGAGGCGGTCCAGATGGAGTCGGGAAAACCGGCGGCCGCCCCGCTGGCCGGGCATGTCCAGCCCAGGATTCAGGATCTGGTGCGGGTGGGGCAGGAGATCCTGGTCCAGGTGATCAAGGAGCCCCTCGGCACGAAGGGGCCGCGCCTCACCACCCACCTGACGCTGCCCGGGCGGTTCCTGGTCCTGATGCCGATGGACGGCTCCTTCGGCATCTCCCGGAGGGTGGATGACCACAAGGAGCGGGACCGGTTGAGGGCGCTCTTGAGGGAGCTTCGCGCCCCCACCGACATGGGGCTCATCGTGCGCACCGCCGCCCTGGGGGCCCAGCGCAAGCAGCTGGCCGGGGACTTGAGGTTCCTGCTTTCCCTGTGGAAGCGGGTCAAGGTCCGCTCGGTCCGTTCGGTTTCCCCGGCCTTGATCCATGAGGAGTACAACCTGACCCTTCGGATCGTCCGGGACCACCTGACCGAGGAGGTCACCAAGATGCTGGTGGACTCCAAGCCGGAGTTCCAGCAGATCCAGCGGTTTCTGGCGCAGACCGAGCCTCACCTGCGCTCGCGGGTGGAATATTACCACGAGGCCGTGCCCCTGTTTGAGAAGCGGGGCCTCGAGCGGGAGATCGAGCGGTTCTACAACCGCAAGGTGGAGCTCCCCAGCGGCGGCCACGTGATCTTTGAGCAGACGGAGAGCCTGGTGGCCATTGACGTGAACTCCGGGAAATTCACCGGAAGGAAGAACCTGGAGGAGACCGCCTTCGTGACCAACATGGAGGCGGCCAAGGAGATTCCCCGCCAGATCCGCCTGCGCGATCTGGGCGGGATCCTGATCATCGACTTCATCGACATGAACGCCCAGTCCCACCGCCAGAAGATCTTCAACACCCTGCAGAACGCCATGCGCAAAGACCGGGCCAAGACCAACCTCATCTTCCTGTCGGAGTTTGGCCTGGTGGAGATGACCCGGCAGAGGGTCCGCCGGTCGCTCGCGTCGGTCAATTTCCAGGAGTGCCCCTATTGCCAGGGGCGAGGCTCCATCCGCTCGGCCTTGACCGTTTCGATCTCGGCCCTGCGCCAGATCAAGAAGACCTTCCTGACCTCCAAGAAGCCGACGGTCGAGGTGACGGTCCATCCGGATCTGGCCGGCCGCCTCTTCAACGAGGACCGCAACTCGATCGCCCAGATCGAGAAGGAGTACCACGGCCGCGTGGTGGTGAAGGCCGATCCCACGCTCCACCTGGAGACCGTCAAGATCCAGCCGGTATGAAGCGTTTTTGGGCTGCCGTTGCGCTTTTGCTGACCGCTTGCGGTCTGCCGTTTGCCGCTCTCTCCTCGGAGGAGACCTCCGCTTTCTCCAGGGCCCTGGCGGCCTACCAGGACCGGAAGCTGGAGGAGGCCTACCGGTATGCCGCGGAGGCGGTCGCGGAAGAGCCCCGGCACGTGGACGCCCACCTTCTCTTGGGGGAGCTTTATTACCTTCGCCAGGAGCTTCTGAAGGCGCTGGCGGAGCTGGAGCAGGCCGCCAAGCTCGCCCCCTCCCGGACGGACATTCAGGAGTCGCTGGCGAAGGTGAGGAAAGAGCTCAAGGTGGAGAAGGACCTCGCCCGCTCCGACACCCACCCCTTTGTGGTCCGCTTCGCCGAGGGGCAAACCCCGGTGGATCTGGGAGAGCTGAAACAGCTCTTGAGGGACACCCACCGGCTGGTGGGGCAGTCGTTCCAGTATTTTCCGGCCTACGCCATCACGGTGATCCTTTATCCGGAGGAGGACTTCGAGAAGGTCAAGGGGGTCGGCCACCAGGTCGCCGGGCTTTACGATGGGAAGATCCGCCTGCCGCTGACCCGGAATCTCCAGGCGACCGGCGTCTTGAAGGCGGTTCTCTGGCACGAGTACACCCACGTGCTGGTCCACGACCTCGCCAAGGGGAAGTGCCCCACGTGGCTGAACGAGGGGATCGCCACCTACCAGGAGGCGAGGGTCCGGCCGCCCGACCTTTCGCAAACCCGCTTGGCGCTGCGAAAGGGAGCCCTCCCGGGCTGGGAGGCGCTCTGGCGGGAGCAGTACACCGGTTCCACGGCCGCCCTTCAGGCCCTTTACGGCCAGGGGTACCTCATCGTTCAATTCCTGGTGAAGAAGGCGGGGGTGACCGGGCTGGTCTCGCTCCTCACGCGCTTGAGCTGGGGCATCCCCATCTCCGATGCCCTGAAGGCCGAGTACCACGTGGACCCCGCCGCCCTCGAAAAGGAATGGCTCGCCTGGGTGAAGCGCTTGTGATACAATGCAAGGCCTCGCGATGACCTATGCCATCTTAGCCACCGGGGGCAAACAGTATAAGGTGAGCCCGGGCACTCTCCTGGATGTGGAGAAGCTCGAAGGGGCCGAAGGGACCGAGGTCCGCCTGGCCGAGGTTCTGGCGATCCGCAAGGAGGAACGCTTCGAGGCGGGCCAGCCCCTGGTGAAGGGGGCTCTGGTCAAGGCCAAGATCGTGGGGCAGGTCAAGGGGCCCAAGGTGATCAACTTCAAGTACAAGAGGCGCAAGGGTTACCACCGGAAGGTGGGTCACCGCCAACCCTTGACCCGGCTCATGGTGGTGGAGATTTTAGAAAATGGCGCACACTAAAGCACAAGGATCTTCTCGAAACGGACGCGACTCCAACTCCAAGCGTCTGGGGGTCAAGGCGTACGGCGGGCAGCTGGTCACCGCCGGCTCCATCCTGATCCGCCAGCGGGGGACCCGTGTCAAGCCGGGCCTCAATGTGGGCCGGGGAGGGGACGATACCCTCTTTGCCCTTCGCGACGGGATTGTGGTTTTCCCGAAGCCGGGTGTCGTGGCCATTCGCGCCAGTTGAAGGGTTTCGCCGACCAGGCGGAGATCCGGGTCGAGGCGGGCCGGGGCGGTAACGGATGCCGCTCTTTCTACGCAGATCTTTGGTCCCGTCACCCGATCCCTGACGGGGGAAACGGGGGGCGGGGAGGAGACGTCCTCATCCGCGCGAACGTCCAGCTGACAACCCTGCACGATCTTCTCGCCCAGCGTCATTTCCGCGCCGCCGCGGGCGGCAACGGTTCCTCCAAGAAGAAGCACGGCGCCAACGGCAAGCCCTGCCTCGTCCAGGTGCCTCCGGGCACCCTGGTGCGCGATGCCGACACCGACGATCTGATCCGGGAGCTCCTGACCCCGGAGGCGGAGGTGGTGGTGGCCGCGGGCGGAGCCGGCGGGATCGGCAACGCCGTCTCCAGGATTTCTCCCCAGCGCTGGAAAAAGTTCAAAGACAAAACGCCGGCCCCCATCGAAGGCGAGGAAGGCCAGCGCAGGCGTCTGACCCTCACCCTGAAGGTGCTGGCCGACGTGGGAATTGTCGGGCTGCCGAATGCCGGAAAATCCACCCTCATCTCCCGGGTCTCCGCGGCCCGCCCCCAGGTGGCGGCCTTCCCCTTCACCACCAAAAGCCCGGTGCTGGGGGTGGTGGTTCTTGGCGGGGAGCGCCGCGTCGTGGCGGTGGATGTGCCGGGGTTGATCGAGGGGGCCCACCGGGGCCGGGGGCTGGGCCTCGCCTTCCTGCGGCACATCGAGAGGACCCGGGTCTTGGTCCACCTGATTGATATGGCCGCCGTTGACGGCAGGGACCCGGCGGCCGATTACCGGACGCTCCTTTCGGAGCTGAAGGCCTACGACCCGCGGGTGGCGGCCAAGCCGCAGGTCCTGGCGGCCAACAAGATGGATCTCCCGCGGGCCCAGGAGAATCTCAAACGCTTCCGCCGGCAGATCCGGCGGAAGATTCTTCCGATCTCCGCCGAGACCGGCGAGGGGCTGAAGGAGCTGCTCGCGGCCCTGGCGGCTTCGCTCGAACAACATGGAATGGATTAAGGACGCCAAGAGAATAGTCGTCAAGGTGGGAACCTCGGTTCTCACCACGGACTGCCATGCCCTGGACGAGTCCCGCGTGGCGGAGCTCACCCGGGATGTGGCCCGGCTGGTTTCGGCCGGGAAGGAGGTGCTCTTGGTCACCTCCGGCGCCATCGGCGCGGGGATGGGGGTCTTGGGCTGGGAGAAACGGCCCCAGGAGATCCACCTTCTTCAGGCGGCCGCCGCGGTGGGCCAGGGTCAGCTGATGGGTTCCTACGCCGAAAAGTTGAGGGGATGGGGGATCAAGGCGGCCCAGATCCTTTTGACCCGGGAGGATCTGACCCACCGGAAGCGCTACCTGAACGCCCGGCAGACGATGCGCGCGCTGTTGAAGGAAGGGGTCGTGCCGGTGATCAATGAGAACGACACCGTCTCCACAGAGGAAATCCGCTTCGGCGACAACGACGAGCTTTCCGCCTTGCTGGCCCACCTCATGGACGCCCACCTGCTGGTCCTCTTGACCGACGTGGACGGCTTTGAAGAGAGGTCCGGAGGCGCCTCCCACGAGGGGGCGCGGGTGATTCCGGTGGTGAGCGAAATCACCCCGGAGCTGGAGCGCCTGGCCCACGGGACCTCCAAGGACACTTCCTCCGGCGGCATGGCCAGCAAAATCAGGGCCGCCCGCCTGGTGACGGCCAATGGAATTCCCATGGTGCTCGCAAACGGCACGAAGCCCCAGGTCTTGAGCCAGCTGGTTCTGGCAGGCAAGCTCTCCGGGACCCTCTTTGTTCCAAAAAGCGGGAAGAAGATTCAAGCCCGCAAGCGGTGGCTGGTTTTCACCGCTCGCCCCAAGGGCAGGCTTCAGGTGGACGCGGGAGCCCGGGAAGCCCTGACGAAGAGCGGCCGTTCCCTGCTGGCCTCCGGGGTCCGGCGGGTGCACGGGGCGTTTGCCGGCGGAGACCTGGTTTCCGTGGTGGACGACGCGGGGGGTGAATTCGCCCGGGGCAGGGTGGCCTATTCCTCCGACGAGCTAAACAGGATCGCCGGGATGAATTCTTCTCAAATCGGCGAGATCTTGAAGCGAAAGGCCAGGGAAGTGATCCATCGGGATCAGATGGTGATCCTGGTCCACACCCCATGAGCGGGCCATCGCTTCGGCGGCAGGTGGAGGCCCTGCTCCAAGGGGCCAAGCAGGCGGCGGCCGAGTTGAGCCGGGCGCCGACCCGGCGCAAGAACCGGGCCCTTCTGGCGATGGCGGAAAGCTTGACCGCCGGCGCGCCGGAGATCCTGAAGGCCAACGCCAGGGATCTTGAGGCCGCCTCCCGGAGGGGGACGGGCCAGGCTCTCTTGGACCGGCTCGAGCTTAATCCCAAGCGGATCCGGGAGATGGCCCAGGGCCTTCGGGAGGTGGCGGCGCTGGCCGATCCGGTGGGAAAGGTCTTGGCCCGGTGGAGGCGTCCCAACGGCCTTCGGATCTCCAAGGTGCGGGTGCCCATCGGCGTCATTGGAATTGTCTACGAGGCCCGTCCCAACGTGACCGCCGACTGCGCGGGGCTGTGCCTCAAGTCCGGAAACGCCTGCGTCTTGAGGGGAGGCTCCGAGGCGATCCTTTCCAGCCGGGCGATCTTCCTAAGACTTCAGAAGGGGGTCCGGGCCGGCGGCCTGCCCGCGGGCTCGGTGAACCTGATCTGGAGCACCGATCGCCAGGCGGTGGACCTGCTTCTTTCGGCGGTGGGGCGGGTGGATCTGGTCATCCCCCGGGGCGGCCAGGGGCTGATCCGCCAGGTGACGGCCAAGGCCCGGGTGCCGGTGATCAAGCAGTACCAGGGGATCTGCCACACCTTCGTGGATGAGGGCTGTGACCTTTCCATGGCGCGCCGGATCAGCTACAACGCCAAGGTCCAGCGCCCGGGCGTGTGCAACGCCATGGAAACGCTCCTTGTCCACCGGAAGGCAGCCCCCCGGTTTCTGCCGGCGATGGCCGAGGAATACTTGAGGGCCGGGGTGGAGCTTCGGGGCGACGCCGCGACCCGCCGGATCTTGAGGGGACTGCCGGTGGCGGCGGCCTCCGAGAAGGACTGGGCCACGGAATATCTTGCCTTGATCCTCTCCATTAAGGTGGTGGACTCGGTGGAGGAGGCGATCCGGCACATCCGGCGCTTCGGCTCCGGCCACTCCGACGCCATTGTCACCCGCTCCAAGGCGCGTGCTGGCCGTTTCACGCGCGAGGTGGACTCGGCCTGCGTTTACGTGAACGCCTCCACCCGGTTCACCGATGGGGGCCAATTCGGGCTGGGCTCGGAGATCGGTGTCTCCACCGATAAGATCCATGCCCGCGGCCCCATGGGGTTGGAAGAGCTGACCAGCTACAAATACATTGTTCAGGGCCGCGGACAGGTTCGGGAGTGAAGATCGGTCTTTTCGGCGGAACCTTCAACCCGGTTCACCGGGGGCATCTGCTCCTGGCCGAAGGGGCCCAGCGGGCGCTGGGCCTGGACCGGCTTCTGTGGGTGGTCAGCGGCATCCCTCCCCACAAGGTGCCGGATCCCCTGATCGCGCCGGAGCATCGCTATGAAATGGTCCGGCTGGCCGTTGCCGGGCAGGCGCGCTTTGAGCCCTCCCGGATCGAGATGGACCAGCCCGGCCCTTCCTATACGATCGACACGGTGCGCCGGCTTCAGGCCGGGCCTCCCGGGCGGGCGGCCGAATGGTTCCTTCTGGTCGGCTCCGACAGCGCCGGCGAGCTTCCCACCTGGAAATCGTTCGAGAGCCTCAAGGCCATGGTTCAAATCGTGGTGATCCCGCGGCCGGACCTTCCCGGCGCCCAGGCCCCCGCCGGGGTCCGGACGATCGCGGTGACCACGCTGCCCATCTCCTCTTCCCAGATCCGCCAAAGGGTTCGCGAAGGCCTTCCGATCGAGGAGCTCGTTCCGGAGGCGGTCGCCCGCTACATCGCAGCCCGCGGCCTCTACCGGGAGGTGGCGGGATGACGATTTCGGAGCTGATCGTGGCGGGGGTGCTGGTGGCGGTTTCGGCCTTCCTCTCTTTATCGGAGATCGCCCTGGTGGGGATCTCGAAGCTGCGCCTGCGGCACCTGGTGGATCGCAAGGTCAAGCGGGCCAGGATGGTGGAGAAGCTGGTCGCCCAGATCGATCAGGTGATCACGACGATCCTGGTGGGAAGCAACTTCGTGAACGCCGCGCTCACCTCCATCGTGACGGCGGCCTGCGTGGCCTGGCTGGGGGGCAGTGCCGGGGTGGCGGCGGCTTCCCTCATTGCCGGCAGCATCATCCTGATCCTGACCGACGTCTTCCCCAAGGTCTACGCCTCCCGGCACGCCGATCGCGTTTCCCTGCAGGTGGCGCCGGTCATGTCGCTGTTGGTGTCGGTCTTCCGGCCGGTGGCCGGCTCGGTCACCCGGATGACCTACGCGGTCCTGAAGCGGATCGGGGTTCCGATCTCGCCCCGCTCGCCCCTCATCACCGAGGAGGAGATCAAGCTCATGATTGAAATGGGCAAGGAGGAGGGGGTCTTGGGCGAGCACGAGCGGATGATGCTCCACCGGATCTTTGAGTTCGGGGACCTGAAGGTGGGCGACGTCATGGTTCCCCTCGCGCGGGTGGTGGTGGTTCCGGAGACGGCCAGCCACGACGAGGTGCTGACCGTCCTGACGGAGGAGGGGCATTCCCGGATCCCGGTTTACCGCCAGACGCCGGACAGGATCGTCGGGGTGATCTACGCCCAGGAGCTGGTGCACATCTGGAGGGAAGGGTGGCTCATCGTCCTGCAGGATCTGATCCATCCGCCCCTGGAGGTGCCCCCGACCCTGCGGGTGACCGACCTGCTGCTCACCTTCCAGAAGCGCAAGCTCCAGATCGCCATCGTGGTGGACGCCGGCGGCAAGGCGCTGGGGCTGGTGACGCTGGAGGACCTGGTGGAGGAAATCGTCGGGGAGATCCACGAGGGGCGGGGTTGACACCGCGCGAGCGGCGTGATAAATTCCAAGCGGAAAACAGGAGGAAAAGAACTCATGGAAGCTTATTGCGTGAAATGTAAGGCCTCGAAAGAGATGAAGGAGGCGCAGGAGGTGACCATGAAGAATGGTCGCCCGGCCATGAAGGGCAAGTGCCCGGATTGCGGGACCGGCCTCTACCGCATCCTCAAGCCCAAGTAGTCTTGGGCGTCCGCACCCCAGCAGGGGCGGGGGGGTGACCTCCCGCCAAATCGCCATCGCCATGGCCCAAGCCGCCGTTGAGGTGAAGGCCGAGGGGTTGGCGATTCTGGATTTAAGGAAGCTTTCCTTCAGCTTCGACTTCTTTGTCCTTTCAAACGGCTCGTCCACCACCCAGATTCGCTCCATGGCCGACCGCATCCGGGAACGGCTGTCCCTTCGGGGCAGGGAGCCTCACCATGGGGAGGGGGTCCCGGAGGGGGGGTGGGTGTTGTTGGATTACGGTTCGGTCGTAGGGCACCTCTTCCTGCCGGAACAGCGTCTCTTCTACGGTTTGGACCGGCTGTGGGCCGATGCCCCCCGTGTGCGTATCCCCAAGACGAAATCAGGATGATTTCCCCCCAGGATCTGGAATCGCATCTGACGGCCTTGATGGGCGAGGCCGTCCGCCGGCTTGAAGGCTTTCCTGATTTAAGCAAGCTCACTCCCGCCTTGGAGATGCCCCGAGGCCGCCAGCACGGCGATCTGGCGACCGCGCTGCCCCTTCAGATCGCTTCCGCCGCCCACCGCCCCCCCTGGGAGACCGCCCAGGCCTTGGCTTCAAAGATCACCGAAAACCTGAAGGGCTCCATTCTCGCCGGCGCCATAGAGCGCGTGGAGGCCAAGCCGCCGGGCTTCGTCAACTTCTTTCTGACCACCGCCTTCCTTCAGGAGGTCGTCAAGACGGTCTTAAGGGAAGGCCCCGGCTATGGGGCGAACCGCCTGGGGGCGGGGCGCAAGGCCCTGGTGGAATTTGTTTCCGCCAACCCCACCGGCCCCCTCTCGGTGGCCCACGGGCGGCAGGCGGCGGTGGGGGATGCCCTGGCCAACCTCTTGGCGATGAGCGGCTACCAGGTTTGGCGCGAGTATTACCTGAACGATGAGGGAACCCAGATCAACCTTCTGGGGGAGTCGATCCTGGTCCGCGCGCGCGAGGCCTTGGGGCTGGCGGCCGAGTTTCCGGAGAAAGGCTACAAGGGGGATTACATCACGGAAAGCGGCCGGCAATTCGCGAAGGAGAGGCCTGCCTTGGTCCGCCAGGGCGGCCCCAAGGCCCAGGACGCCGCCCGGGCCTTCGGGGTCCGGGTGCTGACCGGCGTGATCCGCAAAGAGCTGGATGCCTTCGGGGTCCGTTTCGACCGCTGGTTCGCCCAGAGCTCCCTTTCGCGCTGGGGCTTTTTGAACCGCACCTTGAATCTCCTGAAGCGCCGCGGCTACCTGTACCTTTCCGAGGGGGCCTGGTGGCTCAAGTCCACCGCCTTCGGCGACGACAAGGACCGGGTGGTGATCCGGTCGGACGGCCGGCTCACCTACATCGCCGCCGACATCGCCTACCACCGGCGGAAGTTCAAGCGGGGGTTCGACCTCCTGGTGAATCTCTGGGGGCCGGACCACCACGGTTACATCCCCAGGCTCAAGGCATCCGTCTCGGCCCTGGGGCACGCCTCCGACGCCCTGCAGATCAGGATCATTCAGCTTTGCACCCTGAAGCGGGGCGCCGAGACGATCCCCATGTCCACCCGGGAGGGGGTCTTCATCACGCTGACCCAGGTGATGGAGGAGGTGGGCCGGGACGCCGCGCGCTTCTTCTTCCTCCTGCGCAAGTCGGACGCCCACCTGGAGTTTGACCTTCAGCTGGCCAAGCAGCAGTCGCTGGAAAACCCGGTTTACTACATTCAATACGCCCATGCCCGGATCACCAGCGTCCTGGAATACCAGAGGAAACAGGCGGCAAAGGCCGCCGGGGGCCGGGTGAATTACGAGCGGCTCGCCGCCCCCGAGGAGCTTGACCTGGCGCGGCGCTTGAGGGAATTCCCGCAGACGGCGGCGGCCTGCGCGCGCGCCCTGGAGCCCTTTGGGATCACCGTTTACCTGCAGGCCCTCGCGGAGGGGTTCCACCGCTTCTATGACCGGCACCGGGTGGTGAGCGACGACCCGGAGCTGACCGCGGCCCGCTTGAAGCTGATCGAGGCCGTTCAGGTGGTCCTGCGCGCGGGGTTGAATCTGCTGGGAGTCTCCGCCCCCGAAAAGATGTGATCCGCCCGGGCTCCTTTCCTGCCTTAGAAGTCTGCCGCGGCCAGCGGCTGGCCCCCTCGCAAGCGCTGGCCTTTCTTCTGGCCAACGGCTACCGAAGGTTCCCGAAGGTCAATGACCCCGGCGACTGCGCCTTGCGGGGCGGCATCCTGGACATCTTCCCGGAAGGTTTTGAGGCGCCGGTGCGCCTGGAGTTCGACCACGAAACGGTTGCCTCCATCCGGAGCATCCACCCCGAGACCGGCGCCCCCTTCGATAAGCATGAGATGGTGATCGTCCTTCCGACGGCCCCCCTGAAACGGCATACCCTGAAACGCCCGGCCTGGTATCGGGCCGCCGGCGCGGGGGAGGAGGATCCCATCGATCCCTTCGTGGACATCCAGGCGGGCGATGGGGTGGTCCACGTGACCCACGGGATCGGCAGGTATCTGGGCTTGAAGAAGGTTGGGGTGAAGAGCCAGGTGGTGGAGCACATCGTCCTGGAGTATGCCGACAACGCCCGGCTCTACGTGCCCCTTTCGGAAATCCATCTCGTCCAGAAATACGCGGGCTTTGAGGGGCGGCCCCCGAAACTGTCGCGCCTGGGGACCCGCTACTGGGCCAGGACCAAGGAGATCGCCCGCCAGGGCGCCCACTCGGTGGCCTTTGAACTGCTGGCGGCCGAGGCCCGCCGGCTCTCTTCGGGGGGCCACGCCTTTGGGCCCGACACCGACTGGCAAAAGGCGCTCGAGAAGGCCTTTCCCTACCGGGAGACGCCGGCGCAGAGCCGGGCGGTTCACGAGACCAAGGAAGACATGGAGTCTTCCCGCGCGATGGACCGTCTCCTGTGCGGCGATGTCGGTTACGGAAAAACCGAGGTGGCCCTTCGGGCCGCCTTCAAGGCCTGCCTGGACGGCAAGCAGGCGGCCTTGCTCTGCCCCACCACGATTCTGGCCGAACAGCACCACGACACCTTCAAGCGGCGGATGAAGGATTTTCCGGTGGAGGTCGCCATGCTCTCCAGATTCCAAAGCCCGGCGGCCCAAACCGAAACCCTGAAGGGCTTGAGGCAAGGGACGGTGGACGTTGTGATCGGAACCCACCGGCTTTTCTCCGGGGACGTCCGGTTCAAGGATTTGGGGCTGGTCGTGGTTGATGAGGAACAGCGTTTCGGCGTGCGCCACAAGGAAAAGCTCAAGCGGCTGACGGAGGGGGTGGATGTGCTCACCCTGACCGCCACCCCGATTCCCAGAACACTGTACCTGGCCCTGATGGGGGCCAGGGCCATGTCGGTGATCGACACCCCGCCTTACCAGCGCCTGCCGGTCAAGACGGTTGTGACCGACGAGAATGACGCGGTGATCCGCCAGGCGTTGGCCAGAGAGCTTGGCCGCGGGGGCCAGGCCTTTGTGATCTATCCCTGGGTCGAGGGGATCGCGGCAGTTTGCGCCAGGGTGAAGAGGCTCGCGCCCCAGGCCCGGGTGGCCGTGGCCCATGGCCAGATGCCCTCCCGGTCGCTGGAGAAGACCATGCTCTCCTTCATGCGCCGGGAGGTGGACATTCTGGTTTCCACCTCCATCGTGGAGTCCGGGATCGACATCCCCAACGCCAACACGATTGTCGTCTTCCGGGCGGAATCCTTCGGGCTGGCCGATCTCTATCAGCTTCGGGGCCGGGTGGGGCGCTTCACCCGCCAGGCCACCGCCTACTTCTTGAAGCCTCGCGGGATGCCGCTTTCCGCCGACGCCCAAAAGCGCTTGAGCGCGGTCCAGGAGTTCTCCAGCCTGGGGGCCGGCTTCAAGATCGCGCTGCGGGACCTCCAGATCCGCGGGGCGGGCAACCTCCTGGGGGTGGAGCAGCACGGCCACATCGTGGCGGTCGGCTTCGACCTCTACTGCCGCCTGCTGAAGGCCGAGGTGGAAACCTTGAAGGCCGGTGTGATACACTCAACGCCATGAGGAAAATCTGGGTGGCCGCGCTGGGGTGGGGACTCGCGCTGACCGGCTGCGGCCAGGGAAGCCGGATCGCCGCCGTGGTCAACGGCCAGACCATCACCGTTTCCCAGGTGGAGGAGCGGATGAGCCGCTTGAATCCGGCGGCCCGGGCCGCTTTCGGAAACGACAAGGGGCGCCTTTTGGAGGAGATGATCACCGAGACGATCCTGACCCAGGAGGCCCGGAGGCGCGGATTGGAGCGTGACCCGGAAGTCCGCCGGCTCACAAAGGAGGCGGTGAGGCAAATCCTTCTGGGACGGCTTCTGGAGACGGCGGGAGAGCCCCAAGCCCAGGCGGTGAGCGACGAGGAGATCCAGCGCGTCTATGCCTCCAATCCCGAGGCGATGAAGGAGCCCGAATCGCTGCGGGCCAGCCACATCCTCACGGAAACCGAGGAGAAGGCGAGAGAGGCCCTGGACCGCCTCAAGAAGGGGGAGCCCTTCGCCAAGGTGGCCTCGGAGCTCTCCACCGACCCGACCAAGACCAGGGGGGGAGACATCGGCTTTTTTTCCAAGGGCCAGCTGATCCCGGAATTTGAGGCCGCCTGCATGAAGCTGGAGACCGGCCAATTGAGCGGCGTGGTGAAGAGCGCGCTTGGTTTCCACGTCATCCTCCTCACCGACCGGCGCGCCGCCCGGACTCGGCCCCTGGAAGAGGTGAAGGAGCAAATCCGAAGGAAGTTGTCCTCCGATCTCAAACAGCGCAAGCTTCAAGGCTTTGTTCAAGAGCTGAAGGAGAAGGCCCAGGTTCAAAACAAGGGCCTTTTCGCGCCCCCGGCGCCCGACCAGGCACAGCCCGCCAACGCCGCCTCCGGTTCGTGATTCGTAAGTTTCTATCTCTTCTCCTTTTCTTCCTTACTGCTTACTGCTTACAGCTTACAGCCGTTTTTCTTACCGCCGTCCTTCCCGAGGAGCTTGGCATTGTGGCGGTGGTCAACGACGAGGTGGTCACCCAGGCGGAGCTCGAGAAGGCCTTGGCTCCGATTTACCTTCAGCTGGCCGCCAGCCGGCGGCCCGAGGAGGTGGCCCGGGAGATGGAAAAGATCCGCTCCGGGATCCTCGGCCAGCTCATCGAAGAAAGGCTCATGCTGCAGGAGGCGAGGAACCCCCGGCCCGTCGAGGTTTCCAAGGGAAAGATAGGCACCCTCCCCCCCATCACGGTCACCGAGATCGAGATCGATGAGATGGTCAACGACGCCATCGCCAAGTTTGACGATGAAGGGGAGTTTGAAGCCGCCCTGGAAGCCCAGGGGATCACCCTGGAGGATCTGCGTTCGCGCTACCGGGACCAGATCACGATCGAGAAGCTGGTGTGGCGCGAGGTCCGCTCGAAGGTGGCGGTCTCTCCCTCGGAGGTCACCGCCTACTACGACGCCCACCCGGAGGAGTTCGACCTTCCGGCGGCTGTTTCGGCGGCGACGATCATGATCAGGCCGAAGGACCCCCTGGATGCCCCGCGGGCCTCCCAGCAGGCCGAGGAGATCAGGCGCAGGGCCCTGGCCGGCGAAGATTTCTATGATTTGGCCCGCCGCTATTCGGATGGCCCCAACGCCCAAATGGGAGGAAGGATCGGCTTTCTGGAGAAGGGAAAGAGCCTGAAGGAGATCGACTCGGTCTTATTCACGCTGAAGGCCGGCGAGATCTCCCCCGTGGTCAAAACCAAGGCCGGGTTTCATCTCTTCCGGGCGGAGGCCGTTCGCCCCTCCCGCCGGGCCTCCCTGGAAGAGGCCCAGGCCAACATCCGAACGCGCATCGTCTCGCAAAAGGCAGCGGCCCGCTACAAGGAATGGATCGAGAAGCTGAAGGCCGTTGCCTACATCACCATTAAATAACCTCCTCCTCACCATGGGGGACCCTGCCGGGGTCGGCCCGGAGGTTCTGCTTAAGTCCCTTTCGTCATTGCGAGCCCCCCGCAGGGGGGCGAAGCAATCTCGCCTTACCATCATCGGCGACCTCGGCTGGCTGAAGCACTTAAGCCGCAAGCTCAAGATCTCTGTCCCCTGGGGCCAATCCCGGTGGCTCGACCTTCCCAATGTCCCGCCGGGCCTGAAGCCGGGCCGGGTTCAGCCGGCGGCAGGCCGGGCCGCCCACGCCTATATAGAGGAAGGGGCGCGGCTTCTTAAGGCCGGCCAGGCGGAGGGCCTCGTGACGGCGCCGGTTTGCAAGGAGGCGATCGTCAAGGCCGGGATTCCCTGGGTGGGCCACACCGAGTTTCTGGCGAAGGCCTTCCGCCGGCCGGTGGTGATGATGTTTGTGACCGGCTCTTTCCGGGTGAGCCTGGTGACGACCCACGTCAGTCTTAAAGAACTTCCTTCCCAATTGACCCGGGAGAAGGTTGCCCAAACCATCCGCTTGACCCGGGAGGCCCTGACCAGGGATTTTGGCGTCGTTCGGCCCCGGATCGGTTTGGCCGCCCTCAACCCCCACGCCGGGGAAGGGGGGCTGTTCGGCGATGAAGAAAAAAGGATTCTCCTTCCGGCCGCCCGCCGGTTTCACGTGGAAGGCCCTCTTCCGGTTGACTCTCTCCTGCAGGCCGCCGCCCGGGGCGCTTACGACGCGGTGGTGGCCCTCTACCACGACCAGGCCCTGATTCCGGTGAAGCTCCTGGGCTGGGGGCAGGCGGTCAACGTGACGCTGGGGCTTCCCTTCGTCCGCACCTCGCCGGTTCACGGCACCGCCTTTGACCTTGCCGGCAAGGGCAGGGCCGACCCCGCCTCCATGTTTGCCGCCCTCCGCCTCGCCCAGCGACTGACTTTGAGGCGAAAAGAGAATGAGAAGATGACCCATTCTCTCATTCTCTGATGTTGAACTCGAGGGCGATCAAGGAGCTGTGCCGGCAGTACCACCTGGCGATCTCGCCCCGGCGGATGGGGCAGAACTTCCTGGTGGACCCGAGGATCCTCGCGCGGATCGCGCTGGCGATCGGGGCTGGCGCCGGGGATAAGATTCTGGAGATCGGAGCGGGGCTGGGGGCGCTCACCGAGGCCTTGCTGGCCACCGGCGCGGAGCTCTTTGCCGTCGAACGGGATGCCAAGTTTGTTCAGGTGCTGACCGACCGGTTCAAGGAGAGTCCGAATCTTAAGAAAATCGTCCAGTCCGACATCCTTGATCTGGGCCTGGAATCGTACGCCGCCGGTATCGAGAAGTCGCTGCTGGTCGTGGGCAACATCCCCTTCTCGATGACGAGCCCCATCCTGGAGTATCTGCTGAAGGAGAGGCGCTGGGTGAAGCGGGCGGTTCTCACCATCCAGAAAGAGGTGGCCCAGCGGATCGTGGCCAAGCCAAGCACCAAGGAATATTCCAGCCTCACCCTGCTGGTTGGCGTGGCCTTCCAGCCCTCCATCGCCTTCTTGATCCCGCCCAACTGCTTCTATCCCCAGCCGAAGGTGACCTCGGCGGTCCTCCAGCTTGATCCGCTGGAGAAGCCGGTTGTTCCGACCGAGGAAGAGGAGGCCGTCCTGAAACTGGTGCGCCTCATCTTCACCCACCGCCGCAAGACCCTCCTGAATGCTCTGGCTTTCGGTCATTTCGAGCCCGCGAGGGCGAGAAATCTCATCGGCAAGCAGGAGCTGGCCGATCGCCTCCGGGCCGCCGGCATAGACCCGGTCCGCCGCCCCGAAACCTTCGACCTGGCGGAGATGGGGCGTCTCCAGAGGGTCTTGCGGGGTTAGGTGTTAATAAAAAGTTAGCTTAGAAGAAATTTCGTTCCAGCCTTGACTTTTCAAAAAGGGCAGGCCATACTTCCTCTTGTATAGCCCAATGAGAATGCGCAACTCCCCGATAAAGGCCGCAAGCCGTTTCACAGCCCTTCTTTTGGCGCTTACCCTCGCCGCGCCCAGCCCCGCGTTGGCCTTCCGCCAGGAGGCAGCCGCCGAGGCCACGGGCCTCGAAGAGCTCAACGAAGTCTTCCAGAGTCCCGGCCAAGCCATCCGCCGCCTGGCTCAACTCGTTGTTCCTGCTCAACCCCAAACCGCGTCCACGGTAACTCCCGCCCGCCCTGAACCTCTCGAAGACCTCGCCGCCGGGCTGGAGGAGGGTCTGAAATGGCTGGTGGTGGTGGATGAACCGGAGAAGTTTGACGTTGTAAGCTTCAAGGACGCCGTTGACATATGGTTGGTTGGTGGAGGTCACCGGCTGGTCGGCAGGCGTGGGGTTGTTTTGCGGACGCCCAAAGGGGATCCGCTTGAAGCGTTTAAAGGAACCTCTTTTGGCGGGGTGATCCTGTTTCCAGGCAGCATGAACGGCCGCGCCATGCAGTTTCTCAAAACTTTACTTGAGGATAAAGATCTAAAGCGATTGCCGCCCATCATCGCGTTTCCAGATGATAGGGCTGATCTAATTGGCGAGTTAGGTTTTTTGCGACGTCAGGACCGGCTGTTGGATTATTCGACTTCCCTAGAGGGACTTGGCGCCCGTCTTAACGCCCTTGCTGAAGCCCGCCCCGCCACCGGGCTGGAGGAGGGGCAGATTTCTGAGGGAGAGGTCGCCTCCCTCATAGGAAACCTGATTTCGATCGAGTCGGGTGAGGCGGTTCAGAAGCCGGCTGGCTCACCAGATGCTGAGGTGGATTTGGTCTTCATAGGGCCAGCTGGATTTCAGCCTACCTTGCGTAAAAGAGGTGTAGAGCCCACTCCCAAAATGCCAGGGAAAGGGCAGCTTGGGACGGCCCAACTTACTTTGAATCTAACTGTTCCCAAGAATCTTAGAGAATTCTTGGGGTGGGATCCGAAATTGAACAGGGGTAGCGCTTCCAAGGAAACTTTCGTTGCTGTTCGGAGCTCCGTCATTAGACAGGCCGGGGAGGATTCTTCAGATTTGACTTATGTCCTACAAAATCTTCCGCGGATCATGGCGATTCTTCAAAAGAAAAAGACTCAAGGGAAATGGGAATCACCTGGCTTTCTTCTTAAGTTGGAAAAGATCGTTGTCTGGCCATCAGGCTTCTCGGGGGACAGGATCCTTACCTTCTTGGTCATGACGATGGAAGATGCGACGGCGGATGGGGTGCTCGAGAAAGGTTATGCTGTCCTTGATAAGACTGACGTGGAGAACGCTCGCCCCACCACCGGGCTGGAGGAAGAGAAGGACCGACACGCTGCTAAACTGCCGGCAAAGATCACAACTTCCCCCGCACGTGCCACTCTAAAAGGAGCAGCCAGCCTAGGTGGAGGGATGGCCAGTCTAGGGAAGGGGATGGTTCGGCTTCTTGGATTACAGCCGCTGAAACAGCGGAGGAAGGTTGGAGGCGATTTGAGGAGGGCTCTTTCCAAATCCAAGCCCAAAGGCCCGGCCGCCGGGCTGGAGGAGGCGCGGATTATCCTGTTAGTGGGAGACACCCAATGGGCTTGGAAATCACATGAGCAATGGGTTAAGGAATCTGGCAACAGGGAGCAAAGTCTCATTCCAGTTCGGGCCGAATGGGATGTTGCAGAGAGATTGTTGAAGTCTGGGAAAGCCAATGAGGTTCTTGTGTATGCTAATGCTGATGGTCCGAATCGCCCTATTGTCAATTGGATTCTAAAGATGGCGAAGGAAGCGCCGAAAGCACGAATCGGTGTCTTTCATGCCTTGCTTGAGCACCCCGAGTCTACCCCTGGGGGACCTGGCTCGTGGCAGGATCGCACAATTCCGCCAGCCCTCCAATCACTAACTAAGATTGAACAGGTTGAGTTTATTCTCGACTGGAGGGGGGAGGGTGAAGAAAATTTCAAATACAACATTTCTACCCTTATTAAACCAGCCGCCGGGCTGGAGGAGGGGAAGGCGGTGAGCGCCCCGGAGAGGGCGCGGTTCATGGATGCCCATACCGACCTTCAGGTGGGGGACATTCTGATTGGCCAAGAAACCCGGCAGTATTTTCAAGTGATTGCGCTCGGAGACAACGGCAGTGCCTTTTTGAAGTTCGCAGAGCAGATCACCCCGGAGGATAGCGCGTTCGAGAAGCGGTACAGCCGCGAGGAGCTGGTGGGTGGATTCCTGCTTCTGTCAAGGGAGGCCGCTGTTGCGGCGGAGGGCCCTGCCGCCGGGCTGGAGGAGGTGGAATTAATAACACATATGCGTTGGACAATAATCCTTGCCACCGCCCGTTCCATCAGGCCCAACTACCTTGCCTCTGGCGAGTCTGGCGAATACGAAACCCTTGCCACCATCGCCAAACACCAGGCATCGGCTGGCTTGGATCCAGGGCCCACCTTCACCGAAGCTCTTGCCGTTGCCCGCTCCATCAGTGAAGTTGGCGACGAATACGAAGCCCTTGCCGCCATCGCCGAACACCAGGCATCGGCCGGCCAATTCACCGAAGCCCTTGCCACCGCCCGCTCCATCCCTGAAACTGCCGACAGACCCAGAGCCCTTGCCGTCATCGCCGAACACCAGGCATCGGCCGGCCTAGATCCAGGGCCCACCTTCATCGAAGCCCTTGACGCTGCCCGCTTCATCGATCCCATCTACAACACCGATTCTGCCTATAGCAAGTCTGGCAGATCCAGAGCCCTTGCCGTCATCGCCGAACACCAGGCATCGGCCGGCCTAGATCCAGGGCCTACCTTCACCGAAGCCCTTGCCGTCGCTCGCTCCATCACTGAAGAAGATGAAGATGCCATCAAATCCGAAGCCCTTGCCGCCATCGCTGAACACCAGGCATCGGTCGGCCAATTCACCGAAGCCCTTGCCACTGCCCGCTCCATCGGCAATTGGGACAGATCCAAAGCCCTTGCCGCCATCGCCAAACACCAGGCATCGGCCGGCCAATTCATTGAAGCCCTTGCCACCATTCGCTCCACCAACCCCAGCTACTCTGTCAATAGAGAGTTTAACGAATACGAAGCTCTTGCCGTCATCGCCGAACACCAGGCATCGGCCGGCCTAGATCCAGGGCCCACCTTCGCCGAAGCCCTTGCCGCTACCCGCTCCATCCGTGGAGATAACGACAAACACAAAGCCCTTGCCGCCATCGCTGAACACCAGGCATTGGCCGGCCAATTCACAAAAGCTCTTGCTACCGCCCGCTCCATCGCCCCCAGCGACGCCTATAGCAAGTCTGACAGATCCAGTGCTCTTGCCGCCATCGCTGAACACCAGGCATCGGCCGGCCAATTCACCGAAGCCCTTGCCACCGCCCGCTCCATCGTCTCCAGCTACTCCGACTATGGCAAACCTGACAAATCCAGAGCCCTTGCCGCCATCGCCAAACACCTGGCATCGGCCGGCCTAGATTCAGGGCCCACCTTCATCGAAGCCCTTGACGGTGCCCGCTCCATTAGTAGTCGTACCTTCGATTACGAAGCCCTTGTCGCCATCGCTGAACACCAGGCATCGGTTGGCCAATTCACTGAAGCCCTTGTTGTTGCCCGCTCTATCAATGGAGCTTCCGACAGATACAAAGCCCTTGTCGCCATCGCTGAACACCAGGCATCGGCCGGCTTGGATCCAGGGCCCACCTTCACCGAAGCCCTTGCCGCTGCCCGCTCCGTCCTTGGAGTTGTCAACAAATACAAAGCCCTTGCCGCCATCGCCGGCTATTTGGGAAAGATACGCGTTCCACCGAAAGAAAAAATTCAGGCCCGCTTTCCAGGTTTCCTAGAGTCGGTAGAGGCCAGGACACTCCTCGCCCGGGGGCTGCTTCTTCCAGATCAATCGGAACGATGGCATCACGACCTGGTTCGTTTGCGCGACGAGGGTCATCTTACCGCGCAGCAGTACAACCAGTACATGGCCGCGCTCTCTCTGGCTCTTCGCCGGCGCGGGATCATTCCAACCAGTTATGGCGCCATCTCGGCACTGGAGAAGATGAAGGTCAAGCACGATCAAGACTATCGCCTGGAGGTTTGGGTAGAGGGCAGGGCGCTTCCCTTGGGGGAAGGACAGATAGGCAGCCCGCTGGCCCCATTTCTTAAACAGCATCTTCCTGTGGCTTCGGAGAAGGGTTTGTACATCTGGAGCCAGTTCTTCCCGGCCGGCGCAATTCCAGAGTTGGTCCTTCTCCCTGGCGATGCCTATGCCCTTCAGCCCCAATCTTCCGGTTCGCTCCAGGAGGAGGGGCAGCAGCGGGTCAGGTCTAATACCATTCTGTATGCAGACACCGTTATCGTTGATCCAACACCTGCTCTCAAGGGGAGCTTTCGGGTTAAGCTCACTCACCATCTTGGGCTGACTGGACGCTTAGCTCAGCCCGTTGTGCTCGTAGATCGAGAAGGCCAGGAGCACCCCATTGAGAGATCATCCTTGAATGGCGCCCAATTTTTCCCCCCCGCCGCCGGGCTGGAGGAGAGGCAGCCGAAGCTTCCGGCCCAGGTCCTTGCTGACCTTAAGAAGACGGTGGCCATTGGCGATCAAGCCGGGGCCCGGAGAATCTTGGGTGTCGGGGAGCTTGAACAAGACTTTATCCGGTATGTTTTAGGAAGGCTTGGTGCCGTGTATGTTTCTAGTCTTGACACGGAGGAACTTGCGCAAGGTGACCTCATTCTGGCGATTCAAGAGGGCCGGGTCGTCATAGGAACCTTTGAGGGCTGGGAGAAAGAGACGGGCGATTTCTTTCTTGGCACGAACGATCGTTGGTTTGTCAACCTCAAGCCCCTTGGCTTAAAAGAGAGCGTCTCGGTAGAAGATACAGGTTCCGTTTTGCTCGCCACCGCCAGCCAGCTTAAATTATCCAAGTCGCCCGAGGGGACAGAAAAAGCTCCCACTTTTGCGAACCGTGTTCGCGAAGCGATGAGGGAAGAAGAGCAGGCGCGGAAGAGAGAGCTTCTCGAAGAAAGCGGGCCTCATCAAACGGAGTCCGAAAGGCGAGTTCGCTCCAACGATGACAGGACTGGGATTGCAGCCTACGTTGGCCTCGACCCCGCAACCCAAGCGGGACTTTCGTCCCGAGTACGTGATCTCATGCTTGAAAGAGGTTGGGACGCCGCACGGGCTGAAGATGCGGTTCGTGAGTGGCACGACGGAGCGCAAGCTTTTAGGCGGTACTCCGGCCTGGAGGAGGACTGGGGGATAGTGGAAAAGCAGCGTGAGGCGAATAAGCTTCGAATGGCTGACGTCATAAAGTACGCGGACAAAGGAAGGTTCAATGACGCCCTTCGAGAAGCTGAAGGTTTCATCGGGCGGGACGCCGTTGGCGATAAAATTGAAGCCATGGCCTATGTGGCTGGAAGGCAGGCAGAGAGGGGTTTGGAGGCAGAAGCCATCGGTACCTTTGGTCAAGCGCTTGGCAAGCTGGGGCGCAACTACCAATACCCTATCAATGACAGATCGTTCCTTGAGCTCTTGATTGGAGAATTAAAGAAAGTGGGTTTCCTCCGGAAGGGATACACGCTGCCTTGGGACATGGATCGCCTTACCGATGATACCGTTTTCTGTGTCGCGCAGATACTTGGGGAAGTCGGCGGGGGGTTTGCTTCTGCTGGGTTAAAAAAGAAAACATTGGCCGAGCAGACGTTCGAAAAGGCAAGGGGAATTGTGAACGGAAGCGAAGCAACTGACGGTGGAAAAGTCAGGGCTTACTGCGAGATCGCCCAATTCCAAGCTCGTTCCGGTTTTCTCCGGGACGCTGAAGCCACCCTAGGAATGTTTAAATTGCCCCCTCGTCCCGGGCGGCTTGATTGGTTTAATCCACTGGGAGATGCCGCGTGGGAAAAATGGGACGAAACAACGGACTTAATCCAGAGGCTTAGCCGCCCTCACAGAACACGGAAGCTCTCTGCCGAACAATCCATTCCAGTTCACGCGGGGCCTGCTGGGGGCGATGAAGAAGAGGTGGTTTCGGAGGAAAGCTTTGGACCCGGGGATCATATTGGGGGCGAAGACTCCTTCGCTGGGCTGGAGGAGGGGAAGGCGGTGAGCGCCCCGGAAGGGGCGCGGTTCATTGATGCCGCTACCGCCCTTCAGGTGGGGGACGTTCTGATTGGCCGAGAAACCGGGCAGCATTTTCAAGTGGCCGCGCTGGGAGACAATGGCAGTGCCTTTTTGAAGTTCGCAGAGCAGATCACCCCGGCGGATGGCGCGTTCGAGAAGCAATACAGCCGCGAGGATCTGGTGGGTGGATTCCTGCTTCTGCCAGAGGAGGCCGCTGTTGCGGCGGAGGGCCCCGCTGGCGGGCTGGAGGAGGGGAAGGAGGAGCCGCCCATCATAGAAGGGGGATTGTTAGGGGGCTATTATGAGGAGGTGCTGACAGGGCAGGAGCGTAACGCAGCAAAGGCCGTGGTGGATCGAGCAGGTAACTCGGTAGAGGAGATTACAAAAGATAGAACCCGAATCGCCCTTCTCGTTGATTCCTCTTTGATGAAAAGCGGGATTACCCATCTCGGCGAGCATCTCAAATCGATTGGCCAGAACCTTACTGGGCTTGGGAAGTTTCCCGTGGTGGCGGTCGATCTGCTTTCAGACGATCAGGAAAGCCATTACAGAGAATCCGACTATCGGATTGTTAAGTTGATGGCGGGGCCACCCGCAGCTTCGGAGCCTGCGGATTCAGACACCGTTTACGCGGTGCGACCGGAGGATCGTGTCGATAGCCCGATCCCCTTCAAGTTGTTGCCTCTCCTTGCTACCCAAGTTCTTGCGGTTTGGAGAGAGAGCAATCGGTCGGTCTCTTCCGGAAAACACATCCTGCTTGATGTGACCGATTACTTCACCGAGATGCGCTTCATCACCGAAGAGATCGCCTGGGAGATCCTCAGAGCTCGCTTCGCCTAATTCAGACGGTGCCAGTCTAAAGCCTGGCACCCTCACCACCCAAGCGTAATTCCTTCCACAGAACCATCCCAAGCGAGATCTCTCGTCCGCCAAAGATTGTTGGCGGACTCGAGATGACGGTGGTTTCCGCACGTTGATTTGGCGATTTGGGCCTGCTAAGATGGCCCCATGGCGATCACCGTTAAGGACGTTGAGTATCTGGCCCTCCTGGCGAGGATCGAGCTCACCCCCGAGGAGCTGAAGAAGTTCACCCGGGAGCTCGACGAGATCCTGGCCTATGTCGAGAAGCTGAAAGAAGCCAAGACCCAAGGGGTTCCCCCCACCAGTCACGTCGAGGCCCTGGCCAACGTCTTCCGGGAGGATGAGGTTCAGCCCTCGTTAAAGCCCGAGCAGGCCCTGGCCAACGCGCCTTCCCGAGAGGGGAACTTCTTCAAGGTGCCGAAGATCATTGAGGCGAGTTAATCTGAAGAACGGGATTGCTTCCCCGCCAAAGAACGTTGGCGGGTCGCAATGACGGCCGAGAGTTTTTACTCCTGCCAATGACAGCCCGCGAAATTCAAGCTATCTACCAAACAGGCAAGGCCGCTCCCCCGGAGATTGCCGAGACCTTTATCAAAAAGATCGAGGAGCTCCAGCCCAAGCTCAAGGCGCTGGTCTGGTTTGACCCGGAGTTTGTCCGGAAGCAGGCCGGGGCGCTCACGGCGGACGGAAAGTCCAAGGGCCCGCTCTGGGGGGTCCCGGTCCTGGTCAAGGACAACCTTTGTGTCGAAGGGGTGCCCACCACCTGCGCCTCCAAGATCCTGGCGAGGTTCAGGCCGCCCTACAACGCCACCGTGATTGAAAGGCTTAAGGCGGCCGGCGCCATCCTTCTGGGGATGGCCAACATGGACGAGTTTGCCTTCGGCTCTTCCTGCGAATACTCCTCGTACGGACCCACCCTGAACCCCTGGGATACCGCCAGGGTCCCTGGCGGCTCCAGCGGCGGCTCGGCCGCGGCGGTGGCCGCCGGCATGACGCCGCTTGCCTTGGGCTCGGACACCGGCGGATCGATCCGCCAGCCGGCCTCCTTCTGCGGGGTGGTGGGCTTAAAGCCGACGTACGGCCGGGTCTCCCGGTATGGGCTGATCGCCTTCGCCTCGTCACTGGATCAGATCGGGCCGATCGCCAAGACGGTGGAGGACTGCGCCCTTTTGTTTTCCGGCATCGCCGGCTTTGACCAGCGTGATTCCACCTCGGTGGAGGCGAAGGTTCCCAACTGCCTGGAGGAGCTTAAGAAGCCGGTTAAGGGGCTTCGGGTTGGGGTTCCGAAGGAATATCTGATTGACGGCCTGGACCCGGAAGTGAAAAAAGCCTTGGAGGCGGCCCTTGAGCAATTCAGGAAGCTGGGGCTCAAGATCCAAGAGGTATCGCTTCCTCACACCGAGTACGCCATCCCGACTTACTACATTGTGGCCACGGCCGAGGCGAGCTCCAACCTCGCCCGCTTCGACGGGGTGCAGTACGGCTACCGGTCCGGGGAAGGGGATTCCTTGCTCGCGATGTACGGCAAGACGCGTGGGCAGGGTTTTGGCCCGGAGGCGAAGCGGCGGATCATCCTGGGAACCTTTGTCCTCTCCTCCGGCTACTACGAGGCCTATTACGCTCACGCCCTGAAGGTGAGGACCTTGATCCGGCGGGATTTTGACAAGGCCTTCGAGGCGGTGGATCTTCTGATGACCCCCACCTCCCCCACGCCTGCCTTCCGGCTGGGGGAGAAGCTCTCGGACCCCCTCACCATGTACCTTTCCGATATTTACACGATCTCGGTGAACTTGGCCGGCGTGCCGGCCCTGTCGCTGCCGTGCGGGTTCACCCCCGCGGGGCTTCCCATCGGGATGCAGCTCATCGCCAAGCCCTTCGCGGAGGCCGAGCTCTTTCAGGCGGCTCACGCGTACGAGCAGGCGTCCGGCTGGCACAAGCGGGAGCCGAAAATCCGATGACATACGTCCCGGTGATCGGGCTGGAGGTCCACCTTCAGCTCGCGACCCGCTCCAAGATCTTCTGCGGCTGTGCCACGACCTTCGGGGCCGCCGCCAACAGCCAGGTCTGCCCGGTCTGCTTGGGGTTTCCGGGGGTCTTGCCGGTCTTGAACCGGAAGGTCCTCGCGCTTGGGATCCGAACCGCCTTGGCCCTGGGCTGCCGGATTGAGCCCACGATCGTCTTTCACCGGAAGAATTACTTTTATCCGGATCTGCCGAAGGACTTTCAGATCTCCCAGTACGATCTGCCGCTGGGGCGCTCGGGATCGGTGGAGGTGGGTGAGCGGAGAATCCGGGTCCACCGGGTTCACCTGGAGGAGGACGCGGGCAAGCTGATCCACAAGGAGGGGGAGGATGCCTCCCTGGTGGATTTTAACCGCTCCGGGATGCCCCTGCTGGAGATCGTCTCCGAGCCGGATCTGGCCTCGCCCGAGGAGGCCCAGGCGTACCTGAAAACCCTGAAGGCGATCCTCCAGTATCTGGAAGTGTCGGACTGCGATATGGAGAAGGGCTCGCTTCGCTGCGACACGAATGTGTCGTTGAGAAGGCCGTCAGAGGAATTGGGCACCAAGGTGGAGGTCAAGAACCTGAACTCCTTCAAGTCGGTGGGGCGGGCCTTGACCCACGAGATCGAGCGCCAGGGGAAGCTCTTGGAGGCGGGGGAAAAGGTCGCGCAGGAGACGCGCCTCTTCGACGACGCGCGGGGGATCACCCTGGGGATGCGCAGCAAGGAGTACGCCCACGATTACCGCTATTTCCCCGAGCCGGACTTGGTTCCTTTCTCGCTGACGGAAAAGGAGATTGAGGTGATCCGCGAGGAGCTGCCCGAGCTTCCGGCGGCCAAGGCCAAGCGATTTGCGGCGAGCTTCGGCCTGACTCCCGCGGACGCGCGGGGGGTCACCGCCTCCAGGGCGGCGGCCGACTACTTTGAGGCGTGCGTGAAGGCGGTGGCAGGCGCCGGCCTTCGGCCGGAGCCAGGCACCTTCAAGGCGATCGCCAACTGGATTCTGGGGGAGATCGCCAGGGTCATGAACGAGAGGAATCTCGAGGAGATCACGGCGCTTCAGTTTTCGCCCGGCCACTTGCTCGAGCTGGTCCAATTGGTGGATTCGGGCAAGATCAGCCACAAGATGGCCAAGGAGGTTTTTGCCGAGGTCGTGAAAAGCGGAGAGTCTCCCGCCCGGCACGTCCAGGCGAGGAACCTCGCCCAGGTGACGGACGCTGGGCGGATTCGAGAGAGCGCCCAGGCCGTGATTCAGGAGAATCCGGGGGCCGTGGAGGACTTCAAGAAGGGCAAACCGCGGGCCCTGATGTTCTTGGTGGGTCAGTTGATGCGAAGGACCCAGGGAAGCGCCTCCCCGGCGCTGGCCCAGGAGACCCTTCGGGAACTCTTAAAGGAGAATAAGAGATGAGATTGCTTCGCTCGCGTGGTCCGCGCGGAAAGGAAAAGGGGACGCTCCATTTTGGGACACACCTTCGTACAGGAGCGTTCCTGAGGGCTGCACGTGCGAATAAGAGTGTCCCTTTTTGGAGCGTCCCCCTCTTCCTTCTGTTTTTGTCTTCCTTCCTCTTTGCTCCCCGGGCCTCGCAGGCCCTCAAGGCCGCGCAGGAGGCGATCTACGACCAGGTGGAGATCCTGGCCGAGGCGATCACCATCATCCAGAACGAATACGTGGACCCGGTGGCCCCCAAGGAGTTGATCTACGGCGCCCTGCGGGGGCTGGTGGGCTCGCTCGATCCCCACAGCCAGTTTTTGGATCCCGACGCCTTCACCGAGATGCAGGTGGATACCAAGGGGGAGTTCGGCGGGGTGGGCCTGGAGATCTCGGTTTCCAAGGACGGCAACCTGACGGTGGTCGCCCCCATCGACGACACGCCCGCCGCCAAGGCGGGCCTGAAGCCCAACGACAAGGTCACCAAGATCGAGGGCCAGGCGATCCGGGATGTCTCTCTGCACGAGGCGGTGAAGCGCCTCCGGGGCCGGCCCGGAACCCGGGTCACCCTCACGATCCTCCGGGAATCGGAGAACCGCCTCTTCGACGTCACCCTGACCCGCTCGATCATTCAGATCCACTCGGTCCGCCAGGCCCGCTGGGCCGCGCCGGGGATCGCCTACGTCCGGATCACCGAGTTTCAGGACAACACGCCGGCCGATCTGCGCAGGGCCCTGCAGGAGCTGCGCGTGAGCGGATTCGAGGGGTTGATTCTGGATCTGCGCAACAACCCCGGGGGGCTTCTGGACGTGGCGGTGGAGGTGGCCGAGCTCTTCCTGGAGAAGGGCAAGCCGATCGTCTCCACCAAGGGGCGCGTGAAGGGCCAGAACCTGGAGTTCATCTCCCGCTCCGAGAGCCCGCTCATCGCCTTTCCCATGGTGATCCTGGTCAACGGCGGCTCCGCCTCCGCCTCGGAGATTGTGGCCGGCGCCCTGAAGGATCACCATCGGGCGATCCTGATGGGGACCCGGACCTTTGGCAAGGGCTCGGTGCAGACGGTGATTCCCCTGAAGGACGGCTCGGCGATCCGGCTGACCACCGCCAAGTATTACACCCCCTCGGGCGTCATCATCCACGGCAAGGGCCTGGAGCCGGATGTGGTGGTGGAGGAGAAGGCCCCTCCGGAGAGCCGCTCCGGCGCGAAACCCGAAGAGGACTCCCTCGTTTTGAGGGCGGTGGATCTTTTGAAGGGGCTCAAGGTCCTCAAGGGAAAATCGTAAGCCGGTGAACAAGGCCCGCTGGTGGGCGGCCGGGCTCTTCGCGCTGGCCGGGCTTTTGTGGATTTTCTGGTATGCCTTTGGCCCCATCCGGCCCGCGAAGCAGACTCCCGTCCCCCGGGAAACTCCCCCCGCCCGGGTCGAGGAAGCGGCCGGCCCCGCCTTCGCCCGAGGGAAGGGAAGGATCGCCATTGTCCTGGACGATTGGGGTTATGGTGCGGGGCAGCTGCCCTATTTAAGAAAGATCAGGACGCCTCTGACCGTGGCGGTTCTGCCCAACCTCCCCTATTCCGCCGCCGCGGCCAAGGAGGCCCACGCCAATGGCCACGCGGTGATCCTTCATTTGCCGATGGAGCCCCTGGGTTCCGCCGAGCCCCGGGAGGCGGCCACCCTTTTGACCGGAATGACAGACGAGGAGGCGGTTGATTTCCTTGAGAAGTCCCTCGCGAGCGTTCCCTTCGCCCGGGGGGTGAACAACCACCAGGGGTCCAAGGCGACCGCCGACTCGCGGTTGATGACCGCGCTCTTGAAAGAGATCAAGCGCCGGGGCCTCTTCTTTCTGGATTCCTTTGTGACGGACCAATCGGTCTGCGCCGAAGCGGCCCGCGAGGCGCGGGTGAGATTCGCCAGGCGATCGGTCTTCCTGGACAACGACCCGGCCGCCTCGGAGATCCTGAAGAGCCTCTCCCGCCTGGCCGAGATCGCCGCCCGGGAAGGGCAGGCCATCGGGATCGGCCACGACCGGCCCTCGACCCTGAAGGTTCTGGAGGCCGCCTGCCCGGCTCTCCGTCGGGCCGGATACCGTTTGGTTCACGCCTCCGATCTTGCCGAGACGCCGCGCCGGTGATATTCTGGCGGGGTGATCGTGCTGGGGATAGAAACCTCTTGCGATGAGACGGCCCTGGGGCTGGTGGAAGACGGCCGCCGGATCCTGGCGGCCTGCACCGCGTCAAGCCTTCAGCGCCTGCGCCCTTATGGCGGGGTGGTGCCGGAGATCGTCAGCCGCTTTCATGTGGAGCTCATCACCCGGGAATTGGAGAATCTTCTGGCCCAGGCGAAGATCGGCCCTTCGGCGGTTGACCAAATCGCGGTGACCTACGGGCCGGGCCTGTCCGGTTCGCTGGCCGTCGGCGTGGCGGCCGCCAAGGCGCTGGGCCTGGCGTGGGGAAAACCGGTGATTGGGGTCAACCATTTGCAAGCCCACCTGTATGCCGCCCTCCTGGGCCGCGATCCCATGGCCCTCACGGAGCCGGCGATCGGCTTGGTGATCTCGGGGGGGCACACGGCCCTGATCCTGATGGAGGGGACGAAGCGCTGCCGTGCTCTGGGTCAGACCCGCGACGACGCGGTGGGCGAGGCCTTTGACAAGACGGCCAAGCTGATGTCGCTGGGATTTCCCGGGGGCCCGGAGATTGAGCGGGCGGCCCTCCGGGGCGATCCCCGGGCCTTCCGGTTCACCGTCCCGAAGATCCGGGGCGGCTCGCCGTACGATTTTTCTTTCAGCGGCATCAAGACGGCGGTTCTGCACAAAATCCAGAAAGAGGGCTCTCTTTCCGCCGGTTTTGTCGCGGATCTGGCCGCCAGCTTTCAATCCTCCGTGGTGGAGGAGGTGGTGATGAAGGCGGTTGGGGCCTGCCGGGAGCACCGGGTCCCGAGATTGGTGGTGGGCGGCGGGGTGATCGCCAACGGCAGGCTGCGCGGGCGCTTGGCCGAGGTGGCGGGGGATTTTGGGATCGACCTCGCCTTGCCGGAGGTGGCCTGGTCGACGGACAACGGGGTCATGGTGGCGGGGCTGGGCGCTCATCTGAAGGGGCAGCCTCTTTCGCGGCTTACGGTGGTTCCGGATCTTTCCGTGGAGATGAACTAAATGATTTCAGACAACGAGGTGATCCTGCGGCTTTTGCTGTCGGTGCTTTTCAGCGGGTTGGTGGGTTTGGAGCGGGAGGTTCAGGGCCGGGCGGCCGGGCTTCGGACCCACATCCTGGTGTGCACCGGCTCCACCCTGATCATGTTGACCGGCCTGCACCTCTTCGCGCTCTACCGGGGCGTCGTCGAGATCGACCCCGGCCGGATCGCCGCCCAGGTGGTGAGCGGAATCGGCTTCCTGGGGGCGGGAACGATCATCCAATTCCGGGATTCGGTGAAGGGCCTCACCACCGCGGCCAGCCTTTGGGCGGCGGCCGGCATCGGCCTGGCGGTCGGCTCCGGTTTTTATGTGGGGGCCGTCGTCACCACCTTCATCGTGCTGTCGGTTTTGTTTTTGCTCTCCCGCGTGGAGCGGCGCGTGGTGGGCTCCAAGCGTCCGCCGGTGTAGGGGGATTGCCATGCTGGGGATGAATCGAAGGAGATCTTCACGGCAGGGCCAGGATGTGCTGGACGTGACCGCCAGCATGCAGGGAACCCTTGTGTTCAAGGAGCCGGTCTCCTTGAGAATCAGTGGTCCTTTCAAGGGGACGCTTGAGACGCGGGGGGACCTCACCGTCGGGGAGAAGGCCCAAGTGGAGGCCGACATCACCGGGGAATCCATCACCATCGCCGGCCGGGTCACCGGGAAGATTGCCGCCAAGAAGAGCCTTCGGGTCGCGGCCCCGGCCATGATCCGCGGAGAGATCACGACACCCCGCTTGGTGGTGGAGGAGGGAGCCCGGATCGAGGGAACGATCCGGATGTCCTCCGAGGCCGACCGGATGACCCTCGGGGAAGTGGCGGAGTACCTGGAGGTGGAGCAGGGGGTTCTTTCCAACTGGGTCAGGGACGGTAAGATTCCGGCAACGAAACAGGGGGACGAATGGCGGTTCGACAAGAGCCAGATAGACGAGTGGGTGGCCAGCCAGAAAAGCTCCTGACGCTGGAGGAGGCGGCGCGCCGGCTGGGGGTTCCCGCCGACGACGTGGAGGCCATGATCCGTTCCGGGAAGCTGACCGCCTTCCGTTTGGGAGGGACCCTTCTGCGCGTCCGGGCCAGTGACCTGGAGAAGGCGGCGGGCCAGCGGACCCCCTTGGCCGAGCCCCGGCCGTCGGGATCACCCTCCCGGGCCGGACGCTGGGTGGAATTCTTTTACTTCAACGATTTTTATCTGATTGCCGTTGTCGCCGTTTTGATCCTGCTGGCCGTCATTCTCGCCTTCTCCTAAGGGGTCTTTTGCCTTCCTTTAAAGAGCTTCATTTTGCCAAGGTCGACGTGAACCGCCTCGCCCGGCGCGGCTTTCCGGAGGTGATCTTCGCTCCGGGGAAGACGGCCTCCCAGATGGCTTCGATCGCGAAGGCCTTGAAGCGTCACGGCCAGCCGGTGGTGATCACCAAGCTGGCTTCCCAGCCGGCGCTTGCCCTGAAGCGGAAGATCCCGTGGCTCAAATATTTTCCAAAGCCGCGGATGGCGGTGGGAAATTTCCGGCCGCTTCCGGGGAAACCCGCCGGGGGGTTGGTCTGGGTGGTGACGGCGGGAACCGCCGACATCCCGGTGGCCGAGGAGGCGTTGCTGGCCTTGAAGATCATGGGCTGCCAGGCGCGATCCCTCTTTGACGTGGGGGTGGCCGGCTTGGCGCGCCTGACGAAACACCTGCCTCTCCTGCGCCGGGCCAAGGTGATCGTGGTGGTGGCCGGGATGGACGGCGTCTTGGCCAGCCTGGTCAGCGGTCTGGTGGCCTCGCCCGTGGTGGCGGTTCCCACCTCGGTGGGCTATGGCGCCTCCTTCCAGGGGATCGCTCCCTTGCTGACGATGCTCAACAGCTGTTCGCCCGGTGTGGGTGTCGTCAACATCGACAACGGCTTCGGGGCAGGGTACCTGGCCGGCCGCGTCGCCTTGGCCTGATGGTCCTGTTTATTGACGCCGCTTCCGGGGCCAGCGGCGACATGCTTCTGGCCGCGGCGCTGGACCTGGGGTTTCCCGAGCGCTCACTGCGACGGGCGCTTGCTCCCCTGGGGCTGGCCGGCGCGCGGCTGGTGAGGGAGAGGCCGTTCCTGGAGGGGGCCGCGGCGCTTAAGATTCGCGTGGCAGGCCCGCGGGCGGTCCGCGCGCCAAGCCGCGCGGAAGAGCTGATTCTGCGGATCAAGCGTTCCGCCCTCTCGCCCCGGATCCGGGATCCCCTGGCCAGGACCCTTTCGCTCCTGGCCAGGGCCGAGGGCTTCGCGCACGGCGTCCCCGTCTCCAGGGTTCATTTTCATCAGCTGGCCGGGGTGGACGCGCTGGTTGAGCTGGCGGGTCTGGCCGCCGCGCTGGACTTCTTCCGGGTTAAGCGCGTTCACGTTTCCGAAATCCCCATGGGAAGATCATACCTGGACCCCCAGGGCCGTCGAAGGGCTTCTGCCGGGCCTGCCGCCTGCCGCTTGCTTCGCCCCTTTTCCTTGAGACGGCTTCCGTACCGGTTCGAGTGGACCACGCCCACCGCGGCCGCTTTTTTGGCGGCTTGGGCAGCGCCCGCTCCCGCCCCCGCCTTCCGGGTGTTGAGGATAGGCCGCGGGGCAGGCCACGCGGCGCCGCCGGCGGGGCCCAGGGTTCTGCGCCTCCTCCTTGGGAAAGTCATTTAACAATCGGTGTTGACAGGCGTTACGAAATTGGTTAAACTCCCGTAAGGTGTTATTCCAGACCCGGCTTACCGAAATGCAAAAATTCCCTCTCGCGGCCCTTTTGTGGGCTTCCCTCTGTTTTTTTGGGGCGGTTCTTGCGCTTACCGGCGCGAGGCTTAAGCCCGGAGAGCTCGTTGCTCAGGAGTCGGCCTATTACCGGCAGGAAGGCCGGCGCCTCCAGGAGCAGGGGGATTTGAGCGGCGCTCTCACCGCCTATCAGAAGTCGGTGCTGGTGAATCCCAAATATGCCGATGCCTACAACGATCTGGGCGTGATCCTGGAGAGCCTGGGGGATGAGGTCAATGCCCGGTTCTCTTACGACCGGGCGCTTTCCCTCCGGCCGGACTTCGCCGCCGCCCACACCAATCTGGCCCTCCTTCACGAGAAGGCCGGCCGATGGGAGGAAGCGGCCGAGCATTGGAACGCCAGAATCCGGCTGGGGCCGCCCAACAATCCGTGGGTTCAGGGGGCCCGGCAGAAGCTGATACAGCACGACCTGCCGGTTTCGGAGATTCCGACGAAAGGCAGAAAGTCCAAGGGCCGCCCTCCGCAGACCAAGGTCGCGAAGGCCCCCGAGCAAGCCAGAGCGGCTGTTCCTGTAAAGGTTGAGCCGCCCCGGGAGGCCCCAAGGGTGGGAGCGCCCAGCCCGGACGCGAAGGCCTTGGCCAGGAGCCTGGCGCAAGAGAAGGAAAGAAGCGCCAGGGAGCAGGCCAAGTGGAAAAAGAGACAAACCCAATTGGAAAAGGCCGGCCAAAAGCAGGCCAAGCAGTCGCTTCGGGAGAAAGAGCGCGGTCTCCAAAGTGAGGCCAAGCAGGCGAAGGCCCGATGGGAGGCCCAGAAGGCGCAGGCGGAGGCCCAGAAGAAGCCCGCGGTTTCAGCCAAGGCGAGCCCCTCGAGACCGGCTGCGCCCCTTAAGAGGCCGCCTGTCTCAAGCGACGCGCTGACGCTGGCTAAAGATTTGGCCAAAGAGAAAGCCAAAACCAAAACAGCAACGATTCAGGAGCTTCTTGAACAGGGCACGGCGGCGATGAAGGCCCGCCGGTATGAGGAGGCGGCTTCCAACATGAAGGGAATACTCTTGCTCGAGCCCGATCATCGCAAGGCCGCCCAGTGGCTGCGCGAGGCCCAGGAGGAGCTGGCTCGCCAGGCCAAATCAGAACCCAGCAAGCCCCCGGTCGAGCGGGAGGTTTCTCCGGTTGTTGCCGAGCCGCGGGAGGACAGGCTTCGGGCCGAGGAGGCCCGGGCCGAGGTCCAAGAGGCCCGAAGGCAGGCCGAGCAGGTGAGGGCCCAGGTGGAGGAAGCCCGCCGGGAATTGGGGGAGATGCGCCGCCAAATGGAAGAAACCCGCCGGCTCCAAGCCGTACCGCCTATTGCCGCGGCGCCGGCGGAGGCAGGCGCGCCGGCCCCCTCCGCCGAGGAGGTGAGGCAGGCGGCCCTGGAGAAACAGCGCCGGGTTCGGGATCTCTACGAGCAGGGGGTCGACCAGATGCGCCGGGGGCTCTTTGAAGAGGCGCAGGTCTCTTTTCAAGAGATTCTCTCCCTGAATCCGAATCACGAAGAGGCGCGGCAGGGTCTTCAGAGAGCCCAGAAGGTTCTGACCAAAGCGGGCAGATAATTTAGGCCCTCGTCTTTCTCTGTTTTTATCTTGCTTTCGGTGCGTCCTTCAACCCATCGCGAAAACACCAAGCTCATGACAGGGCGGTTGTTCCTGATCGATGGAAGCTCGTTTTTCTACCGGGCCTTCTACGCGGTCAGGAGCTTGACCACCTCCAGGGGCCAGCCCACGAACGCGGTCTTCGGGGTGGCGGCCATGCTGACGAAGCTCCTGACGGAGGAAAAGCCGGACCTTCTGGCGGTGGCGCTGGACACGGGCAAGCCGACGTTCCGTCACGAGGCTTACCAGGCTTACAAGGCCCACCGGCCGCCCATGCCCGCGGAGCTCGCGAGCCAGCTTCCCTGGATCAAGGAGCTGTTGAAGGCCTGGAGGATCCCGGTTTTCGAGAAGGAAGGCTTCGAGGCGGACGACGTCCTGGCAACGATGACGGTCCGGGCGGCCCGGGAAGGGCTTTCGGTGTTCCTCGTGACCAGCGACAAGGACGCCCTCCAGCTCCTGGACCGCTCGGTGGTGATCTACCGGCCCACCCGGGAAGGGCATGAGGTGATCGACACCGAGGCGCTTCACCAGCGTTGGAAGATCCGTCCCGATCAGGTGGTGGAGGTGATGGCCCTGATGGGGGATGAGACCGACAACATCCCGGGGGTCAAGGGGATTGGCGAGAAGACGGCGGTGGAATTGATTCAAAGGTTTTCAACCGTGGAGAATCTGTTGAAGCACTTGGAAGATCAGGGGGTTCGCCCGGCGGCCGCCCAGGCCATCCGGAACGACACCCCGGGGCTTGAGCTTAGCCGGAGGCTTGCCCTGCTGGACCGGGAGGTGCCGATCGGATGGGAATGGGATGACCTCAAGATGCTGGGGCCCGATGCCGAGAAGCTCAAGGCGCTGTTTCGGACGCTGGAGTTCCGGTCCCTGCTGGCCAGCTGGTTCCCGGAAAACGCCGCCTCCAAGGTTCAGGTCCGGCTTGCCGGCGGCAAGACCGACTGGAAATCCATCGTCTCTGAAATAAAGAGTCAGGGACGGGTGGCGGTGGGCGCCGCTTCCGCCAAGGCCCGGCCCGTGTCAGAACCGCTTTTGGGGATCGCCCTAAGCTGGAAGGCCGGAGAGGCGCTGGCGGTGCCCGCCTCTGACGGCTTCGATCCCCTCCGGGAGATTCTTGCCGACCCCAAGGTTCTGAAGGTGGTGCCTCGCCTCAAGGAGGCCCTTGGGTTGTGCGGCCGGGCGGGGTTGAACCTCGCGCCCCCCTGGACCGATCCCTCGCTGGCGTCGTATCTGTTGAATCCCTCCCGGGCAGGCCATGACATTTCCGATTTGTGCCAGGAGCTGTTGGGAGAGGCGATCGAGGATCCCGATCCCCTGGTCCGATCGGGCCGCGCGGCCGAGGCGGCCTTGCGCCTCGCGCCCCAGCTCGCGTCGGAGATCAAGGAAAAGGAGCTGGAAAATCTCCTGACCCAAATCGAGCTGCCCCTGGCCGGGGTTTTGGCCAAGATGGAGACCCGGGGCATCGCGCTGGATCTCCAAGCCCTGGAGGAGCTCGCCCGGAGCATGGAGGCGGAGCTTGCCCGCTTGACGAAGGAGATCTTCGAGCACTCCGGCGAGGTCTTTAACATCAACTCCCCCAAGCAGCTTTCCCACATCCTCTTTGAGAAGCTGAAGCTCCCGGTGGTCAAGAGGACGAAGACCGGGGCCTCCACCGACGAGGAGGTCCTGACCCGCCTGGCCGCGGGCCACCCCCTGCCGGCGAAGCTCCTCGAGTTCCGGGAGCTCTCCAAGCTGCGCTCCACGTACGTCGAGGCCCTGCCCAAGCTCATCGACCCTCAAACCGGGCGCCTCCACACCTCTTTCAACCAGACGGTCACGGCCACCGGAAGGCTTTCCTCCTCGGACCCCAACCTGCAGAACATCCCGATCCGCACGGCGCTGGGCCGGCAGATCCGGAAGGCCTTTGTCCCCGGAGACCCGTCCCATCTCTTCCTGGCGGCCGATTACTCTCAAGTGGAGCTGCGGATCCTGGCCCACCTGTCGCGGGACGCCGCGCTCCTGGCCGCCTTTGGCGAGGGCCAGGACATCCACCGGGTGACGGCCTCGGAGATTTTTCATCTCGCGCCCGAGAAGGTCTCCGACCAGGAGCGCTCGGCGGCCAAGACCATCAACTTCGGGATCGTCTATGGAATGACCCCCTTTGGGCTGGCCAAGGAGCTGGGGATGGCCCCGCGCGAGGCCGAGGATTTCATCGACCGGTACTTCCAGCGGTACCCCGGGGTGAAGCGCTACCTTCAGCTCTCTTTGGAGGAGGCCCGGAAGAAGGGATACGTCACGACCCTGATGAACCGGAGGCGCTACATCCCGGAGCTCGCCTCGCCGGATCTGGCGGTCAGGCAGTTTGCCGAGCGCACGGCGGTCAACGCCCCGATCCAGGGCTCGGCGGCCGATCTCATCAAGGCGGCCATGGTGGCGCTGGACGCCCGCCTGGAGGCCGAGGGCTTGTCGGCCAAAATGCTTCTGACGGTTCATGATGAGCTGGTTTTTGAGCTCGCCCAAGGGGAGCGCCAGCGGCTTGAGAGCCTGGTGGTGAAAACCATGGAGTCTCCCCTGTGGGAAGGCCGTCCCTTGAAGCTCCTGGTGCCGCTTACGGTCAAGATCAAGACAGGACGCAACTGGCTGGAGGCGAGCCATGGCTAAGGGGATGACGGTGGCGATGGTCGTCTCCGAGATGGCCCCCTTCGCGAAGACCGGCGGATTGGCCGACGTGGCCGGCGCTCTGCCGCGGGCCCTGGGAAGGCTGGGGCTGACCGTTCATGTCGTGGTTCCCCGTTACCGATCGGTCACCTCGAAAGAAAACCCCGTCTTCCTTTCCCCGGGGGTTCACGTCCACTGGGTGGACCATGACGGTTTCTTCCAGCGCGGCGGCCTCTACGGCGATGCCCGCGGGGACTATTCGGACAACCTGGAACGGTTCTCCTTCTTTTGCCGGGCTGCCCTGGAACGGTTGAGGGATCTTAAGATCCGCCCCCAGATCCTTCACGCCCACGACTGGCAGGCGGCCCTGGCGCTGGCCTACCTTCGCCACCGCTTCACCGGCCATCCGGTCCTGGGCCGGACCAAAACGGTCTTCACCATCCATAACCTTGCCTATCAAGGGGTCTTTCCCAAGGAGCAGTACTTGCATCTTGGGCTTCCCTGGGAGTTCTTCTCGATGGAGGGACTGGAGTTTTACGGCCGGATCAACCTCCTGAAGGGAGGTCTGGTCTTCGCCGATTTCCTGACCACCGTCTCGGCGGCGTATTCCCAAGAGATTCAGACGCCCGCTTTCGGCGAGGGTCTGGAGGGGGTCTTGAGGAAGCGCGCCCCCACCCTGGCGGGGATCGTCAACGGGATCGATGTGGAGATCTGGAATCCGGCCGACGACCGGGCCTTCAAGGATCATTTCGACGCCGACCATCCGCGGGGGAAGGCCAAGGTCAAGGCCCAGCTTCAGAAAGAGTTTAAACTGCCCGTGGACCCCAAGGCCTTCTTGATCGGGATGGTGACCCGCCTGGCTTCCCAGAAGGGGCTGGATCTGGTGACGCTGGCGCTGCCGCTTCTGGCGCGGGAGAAGGGGATCCAGCTCGTGATCCTGGGCTCCGGGGACCGCGCCATCGAGGAGAGCCTCACGGCGGCCTGCAGGAGCACGCCTCGGCTGGCGATGCGGCTGGCCTTTGACGATGGTCTGGCCCACCGGATCTATGCCGGCAGCGACGCCTTCCTCATGCCCAGCCGCTACGAACCCTGCGGTCTGGGGCAGATGATCGCCATGCGCTACGGCTCCGTGCCGATCGTCCGGGCCACCGGGGGCTTGAGGGACACGGTGACCGAGGATTCCCGCGGCAACGGTTTTGTCTTCGAGCCGTACGACTCCGGCGCCCTGGTGGACGCGGTGCTCCGCGGGCGGGACGCCTTCGAAAAGAAGGAGCGCTGGAAGACGCTGACGCGCCGGGGGATGAAGAGTGATTTCTCCTGGGACCGCTCGGCCCGCGAGTATGTGAAGCTCTACGAGAAGGTTCTGGCGGCTTGAGGGTTACCGCCCGTTCATGATCGTGATTGGGTTGACCGGCGGCGTGGGAACAGGCAAGTCCACCGTGGCGGCCGAGTTCAAGAGGCTGGGCGCCCGGGTGCTGGACGCCGATCGCCTCGCCCGCGGGCTGATGGAGCCGGGCCGGCCGGTTTTTAAGAAGATCGTCTCGGTCTTCGGGAAGACGGTGCTCGGCCCCGGCGGCCGTCTGGATCGGGGCGCCTTGAGCGAGAGGGTCTTTCGCCGAGGGGGCGCCCTGAAGAAGCTGACCGGGATCGTTCATCCGGAGGTCCGGCGCCAAATCCGCGCGCGTGTGAAGCGAATGGCCGCCAGGAACCCCGCCTCGGTGGTGGTGTTGGATGTGCCCCTTCTGTTGGAATCGAAGGGGGCTTACCGGTGCGACGCGCTGGTGGTGGTGACCGCTCCCGCCGAGACAGCGGCGCGCCGGCTGCGCCTTCGTTCGGGTTGGTCGGTGAAGGAGATCAAACGGCGCGGCCGGTTTCAATGGCCGCTCGCGCGCAAGGCGGCCCTCGCCGATTTCGTGGTCCGAAACGGCGGGTCTCGAATGGGGACCCGCCGTCAGGTGGTTCGGGTGTTTAGCCAGATCGTAAAGGAGAAGGTTCCATGACGCAGCAAGAAGAACAAGAGCAATCCCCGCAAGGGGCGCAAGCCGTTCGCTCCGGGTCCTCGCCGGTCAAAAGCCTGGACATCGCCAAGCTCAAGCTGATGACGATCCAGGAGCTGACCAAGCTTGCCCGGGAGCTGAACGTCAACGGCATCTCGGGTTTGAAGAAACAGGACCTCATCTTCAAGATCCTTCAGGGCCAGGCCGAACGGGACGGGAACATGTTCGGCGAGGGGGTTTTGGAGATTCTGCCGGACGGCTTCGGATTCTTAAGAAGCCCCAATTACAACTATCTGCCGGGGCCGGACGACATCTACGTCTCTCCGAGCCAGATCCGCCGCTTTGACCTGCGCACCGGAGACACCATCAGCGGGCAGATCCGTCCCCCCAAGGAGGGGGAGCGCTACTTCGCCCTCCTGAAGGTGGAGGCGGTCAACTTCGAAAATCCGGATGTGGCCAAGGACAAGGTGCTGTTCGACAACCTGACGCCCATCTACGCCAACCAGCGCTACAAGCTGGAGAGCGACCCCCAGGAAATCTCCACCCGGGTCCTGGATCTCCTGGTTCCGGTGGGCAAGGGTCAGAGGGGTCTGATCGTGGCGCCTCCCTACTCCGGGAAAACCATCCTCCTGCAGAAGGTGGCCAACGCGATCGTGAAGAACTTCCCCGAGGTCATGCTGATCGTTCTGCTGATCGATGAGCGGCCCGAGGAGGTCACCGACATGCAGCGCTCCGTGAAGGGGGAGGTGGTTTCCTCCACCTTCGACGAGCCGGCCGAGCGCCACATCCAGGTGGCCGAGATCGTCTTGGAGAAGGCCAAGCGCCTGGTGGAGCACAAGAAGGACGTGGTGGTGCTGCTGGATTCCATCACCCGGCTGGCGCGGGCCTACAACACCGTGGCCCCCCACAGCGGACGGATCCTCTCCGGAGG
>JACOVG010000009.1 GCA_016177405.1 Candidatus Omnitrophota bacterium | reverse complement strand
CGGGTGACGCCGGAGGGAGGACCCGCCGCCGCGCCCGCAGGCCGAAGGCCGAGGACGGACGGCGGGAGTACCCGCAGGCGGCAGGACCCGTGGCCGCTTGTTGAGACGCGGGGAGTCGCAAGCTGGGGTTTGAGGAGGGGCGGGGTCACCCTAGTCCCAGGCCCCCTGGTAGAAGTTGCGCTTCCAGGCGTGGAGCCGAAGGGCCGCCAGTTCCTCCCGGGAAATTCTTACGCCGTTCGAGGCCGAGCAGTTCAGCTCCACATGGCTGGGGCGGCGCATTCCCGGGATCACCGTGGAAACCGCCGGGTGCTCCAAACAGAACTTGAGGGCCAGCGCGGATAAGGTGGGAATCCCCGGCCTCAAAAAGCCCCGCAGCCTCTCCACCCGCTCGCAGGTCTGCCGGAGGCGCTCCCCCTTGAAATAGCCGGAGCGCCAATCGCCCCGGGGAAAACGGGTCGCTGGGGTGAAGGCGCCGGTCAAGGATCCTTCATCGAGGGGGACCCGCGCGATGACGGCCACCCCTTTTCGCTTGGCCAGGGGAAGCAGCTCTTCCGCCGGGGAGGGATCGAAGAGGTTGTAAATCACCTGCACCGAGTCGATCTCGCCGGTGGCGGCCAATTTCAAGACCGAATCCGGCTGGTGGTCGTTCACCGAGACCCCGAAGGCCCGGATCTTGCCCTGGCGTTTGAGGAGCTCGGCCGCCTTGCGCCATTCCTCCGCCTGAACCCAGGCATCGGTCCAAACGTGCATCTGCTGAAGGTCCAGGCGCTTGAGGCCCAGCCGCTTGAGGGAGATCTCGGTGCAGCGGACGATCCAGGAGACGGGAAAGCAGTCTTGAATCCGCATGCGGGGCGTGGCCGGCCAGGCCATGTTCTTGGAGGGAACCTTGGTGGCGACAAAGGGCTTCGGTCTCGCGCCGCGCAGGGCCTCGCCCAGAAGTTTCTCGCTGTGGCCCTCGCCATAAACGTAGGCGGTGTCAAAGAAATTGACGCCCCGCGCGAGGGCCAGATGCACGGCGTCGCGGGCCTGGGCATCGTCCCGCGGGCCCCACCAGCCGCCCATCGCCCAACAGCCGAAGCCGATCTCCGAAACCTTCCACCGGCTTGGGCCAAAACGCCGATACCGCATCGCCTTTGCTTCGGCGAAGCCGGCTTACAGCCCGCTCAACTTATCGAGAAGGCTGCGAGCTGCCCGGAAGATCCGACAGCACGTACTCCGGATGCATGATCGGCCGGTAGCCCTCCGGAATCGGCATGGGGAAGGTGGCGATCTCATAACCGCCCGCCACGGACCGGGCCACCGCGAAACCCAACCCCTTGACCAGGCCCCACGTCATGCCGACGCCGGGCCCGCTCGCCTGCCAGGTGAGCGAGACGTGCTTGGGAATCTCAATCCAGCCGGTCGCGGCGTTCACGATCCCGCGGAAAAGCTTGGTCACCACCAGAGCACCGGTATCCACCTCGGCCCCCAGCGCCCAAGCCTGCGGGCACGACACCAGCGCCACCGCTGTGATCAGAACCAACACCAATAATTTTACGCGCATCTTATCCCTCCTTTGTAACGGCGGGGTCATTGTATCATAGAGGAATGCACCCCTTTAAATACGATCGTTTTCAGGAAGAGGCGATCTCCGCCATCCGCCAAGGGCTGTCGGCCTTCGTCTCGGCCCCCACCGGAGCAGGCAAGACCGTCATCGCCGAGGTCGCGGTGGAGGAAGCCCTCCGCGAAAAGGGGATGGCCATCTACACCGCCCCGATCAAGGCCTTGAGCAACCAGAAATACCGGGATTTCCACGCCCGCTACGGCGACCGGGTCGGGATCCTGACCGGAGACGTCACCCTGAATCCCGAAGCCCCCTTCCTCATCATGACGACCGAGATCTACCGCAACAGCTTGCTCGAGGAAAGGGGGCGTTTCGGCCGCTGCCGGTGGATCATCTTCGACGAGGTCCACTACCTGGACGACCCGGAGCGCGGGACCGTCTGGGAGGAAGCCCTCCTGCTGACCCCCCGCGAGACCGAGATCCTGGCTCTTAGCGCCACCATCCCCAACGCCAAACAGCTCGCCGCCTGGATCGAGAAGATCCACGAGCGGCCGGTCCGGGTGATCGAAGAGAGCGTTCGCCCGGTGCCGTTAAGGTTCTCCTTTCAGTGCCAGGACGAATGGTACCGGGACCTGGCCAGCCTCAAAACCTCCGGCTACTCCGGCAGGGAGCGGCTCACCGGTTTTCAGCGCTCCCCTTTTCGGACGCGCAGGGCGCGCGGCGGAAGGAGGTTCTTCAAGGGGCGCGCCGGCCCGGCCCTGAGCTCCTGGGAGCCCAAGGGCCGCGCGAACCGCGCGGATCACCTCATCCGGAAGGTCCAGGGCTCCGGAGGTTTTCCCTGCCTTTGGTTCGCCTTCAGCCGCCGGCGGGTGGAGGAGCTCGCCTGGGAATTCGCCGGGCTGAATCTCACCGACCCTGAAACGGGCCGCCTCTTGGATGAGCGGTTTGAGGCCTTGGTCCAGAAGTATCAGATCCCCCACGAGCCCTCGGTCGGCCAGATGCGGGAGCTGGTCCGCCAGGGGGTGGCCTTTCACCACGCCGGGCTCTTGCCCACGCTCAAAGAGGTGGTGGAGATCCTCTTCGCCAGCCGGCTTCTTCAGGTGATCGTGACCACCGAGACCTTCGCCCTGGGGGTCAACATGCCGGCCCGGTCGGTGGTCCTGGACTCCCTCTTGAAAAGGGCCGACGGCCCCCGGAAGGTGATGCGGGTCAGGGAATTCTTTCAGATGGCCGGGCGAGCCGGGCGGCGGGGGATGGATGAGGCCGGCTTCGTCACCCTTCGGGTGAACCCGTGGGAGGCCCCCTTCCCGGAGGTGGCCAAGCTGATCCAGGGGAAACCGGAAGAGGTGATCAGCCGATTCTCCCTCACCTACGCCACCATTTTGAGCCTCCATCGAAGCTACGGCAAAAGCCTGCTTCCCTTTTATCAGAAGACCCTGCACGCCTTCCAGGCCCCGAGCTTCCATCAGCGGCAGGCCTTCGAGCTGATCGAGCGGCGGCGGGAGCTCCTCACCCGGTGGCGCTACCTCGAGGGAGAGCGCCTGACCCCCAAGGGAGAATTCGCCCTGCAGTTTTACGGCACCGAGCTGATTCTGTCGGAGCTCTTCGAGAAGGGGTTGCTCGCCTCGCTGGATCTGACCGACTTGAGCCTGCTCCTGTTGGCGATGGCCTACGAGCCGAGAAGGGGCCTGGCGCCGGTCCGCCTGCCCCGGCGCATTCGGGGCCTGGCCGAGGAGGTGGAGAGTTATTTGGAGAGGATCCATCACGAGGAAAGGAAGCTTCGGATCAGCCCCTTGACCAAAAGGCCCGCTTTTCAGCTTTCCTTCGCGATGGAGAAGTGGGTGGCCGGGGCCGGCTTCGAGAAGACGGTGGACCCTTCCCAGTGCGCCGAGGGGGAGCTCATCCGCTATTTCCGGATGACGGTGCAGTTGGCCCGTTCGCTCGCCTACGCCAAGGCGGCAAGCCCGGCGCTCAAGGAGAGGGCCAAGGAGCTTCTTCGCAGGATCAACCGGGACGAGGTGGACGCCGAGGCGGAGCTTCGCCGCTCGCTTTAGCCCTGGGCCATGCCGAGCTTCTTCTTGGCTTCCTCGGACATCCGGCTGGGGTCCCAGGGCGGTTCCCAGACCACGTTGATGACGGCGTCCTTCACGCCGGGGATCTTCAAGACCCTCTGCTTGGCCGATAGGGCGATGGCGTAGGCCATCCCGCAGCCCGGGGTGGTGAGGGTCATGGTGACGTTCACCTTGTCCTCGGCGGAAACCTCCACCCCGTAGATCAACCCCAGATCCACGATGTTGACCGGGACCTCCGGGTCGTAGCAATCCTTTAAGGCTTCCAGAACCTGCTCTTGGGTGATGGTCATGGACGTATCCTCATTTTTCTAACGGACGATGCCTTCTTCGAGCCAGGCGAAGCGGCCCGCCAAAAGCTCCTGGGCCACCCGATAGCCCAAGCGGTCTTCCGGAAGGCTCAAGCCCGCGAGGCTCCGGTTGAAGCGCCGCCTGGCCTGCCGGCAGAAAAGGTCGGCCAGCTCCACCGCGTTGCCCGCGGGCAGGCTGGAGGCCCGGGAGATGGCCGCCGACATGGCGAAGAGATCCACGCCGGCATCCACCACCCTGGAAAGGAGCGCCTGCCGCTTCTCCAACTTCTGCCCGTGGATCGCCATCTGGTGGAAGAGGTTCCGGGCCAGGCGCCGGCTGGCCGAGCCCACAAAAGACCAATGCCCGCGAAGCCGCTCCGGAAGCCCGGCCGGAGCGCCCAAGCCGCCGGGGACAGGCAGCCACAGCCGCGGATACCAGCCGGCATAAAAGAGACCGGCCCGGACCGCCGCCTTGAGCCGCCGTTGAAGCGGGACCCTGGGCAGGATCACATCAAAGGCAACCTGAAGGTGGGGATCCAGCGCCTCCCGGGCGATGAACAGCCGCATGATCTCGCTCGTCCCCTCGATGATCAGGTTGATCCGGAGATCCCGGAAGATCCGCTCCACCGGGATCGGCGCCTCTCCCCTGGCCTTCAGGGAGTCGGCCGTCTCGTAGCCCCGGCCGCCCCGGATCTGCAGGGTATGCTCCACGATGGCCCAGGCGGCCTCCGAGCCGAAGAGCTTGGCCATGGCCGCCTCGATCCGGATGTCCATGTCGCCGCGGTCGGCCCAGGCCGAGGTCAGCCACACCACCGACTCCATGGCGAAGAGGTGGCTCGCCATCCAGGCGAGCTTCCCGGCGATCGCCTCGTGGGAGCCGATGGAACCGCCCCACTGCTTTCGTTCCAGGGCCCAATCCCTGGAAATCCGAAGGCAAAGCTTGGACGCCCCAATGCAGGCCGCCGGCAGGGTCAGCCGACCGGTGTTCAGCGTCATGAGGGCGAGCTTCAGCCCCCGGCCCAAGCCCCAGAGGACGTTCTCCTTCGGGACCTTGACGTTGGTGAACTTCAGCAGGCCGTTCTGGATCCCTTTGAGCCCCATGAAGCCGCAGCGGTGGACCACCTCCACCCCTGGCATGCTCCGCTCCACCAGGAAAGCGGTGATCTGTTTGCGCGCCTTGCCGCCGATCACCCGCTCGGGGGTCTGGGCCATCACCACCATCACCTCGGCCACCGGGCCGTTGGTGCACCAGAGCTTCTGGCCGTTGATGAGGTAGTAAGCCCCGCCCTCCACCGGGAGGGCGGTGGTGGACATCTTGGCCGGGTCGGAGCCAACGTCCAACTCGGTCAAGGCAAAGGCCGAGATTCCTCCCTTGGCGCAAAGCGGAAGATACTTCCTCTTCTGCGCCTCGGTGCCGAACATCTTCAGCGGCTGGGGCACCCCGATGGATTGGTGGGCCGACAGCCACACCGCGGTGGAGCCGCAGTGGCTGCCGATTAAGGCAATGGCCCGGTTGTAGTTGACCTGCGAGAATCCTAGACCGCCGTACTCCTTGGGGATCTTCATCCCGAAACAGCCCAGCCTCGCCAATCCTTGAATCACCGAGGCGGGCATCTCGCCGGTGCGGTCTATGGCGTCGGGATCCACCTCCCGCTTGAGGAAGGCCTCCAGCTCGCCCAGGAAGGCGTCGCCGATCTTCCGGTCCTCCTCGGGCTGAACGGCGTAAGGAAAGAGGAGGGGGGTCAAGACCCGTCCCAGGAAAAGCTGGCCGGCAAAGGTGGGGCGCTCCCATTTGGCCTCGCGAGCCGCCTCGATGACCTCGAGGGTCTCGTTGCCGCCGGAAAGGGCGCGCGGTTCGTCGGTGTCAGGCATTGATTTCACGCATTATAGCATCCCGTGCGCCCGAAACCAGACCAGCGCCTTTCGGATCGCTTCCTTAATAGGGGTAGGGGTAAGCCCAAGCTCCCGGCGCGCCTTGCTGCCGTCCAACCGATAGCCGCCGGCGACCCGGCGCACCTCCTGGCGGGTGAAGAGGGGCTCGCGGCGGGTGAGCCACGCCATCGCCTCCGCCCCCAGGCCGGCGGCATAGGCCAGGGAATAAGGGAGGTTCCATTTCGGCGCGGGAACCCCTGTTTCCAGCGCGACACAGGAGGCGAATTCCTTCAGCGAGATGTTCTCGCCGCAGAGGATGTAATGCTCTCCCGCCCGGCCCCGTTCGGCCGCGCGCGCGTGCCCCACTCCCACATCGCCGGTGTAAACCACGTTGAAGCAAGCCCGGGTGATCCAGGGAAGCCGGTGCTTGGCGAAGGCCGTGAGCAAACGTCCGGACAGGAGGTGGGCGTCGTACTCGCCGATGCAGATGCTGGGGTGGGTGATCGTGATCGGAAGCCCTTCCTGGACAGCCCGAAGGGCCTCCTGCTCCATGGCGATCTTGACGGTGGTGTAAAGACTGCGCCATTCGGTGAGGGGCCACGATTCCAGGTCGGATTCGTCCGCCTCCTTGCCGGGCACCGAACGGATGGTGGCGGCCGAGCTCGTGTAGACGATTCTCACCGGCCGGGCGCGCCCGATCTCCGCCAGGATCCTCCGGGTGGAGGAGACCCCCTGCTCGATCGCCTCACGCCTGGGCTTGGGTGGAAAGGGGTAGTAGCCGGCCGCGTGAAAGACCCATTCGCGGCCCTCCAGGGCCCGCCGCAATTCTTGGGGACGATCCAAATCCACCCGGACCCGCTCCACCGGAAGGCCTTCCAGGACGTGCAGGTAGCGTTCGTCGCGGTAAGCGGCCCGGACCTCGTGCCCTTCGGCCAGCAGGGCCCGCGCGATGTGGGCCCCGATGTGCCCGGTGGCCCCCAACACCAGCGCCTTGGTCATCGCCGGCGCTTAGGGCGCCTTATTTCCCTCCAAGCGGGCGCGGATCAGCTTCAGGATCACCCGGCGGTAATCCCGGAAGCCGACCTCCAGGCGGTTCGACTTCTGGGTGGCCACCTCCACCTTCGTTTGGCGCTCCGAAAGCGGCGTCACGTAAACCCCGACGTGCTCCCCGAAACCGGTTTTGTAGATCAGCACCTTGGCCATGTTCGGGGCGGTCTTGGCGTAGATCTTCCCCTCCCGCGCAACCTCCCGTTCCACCACAAACTCAAGGTCCAAGACCGACTGCCGGGCCGCCCGGTAAACCTCATCGAAGGCAAAGTCATAGGTGTCGGAGACGACCCGCCCCGGGGTTTTCAGGCGCGTGTCATCCAAGGAGCGCGCGGTGGCGCACCCCGCCAAAAGGAAAACGATAAGAAACCAATGCTTCATCGGCTGCCTCCTTTAAGCAAGGGCTCTATTTTACCACTTCACAAAAATCGGAAGTGGTAAGATGGCCCTCACAAACGGATGAGCTTACCGGTGAGCAGATCCCTGGCCGCGGCTCTGGCCATCCTTGCGGCACTTCCCTTGCTCGCGCAAGGGGACACCCTCCTTCCCAATCAGAAACAGCGGGTTTCTTCCTCCAGCAAGAAATTCTTCATCGAGATGGTCCCGGAGGAGTCCTTCGGAGAGAAAGGCAGCGGCACCGCCTACGCCGCCGGCAAGCCGCGGCCCCTCTGGAAGGTGGACTGGTTCGCCTTGAGGGTTTTCCTGGCCTCCGACGGCAGGCACCTGGTCCGCCTGGGCCCCTGGGCCCAGGACCTCGAGGGCCGTTCGGATTTGGCGGCCGCCTTTTATGAGGAGGGCCGCCTGCTGAAGAGCTGGCGGGTCCTGGACCTCCTGCCGGAGCCCTTCAAGCCGGAGCGCACCGCGAGCCACTACTTCTGGATGGACGAGGAATCGCCCATCCCGGCGGGATTCTCAAGGGATGAGCGTTGGTTCGTCCTGCCGCTCGCGGAGGGCTCCATCGCCCTCTTTGAAGCAGCGACCGGCCAAGGCGCGCGGATCTCGCGTGGAGACGGAGAGGCCTGGTCCTACCTCACCGAAAACGGCGCCTTCCAGCAAACCGGCGACCGGGTGCAGGCGAAAGATCTCGGAACCGGAAAAATTCTCTGGACCTTTGATTCCCGGTTCCCGATCCTTTCCCCTCTTTTCTACAACGATGGGAATCTCCTCATCCACAACGGCTATGGGGAACTCTTTTGCCTGGAAGCGGAAACCGGAAAAATTCTCTGGGAGGCGGCCCCCCAGCCCCACCCGGGGCCCTGGGAGGAGAGGATCACCTGGAAAAGACCGCGCGAGGAGGACGAATGACGCCCGGAACGATTCGCCGGTCGGTTTTCTGGCTGGGAAGCTTTGCCTCGATCGCCACCTTGCTCGTTCAGATGTACGGCCTCACCTCGATGTACGGCTTCGCCAGGTGGGTGTGGCTGCCGGTGTCGGCGGCCATGCTGGGAATCTGGCTCTGGGGCGAGAAGGTCCAGGACAACGACTTCCTGCTTCGGGTGCGCTCCGGGTTCATCGGAGGCCTGTGGGGAACCATCGGATACGACCTCGTGAGAATCCCTTTTCATCTCGCGGGCCAGAACCCCTTCCCTCCCATCCGCTCTTACGGCCTGTGGCTGGCGGGGGCTCCCTTCTCCAACCCCTGGACCGACCTCCTGGGTTTTGCGTATCATTTCGGGAACGGCATCACCTTCGGGTGGATCTACTCGTTCCTTTTCCTGAACCGGCGCGTCGCCTGGGCGGTGGTGTGGGGGCTGGTCTTAGAGAGCTTCGCGGTTTTCACCCCCTTCGGGGTCATCTACCGACTCAAGTTCGCCTACCAGGCCCTGGGCCTGGCATACGCGGCGCATCTTCTCTACGGCTATCCCCTGGGCAGGGCCTGCCGGCGGCCGGAGTGGGCCGCCTGGAGGCCCAACCATACCCTGCTGCTTCTCTTCTGCTGGGCCTGGTTCATGACCGCCTGGCAGCCGATCGGTCATCAGCCGGCCCTGGTCCCCGGTCAGATCGAGGTGGGACCCGACGCCTTTTATCCGGGCTGGAGCGACCTCGCGCGGGGAAGCAAGCTCACCCTCGCCAGCCGGCTGCCCGAGGGGGTGACGCTGAAGTTCCGACGGCCCTCCACCCCGCTTAAGAAACCGGAGTCCCTTCGCTTGGAAAGCGGGCAGACCGGAACCCTGGAATTGACCGAGCGGGGGATCTACCAGATAGGACTGCCCGACAAAAAATCCTGGCGATCTATTTTTATCGCGGTGCACGAAGGACCCAACTACTCGCCGGAGCCCTGACCCCCCTGCCCCAGGATGGTGTTGAGGATGTCCACGACCGCCTGGGCATCTTGATCGCCGGCGGACGAGGGAGGGGCGTCGGAAGCGCCGGAAGCGCCCGCGCCGGCCAGGGCCTTGAAGACCCAGTGGTCCTGGGGGTGTCCCAGGCGGATCGCCTCGTCGGCCGCCTGGCGGGCCTCCTCCATCCGCCCCTGCTGATAAAGCGCTCCGGCCAGATTGGCCGGAAAGATGGCATTGAAGGGATCCAGCCGGCGGGCCTCCCGGTACGCCCCCTCTGAATCCTGCCATCTCTTCTGCTCAAAAAGAACATTCCCCAATTCGTTGTACGCCGGCGCGTTGGCGGCGTCCAAGCTGATCGTCATGGAATAGTCCTGAAAGGCCTGCTGTAACTGCCTAAGCTCGTAGTGGAGCAATCCCCGCCTGAAGAAAGCCCTGGCGTCGGAGGGGTTCAACCGGATGATCTCGCCGTATTTGGCGATCGCCTCCGGGTAGCTCTTCTGTCCCACCAGAGCCTCGGCCTGGGCATACAGCGCCGACGTGTCCGGGGTGGGAGGAGGGACCGGCCGGGAAACCGGGGCCGCGGGAGGGCCCGCGGCGGGCGGCAGCCCCCTCGCGGCGGGAATCGCCGCCATCTGACGCGAGACAAACTGCTGAACCCCATAGGCCAGGCCTCCCACCAGCGCGGTCAGCATGAGGGTGCCGGCCTTTTGGAGGAAGCCAGGGCCTTTTCGGGCCGGCTTCGGAGGAGGAGGAGGAGCGCTCCGGCCTTGCCGCTCGTCCGGCCACGGCTCCAACGAATCGGGCGGGACGGACGGAAGCCAGATCCGGCCGTTCCAAACATGCCACTGCCCGCTCTCGATCCCGCGGCTCCAGCACATCCCCCGCGCGTCCGCCCACCGAAACGTTCCTGCCCCTGCCTTGAGCTCCGCCTCGGAGATCAAGCCGTGGGCAAGCTCCTGCTTGAGGCGCTCCATCCGCGCGTCGATCTCCTGGGGCGTCACCCTCCGCTCTCCCTGGCGACGCAGTCGTCCAGCTTCTGCTTGAGGCCGCTCAAGGAGCTCAACTGCCCGTCGTATTCGGCCAGCAGGCGGTTCAGGAGGGCCGCGCTGTCGGCCACCGACCGTTTGCACTGCATGAGAATCGCGGCCACCTCCTCCGGCGACTGCTCCTTTCCGAACGCCCGCTCGTATTTCTTCCCGGCTTGGGCCGCGGCGTTCTTGAGGGCCTGGGCAATCCCGCCGGGATCCTGGGTTGGATCGGTGCCGTGCTCGCCCGGGCCCTCCCGGGTCTGGGCCTCAAGCTCCCGAATCTCATTCTGGGCCTTTTCCGACTCCTCCTTCAAGGCTTGAAGCTCCTGGTTCTTCGCCTTCCGCTCCGCCTCGGCCTCGGCCGCTTCCTTGACCGCCCGCTCGGCTTGGGCCTCGGCCTCCTCGGCCGAGCCCTGAACCTCTTTCAGCTCTTGCCGATGCTTGGCCAGCTCCTTGTCGGCGGCCCTGGCCTCGGCCTCCATGGAATCGAGGGTCTGGCCCCGCGGCGCCGATGGCTTCAAGCTTCCCATCTCGGCTTCAATCTGATCGCACCGGGTCTTCCCATCCTTCAAAGCGGTCTCCAAACTCTCCAGCTCCCTGCCCCGGGTGTGGGCGTCCACGTTCCGGTAAGGGTTGGCTTCCCAGGCCGCCGCGCCGGAGGGATCCTTCTGACGGATGAAATCATCCAGCTCCGGGTACTTGGCCGAGGCCTCGTTGATCCTTTTGGCCAGATGGTCCGCCCGGGCCTGCTTCTTGGCCAGGTCGGCCGCCTGGTCCGCGGTGAGGGGCGCGGGGCCCTTCTGCAGGAGGCCGATGTCGGTCTCCAGGATGTCCAGCTCGTTCATCTCATCGCCCAGGGGCCCGCCCCTCACCGCGCCCGGCTTGTTCATGACCCATTCTTCATAAAGCTTGGTTCGCTTGGCGGACAGATGATCGCGCTCCCGGATCTGGTTGACCTTATCCCGCAGGGGCCTTCCCTTGGCCATCAGGTTTTCCATCTCGCTTTCCAGGGCCTGGAGTTTCCGGACAACCCCCAGCTTTTCCGCGGCCTGCCTGGCCCGGCCCTCCGCCGTCTCCAGGAGAGCCCGCGCGGAGGCAACCTTCTCCCGCGCCTGACCGGCGAGGGATCTGAATTTCTCCACCGCCTGGTTCTTGATTTCCGCCGCGCGCGTCAGGCCGGCGATCTTGGCGCCCAGCTCCTTGATTTTGGCCAGGGCCAGCTCCAGTTTGGCGCGCGCGGCCGAGAGGGCCTGGGTGACGGCCCCCGGCGGCTTGCCTGGGCCGGTCCAGGTGTCCTTCTGGCCCAGCCCGTGCGGCCCCTTGAGCACCCTCCCCGCGTCCTTGATGCCCTGAAGGCCTCCCCCGGCGATCTGGCCCACATCCAGCCCCAGCTTGATGGTGAATTTCGCCAGCTGTTTGTTCAAGTGGTCCTGCGCCTTCAGGTGCTTGTCCCGGGCCGCGTCCACTTGACGTCTTAAGTCCAAGACCTTGGCTTGAGCCGCCACGTACCGGTCGTAAAAGACCACGCAAGCGCCCGGCACCTCGGATCGGGGCTTCTGCCTCTCGTAGGGGGTGGGCTTCTCCGGCATCCCCTTGGGCGGCGGGATCTCGTTCGGCCGCGGCTTGCGCCAGGAGAGGGTGTCGGGATCCCAGACCAGCCCCTCCTTCTCCCACATCTCCCGCTGTTTCTCGATCGGCGGATCCCACGGGTTATCCTTGCCCGGCCCGTAATCCTTGGGCGTCTTCATTTCCGGCGTCCCTTCTCCTCCGCCCAGGGCCGTCCCGGTGGCCGTTCCGGCCACATCCCCGGCGACCGCCCCGCCCGCGGCGGCGCCGCCCGCCCGGATGCCGTAGCCGACCACCTGCTGGCCTTCCTTGGTCTTCAGGTAGTCAACGACGGTGCCGTTGGGGTTATCCGCCCTGAACTCATCCGCCCCGCCGTCATCCGCCCAGCCGAGCTCTTCGCCCAGATATCTCCACGCGAGCCCCCAGCCCACCGCGGTCACCAGCCAGCAAACCGCCTTCCCGCCCGGCGAAGAGGCAGGCGGCTGGGTCCTCTTCCACCAGAGGAACGCTCCCGCCGCCAGCGCGGCGATCCCCCAAAAGCGATACCCCGCATACGCCATGAGCAGTCCCAGGGCCGCGCCAAAACCCAAGAGCCACCTTCGTCGATGCGCCGGAAGAGCCGCCTGTTTGGGACCCGCGGAGCGGACGTCGTGAAAGGCCGCCCCCAGGGCCGCCACTGCCGCCAAGAGAAGCCACGGCCTGCCGAGCGACCGGTCCAGGAAGCCGCCCGCCAGGGAGGCCAGCCCCACGGCCAGCAGAAACCGCTCCTGAACCAGGCGCTCCATCAGATGGCTTCGCGTTTCTTTTAAGACGGCGACGAAATCGGCCGGAGCCCGCTGAAGGCCGCGCGCGAGGAAACCGGTCCCGTAGGAGCGCAGGAAACCGAAGAGGTAGAACCCGGCGAAGGGCCACAAGGTCCATTTGAGGTAGCCGATGAGGTAATTCCCTGGGGCGACGACGTTGGCGCCGGGGCTGACGTTGAAGCCCTCGTACTTCACGGCCATGACCCAGATGTGAAGGATGGCGCTGGCCGCGAAGGTGGCCGCGCCCATGAGGAGGACCTGGAGAAAGCGGCGCCTCAAATAGCTCCAGGCGAACGATCCGAAAGAGGAAACCTTGTAGAGAATTCAGCCCCCTTTCTTCCGCGAACAAGAATACCACAAAAACGAAAAGGGGGCGTGGTAAACTCGGGAAGAAATGAACCGCGCGATCATCGCCTGCCGGGAAGATGAGGTGGCCCCCTTCTGGAGCGTTCTCTGGCGCTGGCCCAAGGGCTGGAGGCCGGACCTCCTGGCGCTTCGGGGGCCGAGGCTCATCCCGGGGTTTCTCCTCTCCCTTCTAGGAATCTGGAGGTTTACGCGGCCTGCCCGCAGGTGGGTGGATAAACCGGGGATTGACCTTCAAGAGGCCCGCCTCCTTGGCGTGGAGACGGACCTTGGCTCTTACGGGATGGGCGGGGCCGGTTTCCTGGGGTTCAAGCTCAAGCCCAAGGGCTCCTCCCGACCGGTGTGGCTGGTCGTCAGCCTCTGGTCGGCGGTGGAATGGGTTTCGGAGGCGGGCCATCCCCTGCGGGAGGATAAGCTCCGCGACCTTGCCGGATCGCGGGTCTCGTCCCTTCAGGTGACCCCCGATTTCTTTGAGATTGTTCTCACCGGGGGAGAGGCTTCCCGCGCCCTGCGGATTGACCGGCAAAGCCCGAAGACCTCTCCCTGGGGCGCGGAATCATCCAAACGGCTGGCCGACGGCGAATCCCTCTTGGATGCCGTCGTGGTGAGTCGAAAAGCCGACCTCTGGTTTTAGCTTACTGCTTCGTTACTTCTTCGTCTCGCAGCTTCCGCCCTTGCAGCAGGGGCAGGCCTTCACAAGAGAAAGGAGCTTGAGCGCTCCCGCGATCCCGATCAGGACGTAAGCCGCCTTGGCCGCCGCCCCGGTCCCCAGCACCCTGGCGACAAGATTCAAATTCCAGAGGGCCACCAAACCCCAGTTCAGGGCCCCCACGCCAACCACCAGGGTCACCACCTTACAGCCCGCGCAGCATTTCCCGTTCGTCATGGGCTATCCCTCCTTAAATGACCCCCAGGGTACTACCGCAAACGCTTAGGTTAGCGGGGACCGCCCTTGCGCTTTGAGAAACACTCCTTGCAGTAGACCGGCCGGTCTCCGCTGGGCTTGAAGGGAACTTCGCACTCCTTCTTGCAGTCCGCGCAAACCGCCTTGAACATCTCCCGCTGTCCGCCGCCAAACCCGCCGCCACCGTATCCACCACCACCTGGTTGAAACGCCATCTCTCTTATCTCCTTTTTTTACCTGCAACCTTTCTTACCCGCAACCGAATTGGAGTACGATACCACACCGACCCCCGGCACACCACTTTTTTTCCGCTTACCCCAAGGGGACCTTCAAAACCCCCATCAGCGCGCGGGCGGCGCTCCCCAGCAGGAAGGCGATCCCCGACACCCCCAGGCTGAAAAGAAGCATCTCACGGAATTGCCGCTTGAAGTCCCGCTCGAAAAGGACCGAGGAATAGAAGGAAAGGCCCGCGATCAACCCAAGGATCACGCCGAACATCGCCCCTAGGGCCGCCCCCACCCGGGCGAAGGCGAAAAACGGCAGGACCAAAAGAACCACCACGGTCAGGTACGCCAGCCCCGTGTAAAGGGCCGCCTTCTTCGGGTCCCTGCCCTCTTCGTGCCTGGCCTGCATGTAGGCCGAGGCGGCCATGGAGAGGCTCGCCGCGATCCCCGTCACCACGCCGAACAAGCCGGCCAGCGCGGAATGCCGGAGGGCGAAGGCAAAACCCACCAGGGCGCCGGTGAGCTCCACCAGGCCGTCGTTCACCCCCAGCACGATGCTGCTCAAGAACTTCACGTGCTCTTCCTTGATCTGCTGGATGAGCCCCCGCTCGTGCTGTCTCTCGTGGGCGATGATCTCCTGAAGCCTCGCCTTCACCTTGGGCTCGGCCGATTCCAGCAGGAGGGCGTAATTGCGGACCGCGTCCCGCTCGTGCAGCTCCAGGAACTTGGCCGTGAAGGTTAGGCCGAGAAGCTTACGCATCAGCTTGAGGCACGCGATCTGGAGAGGACCCACGCGGTGCCTCTTCTGGGAAGAGAGCGGAAGCCAGAAGCGGTAATCCTCCAGCTCGTGCTGGACCAGCTCTTCGAGGATCCGCTTGAAGGCGGGCACGGTTTCAATCTTCGCCAGCTCGCGATAGGAGATGTAATCGCGGTACTCGTTGGCGGCAAACTGGTCGGGGGTCACCCCGCTATTTTACCTTATCCCGCCAGGGCATCCCAGGGCTCTCCGGCGAAGTACCGGAGCATTCCCCGCGCCGCGGTAAGGCCGGCGCGGGCGGCCGTGGAGACCAGGCTTGGGCCGGTCACGCAGTCGCCGCCGGCAAACACCCCTTGCTCCCGAGTGGCTCCTGTGGCGGGATTGATCTTCACGGCGCCCGTCTCCACCTCGTAGCCGAAGGCCAGCACAACGAGCTCGGCCTCCGTCTCAAAGGCGGAGCCGGCAACCGGCTGGGGCGAGCGCCGCCCGGAGGCGTCCGGCGCCCCAAGCTCCATGCGCAGGCACTCGACCCGCGACACGGAGCGGCCGTCGGCCGAGTGGAAGGCCGCCGGCGAGGCGAGGAACTGAAACTCCGCCCCTTCCTCCCTGGCCGCCTTCACCTCTTTCCTGCTGCCGGGCATGTTGGCTTCATCACGCCGGTAGAGGCAGGTGACTTGAGCCCCACCCAGCCGGATGGCGGTTCTCACGCAGTCCATGGCGCTGTCGCCCCCGCCCAGCACCACCACCCGCCGGCCGGCCAGATCGGTGATCGGCTGCCAGCCGTTGGGAAGATCCGGCCCGCCCCAGCAGGACCTGACCAGGAACTCCGTGGAGGAAAGAATCCCTTCCAGCGAGACGCCGGGCAGATTGGGAACGGAGGGGCGGCTGGCTCCGATCCCCAGGAAAACGGCGTCAAAGCCCTCGCCGGTCAAAAGCTGTTGAACCTCTCGGATCTCGGTCTTCTCGCGGAACGCCACCCCCAGCGCCGTCAGCCCATCCAGGTGGGCCTCCAGGATCTCGCGGGGCAGTTTGAAGCGGGGGATCCAGCGAAGCACGCCGCCCGGATGAGGCCAGCGCTCGAAGACCGTCACCGCCTGTCCGGCGCGGGCCAGGCATTGCGCCAGGGCAAGGCTGGCCGGCCCGGAGCCGACCGCAGCAACACGTTTGGAGGGGCTGGTGGCGCCGTTTTCGCCAGCCGCGGCCGCGCGGCCTTGATCGGAGACGAAGCGCTCCAGCAGTCCGATCGCCACCGGCTCATGCTTGATCCCGATGGCGCACGAGCCCTCGCACAGCCGCTCCTGGGGGCAGAGCCGGCTGCACAGCTCCGGCATGGGGCTGGTCTCCCGGAGGATCCGGTACGCCTCCTGGGGGCGGCCTTGCTGTAACTCGGCGATCCAGCGGGGAATCTGATTCGTGAGCGGACAGGCGGTTTGACAACGGGCGTTCCTGCACAGGATGCACCGCTGGGCCTCGGCGAGCGCCTCCTCCGCGGTGTAGCCCTGGACGACCTCGTCGAAGTTCCGGCGCCGGGCCGGAGGTGGCTGAACGCGGGGCCGGATCCTCGGCTTCACCTCGGCCATGGCTGATTTAGAACTTGGCGTGGATCGCCGCGGCCGCCCGGCGCCCTGCCCCGGCGGCCAGAATAACTGTCGCCGCGCCGGTCACCGCGTCGCCGCCGGCAAAGACACCCGGCCGCGAGGTCTCCAGGGAATCGTCGCTCACGATGAGCCCGCCCCAGGAGGCGGTGGCCAACCCCCCGCCCTTGGTCAGCAGGCGGTTGGGCCTGGTGCCGATGGCGACCACCAGCGTATCGATCGGGACGATGAAGGGTGGCTCTCCGGAGGGCTCCGGGCGCGGCCGGCCGGACTCATCGGGCTCGCCCAGGCGCATCGGCTGGCACTCCAGGCCGGTCACGCACCCTTCGTTGCTGCCGACCACGCGCGCCGGGTTGGTCAGCCACTGGAAGAGCACCCCTTCCTCTATGGCATGATGATACTCTTCCTCCCGGGCGCTCATCTCCTGCTCGGAGCGCCGGTAGACGACGCGCACCTCCGACGCGCCCATCCGCAGGGCGCTGCGGGCGGCGTCCATGGCGGTGTTCCCGGCCCCCACCACCGCGACGCGCGAGCCCACCTTAAGCGGGGTGTGAGCCACCGGAAACCGGTACGCCTTCATGAGGTTGATGCGGGTGAGGAATTCGTTGGCCGAATAGACGCCGTTTAGGTTCTCTCCGGGGATCGAGAGAAAGCGCGGCAGGCCCGCGCCGGTTCCGATGAAGACCGCGCGAAAGCCCATCTCCCCCATGAGCTGATCCAAGCCGATCGTCTTGCCGATCACCACGTTGCAGACGATCTCCACCCCCAGCGCCTTGAGCTGTTCGATCTCGTCGTCCAGGACCGCCTTGGGCAATCGGAACTCCGGGATGCCGTACCGCAAAACGCCGCCGGGCTCATGCAGGGCCTCAAAGACCGTGACCCGATGGCCCAGCTTGGCCAGCTCGCCGGCGGCCGTCAGGCCCGCCGGGCCCGATCCCACGATGGCGACAGCGGGTCCGCTTCGCTTCGCCGGCGGGGTGGTCTTCGCCTCGCGGTGGGCGCGCTCCCAGTCGGCCACGAAGCGCTCCAGATGGCCGATGGCTACCGGCTCGAACCGGGCCGCCATGTGGCAGAGCTTCTCGCACTGGCTCTCCTGGGGACAGACGCGGCCGCACATCGCCGGCAGGGGATGGGCGCCCTTCACCAGGCCGAACGCCTCCTGAAACAGGCCGTCGGCCGCCTCCTTCAAGAAGGCCCGAATCGGCACCCCCACCGGACAGCCCGCTTCGCAGGCCGGCTCCTGGCACTGCAGGCACCGGCTGGCCTCGTATCGGGCGCGGGCCTCCGTGTAGCCCAGGTTCACCTCGTCAAAGGTCCGCGCCCGCTCGCGGGGCGGCTGTTGGGGCATCGCCGTCTTGGAGACGCTCTTAAGCGGCACGGGCCGCGGCCTCCTCGCACGCGTACATCTTGCCCCGCCTCACGCACTCGGCGAAGTCCACCTGATGGGCGTCGAAGAACGGCCCATCCACGCAGGCGAACTTCACCTCGCTGGCCACCGTGACCCGGCAGCCGCCGCACATGCCGGTGCCGTCAATCATGATGGGGTCCAGCGAGACCTGGGTGGGGACGTGATAGGCGGCTGTGAGGCCGGCGACCGCCCGCATCATCGGCATGGGGCCGACCGCGACAACCTCGACGCCGTCTTGCCCCTTCAATTCCTCCAGGCGAAGCTTGAGGCAGTCCGTGACGAAGCCCCGGAATCCGTAGGAGCCGTCGTCCGTGCAGGTGGTGAGCCGCTCGCAGACCCGGCCCAGCTCCCCCTCCAGGATGACAAACTCCCGGCTCCTGGCGCCGATGATCGCCTCCACCTTCACCCCCTGCTGGTGCAGGGAGCGGACCACCGGGTAAAGGGCCGCCGCCCCGAACCCGCCGCCCACCCCGATGACGAGCTTTCCCCCGCGGCCAGCCCGGAAGGGCTCGCCCAGCGGGCCGACAAGATCCAGAACCACGCCGCCTTCGGTCAGGGCACCGAAGAGCTTGGAGGTCCGCCCGACCTCCTGCACCACCACGGTCACCGTCCCCTGGGCCGGATCGAAATCCGCGATGGTCACCGGAATCCGCTCGCCGTGTTCGTGGACCCGGACAATCACGAACTGGCCCGGCCGCGCGGCGCGGGCAACCCACGGGGCCTCCAGCACGAACCGGTTGGTCACCGGGGTCAGCCGCTCTTTCTTGAGGATGCGAAATCCCTGGCTCATTTCTAAAGCTCCGGATGCAGGTGTTTGGCCTTCAAGCGCTTCCACCGGCGCTCCACTTCGGCTGTGAGCGCCTGAACCGCGTCGGCGCGCTCCGGGGCCAGCAAATGCCTGGTCTTGGCCATCAGCGTCAGCCACTCCCGCGCCGGCCGCCTGCGGCCGAGCTCCTCGGGGTCATAGGTGATCACCGTCTTGCCCCGCTCCACCTCATACAGAGGGAAGAAACAGCAGTCCACCGCGGCCTGAAGGATCGCCTCGGCCGAATCGTCCGGGGCGCCCCAATTCAGAGGGCAGGAGGAGAGGATCTTCCCGTAGACAAATCCCTCGCGCCGCGCGTACCACTGCGCCTTGGCGGCCTTCTTCATGAGGTCCTCCGGAAATCCCTCCGCCGCCGTGAAGACGTAGGCCGCCCCGGCCGCGGCGAACAGCTGGGGCGTGTCCTTGTGCTGAAAGGCGTTGCCTAAGCTGCGCGGCCCGGCGGGGCTCGTGCTGGTCTGGTGGCCCAGCGGGGTCGAGTAAGACAACTGCCCGCCCGTGTTCATGTAGCCCTCGTTGTCGTATTCGATCACGATCATCCGGTGGCCGCGGTGCGCCGTGCCCAGCGCCGAGCCCAGGCCGATGTCCATGCCGCCGTCGCCGCTTACCATCACAAAGAGGGGCTCCTCGCCGGAGGGAATCTCTCCCCTTCTCACGCGCTCGTGGTACATCTCCACCAGCCCCGAGAGGGTGGCGGCCCCGTTCTGAAAAAGGTTGTGCAGATAGGTGACCCGGTGGGCCGTGGCGGGGTAGCCGGTGGTGACCACCATGGCGCACCCGGTCTGGTAGAGCACCACCACGTGCCCGTCCAAGATGCGGAAGAACTGCTTGAGGGTGGTGAACGCCCCGCAGCCCGGACAGGCCCCGTGGCCCGGAGCGATCCGGTGCGGGGTGGACGCCATCTTCCAAAACGGGTCCAGGCTGACCCGCAGGCGGCCGGTGGCGGGATCCTGGGTCAGGCGGGCGTGATGCCGGCTGACCTCTTCGGTGGTCAGCCGCGGCAGGGCGGCGGGCGCCGGCGGAAACGGGGCCTCACTGCCGGAGGTGACACCCAGATAGTCAAAGCGGACCGCCGCGGCGCCGGGTTTCAGCGCGGCGAGCGCCTGCCTGAACAGGAGCAGGGCGTCCTCGACGGTGAAATCCTTGCCGCCCAGCCCGTAGACGCGGGAGAGGCAGAGGGTCTTGTTGGCCGGGTCCCCCTTCAGCGCGGCCCGGACCTCCAAACTCAAGTTGCCTCCGTCGGCGCCGTAGGAATCGGCCCGGTCGGCGATCAGGGCCGCCCGGACCCGCCCCAGCGCGGAGCTGATTTCCTTGGCCGGGAACGGCCGCATCACCGTGGGGCTGACCACCCCCACCCGCAGTCCCTCCCGGCGCAGTTGATCCGCGGCTTCCTTGGCGGTCTCCGCGGCCGAGTTGATCAGCACCAGGGCCGCCTCGGCGTCGTCCATGGCGTAACGGTCCACCATCTCACGCGGCCGGCCCGAGAGCTTGCCGAACTCCCCAAAGAGCCGGGGTATAACCTCCCGGGCGGCGTCGAAGGCCAGCTTGAGCTGGTACTTGTTGTTGATGAGGTCGGGATCGTTCATGTAGGGGCCGATGGTGACGGGCCGCCCGGGGTCCAGCGCGGTGAACGGCGGCCGCGGCTTTCCCACAAACCCCTGCGCCGCCTTGGCGTCAAAGACGCTGACCCTTTGCTTCTGGTGGCTGGTGAAAAAGCCGTCGTACGCCACGATCACCGGCAGGCGGATCTTGGGATGCTCGCCGATTCTGACCGCGAGCAAGTTCAAGTCGTACACGGCCTGCGGGTCCCTGGCCAGGAGGATGATCCAGCCCGTGTTCAGGGCGAAGTAAAGGTCGGAGTGGTCGCACCGGATGTTCAGCGGTCCGTTCACCGCCCGGGTGGCCAGATTCAGGACCATGGGGAAGCGGGTCCCGGACTGCACCGGAAGCTGTTCCAGCGCGTAAAGCAGGCCCTGGGAGCTCGTGGCGTTCATGACCCGGCCGCCGCCCGTGGAGGCGCCGTAGCAAATGCCCGCCGCGCTGTGCTCGCCGTCGGCGGGGATCATCGCGATCCGGTGCTCCCCCTTCGATTTCATGCGGCTCAAATGCTCGGAGATCTCGGTCGAGGGGGTGATGGGGTAGTAGCCCATGAGGTGGTAGTCGATCTGCGAGGCCGCCAGGGCGGCGAGCTCGTTGCCGCTTAGGAAGACCAGCCGCTGGGCGGCCTGGGCCTTCACCCGCTTCTTGGGGGCCGCGGCCAGGGCGCTCGCCTTCATCGCGCCGCCTTCTGCTGGCGGAGGGGCACCCGTTCGGTCCGGGTCCAGGCCCCCTCCCGTTCCTTGGTGAGGGCCCCGGAGGGGCACGACTCGACACAGCGCAGGCACCCCTTGCAGTACTGGTAGTCGATGCCCATCAGCCGAATGTCCTCCCACACAAAGCAATAGTCCGGGCAGACCAGATCGCAGACGCCGCAATGGACGCACCGGGCCGTGTTGAACCTCGGCGCGAACCCCTGGCGGGAGACCGAGAGATCGTTGGCCGCCGTGTTGCCGGCCTCCAGAATCGCCCCGCCCAGCGGGGCCGTGAAGTAGCCCCATCGGGGGGAGGACGCCCCCCTTTCAGGGGCCGGGGCGTCCGGCCTGTCTTCGACCGCCCGCTCCACCGCCTCCCGGTAGCCCCTCCAGAAGGTCTTGCCGTTGGCCTGGGCCAGCTTGGGCGAGCGTTTTCCAAAATGCCCTTCCAGCGTCTCGGCGAGCGCCTTGGGATCGATCAGGGGGCAGGCCTTCGCCACCGCGCCCAGGATCGCGGTGTTGATTCTGGTCTGCTCCTCCATGGCGATCGCCATCGCGTCCACCACCAGGGCCCGGCCCCTGGGAAGCGGAAGGTCCGCCGCCGCCGCCGGGGCGTTGACCACCAGCACGCCGCCCAGCTTCAAGCCGGCCAGGGTCGCCGGGCGCGCCAGGAGCGCCTCGTGAAAGACCGCCAGCACGTCCGGCCGGGTCACCGGGCTCGTGACCCGGATCGGCTGGTTTTTTTCGGCCGCCCGGATGGACGACCGGACCGGGGTGCCCTTCTTTTCCGACCCGAAGGAGGAGAACTGCGAGGCGTTCAGATTCTGGCGAAGGACCAGCGACTCGGCCAGAAGCTGGGACGCCAGGTGGGCGCCCAGCCCGCCGATGGACTCAAAACGGATTTCCACGGGAAGAGAGGCTCGCATTTGCGTGATCTCCCTTCATTCTACCGGAGCGCCGCCGACTCCATATGACCTGCATCACATTGCCCACGCGGGCGCTTCAGGTATTGAATTCCGCCGGCCATGGAATATACTGATGCCGTGGATCGCGTCCCGCGTGTCTGGGTGTTCGCCGCGGCGGTTTGGGCGTGCGCCGCTGCCGCCGTCGGCCCCTCGGCAGACGCCGCCGAGCGGCAGGTCACGGTGAAGCAGGGCCAGACAACAACCGCCTCCTTCACCAAGCAGGTTCAGGACGTCGCGGTGTCGAGCGCCAACCCGGAGATCGCCACCGGCAAGTTCCGCGACGACAACAAGGTTGTCATCGCCGGAGGCCAGGTCGGGCGGACCTCCATCACCGTCTCCGGCCAGGTCGTCCGCTACCAGGCCGGGACCAACATCCCCCTTCAGGAAAACGTTCCCTTCTCCGTCACCTTCCAGGTGATCGTTGTTCCCTCCACCGGCGCCCGGACCCAGCAGATCTACCAGAGCGCCAAGTCGCTCCTTCAGTTCATCCGCGCCTCGCTCGCGGCCAAGGAGGCACGCTGGCTGTCCGCCTTCCAGGGAAAGGTCGGCGAGGATGTGAGCTGGAAGATCAAGGATTACGAGGCCCTGGCCCAAAGGCTTGAAAAGCGCCTGGAACAGAACTTCGAGTGGCTCAAGAAAGGGACCATCCGCGAAGAGGAGTTCCTGCACGTCGCCTTCGACCTGGTCCGAAGCGGCATCAAGACGGCCTGGCAGGCGGACCTGGACGAGGCGAAGTACGAGGTCGTCCTGGTGAAGAAGGCCCATGCCCAGCCCCAGGACCAGGTCAGCAACCAATGGTATACCTCCGGCGGCCTGAAGGAGGAGGAGAGGGAAAAGCTCAAGAATTCCCTGGCGGCCAAGGAGGCGGCCCTGGCCCAGGAGGCGCTGAAGAGCTACGCCGGGGTGGCGAAGAAGGCGGCCCTCGCCCGGCGCGTTCAGGGCAAGGAGGCCTGGCGCTGGCACGCCGCGGCCGATCAATTCAAGCTCAAGGATGAGATGAAAGAGACGGAGAGGTTCATCTACGAGCAATTCGCGTACGATCTCGGAAAACAGCCGCGCGGCCTGCTGATCCGCCTCTTCGGCTTCGACCACGGGCTAAGCTCGACGCTCGACCTGTTTGTCAACACCCCGGGAAGCCCGGACCGCCTGGTGCTGGGCTTCACCGTCCTGCCGGAGGAGAAGGCCTCCCAACTGGCCGCGCCCCACCAAGCGACGATAGAGCACGTCGAGGGGCTCCGGGGCCTCTTCAAGATGAACCCGGTCTTCCGAACGCCGCCGGTGGAGGCGATGCGCGAGGGCCAGCCCGGCCAGGATAAGGTGGACCCCACCGAAGAGGAATCCGCCGGGCCGGTGCCGCTTCCCCCGGACGAGGGTTCCTCCAAACCACCCGGCGAAACCCCGGGCGCGCCCCCGGACGAGGAGGAGGGCCTGCCTCCTCCCAAGAGGAAACCCACCGGGCCAAGGGAAGAAACCCCTCCCCCTCCGCCTCCGCCCCAGGAAAGCAAGGCTCCCCCGGAGGAGACCCCCCAGGAAAAGAAGGAGGAGTCCGAGCCGGTCGAGGAGGTCTTCGAGGCCTTGGACTTCGCGCGGATCATGGTGCGCTCGGCGAACCGTTCCCCTTCCCTCGACCAGATGAGCCTGACCTATCTCACCAAGGATCAGCCCTTCTTCGTTGACGTCTGGTTGAGCCAGGATGAGGCCGCGAAAGCTGGCAAGAGTCTCACCGTGACGTTCGAGACCGCCTCCGGAAAGACCGGCACGCTGACGCTGGCTTCCCACGGCGGCTTCCGAGGACCTGTCTTTTACACGACCGACTCTCCCCTGACCTTCTCCGGCGGCGGGTCAGGCGGCGGGAAATGGAGCCTTTTGGGGTTTGAATTTTCCCGCGGCGGCCTGTCGAAGCTGGCCACCCAGAACGGGGAGCTGGTCCGTGTGACCTCCGGCGGCCTCCTCACCGAGGCGGCGGTGTTCGACACCCCCGAAAAATTGAGAATCGCGCACCTCTGGAAGGAGCTCCACATCCTGGAGGCGTTCTACGAGGGGGTGGCTCAAGATTCGACGCAGAGCGCCGAGATCCGCGGGTTCGCCGGCCAACAGCTTAAGATGCTGGCCAACGCCAATATCCTGATGAGCTACGTTTCGAAACCGGACGATAAGTTCTACTTCAACGACTACACCCGGGTGCACATCGGCGAGGCGTACCTGAACATGGCGGGGACCGACCCCTCCATTTGGGACCATCAGCCCGGGTGGGGAAAGATATCCCGCACCAAGGGGCCGGATCCCCGCTTCCCCGGGGTGGAATACCTCACCGGCTACGAGAGGCACGAGGTGGATCTTTCCCTGGAGGCGGGGGAGAGGCAGTGGAAGGACAAGGCGTTCCGTTCCATCGCCAACCTGACGGTGGACCTTTACGAGGTTTACGTGAGCTCCACCGGCGTTGACCAGGTTCTCATTGTGGCTTACGGCATCACCCCCCGCGGCGAGCGGGTCAGCGGGACCGATCGCCTCATGGCCGGCGTGCGGTTCGGCTCACAGCTCGTGCTGGGGGCGGCCGCCGGGCGGTGGATCGCCGCCAAGATTCAGAAGATGGAGGAGGGGCCGTTCCTCCGGGGCGCGGCCGCGCCCCCGGCAGGCCGAAAAGGGGGCTCTTCCATCAGGATCGGAAAGGGCGCCAAGGACGCGGAAGAAAGCGCGGTGATCGTATCCGCCCGGCCGGTCCACGAGGATGTCACCATGCCGGGGGCCACCATGGTGCTCGGGTCCAAGGGCTCCCCGGGCAAGTCTCCGGGTCCGGGCAGCGGAGGCCAATTCAGCGTGGGATTGCAGGTGAAGAACGACACCTGCGGCCTGGGGGTGATCGAGTCCTGCCGGCGCGACGCCGGGCTGGCCGCCCGCACCGAGGCGCAGAATCTTGAGCGGGCTTCCTGGAAGGGATTCCTCTACAAGGCCGGGGAGGGGATGAGGACCCGGGACGTGGCCGTCTTCCTCCACACCGATGGGGCCAAGCAGATTCTCGGCGTCCAGCCGGGGAAAATCGCCACCTTACGCACCGTCGAGCGGGAGCTGATCAGGGGCAGGCAGGTTGTCGCCATCGTCAACGTCGCGGGGCCGGGCCGGCCGGCCGCTTACCACTGGGTTCGCGTCAAGGAGATCGGCCACCACGCGGACGGCCGCAACGTTGTCCAATTCGGGGACCCCTGGAACGGGAATGTGTGGGAGATGGACGCCAGGGCCTTCGCCCCCCGGATGCACGGCTCCACCCTCCTCTCCATCGAGTGGTGATCTGGCCGTTCCGGAAGAAACCGCCCCAGCCATGCGCCGACTGCCGAAGGCGGGAGAGCCAGATCCGCTTCCGGATCACCCGGACCGAGAAACGGGGCCGCGAGCTCCTCGATAAGACCCTCTCCGACCGGCTCCTTTGCCCCGCCTGCCTCGGGCATCAGATGGATGAGGCCTTCTACATGTTCCAGGGCCAGGGCGTCGTGACCCAGCCCCTGGCCGGAAAGAGCTGGAGCTCCTACCAGGGCTACCGGGTCGGGGACCTGAAGGACTGGGGCTTCAGCGGCCAGGACGCCGCGTTGATCGCTTCGCTCCTGCCGCCGGCAGACGGCCGCTGCAAGCAATGCCAGAAGATCGCTTCCTTCAACTGGGTGGGCCACTCCCTCTACAAGAGTTCCCAGAAAGGAGGGTTTGGCGGCTTCAAGGCCCCCCGCCCCGACGAGGTCAAAACCTACTGCGGCCGCTGCGCCGCACGCCACCTGATGGGCTACTTCCGCCGCCTGGGGCCAACGCTCAACGACGTCGCCCTCCCCGCCTCCGGCAACCTCCTCTTCCTCTCCTGGGAATAAACCGGAGGCGTCACTGCCTACCCATTCAGCCCGTGGATCGCGGGCATCATCAACTCGGCCTGCCAACGCATCATGCCGCTGACTTCCATTACCTTTTCGATGGATCGGGGCCGATGCTGAACCACGGCCGTTAACGCGCCGCGGGAGGCCAGAAAGGAGGGTTCGATTTCCAGTTTCTTCGCCAGCGTTCCGCAGGCGGCCAGCAGCGACTCCAGCTTCTCCTGATCGGGCTGCTCATAGGCCCGCCTCGTCCTCTCTCTCGGGAGCGGCCATTCCGCCGGGGGGATGTTCTTCGCGGACCGAACCGCGTTTTCAAGCCGCGCGAGATTTTCTCCGGTGAACCTCTTCAGAAACGAGGGGCCCTGGTGAAGCGGGCTTTTCTGATTCCTCGCCTGCCATCCGGCAAGCTCGATAAGTTCCTCGTTCTTCAAGATATGAAAAGCCGGCCGGTCTTTTTTCCGGGCTTCCTCGTCCCGCCATTTCCAGAGCTCCCGCACAAAGACAAGCTCCCGGGGGGATAACAGGGAAGATCCCTTAACGCGCCACGCCTCTTTCTCTTCGCTTCTATCGGCAAGCCCGGAGGTTTTGACCACGCGCTCGCAGCATTCCCGGTGCCAGGTGATTCGGTTGAGTTTTTGAAGGTTTTCCGTCAGGGCGTCGGCGATCGTTTCCAGATATTTTGTGTCATCCGAGGCATAGGCAAGCAGCCGCGCGGGCAAAGGCCGCTTGGACCAGTCGGATTTCTGCCCTGCCTTCGACATGAAAACTCCGAAGAATCTTTCGACCAGCGCCGCGAGTCCGATCTTTTCATAGCCCAGAACCTGGGCGGCCAGCATGGTGTCGAAGATGGGGGCTTTCGGCCGGAACCCGAATGACTTCTTCAAGATGCGGAGGTCATAGTCCGCGCCCTGGAAGATCATCTCTTTTTGAGACAACACCTCAAGAAACTCCGAAAGGGAAAAACCGCCGAGGGGATCGACGATATAATTCGCTCCCAAAAAGCTTAGCTGGATCAGGCAGACCTTCTCGTAGTAATGGTGCAGGCTGTCGGCTTCGGTGTCCATGCCCACGCGGGCCGCGGCATGCAGCCTTTGGGTTAAACGGGCGAGGTCTTGCGCGTTATCCACGCAGGTATACCCTGCCATTACGGTACCGTTAGGCTCAAGCTTCAAAGTTCGCTATGGGCAACGCGGTGAATAAGCTCCGACAAGAAGGCTTGATACTTGACGCCCAGCTTCCTGGCCTTGTGCTTCACATCTTCCAGATCTTGGCTGTTCACGCGGAGGTTGAGGACGGCATCCTTCTTTCTGTGGGCGACTGCCCGGGCGATTCCCTCAAACTCCAATTTCGAAACATCCTGGTATTCGCCGCGAACCAAAGCACCCTCAAGCGCCCTCTCCTGCCTGGTCAATTTGAGCTGTCTCATTTCAATTCGCCCCTTCTGTACATCTTCGTGTACCTCCGGCTCGGGTATAGGGTTTTCAGGAATATCTCGTCGTCATTCTCAACATACGGAACCACCCAAACGTATCCCTTGCGCTCAAAGAGCATGATATTTTGATGTTCTTTTTTGGGATGCTTCTTGACCGCGATCAAAGGAGCTTGGAGGATCTCTTCAAAAGAAGCGCCCCTGGCACGTTTAATCCTCTCGCTCTTCAGTAGATTCCACCGGATCTCTTTCATTCAACTAGATTATAACATTCTGTATATACAATTTGTTGATAAAATCTGCGAGTAAACCGGAGGCGTTACCGCTGGGGCCTGTTCAACACGTGGTTTTGGGACGCTTGGGGGCCTGGTGAACTGTCCCCCTATGAAGCGTCCCCTTTTTCTCCCTTAAACCCGGCACTCCCGGAAACGGTACCCCAACTTCTAAGGTTCCAAATTGGAACCTTAGAGATTGATGTTCTTCCCGCGTCAGCTGAAACATGAAACCTTCCGGAAAGCGTTCCATGTTCCTTCGGACCGTTTCCGTACCGGGTTCCGGCGGGACCCATTACGCTGTTACCTGTCCCCCGCGTACCCGGTACCGTTACGGCTCACAAATCGGTGATTCCTCCCATTCTGTCTGCTTTCTAGGCAATCTCGATTTTCTTGATCCCCAGCACCCTGCACAGCCGAGTCAGCGTAAAGAGGGTGACATTCTTCTTGCCCTCTTCAATCCTGGAGATATCCGGCTGCCTCATCCCGACCCGGAGGGCCAACTGCCTTTGGCTTAAACCCTTCTCAAACCTCGCCTCCTTGACCGTGGCCCCAAGCCGGCGGAAAAAATCAGGGGTTTCCCCCCTCACGGGGATGGGCCCGCGCGGATCCGCCCTGACCATCTCCTCATAGAGGGTCTCCCACCAGTCTCTTGAGTCCGAGCGCCGGACTCGCTTCAGCCACTGCGTTCGAATCGTGGGCCAGGCCTCCAGAAACTCCCTTTTGGGAAGGATCGAGAAGAGTTCCCGGGGCTGGTCACAGCGCGATAAAAGAGCAATCATTCGCCGGCCAAACAGGGGGTGCTTGGGATTTTTAAGGACCCTCTCCGTCTCCCGGAGGGCCGCCCCGTTCAAATCCCAGAAGTACCTGGCGATCCTCATGCCTCAAGGACCGCCTTGGCAAATTGCCTCACTTCATCCTCCAGGTACCGGATCATCTCTCCCGAATCGAATTTCGCGTCATAAATGTCCAGATCCATCAGGGCAAGCTTCAACTCTTGCCGGGAAAAGGTCCTGTACCAATGGACGATCCCTTTCTGCCAGGGCGCGGGGACAGCCTTGAGGAAAAGACGCAGGGGCTCAAAGCACTTTGAGAGAAGGTGCACATCGAAGACGTCGCGCGCCTGACCCCGCCCCTCCATCACTTCCCTTCCCACCTCATCCACCATAGGCCGGATCCCGGAGATGGCGGCGATCTTCATGAAATAAATATTCTCCGGGCTGTAGACCCGAACGCCGTCCGCCTTCCGGATCTCCGGCTTCTTCACCAGGACGTCCTCCACAAAATCGATCTTAAGCGGCCGCGGTGACCCCTTCACGGGCATCGAGTAAACCCGGACCCTTGCCCTCCCGCCCGCCTCCGATTCAGACTCCAGCCGCATCTTCTGGCGCAGGCCCTTTTCGAACGCCGAAACCAACCGCTCAATCTCCGAAAGGCCGTACCTGGGAGAGAAGAAATCCAGATCGGCGGAAAACCGGTGATGCAGGTAATACAGCTCCAGCGCCGTCCCTCCGGCCAGCGCGAAATCGCCCGCCTGCCTGGAAAAGACCCGCAGAACAGCCCTCTGCGCCCCTCTGACCTTCGACTCCACCTTGGCTTCCCTCCCTCAATATAGATTATACACTATATCCTGATAGATAAAAAAGATTACTTCCGGCTCCTCCACTTCTCCAGCCGCCTCTCCGCCAGCAGCAGCAGGATCCACAGGGCCACCCAACCGATGGAGGCAAAGAAGAAGAGCGCGGGAAAGCTCACCGGGCAGCGGAATGCCTTGGCGATCGCCGCCGTCAGGATCGCCGCCAGAAACACCTTTGGCCAAAACCCCGTGAGGATGATCATCGTATTCTCCCTTGATAAAACGGAGGCGTTACTGCCGGTGCCAGCCTAGCCACCGTCCAGCATGGCACACCCAGTAACGCCTCCCCTCTCACTCAGCGATCAGCTTCCGTATAAATCTCGTTCCATCCATGCTACTCATCTGCGCTCAGTGCATCTCTCGCAGCTTGTTGACCGCTTCCAATATCTGATCTCTATAGGTCGGATTCACAGACATCTCATTTCCGCTATAACTATCTTGCTTCCATTTTACTAAGTCCGCATTTATCAAATCGCTACGGAGTTCCAAAAATATGTTGCCTACTTTTTCCAACCCATGTCGCGCTTCCATCGCCCTTCTGACTCGGTGCTCCTTGACATCAACTCCGCCTTCCTCAACAAGTGCCATGATAGCTATACGACTTTCTGGCCGAAGAGATTCCCAACCCTGCCTGAAGATTGCTTCGGAGACTTGATACGGAGCGTCTGGGAAACCTCCAGCCGCAAGCCACTCCGCTACCTTTGCAACAGTCTCATTCTTCGTGCCTAATGGGATTGGGTTTGTTATTAGGCCGGTCATTGCCCCCTCAAGCTTAACCTTAGCCATGAAAGTCAGAAGAGGTGCCTTGACCCTGTGACTGAATTGCCGAAACGCGAGAATTGCGATCTCCTGATTGATCCACACGGATGATCTCACACCCCATGGGGTCTCGGCAGGCCATTGAACCTGGCCGCGTGGATGCAACACGCTTATCATCCCTGAGCAGATTTTTAGAGCCTCAAAAATCTTCTCCGTGAGTGCATCTAAGCTCTGTACCTGATCGGCATAAAATGCCTTAAAACCTGCCGTGGCATCTACCGTCGAGCAAATTGCCTCGGCTAGCTCCTTCTCTAGGGTTGTCTGTTGCCCGCAACTGACAAAGATTAGTTTGCTCATTGGCCCAATATATCTCGAAATTCCATGTATCTGAGAACCCCGCCTTCCTGGTTGGGGGAAGATGTTTTCGGTGGTGGGCTTTCTACGCTATATTATGCTAGACGATGCAAAGCCTGATGGAAAGCCCAAAAGAAACCATCCCGCCGCGCTTGGGTTACTCGATTGAATATCGGGATAGCCAAGGAATACGGCTTAACGCCTGAGAAGATTGATCGTGCCAAAATTGTCTATAAGGGGCTGAATCTTAAGCAATTCTTTAAGAAGGGGATGCCGCCAGACCTTGGGTCTATTCGTACCGGGTTCCGGAGGGACCCGGCACGCCGTTACCTGTCCCCCGCGTACCCGGTACCGTTAGGCGCATGTATCATTGCAAGACCTGACCCTATGTTCAGCCAAACGTTGATCCCTGCAAACACCAATAAAAGAATCAACCCGACAGTCAGCCCCAGGTGTGTGGCCCATTCGCAGACTTGCGTCAACAACTCGGCTCTCTTTGCTCGCGCGGAGTACCAAGGTTCATTCTTCTCAATCTTCCCGATTTTGTCCGCCTGCCTGTCTCGAAATTCCTTGAGCTCTTCCGGTGTTCGAAGATTCACGAAGGCTGCCGGGTCCGCAGACACAACCTTTAGCATTTGGTCTGCTGTCGCTTTCTTGTGCTCGAGAGCAGCGCTCATCGCATGAAAATGCGTCTGCCGCATCCAATGATGATTGCGGTACAAGGCACCCAGGAATGCCGCCAGCAATGACATCCAGGAAAGCATCAGAAGCGGCAACCAAAGGACAGGTTGACCGGAAGTTTCCAAGTAACCCAAGAACGTCACGCTAAGTACGATGGTTCCGCCAGAGAGCAGGGCCGCCTGATAGTAGAACTTTTCCGAGATCAGCCGCGTGGCGGCCAGCATCTCGTTGGTCGTCTTGGTCTGCTCGCTGCTACGCTCCAATGTATCCTGCAGTTTCTCGCGTTCTTTTATGCTATCCAGCATATCCATCTTTGACGCTCAGCTCAGCGCATGAAATTCCAGTTGTCTTCATACTTAGTTGTCGGAGTCGGGATGGGATATTTCCCCCCTGGCAGTCCGATACGGAACTGTCGCATATCGCTATTGTGATGTTTCGGACTGGCGTTCAGCCAACGACGGTGCTGCGTTTTCACGTACCTGGCAACCAGGCGGCTCGGGACGATGAAAAAACGAAAAGCGTTGGTTTTCTTGTGAATGCTGACAAAGCAATAGAACAGGGTTGGAGTTTGAATGCGCTCGTGTTTTGATCTCATGATCCACCCAGCCACAAATTTCCCGAACAATTTGGACGTTCTGGGCTTTTGGTGGATGTTTTTGATGCCCGCTTTAACCTCTAACTGGTACATGCGCTTGGTCTTGGGGTTGGAAACCAGAATATCGACTCCCTTTGTATGGCCCAGCGTCATGTTGGCGTCGTATCCTCGAAGGACCAGCTGCGAAAGCACCGCGAACTCGCCTGCCAAAGAAATCGAGTTGGCATTCAATTTGAGCCGGCTCATCGTAACCCTCCTCCCATCGCTTCTATCACCCGGAGACTCTCATAGCAACTGGCCCGGTTTTTGGGGAGCAGTGGCGTGTTAAGGGACGCTTCATTCCGGGACAGTTCATATTCTTACGGGGATGACTTTGTCACGAGAGAAACACTTCCTCATTGTGCCAATTCAGGAAGTCGGCACTAGGCTGCTCGGCCGTCTTTTGAGGAAGCAGTAGCGCGTGACCTTTGAAACCGTAGTACTCCCGTCCATTGTGGAACTCTTCCCGGATCCGCCTACTGACATCCAGACGATAATCGGGAGTAACGGTTAGATAACCTTTATCGAAGAGGCGGTGCAGGTCCGAACGAAGCAAAATTCCGTTGTTGATCGAATGAGGGCCGCCAGTTGCATATGGCTTGATGTGAGCTGCTTCAAGCGCTGGTAATACACGCTCGCCGGTAACAGCGCATTTTCGCGAATAAGCGTCAGTCACGATTACCCGGAAGATTCCCTGCCCGATCCTCGGAAGGATAGTCGTCGGTTTCCCGTAGCGAGGCAGTGTATCAATGAGGCGTATCGCAATTCGCGCTCTCGCTTCATCCCAAAGCTTCTTGCCTTCACCTTCCAGAAGAGAGTAGCCCTTGCCTGTGACGATGTTGGGCTTCCAATCAGAGGGAACCCGAATCCATTCTCGCTCCTGCAAGAAGAACGGTGAACCCAAGAGGATGCAGCCGATCTCTCCGTTCCCTTGCCCCTTGCGATATTTACGGATCCGATCGCTCATTTCAGCCAGGGAGGTCGCTCCATTCTTCTGCTCAAAAACTTCCCAGGCAAGCTGGAGAGGCAGGCGCGACCACTGAACGAAGAATCCGCCCCCGACGATGAAATTCCTCGGGCTGTGAAGCTTAAATAGGAAGGGTTCTCCTGGTTGGAGAGCCTGGAACCTGGTAGATCCGCCCGGCTGCCAGAAATTAACCTCATCAAGGTTAGGCAAGTCGGCGAGGAAACGGTACCAGTCATAGTCCGTTACTGCGACGAAGGCCTTCTGTGTGCTAGCCATTCTTGCGGCTGAAGGCTGAGCAGGCGAGGAAACCGGCTAACGCGAACGCCAGCCAGCTTAGTCCTATGGGGACCTTCCAGCCGGCGATGACGGCCTCCCAACCAAGGAGAATCCGCAGGACGTGCAGTATGGCTATTAGCAGGAAGATGGTCCCGGCAGGGCGGTTGAAGGTTGCCTGCTTCATGCGAACATTATACCCCTCACATCCGGCGTCGGTCGGCAGGTTGATAATACCCCCTCTTTTACCCTCTTTTAAGGGTATTACCCCTTCCGACGCTTTGCCAGAGGGCGCCAGGGACGCGCCCAAGGTAGGACTGGTACCATTTCCAAACGTGCCAGGTTCCTTCGCACGCTATTCGTACCGGGTTCCGGAGGGACACGTTACGCTGCTACCTGTCCCCCGCGTACCCGGTACCGTTACTCTTCATTTAATCTTAATCAGACTGTCGATCTCGTCGATAATCCGCTCCAACTCTGGAATCAGCGGGTGGTTCCACCCCAGCCGAAGAGCTTCAATTACTGAACGATAATACCAAAGGGTCTCTGCTGGGCCTGCATTGAACCGTTTCCAGACTTCCGGACCGACGTCGCGAAGGTCGCCCAACAGCGTCCGGGCGTTGTGAAGCTTATCCGCCAATGAAATCAGACGAACGTCCGGTCCGGCTGCGCGAAGATGAGCAAGATACATCTCTTTCCTTTGCCGCCACGGGGGCTTCGGTTTTGAGGTGCAGTCCGAGCAAGCCTCAACCATGCTTGCCACACGCGATCCGAACCGACTGCCGATTTCCTCCCTGGTTACTCCCTGATCCTCCATAGAGTCGTGAAGAAGAGCGGCGATCATTAGATCTTCATCACCGCCATTTTCTCCGACAATCGCCGATACCGCCATCAAATGCGTAACGTAAGGGGTTGTCGTTCCTTTGCGCGTCTGCTGCCGATGCGCTTTGGAGGCAAACTGCAACGCCTCGTCAAATTTGCCGGAAAGGACAGCCATATGATCTAGCGGTTGGGCGTTACCCGGCCCGGAACCATTTCCAAACGTGCCAGGTTCCTTCGCGCACCTCAGAGACCCGGCACTCCCGGAAATGGTACTCCAACGAGCTCCAACGACTCGCTCTCAATCCTTTGAGGCCGCCTGCTTGCTCCAGATGCTACCCCCGAAGCGCGATCACCGCAGTCTTACTCCCTCGCCACCACGGTGGTATAGAGACCGTAGTGGGTCAAGCCTTCATGACTGTCGATCCCCGTGTAGCGGAGCGAAGCGTCTTCGTAACGGCGGAAGGCGAAGACAGCCTGGTCCATTTGTTCCGTGTTGAACACATTCAGACGCACGAGCAAGTGAAAATCCTTCACCGTCAGGCCGGTGACGGCGAGAAACAAGTCCGGTTCGAGCTTGGTGATGACATCCTCGAGCGTGTTCTCGCGGAAGTCGGTCAGGTACATGAATGCGGGGATGCGCGTGGCGAACTTGATCAGCTTCTCCTGGACACGCTTGCGCCTGGACTTGTATTCCTTCTCCTCCTCAGTGAGCTGTTTCTTTTGCTTCGCTGTCAGGTCGCCGTTCTTGGCTTTTTTCTTGAGTTCCTTAACCATATCGCTCTTGTTGATGATCGTCTCGATGATGTTGTCGCCAAGCGCGCGCCAGCCTTCAATGCGCTCTACTGCGGCCATTGCTTCGGGATTGTCCAAGATGCGGCGCAGGGTGTCGTTATCAACATTCACGAGCAGCGCGGATTCCCATTTTCGAGCTAGGAGGGTAGCCGAGGTGCCAGCCATCGCGATATCAAGAATGCCGCCTGCATCAATCTGCGTCATATTGGCACCGTCGTAGGCAAGCACCGGCAGGAAGGACACGAGATCCTTGACGGCGTTCTCAGGATTCGACTCGCCGGGTGAAAGTCGAATCCCGTATTCGGATAGCTGGCGCAACGCACGGGTAGGCGCAAAGTCGAATACGAAGCAGACGGGCTTAAGGATCTCATCTTCATTTGGGTTGTCGCCGTTGGGATTCTTGATGGACCACGGTGACTGCACCCGGAATGCAGCCTGGAAATAAGTTTCAGGCGACTTTAGGTTGCGAAGCATCAAGATCGAGGACCACTGAGGTACGGTCACACCGGTCGTGAGCTTACCGCACGAAAGCGTTATCGTCTTTGTCTCAAATCCGCTTCCAATAGCTGAACGCACGGGCGGCAGCGCATCGACCCCGATGCCCGCTAATGCGCCGGCCGCTACAACAACCTTATAGTCGTGCCAGAAGGTGTTGTGTTTTTCAGCCAGTAGTTTCGCCATCGCGTGACAAGCGGCAACGTCTGGCAAGAACCAGAATGAGTGTTGAAGGTACGGCAGTAGGCGGACGTCCGAGTATGGAAACGGCGGTCGTGTTCCGGTCTTGAGGCTCTCGACCGCTTGTTGTGTGTACGAGCCTCTGATGATGTCCAACCACTTTTGCACATCGCCCTCGTGCTTGAACTGCGCGTTCTTGCCTCTGCCGGAGGCCGCGAAGAACTCCTTGAGGTCGAACTCATCGAACTCCCCCGCATTCGCAATCGCTAGGAGCTCGTCCGGCATTTGATAGGTCAGCAGTCGCATCTGCGGTAGCGCGCCGTAGGGGTTCCATTTGCCAGGGTTCCTGGAGGCGAACTCTTCCTTGGCGCGCTGTTCGTCGGTATACGTCCAGTTGAAGATTTGCTCCTCGATGAACTCGCCCGTAGCCAGCGCCTTGAACGGCGTACCAGACAGGTAGAGATACGCCCTGGTCGTAATGGGAAGGAACTCTGCCTCCTTCTCCGAAAGCACGCCCAGGTCTTCGTTCACCTCTTCCAGGCTGGCTGCGTATTCGAGCCCGGTCTCCTTCTTGGCGACCGCCTCTTCCTCCCCTTCGAAGAGTTCTTTCGCAGTCTCCCGCCATGCGCCGAAGTGGTATTCGTCAAAGACCACAAGATCCCACTTTACCTTGTGGACCCATTCGTTCTTAGGCTTGATGTTCCCCGCCTTATCACGGCCGAGGAGGTCCTGAAAAGAACCGAAATAGACCACCGGCTTCTTGCGGTCAATCTTGGTGGGATCCCTCTCGGAGTGGCGAGAGAGGTATTGCCAGCCGTCGAAATCCATATGGGTCTCAAGATCGGTCTGCCACGCATCCTCCACGGCGGGCTTGAAAGTCACCACAAGCACACGCTTGGCGCCGAGCTTTTTGGCTAACTGGTAGGTTGTAAAGGTCTTGCCGAAGCGCATCTTCGCATTCCAGAGGAAGCGAGGAGCGGCGTTCATATCCTCCTTCCAGATCGAATGAAAATAAGCGTGCGTCTTGTTCACAGCCTCGGCTTGTTCCGCTCGCATGGGGAACGTCTCGTGATGCGTTCCGGTAAGCTGCTGGCCAGTACGAAGCTCGGTAACTACGGTCTGCACATCAGCGACCGCACACCGCATCCATTCCAACTCCTTCTTCACAAAACCCTTTTTTATGAGAGTCGCGCGCACTTGATAATCGGTAAAGATTGAGCCGTCATGGCACTCAGCACATTCGTCAAGTTCGATCTTGTAGTTCTTGATTGCAGCGGTCTTAACCTGTTCGGCGATGCGGCGTTTCACATCGCGCGTCGTCTGGCCTATCTTCAGGAGACCCTTGTGCGCCTTATCTTCAATAGAATAAGAATAGATGCGCGGCCGAGCTGTTGGCTTAGGCGCAAGGATTTCCTCGATTGTAGGCTTATTCGTCGTCGCCATTATCGGAGACCGCCTCGTCAGGAGTATCGTCACGCTGCTCCGCAACCTGAGATTCGACAAAAGCGATCTCGTTCTTTGTCAGTCCGTATCGCTTGTAAAGCTTAGCGTCCGTCCATTCCTGGTTCATCGGCAAGTCAGGCACAAAGGAGTACACGTCGCGCGTAGCGTGTTGCGTGGCCTTCCGAATGGAAACTAGAAATCGCAGAAAACGCGTACGCAGGTATTTCGCGCAGTTGACCGCCGTTTCCTTATCATTGAAGTGGCCGGCGACGAGGTAGGTTTCCGTACATGCGGTACCAGGTCCGGCAATAATTGGTTTGCTGAGGAACTTGGTCTCGACCGCCGCGCTCGTTCCTTGCACGGCCGTCATGAGTACTTTCCATTTATCAATCCATGCCGGGTTCGCTATGATTTCCGATCGCTCTACCCAGCTGATCTTTTGAGAGCCAAAGAGCTTCACTGGTTTCTTGAGACCCTTCGAATCTGGCTTGCCGTGAAAGTTGGTGGGCAGTCCGAAAGGTTTACGGCTTGACACGCGCGAGTCAAGTGTCTGCTCACCCCTCGATCTAACCTTCTCCAAGATAGGCACGGCCTCATTGCGTCGCACGAGAATGTCATATGCATTAAGGTGGCGGGCGATCGCCGGCCCCGCCGGCTGACCGTCCCAAATTGTTTGGATCTGGCATGGGCCGTGATGGTCACGATCCCACAAGAAGTAAGAGATGCCGCCGCGAATCTTTACTCCAGGGAAACCCTCATAGAGCTTCGGGTAATCCACAATATTTCGTAGACGCTTATCGGAGAGCATTCGCTCCCGGTACTTGTCGAGACCCTTGCCCCCAGCCATCCACCGCGAAGGTGTCACAAAGATTGCGTAGCGCGGGTCGAGGTCAAGGGCCTTTTCTACGAAAAGCTGATAGATCGGCGCGGCGCTCGTGCCATAGCCGCCATCGTTCAATTGGTATGGTGGATTCCCGATGATCACATCGAACTGCATCACGCCTCCTAACAGCTCAGCTACCCGAGCCTTTATTTCGTCAGTGTGTATGAACGCATACGCATGGGTTTCGAGAACTTCACCCCGGTCAAAGGTCTTCCTGCTTGCGCCGCAGTAGGTGCACTTGTCATCCAACCACGTATGGCTCGTGCGCTCGAACCAGATATTGCCCGCATCGCTCGCGAACGACTTGGCGATTGAGTGCTCACCTTGGGCGTGCTTCGAGCAGTACACACTCCGCCGCGCTAGCAAGCTAGTGAGATATGTGATGCTGATACCGAACACCTGCTTAGTAAGGATGTGATTGACGCGATCCTCAAGGTTCGGAATCTGATCGGCCAAACCCTTGACAAGACGGCTTGTGATCTCGCGCAGGAACACGCCCGATTTGGTGCACGGATCAAGGAATCTTACCGACTTGTCCGCCCAGATATTCGCGCCGCGGTGCTCGCCCGCCCACGCCTCTGCTAGCGTGTCCAGCATACGGCTCGCGAACTCAGGCGGCGTAAACACCTCATCGTTCGAAAGGTTCGCGATGCACGTCAAGACATCCGGGTTATGACTGCGGAGCGTGTAGGACGCCTGTTTGTTCACACGGATTCCCTCGGGACATCACTGACTGCCGCGCTAGCAAGGTCACTCACCGTCATTGGCGGATAGTTTTTATCCGGCGTGAAAATCTCGTGCTTGCCCAGATGCGCGAAGAGCGTGCCCGGCTCACTTAAGGCCGACATTTGAGTGAGGGCATCCAAGCGAAAATCACGTCGCTGGAACTTCCCCTTACCGAGGTAACCCCATTCGGCGAAGGTGATCGCCTGGCCAGCACAGGTGCGCATCGTTAAGGCGTCACCGTGGACAAGGTTCTGCGACAGCACATAGAAAGCCGCTCGATACAGATCGCCCGACTCTTCGAGATTCAGGTACTCGGCAAGGATCTCCAGCATATTCGCGCGGCACTCGGCGATGTTGTCCGCCAAAAGCTCAATCCCGTAAGTGCACATCAGAGCGAGAAGGGCGTAGTGCCGCTTTTCAAAGTCGGACTTCCCGAACTTGAGCTCGACTGCGGCGAGCTTGCGCTTCAGGACCTGAACAAGGAAATTCCCACTCCCGCACGCCGGTTCCAAAAAGCGGGAGTCAATTCGCTCGGTCTCGCCTTTGACGAGATCGAGCATCGCTTCGACCATCCACGGGGGTGTGAACACTTCCCCGTGGTCTGCTACACGTTGTCTTGACTTGAACAGGCTCATATGCAATATGGGACGGTTCTATTTCGTGGACGTCATCGAAACTGGACCTAAAACTGGAGGCGTTATTATCAGCGCCATGCTGCCGATCCCTGCCTGGCACCCACAGTAACGCCTCCTCCCCTCACCCTCATCAGTACCTCTCATAGGAAAACAGTTTAATCTCCGCAGGCGGTACAACCGGTTTTAGTGACTTCAGCTTCCGCATATCCACGATAGTCTTGGGATTGAGAGCGGCTAGTAATTGTTTAGCGGATATCCACTCATTATTCCAAAGCCGCACATCCTCCTTACCATTGACGAGTTGGCATAGGCTTTCCTCTAGGGCAATTCCCCTATCGTACGGATGGCTGATCCGCTGGAGCCATATCTCCATGTGGCCAGTATTGGGCATCTGCGATAGCTTTTTATGAATCCTCCTAATTAGATCGACTTTCTCTGCATCGCTTTCCAGCGTGCTTAAAACCTTACTAGTGATGGCCGCACAGACGGGAAATATTCGCGGACTGCGGTAGGCAATGTCCACTGCAATGCTTATCAGCGACCGCGGATTCTTAATGGTCTTGGCTTTGCTAAGGCATTCGTAGAAGTGAGTTAACGCGACGACCAAACTGCCCGAATTCGGATAGTCCAGTCCATGAGCGTGAATCAAGAGCAAGTATTTCTGTAGATCCCGGTTATCTTGTTTGCTCCTTAACCACGCGACCTTATCCGGCTTCAAGGAACTGCTCACCACCGATTCGTGACTTGTGGTCTTCGCGGTATTGAGCTTAAGCCCAGGGCCGATTAACACCTCAGTCAAGGCCTTCAATATGGCTTCGCCAAGCCGAGGATTATTGGCAAAGATGCGGTAGTCGTCGCGATAGCGAAGAATCTGGTAATCACCGATCCCGTCCTTCTTGAGCCGGCTACTCAGCTCCAAGTCCGCGTATCCTAGAACCATCTCTGCGATAAGATCCATCAAAACAGATCCTTGAGGAATCCCGTTGGTCTGACCGTACCGCATGTTCTGGATGTGTCGGTCGATCACATTACCGATCAATGAGTCATCCTCGGGCCTTCTTTCCTTCGCCAAGGGTTTCCCGTGGAGAGCCCACGCGATCGAATGCGTGTAGATTGCAGCATAACAATCTGTGATGTCGGCGTGCAAAACATACGCGTAATCGAGTGCCAACTCGACCGAGCCCTGTTCGATGCCCTGCCACCAGTGCCGAATTCGTGTAGCCTGGTCCTTGCGACCCGTCCGAGATCGCACGGGGATGCTTAGGCACCGAATTTTGTCGAGCGCCTGAAAGGTTGAGAAACGCTTTCGGATGCCTTCCCAGTTGGACTCCGTAGTGACATCATTCACGAGCGAGACATAGAGCGCAGGATGAATCAACTGAAGCGGTCGCCATGCATACCGACCGTCTTTGTTCGACAGCAGCGGATAATTGACCCCCTCACATTTCCCGGGACTAATCCTCTGCATTCCCAAAAGCTTCTTGTTACCGATTGCTTTCGATACGTTGGACAGCACTTGGTCGAATCGCAGATAGGGAGGGAGGTCGATACTGCAGTAGCTCTCCGGCTTGAGCAAAAACTTTCTGGCCTCCGAGCTATCCATATCAAGGATGGATTGTTCCTGCGGCGGATTCCCCTTTTTAGGTCGGCGGCTTCTGACCATGTCATACCCTTCAGGTTTCGCTTCCGCGCCCGCCACTGGCAACTCATGGGGATCGATTTTGGTTGCGGGCGCCTTCGCTTCCTGGGTAGCGTCCAACACGCTGTCCTCTCTGCCTTCCGGGAGACGAGTCATAGCCGCCCCTTCAGAGACACAAGGTCCGCCGCGATGCGTTTGATCTCGAGATTCATTTCGATCTTCCGTACCATCTGCTTTACCGTAGCCGCGCGCAGGCGCGCAATCTCCACATCAAGACGCGTACACTCCCGAAGTGCTTCCCGGCGCGCCGTAGCTTTGCCTTCGTGGGCAAGATGGGTGACGGTAAGGGATGCAGCTTAAGGATGAGGGAAAGTTCGTTTGGCGTCAGAAATTGCGTGTTTGTCTTCATCGGGGTTGCATTAATTGTAACAAAACTTCAGACCGCCGAGTTCTCCTTTTCTCCCCGAGAAAAGGTGGACTTGGAGCGAGCCTGTCGCGTGTTCCGGGCGCACCTGGGCGGCGGCAGGTGCGCCCGTCCCACGCAAAATCGTGGCTGGTCTGGAGGCGCCTCCTTGGGGCCGGGGATAAAAGAGGGGCGGCGAGGCGGGCGGTAAAGGACCAGCGCCGGAAGGCCAGACAGCGGCAGCCCGAATAAGAGCGCGGAGCAATTCCCTTGCAAATCTATGTGATCCGCATACAATCGTATGCAGATCCGATGAAACAACTCTTAAGCCCAAACCGGCTCCTTCTGCTCGGATTGTTCTACACGAACCCTAAAAAATCCTTTTACATGCAAGAGGCGGGGAGAATTCTGGGCAAAAAACCCGGGGTTTTTCAACGCACCCTGAACGCTTTGGTGGAAGAAGGGCTCCTCAAGAGCGAATACCGGGGCCACGCCCGCTTCTTTCAGGCAGATACCCGCCACCCTCTTTACCCTGAACTCAAAAGGATCGTCGCCAAGACGTCCGGCGTGGAAGGGGTCCTGCGGGAGATGGTCAAACGGCTCCCCGAGGTGAAGACGGCTTTGATTTACGGCTCCTTCGCAAAGGGCAGCCAGCGGAAGGATTCTGACATCGATCTGTTGATCGTTGGAAAATCCCACGTGGAGAACAGACTGATCAGGGAAATCGCCCGCCTTGAGAAGAAGTTCCAACGGGAGATTAACTATAAGTTGTACAGCGAAGACGAATACCGCCAGAAACGAAACAAAGGCGACCCCTTCCTGGAGGAGGTGCTGACCGACAGTAAGATCCTCTTGAAAGGGGACCCCTATGCCATTTGAAGCATATCTCAAGAAAGGCCTGCTCAAGCGCCAGCGGGTCAATTTCAAGCAAATCGAAAAACAGATCGTCCGGGCAAAGAAGGACTTGGATACGGCACAAATGCTCCTGGCAAAGGATCCGGAATGGGCCGCGACCATTGCCTATCACGCGATGCTTCGGGCCGGTCGGGCCCTTCTTTTCTCAAGTGGATACCTGCCCGCCGACGGAGGCCAGCACCGGACGGTCGTGGAGCTGACCCATCGGCATTTAGGGAGAGATTATGCCTCGCTGGTGGAGCACTTCGAAAAGATGCGGCGCAAGAGAAATATCTTCTTCTACGAATCCGACCCCTTTGGAACCCTCACGGAAGCGGAGAACGCCCTCAAAGCCGCCTCACAGCTTATCCGCGTGATTCAAGGAATGATCCGGGAAGAAAACCCTCAGGTTCACTTCTGTTTCGATTAGTTTCTGGTGTTTTGGCTTGTTCCTTAAGACGCCCGTTAGACGAACGTGGGGTCGCTCAAAACGGCAACCCTCAAAGATGGCTCCCCGGCCAGGACTCGAACCTGGGACATGGTGATTACGACCTTCCCTCGTTACCGAGGGGGTAGGACTATCCCTTCACCATGGGCACAAGCGAGATTGCTTCGCCCCTGCGGGGCTCGCAATGACGGTCTGTACCTTTAGGTGGCGAGTGTCTAGTCTCTGCACCTTCCCCAACTTCCGATCCCCGCCTACGCGGGGATGACAAGACAGGGCTTGGCTCAGGATTGCCCGCCACAAATCTTGGCGGGGTTCCCTGAATTTACTCGCTGTTTCACCCGGCCGTTTCCGGCCGGGGCTGCTAACTTCGTGTACAGTCACCCGCTCTACCAACTGAGCTACCGGGGAATGAACCACAATCGATACAAGTGTAAGGGCAAACCGAGTGGGTGTCAAACCTGGCACCCGAAGAAGATGAGAAACCTAAACCGTTACCTTAGGAAACTCAATAGGCAAAAAGAGGGGGGAGCTACGGCTGGGTGAAGTCGGACAGGGGGCGCAGGGGAAAGCCGGCCAGCGAGGAGACGAGTTCCTCGTAGACCCGGTTGGCCAGCCGGAGGGAATCGATCTCCATGCGAAAGCGGGTTTCGTTGGTCCAGACCCGAGCGATGGCAAGCCACAGGAGAAAGCTCACGGCGCTAAGAACCGCGACCCGGGTCCAGTTGAGGGTTGCCGGGGCCTTGCCGAGGGCGGCGGCTTCCGGGGAGGCCTTGGGGCGGGCGTGCTCCACGATGAAGGCGTTCAGGCGCGTCTGGTCCGAGGGGCTGATCTCATCCCAGCGAAGGCCCGCCTGATAGCCCGGAGAGTTTCCCATGAGGTCGCGGGACCAAACCACCAGGCCATTTAAAACCGCCTTGCCCACCTTGGGGAAATCCAGGGTGACGGCAATCCTCTGCCCGGCCTCAAGCCTCTCTAAGGGCCGGAAGCGCATCCCCCCCAGGGACAGATCCTCGCTGATCCCAAGCCGCGGAGGGGTGAGCCCCTCGTTGACCTGGTAGGTCAGATCGATCCCGACGGGGATCCGGACAAATACGCGCCGCTCTTGCATAGGAGTAGCTTCTTGTACTATTTACAGTCTCCCAAATGTAACTATACCACAAGCCGCGCTGAAAAACCTGGAAATCTCCCCTACCCCGTGGATTTCATGCCGTAGGCGATGCCGTGGATGGTCAGCCCCGCGAGCTGGGACCACCTGGCCTGCTCCTGCCGGCCCCGCGCCGTTTTAAGCTCCCTTAAGGCCCGCACCTGAAGGACATGCAGGGGGTCCACGTAGGGATTTCTTAGGACGATGGAGTTTGCCAGAACCGGCTGGCCTTCCAGCAGGGCCCGGGAGCCGGTGACCTCCAAAATACCCCGGACCGTCCTGGCGAATTCCTTCTGGATCTGGGAAAAGAGCCGTTCTCCCAGCTCCGGGGGCTCGACCAATCCGGCGTAGAGCCGGGCGATCCTGAAGTCGGCCTTGGCCAGGGAGGCCTGGGCGTTCTCCCACAAGACCCGGGCAAAGGGCCATTCCCTGGACATCCGGATAAGCTCCTTAAAGCCGGCGCGGCCGCGGCGCTTCTTGTACTGCTCGAGGGCCGAGCCGATGCCGTACCAGGCCGAGAGCAGCTGCCGGCACTGGACCCAGCTGAAAACCCAGGGGATCGCGCGCAGGCGGGTGAGCGGAATCGAAGCCGCGCCAGAGGCGAAATCGCCCGGCCGCAGGCCCGGGCGCGTGCCGGCCACCGGAAGCGCCAGGAGAAAACGAATCGGCGTGGCCTGGGCGTAATAGCGCGGGAAATCGGTGTTCTCGAAGACCAGGGAACGGTAGGCCCACTCGGAGGCGTGGGCCAGCTCCCGCATGATCGCCTCCCAGCGCCTGAATCTGGCCGTGGGCGGCCGGCCGGCTCCGGCATGGGCGCAGGCGAGGAATACGCCGCTGACCAGCTGTTCCAGGTTGCGCCGGGCGATCACCGGATGGCTGTACTTGGCGGCCACCACCTCGCCCTGCTCGGTGATCTTGATGCGGCCGCCCGGGGCCGCGAAGGGCTGGGCCACGATGGCCCGGTGGCTGACTCCCCCTCCCCGGTCAATCGTCCCCCCCTTGCCGTGAAAGAGGACCAGCCGGATGCCGCGGCGCTTGGCCAGGCGGGCAAGCTCGGCCTGGGCCTGATACAAGGCCCAGTTGGCCGCGAGGTAGCCGCCGTCCTTGTTGGAGTCGGAGTAACCCAGCATCACCTCCTGGCGTTGGCGGCGGCCGGCCAGATAGCGCCGGTAGCATGGGTCGGACCAGAGCTCGGTCATCATCTTCCGGGCGTGCTCCAGGTCCGGGATCGTTTCCAACAGCGGGACCACGTCCAACCGGGCCCAGGAGGCGCCCCGCCCCGAGAGGGGGCCAACGAGCCCGGCCAGGCGGGCCAAGAGGAGCACGGCCAGCGGGTCGCTGGGGGCGCGGGTCATGCTTAAGAGATAGGTCCTGGCCAGGGCCGGGTCGAGCTCCTGCTGAATCCGGGCCATCGTCTGAAATTGGCCCACGAGATCCCTGGCAACCGGCGACAATCCCTGAAGGGAGAGCCGGCCGGCAAGCTCGGGCAGGGCCAGGGCCCGGTGAAGAACCCGCCGGCGCTCCCTTTCCGGGAGGGCGTCGTAGAGGATCCTTCGCTTCAGGAGTTTGGGAAGGAGCTCCCCGGCCGCCTGAATCACCCGGTCCCGGTGGTCGCGAAACTCCAGGTGGACCAGATGAAAGCCGAAGGTTTCCACCTGGCGGATCAACCCCTCCAGCTCCAGGACGGCATAGCGGCTGCCCGAGCGGGCAAGACTGTCACGGACGAGCTTGAGCTCCTGGGCCAGCTCCACCGGGGAGGGATAGCCGCCGGGCCGCCCGTGGGCCGTCCGCGCGAGCCGGGTATGGATGAAGGAGAGCTTCTTGCGGTAAAGCTCGGCGGCCTCGTACCGGGCCAGCAATCGGGCTGCCGCCTTAAGCTGGCGCCGGTCCTGCGCCAGCGACAGCTCCAATTTTCGAGAGGCAGGCAGGTAGGGGGCGGCCTGGCTGAAGCGCCGGATCAATCCCTCCAGGCGCTTGCGGTAGAAGCCCAGGATAACCCTGCGGTGAGCCTGGGCCGTCTCCCAGCTCACCCGCGGGGTGACGTTCGGATTGCCGTCCCGGTCCCCTCCCACCCAGGAGCCGAATTTAAGGAAGGCGGGTAGGCGGACCGGCCGGCGCTGAAGGAAGCGCCGCCACGCGCCCCGGCGCAGCGGCCGGCGCGGTTTAAGAAGCCCGGTCAACTGGGTTAAGCGCTCGTATAGGCCTGGGACAATCCCCAGGATCGTCCGCTCCACAAAGAAGAGGTTTTGCGAGACCTCGTCGGCCACGGTGAGCTTCCTCCGGCGGGTCTCGTGAGTGGCCCAGAGAATCTCCAGGGTCTGCCGGATCGCGCGCTCGTCGCGCGCCTGAAGGGCGGCGGCGATGTCCGCCAGATGGTCCAGGGTCGTCCGCCTTCGGACCTCGGTGGGATGCGCCGTCAAAACAGGGGTCACCTCGCACTGGGCCCATCGCCGGAAGATCTCCCGCGGCCGCGGGCGCTGGGCCTTCAGCCGGTGGGCCGTCCAGGAAAAAGACATGGCCAGTCCCGGCCCGGGCTGGGACTCGTACCAGAGGATGCGGCGGATCCGTTGGGCCTCCTCGGCCAGGTTCACCAATTGAAAATAGAGGGTGAAGGCCCGGGCCACCTTGAAGGCGGTGTCAAAGGCAAGCCCCTGGATCACCCGCTTCAGCGCTTGGGCGGATTGGGCCGCGCCCTCGGCCCGGCTCGCCTTGGCGAGCTTGCGAATTTTTTCGATGAGGCGGAAGAGGGCTGGGCCCTCCTGCTCGCGGATGATGTCGCCCAGCAGGGAGGTCAGAAAGCGGACATCCCGCCGCAGGGCGGGATCCAAGAAGCGGCGGGGGTCGGTTTCCTTGGGCAAGGTTCAGCCGGCGACTTGCCGGCGGCCTTCCAGGGCACGGCCCAGCGTGACCTGGTCGGAGAATTCGACGGAGGAGCCCATCGGCAGTCCCGCCGCCAGCCGGGAGACGGCCGCCAATCCCTTGAGCTCCCTGGAAAGATACAGCGCGGTGGCCTCCCCTTCCAGGTCGGTGTCGGTGGCCAGGATCACCTCCCGGATTTCTCCCGCCTTGAGCCGGGACTTGAGCTCGTGGATCTTGAGCTCCTTGGGCCCCACGCCATCCAGCGGCGAAAGGACCCCCAGCAGGACATGGTAGATCCCTTTGAACCCGCCCGATTTTTCCATCGCGATGATGCTGCGGGGGTGCTCCACCACGCAGAGGATGGATTTGTCCCGCGCAGGATCCCGGCAGATCGCGCAGAGCTCTTCGTCGGCCAGGTTAAAGCAGACGCGGCAGAAGCCGATCGTCTCCTTGACCTTCAGGATCGCCTCGGCCAGCTCCTTGGCGAAGGTCCCCGGCTGGGTCAGCAGGAAAAAGGCGAATCGCTCCGCGGTGCGAGGCCCCACCCCGGGCAGTTTGTTGAGGGCTTTCAACAGCGCCTCCATCGAGGCGGTCAGGCCGCGCATCGCTTAGCCCTCCCCGGGAAGGACCCGCCCCTCAAAGAGCTCGGTCACCGATTTGAGGAACGACGGATCGGGCGGGGGCTGGCTTGAGGAGACCTCGGGCGCGCCGGCTTCCTCCCCTTCCAGGTCCCGCTTGACCGGCGCCAAGCCCTCCTGTATCCGGAAGATAACCGCGAGCTTCAGCCCCGTGAGGAGCTCCAGGGTTTTCTGGAGAAGCTGGCGAGTCTCGAGCTTGTCCAGGGCGTCCCGGTGAAACTCAAAGCCCTTGGGGAAACCCACGATGAGCTGGGACGGATCTCCCACCTGCAAAGCGAAGGGCGCCGCCGCGTCCAGATAAGCCGCCACCGAGGCCCTCTCTTTATGGATCTCCTCCAGCAGGCGGGGCCAGGCCGCGCGGATTTCATCCAGCGAGGCGGAGGAAGGCGGCGCGGGGTTGGGCGGGGCGGCCGGTGAAGCCGGCGCGACCGGCGGCGCTGACGCGCCAGGCCCCTTGAGCCGGCCCTCCATCTCCTCCAGCCGCGCGATAAGCTCGGAGACCTGCACCAGGGAATCCGCGCTGCTTAAGCGAATGAGGGCCATCTCCAAAGGGATCCTCGGCTCTCCGACCGGCCGCATCGTCCCTACCGTCGCGGTCACGACCTGGATCATGACCATCAATTCTTCCATGGAGAAATATTCGGCCAGCTTCCGGATCTCTTCGATCCCGGCCTCGCCCAGATCCTCAAAGCCCAAGGGGCCTGCCCCGGCCTTGGCCACCAGGAGGTTGCGCAGGTATCCCAGGAACCCCAAGGTCCACTGGACGAGATCGGTCCCGGCGTGGGCCGCCTCGGCCACCTGCTTGAGGAGCGCCAGGGCGTCGTGCTTATGGATGGCGGTCAGGGCCTGGGCAAAGGAGGTTTCATCCAGGGTCCCCAGAAGGGCGCGCAGGTCTTCCTCGCGGATCTTCCCGGAGGTGAAGCTTGCCGCCTGGTCCAAGATCGATTCGGCATCCCGGAGGCTTCCCCCCGCCGCCCGGGCGATGCCCAGGACCGCCTCCGGCGTGATGGTAAGCGACTCCTCGCGGGCGATCCCCTTGATCTTCTCCTGGATCACCTGGTTGGAGAGTCTTCTGAAGTCGTAGCGCTGACACCGGGAGAGGATCGTGGCCGGAACCTTGTGGGGCGCGGTCGTGGCCAGGATGAAGACCACGTGGGGGGGCGGCTCCTCCAGAATCTTCAGGAGGGCGTTGAACCCCTCGGCGGTGATCTGATGAACCTCGTCGATGATGTAAATCTTGTGGGTGCCGGCGGCCGGGGTGAATTTGGCCAGCTCCCGCAGGGCCCGGATCTGGTCGATCCCCCGGTTGGAGGCGCCGTCGATCTCCAGAACGTCCAGGGAGCGCCCCTCGGCGATCTCCTGACAGCGCCCGCACTTGAGGCAGGGCTTGGGGGAAGGCCCCTTGACGCAGTTCAACCCCTTGGAGAAGATCCGGGCGGTGGAGGTTTTGCCGGTGCCGCGCGGCCCGGCAAAGAGGTAGGCCTGGCCGATCCTTCCCTGCCGGATCGTGTTGGTCAGGGTGGTGACAATCGTCTCCTGGCCCAGGATCTCGCTGAAGGTCTGCGGCCTGTATTTGCGCGCGAAGATAAGGTAACTCATGGAATGCTCATCTTTCTCTTACAGCTTACGACTGCTTTTAATGGCGGAGGGGCTGGGATTTGAACCCAGGAACCCGCTTTTGGCAGGTTAACTCATTAGCAGTGAGTTGCATTCGGCCGCTCTGCCACCCCTCCCGGCTGCCAACGGGAACAAAGGAAAATGGCGCGCTCGGCGTGATTCGAACACGCGACACCCAGCTCCGCAAGCTGGTGCTCTATCCAGCTGAGCTACGAGCGCAACGACCCACCAAGAGGAACCTATTCTAACACGTAGATGGGGTTGCTGTAGATCCAGGGCTTGCCGCCCTTTGCCGCCTCCACCCGGTAAACGCCGGGCGCCGCCGCCTCAAACCAAAGATGCTGGCCCTCCGCCGCGGCGACCCTGGCGCCGTCCTTCATCAGGAAGATCTTCCCGGGAGAAGGCAGGTAAGCATACAGCTTGAGCCCCGGGGCAAGCTTCACCCTCTGGCCCGAGACCGCGGCCACCGATTGCTCCCGCACCGCCAAGAACTGGAAGCCGGCCGCGTCGGCCACCAGGTCGTGCGCCACAAAAAGCCGGCCGGAGGCCAGCGCCTCGTGAATCCCCTCCTTGGAAAGCTCCCGGACCCAAAGATGATTCCTGACCAGCCGGAACACCGCCGCGTAGGGTCCCAGCCGAAGCCCAAAACGCCGCAGGCCGTGGGCATCGGGCGAGCCAATTCCCACCACCGGCTCGCCCGCGGCCAGCCAGCGGTCCCACAAGGCCAGCGATCCGGCCGGCCGGTCCAGCCATTCCAGGATGGTGAATTCCGACCCCGCGAAGATGGTCCAAAAGCCCATCCAAAGGAGATTCTCCTCGGTGACGTCGGCAACGCCGCTGTAGATCTCGAGCCCCGTCATCCCCCGCGCGCCAAGATTCTTCCAGGGCCGCCTGGGCCACAAGGGATGCGCCACGAACCCCAGCCCCCCCTGCGCGGAAACCGCCTCGATGGTCCCCTGGGGGTCCTGCAGGCGCGGGACCTCCCGGTCCACACCCAGGGCGAGATAATGCCCGCCCTTCGTGGAGATCTCTTCATCGATCAGGGCGAGGGTCTTGCCGTACCAGCCCTCTTTCCCGTCCCGTCGCCCCTGCAGGGTGTCGTGGTCGGTGAAGATCAGGAAATCCAGCTCTTGGCGGTTGGCGATCTCGGCGATCTCTTCGATGGGACGAGAGCCGTCCGAGTAGGTCGAGTGGATGTGAATCACCCCCACCGCCTCCCTGTAATCGGCGCGGAATTCAAGCCCCGACCGGCTGGAGGGATGGGGGATCGTTGAGGAGTCCAGCGGCAGCGCCGCGCACCCCGAAAAGAAGAAGACAGCGGCGAGGAGGGCTAGCGAGTGGTGATCAGCGTCGGATTGCAATCTTCAGCCAAATCAGAACAACGTCGTCATTCCCGCGAAAGCGGGAATCTGGACGGGCGTTCGATCCTCGCTTACGCGAGGATGACGTTGTGAAAGGGCTCATAGACACAATGCATAGTTATTCCGCCATTTTTGCCAGTGTTAAGACTCGGGCAAAAATGGCGGAGAGGCAGGGATTCGAACCCTGGAGCCACCTTTCGGCAGCTACGCGATTTCCAGTCGCGTGCTTTCAGCCACTCAGCAACCTCTCCAGGAAAGTGGAATCTTCGGAGAGAGGAGGATTCGAACCTCCGAGACCCTTGCGGGCCTAACCGCTTTCGAGGCGGTCCCGATCGTCCACTCTGGCATCTCTCCAGAACGATCAACTGACATTATAACAGGACGTTCCAGATCCGCGTCCGGGACGGGCTGCTGGCCTGGCCAGAGGGCGCCTCACTTGCCCCGCGCGGTGTCGCGGCCGATCCCCTCGATGGTCCGAATGAGATACGCTGCCGTCCGCTTGGGGTTGCTCCCATGCATGGCACCAATCTTGCGGGCGGCGGTCCGCACCACGGAGGGGCCATACAACGTTTCCAACTGGATCAACCGTTCGATGGCCCCCACATCGTTGTCTTCATACACAAGCGCGGCGTAGGCCGCCGCCCGCCGGACGGTCTGGCGCCCGTGCCGGACCTCCAAAGCCGCGAGCTGTTTCGCCGGCACGGCCGGGTCATACAACGCACGGAGAACATACCGGTTGGCCTTCCGCCGATGGTATTGCCCCGGCGCCAACACATCCGCCTTCGCGTCCACCAGATTGCGCCGGCGAAGCTCCCGAAGGCCACGCTGGGCAAACTCGCTCGAAAACCCGTGAGCAGCCTGCAGATGCTCCAGCGAGTGAAACCACACCGGGGCCGTGGGCGACACCGCGGCGTAATGCTGGCCCAACAAGTACATCACCTTGCCAGGCAAGGTCAGTGTTCGGTGCCAGCCCCACTCCCAGTAGCCGGCAGGCACCCGGACGGTGGCGTTGAGCGGCGCCTGGTAAGGTTCGGAGGGACGGCCGGGGGTTTTGAGCCGCACGGTCCGATCCTGACCAGCCGTGGCGGTGATCAACCCGTAGCGGCGCTCCAGCCGCCGCAGTACCTTCCAGACGGTGTTCTGCCAGTCGGGATACTTCCGGACGCCCAGCGCCTCTCGAATGGTCTCATCGTGAATGGCCACCCTGCCCTCGGGATTCCCGTCGAACCGCCGCAGCAACAGCAGGTAGAGATCCAACGCCCGCACATCCCGGGCGGCCACCAGCCGCCCCAGCAATGCCGGATCGCCCAGGAACGCCCAGGACACCGGCACGCCTTCCGCGGCCCCCGCCGCCGAGGCATGCCGCGCCACGGCCGCCAGGCTCCGCAGAACCTCCCGGGCGAAGGCGGAGGAGCGGATCAAGGTGTTGGTCTCTACGCTTTGGGTGAGGGCCGTCTCGCTCCAGTTAGCAGATCCGAGGATGGTGGTCGTTTCGTCAATGACCAGGGTCTTCGCGTGCGTGAACATTGTCGCATCATCGAAGAATACGCGAACCCCCCGCGCTTGGAGGTACCGGGCAGCCGGCCCATTCTTCTCCGAGACAGCCTGGAAGTTCAGGACGCTGTCCTCGCTCCAATCCACGTTCTCATCCAGGACCACCTGCACAGCCACCCCGCGCGATTGGGCTTCGACGAGGGCATCCAGCAGTTGGTGCACCACCGAGCTGGTCTTGGTCGGCGGCAGGGAGATGAGGTACATGACGAGGTGGATGGAGGTCTTGGCCTGCCGGATCTCCCGCACGGTGACCTCCGCGTAGCGGCCCGGCGGGATCAGCTCAACGTCGGCTTGGTAGGGATAGGCGGGGGCGGCAAGGAGGGTGAGCGCGAGCGCGCCTGCCGACCGCGCGATCTTGGCGTTGCCCCTGCTACAGCTCAATCTCAATGGTGATCTTTGCAGTTCCCTTGGGTATCGCGGCCTTTTTCTTATCATTGACACTGTAAGCCCACTCATCGTAATCAAACGCCACCGCGTAACACCTTTGGGGTTTTGCCTTCTTCGCGTCAAACGTGACTAAGAATCCACCTTCCGCCATGTCTGAAACCTCCGGTTCGTTACCTGTCCCCTCGGAACCCGGTACAGCCGCCAGGCGGTACAGCCGCCACAAATCCCGGATCCGAGACATCAAGCTACAAGACACCACCTTTGAAATCTACGTCAAAGAAGGTACCTTACCCTAAAACCGTTACTGCTCTGCAGTATTTAATCACTACGGTCTTAGTAGTTCCGCCAACTCCTCAAATGTTTCCAATTCAATCACCCTCGTCCTATCCCCAATAGCCTTCCGAACCAATCGTTTAACTCTCGCTCTCGCTTCGAGATCGGGGTTGGCTATGATTAGATGCGATAGCTTCCTTGAACCTTCGGAGGTTGCTACCCTTATCAAGGCCTGGCTCAGTAAGTCGGTCTCTGGAACAGAATATCCAACTACCAATAGAATCGGACCGCGTCTCAAAGCCATCCGCGCCATCTTCCATACCCCAGCCAACTTATTGTCGCCAGCAATGTCCTTATTCCAAATGGGGGGAATTATCTCGTTAGATCCACGAACGTCTGAAGTGTACGGTTCCGAGCGCAATTTTGTATAGCCCCTCCAGCGCCTATCCCAATTGAGCGAGCCGTGCATCTTCAGAAGCAAAATCGATTCCTTGGCAATCCGCCCCTTACCAGCACGATTCTGCCATCCTTCGATACCCTTCTTGATCTCGAAACCATATCCTCTTCCAGCGCTCCAGCGTTTTCCAGAGTGCTTCTGAAGAGCCCTGTCCATGAGACAATCATAATTAAAAGATAGAATCACATCTCGAGGCTGGAGAGCGGCTGCAAGCGCATCGTGATAATCACAAGACTTCTCTCGACCGTTGCTCTCGAGAAGAATTGCCCCGAATACAGACGCTATCGTTCCAACATAGTTCCTTAAAATGTCATCGTATCTTCTAACTCTAGGTCCTCGTATCCTTAAATCTCTATGAAATGTATCGAGGAATTCAATTTGGGTAAAGAATTTCTCCATCGAGACATCTAACTCTTCACCAAATTCTGAACGAGCTAACGAAAGAAGCTCTGCCGACTCGCCTCCTGGCAGTTCGTCAGCAATCATCTGGATTTTCGAGAAAAAGTCTCCATCCAAAGGTGGAACCTTCCAGGTATTCTTGAAACAACTTGCGCCCCTTGTTGCTCCCGCACCAAGAATTACCGCTGCTCTTTTTTCAAGGGAAAGGCGAGCTATCTTCATTTAGGTAGTAACCAACTCACACTTTGACCACCTACATACAAACGCCCTAAATCCCGAAGGCTACTAGCATTGCCTTGACACACAGCCAGCCTTACAGGTGTACCTTGAGTATTTCCACGAGCTCAGCAATGACCTGTACCTCATCCTCAAGGATATTCTTGAGGATGATCGGCTCAAACTCGGGATTTAGCGGCTCCAGGCGAATCTCGCCGTGGCGCTCTGCCCCTTCCCTGTTACTCTCCCCTGTGCGCCGATAGCGTTTCACCGTGTAGCTTCCGTCCGTCTCCGGATCCTGGATGTCGCGGTGCTGGACAAGGACGATGCGACCCTGCCGGCTACCCTCTACAGGCCCCACAAAGAGGCACCACGATCCCGACGGAATGAGCGGCTCCATGGACCGACCGACAACCTGAGCAACGAACATACCTGGGCGCAGGCGGCGAGACGTCGGAACCTTAACCCACCCATCCGGCTCAACAGTCTGCGCCTCTCCAAATGACCCGGCGGCCGCCTTGAGCGTCCGGTGGGGAACGCATGTCCGGTACTTCTCCTCCTCTTCCGGCACAATACGTTCAAGCGGGGCTATGGTGGAGACAGGAGGTGCCTCTCTCTCAACTCGCTCGAAACTCAGAACTTTCCAGTCCATCCCCAACGCCTTTTCGTCAAAAGAATAAACCTCTGAATCGTTGTACCTGAAACTTCCGTCCTTGGAGAGCACGATGCCTCCCCACAGTTTCCTGCCCTTCTTGACCTGCTCTTTGATGTACTTCTGCAAGCCTTCGGCCCTTTCTTTCGCGTCCTTGGCAGTTATTCCACTCTTGGTGTCAAATATGCCAATCTTGCCGTTGTCAAATTGAACTATGAAATCGGGATAGAACGCTGCGCCATCAGTGCGAAGCACAGCAAAATATCTCGGGTCACTCTCGCCATTCTTAAACCACCACTTCGCACGCTTTGAATCCTCAAGAAATTCTACGAATTGCTCTTCGGGCCTAGTCTGTTTCGCTACATAGAACGGCTTCATTATTGATCTGGTTTTATCCTGGCGTTTGTACCTGCTGTTGTAGCTTGTGATTGCAGGGATTTCCCACTTTGGAGTGACCTCCTTTTCTCTCGTCTCTTGCAACTTTCCTATGACCTCTGCCCGGAATCTCTCCTTTGCCATATTGATGGTGTCAACGAAGGTCTGAACGTTTTCCTTTCCAAGAACAATGCGCTGGACTCTCGGATTATACTTATCAATCCTGGTTGTCTTCTTGAAGAACTGATACAGAGCTGTCTTCATCCTGTCGCTTGAATCGCCAGGAGCAAAGGGTGTACACATATCTGCCACGAATCTGTCAAAGCGATCCTGTAGCTCCGCCTCATTCAATTGAACGTCAACAGTTCCCTTGTGGGCAACCTCCCCAGACTGATCTATGTTCACAATTCTTCCATCGGCGATAATCGGGTTGACCACTTTCGAAGGGATTGCGGTTATCCTCTTCTGCAAGTTATACTCCTCTGCCACACTCAGGAAGATATCTACAAACTTCCCTGACAGCCTGGTCCTTTCCCTCTGCCTTCTGAGATAGATTGAGGGCAGGGCAACCTCCTTGTATAGAGCATCGTCCCGTTTTGCCTCATACACCGTAACGTAATCTTTCGCGTAGTCCTCGGTAATCTCGATATTTGGCAGGTTGGTGAACACAAAGCCCTTGTTCAACTCCTCCTCTCCGTAGTAGCGAAGCTCTGGCATTCGCATGATTCTGCCGATTGTCTGGATAGTAAACACGAAGCTGTGCGATTCCCGAAAGATAACGAGGATGGCTGCCCGAGGGCAGTCCCAACCCAATGCTATGGCTTGCTTGAACACCAGAACTTCTACATCGTTGTCATTCTTCTCGATGTTCGGCAACGTGTCGGACTTCTCCTCTGAGAGCCATATAGCCAGATTGCCTTTCTGCTCAGTGATGCCCTTCTTCCGAAGGATTTCTATTACTGTGTCCTTTTTGTTGATCAGGTTTCCCTTCCTGTCAGGAAGCTGAATTAGAAGGAGGGGGTTCACTTCCGAGCCCTGCTTCTTTAAGAGCTTCGCCAATTCCTCGCGCTTCTTCAGGGCCTGCTCTATGACAAGTTCGTCCGAGCTCTTGGAGCCAATCTCTATGTCCATGAATTCGGGATTCACGGATATCTCCGATTTGATCATCTCTTCTCCTTTAACGTCCCCGAGGCGAACCTTCTCAATGCCTGAGACGTCGTCCGCGAGATGCGGCGTGGCCGATACCTCTATTGTTGCCTTTGGGGATATTACCTCAATCAGCTCCCTGGACTTGTCCGAGCTCGCTGTATGGTGGCTCTCGTCAATGATCAGGATTATCTGCCTACCCTCATCCTTCGTGTTCTGGACGATACTATTGAGATTGTTGTCCTGTTCGTTTTCCTTGACGTAGATATTGATGTCCTTCTTGTTGATGCTGTGCCAGTTGATGAACAGGATCTCGTTCTCGGCAATTCTTCTGTCTTCCAGATTATCGAAGTAGCTGCACTGGATGAGCCTGTCGTCCTCATAGTACCGTTCGAGCTTCTCCTTGCTCTGCTCATGGAGCATCCTTACTGAAACCCACACGAAGCTGAGGCCGGCTCCTGCTGGTCTGTGCTTAACAAGTCGCTTAAGGGCTTCGGAAACCATGAGCGTCTTCCCCGAGCCCGTCGGCGCCTGGAAGATTACCACTTCATTCTCCGAAGATCTAAGCGCCTTCTCAACCAGCTCTTTCAGGTTATCCGCAGCGTCGTGTTGATACTTCTTCAGCTCGATCATTTGAAAATCCTCTTGTAGACGTTCAAGATCACTGCCGGGATGGGCTTCAGGTCTACAAGGAGGCGCACATCCTCAAACTCCTCTTCCCTCGCACTCTCGTCAAGGGAGAAAACATAAACAACCGTTTGTCTACTTAGTCTTTTCACTTCCCTTTTGAATGATTCAATCCCGTCATCCTCATAAACAATGCCAAGATGCTTACCCTGCTCGTTCCTAAAGATCGCGTAGTCCACAGTCCGCTTCACCTCGTCAAAGCAATCCTCCTTCAGGCAGAGCATTTCTGTGGATTTGTCTACAAGACGCTTCTTGTTCTTGTCAGTAGGAGTTGCCTCAACAAAATCCGTCCTGAAATATTTTAGGCCTCCCGGACGGCCTGAACCAGCTTCCCCCCTTGCTTCTTTCGTTAACTGTTGGATAACCTTCTTGATGCGAGGATGGCATATTTCTGTGCAGATATTTCCCTCGTTATTCGTACACAAGATGAATCGTCTCTCGCCCTCGTCCGCTCTGTTCATTTCCAACACGGCATGACCAGTCGTACCTGAGCCGGCGAAGAAATCCAGAACCGTCGCGTTCTTGTTGTGCAAAGCAACCGCGTTCAAGCATTCCTTCACTGTATAGAGGGATTTTGGGAAGGGGAATTCCTTCCCGATGAGCTCTCGGACTAACTGCGTTCCATAGGCATTGGCGTCATATTTCGTATCAATCCAGACAGTCTTGTACCTATCCTCATCCTTGAGCAGTTGAACCTGGAGCGCTCCTCCAACGGAAGCCAGTCGTAAGTCTTCGGTGAGCTCCGCAAGAGACGCCCGAGAATATCTCCACTTTCTTTCTATTCCCTTGTTATCAATGGGCCAGATTTCTACAACACCATCCTTGGATTCAAGGTATGCCTTTTTTGGATGGAAGCTGTCTTGAGGAACCTCGCCGATTTTTATGAGCTTCCCCTTCTTGAAGTAGATCGGGTAGAACAGGCTCTTCCCATCCCGTCGTCGTGAAGCCCCACCCCAGTTCCTCAGGTTCATAAATTCCTTGTCTTCTTCCTGTCTCTGCTTTCTACCGATGCTGTCTCCGGGAGGATAGACGAAATAGGCATATTCATGGCAATAGGCAAAATTCTTTCCCTGTATTCCTCTTGGATTATGGACGATCGTCACACAGGTTATTTCCTTGCTCGGAAACAATTCCTGCAATAACAGCCCGAGCCCTTCCTGCTCGTTGTGATCTATAGCGCAGATCAGCACACCTTTGGGAGCAAGCAACCTCTTTGCCAATCGCAACCTCTTGTCCATGAATGAGAGCCACTTGCTGTGTTTCCATTGATCATCCTTCTCAACATAATCGTTGTTGTACTTCCAGCTCTGATTCCCTGTATTGAATGGCGGGTCAATGTAGATCACGTCCACCCTGCCCTTATGGGTGTAGTTCAAGACCGAGAGGGCGTGGTAATTATCTCCCTCGATCAATATGTTCACCGGCGCATCTTCGGTTGAAACAACCGCCTTTAATTCATCCTCCGCCAAGACAGGAAGTTTTTCCTTGCACAAATCAGCTACTGCTTCAGGTTTATCCTCCCAAACAACACCATACTTCTTCCGCTTTGCGAGCTTCTGGATTTCCCTTATAAGCTCTTCCTTGCTCCATATCTGATAATTTTGGCTCTTTGCCGTAGGCCTCTGATTGGTACATAGCTGTGTAAAAATTTCTGTGCTCACTTTTGGCTGACTTGGGCGAGCCAATTGGGAAGATCTACCAGTGCGTGACATGCAGTTATGCCGTTTCATCCAAGAAATGCGCCGCCGGCTTCTTGAGAGCCCTGGCAAGTTTTGTAAGGGTTTCAACCTTGGGGACTGACTTCCCTGCCTCGTAGCGGGAGATGCTTTTCTGCCTGGCGCCGATCTTCCGGGCAAGCTGGGTTTGGGTGAGATCCAGCTCCACCCGGGCCAGCTTGATCTTCTTACCGAGCTTCTTCGCGTCCACAGAAATTACTCCCCATCAAGCCTCTATTGGTGCTCCTTCGCTAATAGCTCTCAAATACCTTTCGACAAAAACCTCAAACGCAATTGGCATGAACTGCAATCGGCCGCGTTCACTCATGTTTCTCGAGAACATTCGCTCATAACGTGAACGCAAATCATTTCGATTGTCCGGATTCACCACAACAACACGATACAATCCAGCGTTGTTCGCGAGACCCAACATCAATAAATAGGGCAAGAAAGTATCTGTTGGAGGAAGCGAATACCCCACTATTACTATCTGACGCGCTGTTTTAAACTCCTCTACAGCTTGCTTCCAAACATTATCGATCTGCTCCTCCCTGCAACTTTTAAACCAGGTCGGTGGAATAAAAACGGGTTCCAGAACACCGTCTTTCTTGCACCCCCTGCATTTAGTGTAATATAACGTATGGGTAAACATCTGAAATGGCAAGATTTGGCTTTTCTCTTCGTCGTGTGAGATCCAGCGGTGGCCATCTGCAATCGGACTCGCTCTGACAACCTGAATCTGTTTCCCTTCTTCCGCATCGCACGTCCGGTGCCTACCCCAGTTCATTGAGCCATGGAGTTTTAGCAACCTAATCCCTTCCCCGCGGCTTTTGGTAAGACAGTAATCACAACCTGAATATGCAAACCAAAATACATAGTCAAGCAAAACGTCGTAGTTCAGAGTCACGATAACATCTTGGGACTGGGGCATCGAAAGTTTGCGTTCTTCATTGCTATCCATTACGTGCTTCGCAAACCTTTCATATACACGGTCCGGATTGTAACGGCCGCCCGCCCGCTGGACTTGACACTCTTTATCCAGTGTTTCAAAAACCAACTTTGACATGTCAGAGTAATACTCGTCTGCATGCGGTTCACTAACTTCCTGCATCATGGCGATCAACGAAAAGATATGCTCCAGATTGTCGAGATCGAGGTCGAGGTAATACGCTGGCGATCGAAGGGAATCAACCCAGCTCAGCACGTTCTCGAAGGCAGGTTTCCACTTCAAACCGCTGTTGCCCGCCACCAGGGACCGCGACCGGGCTAGAAAATCGTTCAGGAGTGGCGCCCCCGTGTGCATAGATGCGCCTGCCCCAAGCACATAGATTGTTTTACCCGGAAACAAATTTTTCATAATTTGTCAGGCATCCTAAACGGTTACTGGCAGAAAATACATTCCATTCTATACCCTGTAGGGCATAACCTAAACATAGGTAACTGGTGCCGAAATGGCCCCTTTTGCTGGCACCAGTATATACCCTGCAGGCCATAGAATCGAGGGGAGGCTGCTTCGGCCCTTCGCAATGACGAGATTCCCGCTGGAGCCTGCCCTCGAGACCGATCCCCGATCGAGTCGGGGATGACATCGAGGGCGGGAATGACGTTCATCCTTCGACAAGCTTAGGACGAACGGGGATTGCTTCGGCCCCTTCGGGGCCTCGCAATGACGGGGCGGGCGAAACGGAGAGGCCGAGATGCAGCCGACTCCAGGATGTCAAGTGTCCAGCAAGTCGGCTGTATCTTCCCAGTCCGGTCAATGGTCGAGTGATCTACGAAACGGAGGGGGTAGGATTCGAACCTACGGAGATCACGAGGACCTCGGCGGTTTTCAGGACCGCTCCGTTCGTCCACTCCGGCACCCCTCCTTAAAAGAAAAGCTGGGTGAAGATGGCGCGGTAGAGCTCCAGGGAGCGGTGGAGGCCGCCGGCCCAATAGGCCCCGAAGCCGACCTCCGGGATCAAGAGGCCCAAGACCGCCATCACCAAGGATACATTGCCAAAAAGGATCAGGACCAGCGACAGGACCGGCCCCAGGACCTCCAGGTCCGACTGCTTCTGTTTGAGGGCGGTCACCGTGAAGACGAGGTGAAACGTGAGCGCGGCCCCCAGCCCAAAGAAGAACCAGGCGGCCCAGGGCTTCACGTTCCAGAAGAGCCCGGCCGCCCCAAACCCGAGGGCCCAGAGCACGGCATAGACCGGGATGAGGTACGGGGCCAGGGCGATCAACCCGGTCACCTTGTTCACCGCGACGGCCCCCTTCTTCGCCCCCGCCTTGAAACCCTTCACCTGGCCCCCTGAAACCCAGGTGGCGGCGGCATGGGTCAGCTCGTGGCCAAAGACATAGGCCCGGCTGGGCGGCGCGATCAGCGCGTGAAAGGCGAGGTAGCCGGTGATCCCCAAGAGGAAGATGATCTCCGGCGTCTGCACCTGCCGGATCTGGAGGAGTTGGCCATAAAACGAGACCCCAAACCCGATGACCGCGGGAATGAGCCCGAGCCCCAACGTGAGCCGCGCGATCTTGGCCAGCATGGGGCTTTTAAGGCGGGGTGAGCAGGGTCAGCCCGTCGAGGTAAGGCTGAAGGGCCTTCGGAATCGCGACCGAGCCGTCCCGGTTCTGGTGCTGTTCCAGGAGGGCGATCACCGTTCTGGCCAGAGCCACCCCGGAGCCGTTTAAGGTATGGACGAACTTGAGCTTTTTCGTGGCGGCATCCCGATAGCGGATGTTGGCCCGCCGGGCCTGGAACTCCTCGAAGTTGCTGCAGCTGGAAACCTCGAGCCACGTGTCGGTGCCGGGCGAGTGGGCCTCCAGGTCGTACGTCTTGGCCGAGGAAAACCCCAGGTCTCCCGTCGAAAGCAGGACCACCCGGTAGGAAAGCTCCAGGAGCCCAAGCACGCGCTCGGCGTCGGCCGTCAGCTTTTCCAGCTCGTCGTAGGAGCTCTCCGCCGCGGTGAACTTCACGAGCTCCACCTTGTCGAACTGGTGGACCCGGGTGAGGCCCTTGGTCTGGCTGCCGTAGGAGCCGGCCTCCCGGCGGAAGCAGGCCGTGTAGGCGGCGTAGCGCCTGGGCAGGGCCTTGGCCTCCAGAACCTCGCCGGCATGGAGGTTGGTCACCGGAACCTCGGCGGTGGGAACCAGGAAGAGATCGTCGTCGCGCAGGCGGTAGAGGTCCTCCTCGAACTTCGGAAGCTGTCCGGTGCCGGTCATGGCGGCCCGGTTGACCAGGTAGGGCGGAGAGATCTCCACGTAGCCGTGCTCCTTCGTGTGGAGGTCCAGCATGAAGTTGATGAGGGCCCTCTCCAGCCGGGCCCCCCGCCCGGTGAACAGGATGAAATGGGAACCGGCCACCTTGGATGCCCGGGCAAAGTCAATCAGCCCCAGGGATTCCGCCAGCTCCATGTGGGCGCGCGGGGCGAAGGAGAATTTCTTCGGCTCGCCGACGTTCCTCACCACCCGGTTGGCCTTGGGCCCCGGCCCCGCCGGAAGGGAGGCGTGGGGCAGATTGGGGATCAACAGGAGCTGTTGGCGGATGGCGGTTTCCAGCTCGTTGGTTTGGGCCGAGAGCTTATCCTCTTGGCCGGAAAGCTCCTTCAGATCGGCCAACTGCTTTTCCACGGACTTTCCCTCCCGCTTCAAGCGACCCACCTCGTCGGAGGCGGTTCCCTTCTCGTGCAGAAGCTTTTCCAGCTCCTGGGTGAGCCGGCGCAGTTGGGCCTCCTGCTTCAGGAGGCCGTCCAGGTCGAAGGAGGTGCTGCGGCTGGCCAGGGCCTGCCGGACCCGCTCCGGTTCGGCGCGAATCAGTTTAAGGTCAAGCATGGTGAAGGCAACCGTCATCCTCGCGAAAGCGAGGATCGGATTCCCGCTTGCGCGGGAATGACACCTTGATCTTCATCCCTTGATGACTCCGATGGGACGCATCCGGGCCACCCGCTTGGAGAGGCCGGCCTCGTGAACCACCCGGACCACGTCGTTGACATCCTTGTAGGCGGAGGGCTGTTCCTCATCCAGGCCGGCGCGGCCTCGCGCCATGGCGATGATCCCCTTGGCCTCCAGCTCCTGCCGGATCGAGCGCCCCTTGGCCGAGCGGACGGCGGCCGTCCGGGACATCACCCGCCCGGCCCCATGGCAGGCTGAACCGAAGGAGCCGGTGATGGCCCCGGCGCTGCCGAGCAAGAGGTAGGAGTTGCGCCCCATGTCGCCGGGGATGATGACCGGCTGGCCGAGGGGGCGGTAATCCTCCGGCAGTTCCGGATGCCCCGGCGGGAAGGCCCGGGTGGCCCCCTTGCGATGCACGCAGAGGGTCTTCTCCTTTCCGTCCATCTCGTAGCTCTCCATCTTGGCGATGTTGTGGGCCACGTCGTAGATGAGCGACATGCCGAGCTTGGTCCAGCCCTGGCTGAAGATCCGCTCAAAAACCTCCCGGGCCCGGTGCATCAGAAGCTGGCGGTTGGCCCAGGCATAGTTGGCCGCGGCGCGCATGGCGGCCAGGTAATCCCGCCCTTCAGGAGAGTTTACAGGAGCGCAGACGAGCTGTCTATCGACAAGCGAGATCCCGTACTTGGCGCAGGCCCTTCCCGCCGCCTCCAGGTAATCGTCGCAGACCTGGTAGCCCAGGCCGCGCGAACCGGAATGGATCATGACGGTCACCGACCCCTCGCGCAGTCCGAACACCTGGGCCGCCTTCTCGTCGAAGATCTGGTCCACCACCTGGACTTCCAGGAAATGGTTGCCGGATCCCAGCGTCCCCACCTGCCCTTTTCCCCGCTCGTAGGCCCGGTCGGAAAGCTTGTCCGGGTCGGCCCCCTCCAAACGGCCGCGCGCCTCGGTGTGCTCGACGTCGCTGGCCGTGCCGTAGCCCTGCTTCACAATCCATTGGGCGCCGTCCGTCAAGATTCTGCGCTCTTGGTCTTTGGAGAATTTGATGTCGCCGCCGGCCCCCACCCCGCAGGGGATGTCCCGAAAGAGCTGGTTCACGAGGTTCCTCAAAACCGGCCGGACCTCGGCCTCGGTCAAATTCGTCCGCAAAAGTCTGACGCCGCAATTGATGTCATATCCAATTAAACCGGGAGAAATGACGCCGCCGGCTTCCGGGTCGGTGGCGGCCACCCCGCCGACGGGGGCACCGTAGCCCCAGTGGATGTCGGGCATCGCCATGGAGGCCTTGACGATCCCCGGCAGGGTGGCCACGTTGGCCACCTGCTCCAAGGATTTATCGCTAAGGATATTCTTCATCAGGGCCTCGTCGGCGAAGATGAGCCCCGGCACCCGCATGCCGGGCCTGGCCCCTTTCGGGATCTCCCAGCGGTAATCGTCGAGTTTCTTAACCTGAATCGGCTGCGGCTCCATGAACGGATTATATGTCGAAGATCACCTGGGCGCTCCAGAGCCCATCCGCGCCCCGCGTGAGGCTTAACTCGCAGTAGGTGACCGCCTTGACCTCCTTATCCACCTCGTGCCGGGCAAGATCCAGCTTCTCGCCGGACACCTCGGCCTCCACGCAACCGGCCGTAAGCCGCCGGATCTTGAACGTCTTGCCGATCAGCTTCTTCACGGCAAACAGGTACAAAAGCTCTTTGAGCCAGGCCACAAGCAGGCGCTCCTCATCGTTGGCGGCGGAGGCCTTGACGGAATAGGTGACGGCGGGTTTGATCTGGGCAGGCGGAACCATGAGACTCATCATCCCCTGGGCCATGTGGGCGAAGAGCTCCTCCCGCGTTCGCCCATAGGCCCGGACCCCGATTTCGGCGGTGTGCTCGGTGATCTCGTAAGGAATCATGAAATAATTCCGTGGGCCGACAGAGATTCGAACTCTGCTCCACAGATTAAAAGTCTGGTGCTCTTCCCACTGAGCTATCGGCCCAACGAGTTCCTGCCGTTCCCACGCACGCCGAATCACCGCTGTCCAGTGTTCTCTGGCAGCATGCTGGGGCAGCGTCTGACGTTCAACGGCCGGAACCCGTTCCAGGGGGGAAACGCG
>JACOVG010000007.1 GCA_016177405.1 Candidatus Omnitrophota bacterium | reverse complement strand
GGGAGGACCCGCCGCCGCGCCCGCAGGCCGGAGGCCGAGGACGGACGGCGGGAGTACCCGCAGGCGGCAGGACCCGTGGCAGGCGAACCCCCGCACCGGGCCGGGGCCTCGGAGTGAGTTTCTGGGGGCTATTCCTTAACGAGGGGCTGGAACTCGGAGTGGCGCGGCAGGTAGGTGAGGGCCACGTAGGAGCAGGCGGGGATGATCTTGAGGTTGTGGGCCTGGGCGTAGCGGAAACCTGCCGTCACCAACTTGTCGGCGAGCCCCTTCTCGCGTGAGGACTCCGGGACGTAGGTCCGGAAGAAGCTAAGAGTTTTGCCCTCCCCCTTGTAGAGAAGCTGGGCCTCGCTGCCGTCGGGAAGGGCAATGAAGAAGCGGCGGCCCGCCTCGTCGTGCTGGACGTCCATGAGATTTCTCGCTCCGCTTAAAATGACTACGCGTCGATCGCCCTGGCCAGGGCAAAATCCTTGTCGGTCAGGCCGCCGGCGGAATGGGTCGAGAGCCTTAAGGTGACCTTGTTCCAGCGGATGTCGATGTCCGGGTGGTGGTCGGCCTCCTCGGCCAGAGCGCCGACCCGGTTAACGAAGGTCAGGGCTTCCTGGAAATCCTTGAACTTGTAAAGCTTGACGATCGCCCCATCCTTTAGCTCCCAACCCGGGACCGAATCCATCAGTACCTCGGCATTTCGGGGTCGACCGTTTCGGCCCAGGCGTCCACCCCGCCCCTAAGCGATTTGATCCTTTTGAAGCCGGCCGACCTCAAGAGCTCCAGGGCGTTCCGGCTTCTTAGGCCCTTGTGGCAGTAGAGGACCAGCTCGTCGGCCGAGTCGAGCTCGCCGATCCTCTGGACGAATTCACTGGTGGGGATGAGCTTGGCCCCTTCGATGCGGCAGATCTCATACTCGTGGGGCTCCCGGACGTCGATGATCTTGAGGGGTTTTCCCTTCGCCAGAAGCGCTTTGAGCTCGTCGGCGGAGATCTCCCACTCGTCGGCGGCGGAAGAGGGCCCTTCCTCGCCCCGGCGAAGGCCGCAGAACGCTTCGTAGTCGATCAATTGCTTGACCGTCGGGTGGGTTCCGCACAGCGGGCAGTCGGGGTTCTTGCGCAGTTTGAGCTCCCTGAAGCGCATCTTCAGGGCGTTGAAGAGGAGCAGACGGCCGATCAGCGGCTCGCCGGTGCCCAGGATAAGCTTCACCGCCTCGGTGGCCTGGATCACGCCGATGATGCCCGGCAAAATCCCCAGAACGCCTCCCTCCGCGCAGGAAGGGACGAGCCCGGGCGGCGGCGGCTCGGGGTAGAGGCAGCGGTAGCAGGGGCCCCGCGAGGCGTCGAAAACCGAGGCCTGGCCCTCGAAGCGGAAGATGGACCCGTAGACGTTCGGTTTCGCGAGGAGAACGCAGGCGTCGTTGACCAGGTAGCGGGTGGGGAAGTTGTCGGTGCCGTCGATCACGATGTCGTAGCCCCGCAGGATCTCCAGGGCGTTCTCGGAGGTCAGGCGCTCTTCGTGGGTTTCGATGGCGACCGAGGGGTTGATGGCCGTAAGCCGCTCCTTGGCCGCTTCCAGCTTGGGCCTTCCCACGTCGGCGGCGGTGTAAAGGACCTGGCGCTGAAGGTTGGTGAAGTCCACCACGTCGAAGTCCACCAGGCCGATTCTGCCCACGCCGGCCGAGGTGAGGTACAGCCCCAGCGGGGAGCCCAAGCCCCCTGTTCCGATGAGGAGCACCGAGGCGCCTTTAAGCTTCTTTTGCCCCCGAATCCCCACCTCCGGCATGATCAGATGCCGGCTGTAGCGCCGGATCTCTTCGCGGCTTAACTCCACACCTTCGCTTCCTTTACTCTCTCCAGAATTGTTCATCGAGATAGCGCGAACCTCCATCTGGGAAAATGACGACGATAACCCCACCGCCTGATTTTGCCCCATTGTTTTCCAGCCGGCGGGCCGTTTCCAGCGCCGCGGCCAGACCCGCCCCCGAGGAGATCCCGGCCAGCAGGCCCTCTTCCCGGGCGAGCCTCTTCACCATGGCGTAGGCCTCTTCCGTTTTGACCTCGAGATCCAGATCCGGAAACTGGGGCTCGTAAATCCCGGGGACGATGGAGCTGGCCATGTGCTTCAAGCCCTCCAATCCGTGCAGGGGGGCGTCCGGCTGAACCTCGACCACCTGAACCAAAGGGTTCTTTTCCTTCAGGAAGCGGCCGGTCCCCATGAGGGTGCCGCTGGTGCCGACCCCGGCCACGAGGTGAGTCACCCGGCCCTGGGTGTCATCCCAGATCTCCGGGCCGGTCGTCTGGTAATGGGCCTGCCAGTTGGCAGGGTTGTTGTATTGATCGGCGTAGAAGTATTTCTCGGGAACTTCCCGCGCCAGGCGTTGGGCCTGGCGGATGGCGCCGTCCGAGCTTTCCAGGGGATTGGTCAGCACAACCTCCGCCCCAAAGGCCTTCATGGTCTTCAGGATCTCGGGGCTGGCGTTGGCCGGCACGCAGAGCTTCACCCGGTAGCCCCGGGCCGCGCCGATCATGGCGTAGGCGAGCCCGGTGTTGCCGGAGGTGGCGTCCAGCAGGATCCGGCCGGGCGTGAGCAGCCCCTGGCGCTCGGCGCCGGCCACGATGTGAGCCGCCGCGCGGTCTTTGACCGACCCCCCCGGGTTGAACCATTCGGCCTTGGCCAGGATCGAGACGCCGGGAAACTCCTCGCCGATCTTTTTCAAGGGGATGAGCGGCGTCCTGCCGATCCGGGAGAGAATGCTGCCAAAGCGCCCGTCATTCCCGCGGAAGCGGGAATCTTCCTTGAGGCGGCTGATCCTCGCTTGCGCGAGGATGACCTCTTCACTTGAGGATTCGCTCACCAGATGCCGAGCTCCAGTTTCACCTCGTCGGAGGCCATGGTGTGGGGATCCCAAGGCGGCGACCAGACCAACTGCGGGTCCGCCTCCTTGATCCAGGGCAGGCGAAGCAGGGCGGTGTTCATCTGTCCCTTGATGATGGGCCCCAGCGGACACCCGGGGCTGGTGAGGGTGTAGGTGACCGTCACCTTGGGGCCCTGGATCTCGATGCCATAGATCAGCCCCAAATCCACCACATTCATGTTCAATTCGGGGTCTATGACGGTCTTGAGCGCCTCCTTCACCTGGTCCTCCGGGCTCGCGGAAACCCCCGCGGCGGCCTGCGGCTCGGAAGCCATCTGCGCCGTGAGATCGGGCCGGCTCCCCTCTTCTCCCTCCACGTGGCTGGACTGGGATTTCCCTCCGCGGCGGGCCTCGATCCCTTCCCAGAGGGTGTTCCAGGAGAGGATCGCGCATTTGATTCTGACAGGGTACTTCTTGACCCCCTCCAGAGATTCCAGATCCTCCGTGTCCGGCGTGAAAGCCATCGGGGCGTTCTCCAGCATCATCCCCTTGAACGATTTGACCATTTGCTCGGCTTGGCCAAGGGTTTTGCCCTTGACGGCCTCGGTCATCATGGAGGCGGAGGCCTGGCTGATCGAGCAGCCCTTGCCCTGGGAGCGGATGTCGGCGATCCGTTCGCCCTCCAGGGCGACGGTCACCTCCAGCTCATCCCCGCAGAAGGGGTTGGTCCCCTCGGCCTTCAAACTGGGATGCGCGAGCGTTCCGTGATTCCTCGGGTTCTTGAAGTGCTCGAGGATGATCTCCCGGTACAGGTCATCGGCGGCTGACAACGGAGAAGACCTCCTTGGCTTTGAGGATGGCCCGGCCCAGGGCGTCGGCCTCCTCTTCGGTATTGTACAGGTAAAAGCTCGCCCGCGCCGTGGCCACCACCCCCAGCTTCCGCATGAGGGGTTTACAGCAGTGGTGGCCGGCCCGGATGGCGATCCCTTCCTCGTCCAGGAGCTGGCCCAGGTCGTGCGGGTGCAGGCCGTTCACGTTGAAGGAGATGGCCGCTCCCCGCAAGGCCGGGTCGGGGGAGCCATAGATCTTGACCCCCTCGATCCCCTGCAGGAGGTTCAAGGCATAGCGGGTGAGCCCCTCCTCGTGCCGGCGGATCTCCGGCATCCCGACGGCGTTCAGATAATCGACCGCCGCCCCGAAGGCGATTCCATCGGCGATGTTGGGGGTGCCGGCCTCGAACTTCCAGGGCAGGTCGTTCCAGACCGCCCGGTCGAGCCACACATCCCGGATCATGTCGCCGCCGCCTAAGAAGGGGTCCATGGCCTCCAGGATCGCCTCCTTGGCGTACAGGATTCCCACCCCGGTGGGCCCCAGCATCTTGTGGGCGGAAAAAGCCAGAAAGTCACAGTTCAAATCCAGGACGTTCACCGGAAGGTGCGGCACCCCCTGGGCGCCGTCCACCAGAACGGGGATTCCCAACGCGTGCGCCTGGCGCACGATGCCTGGGACGTCGTTCACGGTCCCCAGGACATTGGACATGAGGGTCAGCGCCACGAGCTTGGTCTTCTCGGTCAACAGCCGCGGGAGCTCTTCCAGGGCAAGCTGTCCGTCGCCGGTCACCGGGATGAATTGAAGCTTCGCCCCCTTCTTTTGGGCCAGGATCTGCCAGGGGACGAGGTTGGAGTGGTGCTCCATCTCGGTGAGGAGGATCTCATCCCCCGGGCCCACATGCTTCAACCCCCAGGCGTTGGCCACCAGGTTGATCGCCTCGGTGGTGTTGCGGGTCATGATCACCGTGGCGGGCTTGGGGGCGCCGATGAAATGGGCTATCTTCTCCCGGCTGGCCTCGTACCGGGCGGTGGCCTCCTCGCTTAGGGCGTGGATCCCCCGGTGGATGTTGGCGTTCATCTGGCTGTAGTACTCCACCAGCGCCTCCACCACTTGCCGCGGTTTCTGCGAGGTGGCGGCGTTGTCCAGATAGACCAGGGGCTTGCCGTGCACCCGCCGCGCCAGGATAGGGAAATCTTCTCTTATCCGTTGGATGTCCATCGTCCTCCCGTTTCTAGACCGAGAAGGAGTGTCCGCAGCCGCAGGAGCCCTTGGCGTTCGGGTTCGAAAGCGTGAATCCGGCTCCGGTCAGCGCGTCGGCCCAGTCCACCTGGGCGTTGTCCACCATCGGAAGGGACTTGGGATCGATGACGATCTTGACCCCCTGGTTCTCGAAAACGGAATCGCCCAGCTGGGGCTTCTCATCGAATTCCAGGCTGTACGAATAGCCGGAACAGCCGCCGCCCACCACCTTCACCCGGAGGGCGTAGCCCACCTTGCCCTCTTCCTTCTGGAGGGTCTGCACCTTCTGAACCGCTTTCTCTGTGAGCGTGATCATTCTTTTGGGTCTCCTTTGTTCATCTTGTTGGACACTTGGGCCATCAGGCCCTCCTCAAGCTCCTTCAGCTTCAACCGCTGGATCACCTGCTCGAAGAAGCCCCCCACGATGAGGCGCTCGGCCTCGGCCTCCGGGACGCCCCGGCTCATCAGGTAAAAGGCCTGCTCCTCATCCACCGGGCCCACCGCCACCCCGTGCGTGCAGCGGACGTCGTCCGCCAGGATTTCCAGCATCGGAATGGAATCGGCCTTGGCCCCTTGGCTCAAGAGGAGGTTCCGGTTGGCCTGGTAGGCGTCTGATTTCTGCGCCTGGCGGGCGATCCGGATGAGCCCCCGGTAGACGGCGTCCGAATCGTCCTTCAGGGCGCTCTTGTACAAAAGGTCGCTTGTCGTGGCCTGGGCCCGGTGGTCCTGCAGGGTCTGGAAGTCGAAGTGCTGGCGGCCGCTGCCAAAGAAAAGGCCAAGCAGGTCGGCCCGGGCGCCGGTTTGGGTAAGGGTGGTTTCCACGTTGGCCTTGCTAAGCGTGCTCCCTAAGCCCATCGTCAAGTTAAGGAAATGGGCGTCCTTTTCCAGCAAGACCCTCTGGGTGAAAAGCTCCACCACCTGCGGGGGCCATTTCTGCAGGTGGACGTACCGAAGGCGCGACCCGGCCTTCAGGAAAATCTCCACCATCTCGTCCGAGACGATGGGCCCGTGGACCCCTCCTGGCGCGCGGCGCTCATCCACGAGGGTCGCCTCGGCTCCTTCGCCCACGATGATGAGCCCGTGCGGAAACACCGCCGCCCGATCCTTCGCGATTTCCACCCAAGAGCGCAGGGGAAGCTCCACCGAGACCCCCTCCGGGACGTAGCAGAAGAGGCCCTGGCTGAAGAGGGCTTCGTGGAGGGCAACGAATTTGGCCAGCCCCTCGGGCGCGCCGCTCTTCATCAGATATTCCTGGATCAGTTCGGGGAACTGTTTTTTGGCGCTGACCAAGTCGGTCAGGATGACGCCGGAGGCGATCAGCTTAGGGGAGATCTCCTCCCAGCCGACCCGCAGGCTCGCCGGGTCAGGGCTCAACTCCACCTCGCCCAGGGGAACCTTCGCGGGGTCGGTCCTGCGCCATTCCTCATCGGTCTTGGAGGGCCAGGGCAGGGCCGTGAACCGTTCCCACGCGGCGGGCCGGATCGCTTCTCCTTTTAACGCGCCGATCTTATCCAACCGAACCCTCCATTTCCAATTGAACGAGCCGGTTCAGCTCCACCGCGTACTCCAGCGGGAGCTCCTTGGCGAAGGCCTCGAAAAAGCCGTTCACAATCATGGTGACGGCCTCCGATTCCTTGAGCCCCCGGCTCATCAGGTAAAAGAGCTGCTCCTCCCCCACCTTGCTGACGGTCGCCTCGTGGCCGATCGAAACCTTCTTGGCGTCGATCTCCATGGTGGGATAGGTGTCCGACCGGGAGCGCTCGTCCATCAGGAGGGCGTCGCACCGGACCGACGATTTCACGTTCTCGGCCTGCGGGTAGACCTTCACCAGCCCCCGGTAGCTGGCTCGCCCGCCGTCCTTGCAGATGGACTTGGAGAGGATGGTGGAGCTGGTTTCCGGCGCCGAGTGCACCATCTTGGCCCCGGCGTCCTGGTGCTGTCCCGCCCCGGCGAAGGCCACCGACACCACCTCGCCGCGCGCCTTGCGGCCCACCAGATGCACCGCCGGGTACTTGGCGGTCAGCTTGCTGCCCAAATTTCCATCGAGCCATTCGACGATGGAGTTCTCGTGGGCGATGGCCCGCTTCGTCACAAGATTGTAGACGTTCTTGGACCAGTTCTGGATGGTGGTGTAGCGGATGTGGGCGTGGGGCAGGGCGATCAGCTCCACCACCGCCGAGTGCAGAGAATCGCTCGCGTACACGGGCGCCGTGCAGTTGTGGACGGCAAAACCAGAGGCGAGGTACGCGTTGGGCGCCCTATTCAATTCGATGTTGAACACCGGTCCTTCGTAGGGATCGCGCCGAATCCCTTTGATGGGCACGAGGAACGCGTTCCCGCGGCGCCGGACCTCTCCCATCCGCCTGTCCGGCGAATGATAAAGGATGTACTGATCTTTACGGGTGATCCGCCGTCCCAGAATAATGTCGGGTCCGCCTGGGCGCAGGGAGATGGTCGCGTAGTGCCCTTGGCGGGCCAGAAGCTCCTGCAGCTGGCGGGCCAGGGCCTTGGAGGCCGTGGAGGCTCGAACCATCGTATGAGCTCTTTGATAGCGGCTTCCGTCCCCGAAGTGATAAGTCTCCAAGAGATGCGCCTGCTTTTCGGGGGGCAGCTCCATGAGGGTTTTGTTGAGCTCTTTCGTGGCGGCTCCTTTGCCGCAGTTTTCCAAGCAAAGGTCTCTCAACGGCTGGGAGTAGACCAGCACCGAGGTTCCGTGGTTTTTCCTGTTGGCCACCTCGATGGCCCGCTTGCCGGTCACCTCTTGAATCAGGCGCTTGGTCTCTTCCACATGGGGACGGTCGGAATCTCCGGAACCAAAGGAAAAGACCACCACCGGCATGCGCAGGGTCCGGTGGACAAAGGTAGAGCCCTCGGCGAGGTAGAACCCAAGCAGGCGCAGCACCGGTATCGTGTATCGCGAGTCGTCGCGGGTGGTCTGGGGGATCGGAAAGACCACAAAATCTCCCCGGCAGAGTTTCCCCGCCTCGACGAAGCGGGGTTCCGCGGCCAGCAGTTTGGCGGTGTTGACCTCTCCGAGCCATTTGCCCCGGCTTTTTCGTGGGGCTCGGACCTCTTCCCGCCGAATAGCCAGCACCGGGTGCTCTGGTGTAAGACGGAAGCGGTTTTCACCAGACAAGGGTTCTATGGTGATGAGATCGCCGCGGTAGGGGCGCGCCCGCGTGGCGCGGACCGCGGCCTCTTCGCCGTCGCTGTTTAAGACCGTTTCTCCCGTCTGAATCGATTCGATGTTCATCCAGCGCAGACCCGTGGAAACTTGTTCCCCCGCGGGGAGACAACCCTCTATGTAGTGAACGCTCGAACCTTCGTCGGCGATGATGAGGGTCCGCTCGAACTGGCCCATGTTCTGGGCGTTGATCCGGAAGTAGGCCTGCAGGGGGATGGCCACCTGGACCCCCTTGGGCACGTAGATGAACGAGCCGCCCGACCAGACGGCGGAGTTGAGGGAGGCAAACTTGTTGTCCAGGGGAGGGATCACCGTGCCGAAGTACCGCTTGACCAGCTCCGGATATTTCTTGAGGCCGTCGTCCATCCCCAGGAAGACGACCCCCTGCTTCTCCAGGTCCGCGTGGATCGAGTGATAAACCACCTCGGATTCGTACTGCGCCGAGACTCCCGCGAGGAACTTGCGCTCGGCCTCCGGGATGCCCAGCTTATCAAAGGTATTCTTGATCTCCTCCGGGACTTCCTCCCAGGTTTTTCCCTGCTTTTCGGTGGGCTTCAGGTAGTAGTAGATGTTCTCGAAATTGATTTGAGACAAGAGCTCGGGATCGAGCCAGCCGGGCAAGGGCTTCTTGAGGAAGGCCTCCAGGGCCTTCAGGCGAAAGGCCCGCATCCAGTCCGGCTCCTCCTTCATGCCGGAGATCTCTTCCACCACCTTCTTGGAGAGGCCCTTCTTGGCCTTGAAGACGTACTTCTCCTGCTCGTGGAAGCCGTACTGCTGGTCGTAGTTCTCGTTGACGGAAATCGGCTTGTCGCTCATGGCGCGGGCGCCTTTTCGGTTTCGTAAGGGGCGTAGCCCTTGGCCTCCAGCTCGTGGGCGAGCTCCTTGCCGCCGGATTGGATGATCTGCCCGTCCATCATGACGTGCACCACGTCCGGCTCCACGTAGCTTAAGAGCCTCTGGTAATGGGTGATCAGGAGAATCCCGAGTTGAGGTCCCCTCAACCGGTTGATCCCCTCGGCCACGACGCGCAGGGCGTCGATGTCCAGCCCGGAATCGGTCTCATCCAGGACCGCGAGCTCCGGCTTCAGCAGGGCCATCTGAAGGACCTCATGCCGCTTCTTCTCGCCGCCGGAGAAGCCGTCGTTCACGTAGCGGGTGGCAAAGCTCTCCTCGATTCCCAATTGGGCCATGGCCGCCTTGAACTCCTTGCGGAACTCCTTGGGCTGGAAGGCCTCGCCGAAGCGCGACTTCATGGCGGTGCGCAGGAAATTCACGACGCTCACCCCCGGGATGGCGGTCGGGTATTGGAAGGCCAGGAACAGCCCCGCCCGGGCCCGGACGTCGGTCTTCAGGGACGCCAGATCGCGCCCCTGATAAAGAACCTCGCCACCCGTCACCTGGTACTTGGGGTGGCCCATCAGGACGTTCGAGAGGGTGGACTTGCCGGAGCCGTTGGGGCCCATCAGGGCGTGAACCTGTCCCTTCTCAAGGGCCAGGTTGATTCCCTTGAGTATCTCCTTGCCCTCGATCGTCACGTGAAGATTCTTGATTTCAAGCAGGGGCGTGGTCATACCGTCAAACCTCTTTTGGGCTGGGCCATCCGCTCGGCGAAGAGAACCCGGCTCTTGATCTCCGATCCCACCAGGTCGGCGAGCGTGGTCTTTTCCAGGAAGCTCTCGATCGCGTCGGTCAGCGTGGCCCAGGCCGACCGGATGCAGCAATTGTCGATGTGGACGCAGGTGTTCAGATGGCCGGGGAAGCGGTCGCAGATTTCCCCGGTGGTCTCAACCTTGCCCAGGGAGCGCACCACGGCGTTCAGATGGATTTCCCTCGGATGCCGGCTTAGCAGGTAACCCCCCTTGGTCCCCCGGACCGAGTGGACCAGGCCCCCCCGGCCGAGCCCCCGAAGAAGCTTCTCCACGTAGGCGGTCGAAAGCCCCTCCCGCTGGGCGATCTCCTTGACGGTTAGACCCTTCTCCTCCTCTGCCCGGCCAAGCTGGAGCAGGCACCTTAACCCGTACTCTTCCTGCGCGGATATCTTCATCCCATTTGCCCTCCACCATCAAGGTTACCGATACACGACTCTTTAGTCAAGTATTTTCCTTACCAATTCGTCAGCTATCCGGCCCACCTTCGACTCCCCAGCCCGGTGTGGGGGTTCGCCAGCCACGGGTCCTGCCGCCTGCGGGTACTCCCGCCGTCCGTCCTCGGCCTTCGGCCTGCGGGCGCGGCGGCGGGTCCTCCCTCCGGCGTCACCCGTGTCCGCAGTCTCACCCCACACCCCGATCCGTGTTCTCGTAAGCTGCCAACGGGAGGGCCGGTGAGGGAGGAACCCACGCGAGGGGATGTCCCGAAGCGCACCTCCCGTAGTTGCCCGGCCACGGGTCCTGCCGCCTGCGGGTACTCCCGCCGTCCGTCCTCGGCCTTCGGC